>NZ_JBIBJI010000004.1:665231-787227 GCF_042958345.1 Streptomyces sp. NPDC007983
CCCCAATCTCCACCTTTGGGGGCGCCGCCGGGGGGGGGGGGGGGTCTTCCCCCCGGCCCGCCCCCCCCCCCCCCCGGGGGGGCCCCCCCCCGGGGGGGGGGCCCCCCCCCCCCGGCTCGCTTCCGTACGCGCCGACTCGTACGGAAGCGGGCCCGATCGACCGTTACTCGACGGCCCCGGCGGCCTTCGCGGCCGTGCCGGTCTTCGCGGGCTTCGGCGTGGCGTGCGGAGCGCACGTCACGTCCGTGGCGTCCACCGTGCCCTTGAGCAGGTAGGCGTCCACCCGGTCGTTGATGCAGGGGTTGACCAGCCCGGTGACACCGTGCGAACCGGCGTCCTTCTCCGTGATCAGACGCGAGCCCTTGAGGCGCTTGTGCAGCTCGACGCCGCCCTCGTACGGGGTCGCGGCGTCACGGGTGCTCTGCACGACGAGCGTCTTCGGCAGACCCTTGCCCGCACCGACCTCCAGCGGGTTCTGCTGCTTGGACGGCCAGGTGGCGCACGGCAGGTTCATCCAGGCGTTGGACCAGGTCAGGAACGGGTAGTCGCGGTGCAGCCGGGTGTTGTCCCGGTCCCACTTCCGCCAGCTGGCCGGCCACTTGGCGTCGGCACACTCCACGGCGGTGTACACCGCGTTGCTGTTCTCCGAGGCGATGTTGCCCGCGGTGTCGGACATGTCCGGGCCCGCGGCCTCGACGAGCGCCTTCTCGTCACCGGCCAGGTAGTCGCTCCACACCTGGGCGACCGTGGCCCACGACGAGTCGTAGTACGGGGCGCTCTGGAAGAAGCCGAGCAGCTCGGCCGGGCCGACGACCCCGCCGATCGGGTTCTTCTTGGCGGTCGCGCGCAGCTTCTCCCACTGCGCCTGGACCTCTCCCGGGGTGTCGCCGATGTGGTAGGCCGCGTCGTTCTTGGCCACCCACGCCTTCCAGTCGTCCCAGCGCATTTCGAACGCGACGTCCTGGTCCAGGTTGGCCTGGTACCAGATCTTCTCCCGCGACGGGTTCACGACCGAGTCCACGATCAGACGGCGCACATGGTCCGGGAAGAGCGTCGCGTAGACGCCGCCGATGTACGTCCCGTAGGACACGCCCAGGTAGTTGAGCTTCTTGTCGCCGAGCGCGGCGCGGAGGACGTCGATGTCGCGGGCGGTGTTGGGCGTCGTCATGTGCGGCAGCATCCGGCCGCTGCGCTCCTGGCACCCGGCGGCGTACTCCGCGGCGAGCTTGCGCTGCGCCCGCTTGTCCGCCTCGCTGTCGGGCACCGGGTCCATCTTGGGCGCCTTGACGAACTCCTGCGGGTCGACGCAGGAGATGGGGGCCGAGTGGCCCACCCCGCGCGGGTCGAAGCCCACGAAGTCGTACGCCTTCGCCGTCTTCGTCCACAGCGGGTTCTTGTTGGTGACCCGGGTCGGGAACTTCAGCCCGGAGCCGCCCGGTCCGCCCGGGTTGTAGATCAGCGAACCCTGCCGCTCGGAGGCGGTCCCGGTGTTGCCGATGCGGTCCACCGCGATCTTGATGGTGCGGCCGTCCGGCTTGGCGTAGTCCAGCGGAACGGTGACATAGCCGCACTGGATGGGCTTGGCCAGGTTCCAGTCGGCCGGACAGTCCGTCCAGTCGATGCCCGCCTTCGCGGCCCGGGCCGCGGCGATCGCCGTCCCACGGGCCTCCGCGGCGCCCCCCGGCGTCCGCGTGGGCTCCGATGCCCCCGCCGTGGGAGCGGCCAGCGCACCGGTTATCAGCGCGCCGGTCATCACGCCGCCGGCCACGCCGAGTACTGCTGTGCGTCTCACGTAGTAATCCCCCTGTTTTGTTGCGCCGCCAGTGCGGCGATGATCACAGAGTGTCAGGAGGATCCTCGCGCCTCACTTACTCCTGAGTACAGGGCAAACCGCCGTTTCTTTATCAACACGTCACCTTCACGTACGGCCCGTCAGCTCCCGACGGCCCCGGCGATGAGGGCCTGGAGCTGCTCGGCGGTGCGGTCCAGCGGCTGAATGCTGCGCTTGGCGCGGCACATGGCCACGGTTCCCTCGACGGCCGCGACGACGAGCGTCGCGAGCTGCTCCGCCTGCCCGGGCGCGGCGCCGTGCTCCCGCAGGGAGGCGGCGAGCAGGTTCTCCCAGTCGTCGAAGACCTCCGCGGCGGCCGCGAGGGCCGGCGGGGTCTCGTCGGGCGGGGGCTCCTCGATGGAGACGGCGAGGACCGGGCACCCGGCCCGGAAGCCGGTGTCGATGACGATCCCGCGCCACAGGGCGAGGAACGCCCGGAGCCCCGCGGCCGGGCCCACCTGAAGCTCCTTGCGGAGGATGCGGGCGACGCTCTCCCCCGCGTACCGGACGGCCTCGGTGGCCAATTGCTGCTTGCCCTCGGGGAAGTAGTGGTACGTGGAGCCGAGCGGCGCCTCGGCGTGCTTGGCCATCTCGCGGATGCTCGTGGCGTTCAGACCGCGCCGACTGATCATGTCGGCCGCTCCGGTCACGATCCGCTGCCGGGTCTGCGGGCCGCCGTTGGCCATGTTCACTCCCCCTCTGGCTATAACGCTCGTCATAGTCTAGCGTGACCTCGCGTTATAACAACTGTCATAGACCACGTGACATCGCTGGACGACGAAAGCCGAGGAACAGCCATGCCGATGATCCGGCTGACCGCCCCGACCGGTGCCCTGAGCGAGGAGGGCCGCGCGGGCATTCAGCGCGATCTCGCCACCCTGCTGATGCACTGGGAGGGCGTGCCCGACACGGCCCTCTTCCGCGCCCAGGCGTGGAGCTATCTGATCGAGCTGCCCGAAGGGGGCCAGACCACCGCGGAGGACGACGCGCCGCGCTTCCTGGTCGACGTCACCGTGCCCCAGGGCGCCCTGTCCGAGCGCCGCAAGGCGGGTCTGATCGAGGACGTGACCAAGGCCGTGCTGAAGGCCGCCGGGCTCTCCCCGGACGAGGCGCTACGGGTATGGGTGCTGATCCACGAGCAGCCGGACGGCACGTGGGGCGCCGGCGGGTCGGTCATCCGGTACGCCGACCTGGTCGCCCTCGCCCGGCAGGGCACGGAGGAGCCGGGCGAGGGGAAGCAGGGCCAGGGGGAGCGGGCCGATGCGTGAACTGACGTACGTCGCACGGCACACCGTCGAATGGCGCGAGGCGCCCGACCCCCGGCTGGAGTCCGGCCGGGACGCGATCGTCGCACCGGTGGCCGCCACCCCCTGCGACGTGGACTCCGCGATCCTCGCCGGGCATGGCTTCATCGATCCGCCGTTCCCCCTCGGCCACGAGTGCGTGGCCCGCGTCGTGGACGCCGGCGACGCGGTGACCGGGGCCGCCCCCGGCGACCTGGTCGTCGTGCCCTGGTCCATCAACTGCGGCGACTGCGACCACTGCCGCGCCGGGCTGACCGCCCACTGCACGACCGTGCCGCACATGGCGATGTACGGCGCGCCGATCGGCGGCAGCTGGGGCGGGCTCTTCTCCGACCTGGTCCGCGTGCCGTACGCGGACGCCATGCTGGTGCCGCTGCCGCCGGGGCTCGACCCCATCGCCATGGCCTCGGCCAGCGACAACTGGTCCCTCGCGCGGCGCCTGGTCGCGCCGCATCTGGCGGCCCGCCCCGGAGCGCGGGTGCTGGTCGTCGCCCGGGGCAGCATCGGCCTGTACCTGTGCGACATCGCCCGCGCGCTCGGCGCCTCGGACGTCCTGTACGTCGACCCGGACGCCGAGCACCGGAAGCTCGCGGAGAGCTACGGCGCCCGTACCGCCGAGGCGATCGAGCCGATCCGGCACGGCTTCGACATCGCCGTCGAGGCCACCGGCCGCGTCGACCAGCTCACCCTCGCGCTCACCTCGCTCGCCCCCGAGGGCGTCTGCGAGAGCGCGGGCAACCACTTCCGGCCCGGCGAACTGCCGCTGCTCGACATGTACCTCACCGGCGTCACCCTGCGCGTCGCCCGGGACAACGTACGCGACCACCTGCCCGACGCCCTCGAACTCGCGGGCTCCGGAAAGGTGGCGCCCGAACGCGTCGTCTCCCATGTCCTGGACTGGGAGCAGCTGCCGGACGCGCTGCCGGAGAAGCGGCTCAAGCCGGTGTTCGTACGCGATATTCCGCCGGGCGCTCGCTGAGGGCGGGCATGGACGCCATCGCCTCGTCCAGCGTCCGGCGCAGCCGCAGGCCGTCCGTGGCCACCGCGCTGACCAGGGCGGCGGGCCCGGCGAGCGGGGTGATGACGGCCGTGTCGGCGAGCAGGCGGGGCGGCACGGGATCGCTGTCGAACGCCGGGTCGACGACGAGGAGCTGACCGGCCGCCCGGCGTCCGCCGAGCACCGCGCCGCCGTCCCAGCCGGGCGCGCCGGGGCCGTACGACAGCTCCTGGTCCAGCAGCGGGCGCCCGGCGCGGTGCACGGTGAGCCGGCTGGTCAGCCCGCCCGGGGGCTCGCCGGAGCGGCCGAGGATCTGTTCCTCGCGCAGCACCAGACGGGCGGTGGGGGCGAGTTCGACGATGGTGGTCATGCGCAGATCGCTGCCGTGGGCGGAGATCAGGGGTTCGGGCAGCCAGTGCAGGGTGGCGCCGTCGGCGACGGTCAGCCGGATCGCGTAGTCGGCGGGCTCGGCGTGGCGGCCGGGCAGCGCGAGCGTCGCGGCCGACGAGCCGACGCGGAGCCGGGCGCCGGGCCCGACGGTCGCGGTCAGCGCGATGCGGTCGCCGCCGAGCGGGGCGCTCATCGCCCCGACCACGGTGACGCACGCCTCGCCCTCGCCGGTCGCCCGGGTCCGCCGCAGGGCGAGCGGCCCGTCCCCGGCCAGCACGGGCAGCGCGGTGCCGCCGCGGCCGTCCGCGGCCGCGACGAGGCGGGCGGTGGCGCGTACGCCGGTGCCGTGCGCCTCTGTCGCGCCGCTGGTGGCCGTCACGCCGGGGCCGCCGGTACCCGTTGCTCCGGGGCCGCCGGTTCCGGTCACGCCGGGGCCGCCGTCCAGGCGGTCAGCCGCTCCCGGACCCAGTCGGCGATCGGCCGGACGCCGTCCGGCGCGACCAGGGAGGTGAACGCGACGGGCAGCTCGCCGCGCTGCTCCTTGGCGTCGCGCGCCATGCGCTCCAGGTCGGATCCGACGTACGGGGCGAGGTCGGTCTTGTTGACGACGAGCAGGTCGGCCGTCGTCACGCCGGGGCCGCCCTTGCGCGGGATGTCGTCGCCGCCGGCGACGTCGATGACGAACACCTGCGCGTCGACCAGGCCCTTGGAGAAGGTCGCGGTGAGGTTGTCGCCGCCGGACTCGACCAGGACCAGATCGAGGGGGCCGACGCTCTCCTCCAGGTCCTCGACCGCTTCGAGGTTGGCCGAGATGTCGTCACGGATCGCGGTGTGCGGGCAGGCGCCGGTCTCGACGGCGGTGATGCGCTCCGCGGGCAGCACCGCGTTGCGCAGCAGGAACTCGGCGTCCTCGCGGGTGTAGATGTCGTTGGTGACCACGGCGATCGCCAGCTCCTCGCGCAGCGCCCGGCACAGCGCGGCGACCGTCGCGGTCTTGCCTGAACCGACCGGTCCGCCGAGGCCGACGCGCAGCGCCCGGCGGGTGCCGTCGGGGCGGCGTTGGTCGGCGGCGTGGGTGGCGCCGTGGGTGTGGCGCCGGGGGTAGGTCTCGGGGTGATCGAGGTGCATGGCGGCTCCGGGGTGGCGGTTTATGAGGCGAAGAGGCGTACGGGCCAGGTGGCGTGGTGCTCGGCCGCGATGTCGAGCAGCGGCGCCGCGGCGGCGGGCAGCGCGCCGGGGCCCTCGTCCAGGGCCCGGTGGGCCGCCTCGGCGGCCCGGGCGGCGATCCGGTCGATCTCGGGGGCGAGGCGGGCGAGGACGGTGGTGGCGTCGAACGGGTCGAGGCCGAGCAGCCGTACGGCGGCGGACGCCGGTCCCCCGGCCGACTCGTACGCGGCGGCGTACGCGGCGGCCGTGGGGTCGAGCCCGGCGGCGCGCGCGGCCAGGCCCTGTACGACGGGCTGGTGGGCGCCGCGCGGGCGGGCGGCGGCGAGGGCGTCGAGTTCGGGCGAGGGCCAGGTGGCGCGGGCGGCGCGCATCAGCTGGCGGCCGAGGCGCCGTGCGGTGGTGCGCAGCGCGGGGGCGGGGGTCCGGGCGTCGGCGGCCTCGTCGAGCGCGAGCGGGTCCATCCCGGCGGCGGCCGCGGCGGCGAGCGCGGCCGCGGTCAGCCCGGCGGTGTGCAGCCGCCCGCGGCAGAACGCCTCCAGGGTGGCCGCGTCGCGCACCCGGCCCGCCGTGACGGCGGCCTCGACCCCGCCGGAGTGGGCGTGGCCCCCGGCGGGGAAGCGCCCGTCGGCGAGGATGAGCAGCGCGGCGACCGTGGCCTTCGGCGGTGTGGCGGCGGTGTCGTCCATGGTCATCGTGGTCAGAAGAGGAAGTACCGCTGGGCCATGGGGAGTTCGGCGGCCGGGGCGGGTTCGACGGGGTCGCCGTCGATGGTCACCGTGAAGGTGTCGGGGTCGACCTCCACCCGCGGCATGGCGTCGTTCTCCCGCATGTCCGCCTTGGTCACCCCGCGGGTCCCCCGGATCGGCACGAACCGCTTCCCGAGGCCGAGCCGGTCGGCCAGACCGTCGTCCAGCGCGGCCCGCGTGACGAAGTTGAGGGAGTTGGCGGCCGGGGCCTGCCCCACCGCGCCGAACATGGGCCGGGGCAGCACCGGCTGCGGCGTGGGGATGGAGGCGTTGGCGTCGCCCATCTGCGCGTACGCGATCTGCCCGCCCTTGAGCACCAGATGCGGCTTGACGCCGAAGAAGGCGGGCTCCCACAGCACCAGGTCGGCGAGCTTTCCGGACTCCACCGAGCCGATCTCGCCGTCGAGGCCCTGCGCCACGGCCGGGTTGATGGTGTATTTGGCGACATAGCGACGTGCCCGGTGGTTGTCCGCGCGCCCGTCCCCCGGCAGGGCGCCCCGGCGCCGCTTCATGACGTGCGCGGTCTGCCAGGTGCGCAGGACGACTTCGCCGATCCGGCCCATGGCCTGGGAGTCGGAGGAGATGATCGAGATCGCGCCGAGGTCGTGCAGGATGTCCTCGGCGGCGATGGTGCCGGGCCGGATGCGGGATTCGGCGAAGGCCAGGTCCTCGGGGACGGCCGGGTTGAGGTGGTGGCAGACCATCAGCATGTCGAGGTGTTCCTCGACCGTGTTGACGGTGTGCGGCCGGGTCGGATTGGTCGAGCTGGGCAGCACGTTCGGCTGGGAGACCACGGTGATGATGTCGGGCGCGTGACCGCCGCCCGCACCCTCGGTGTGGTACGCGTGGATCGAGCGTCCGGCGATCGCGGCGAGGGTGTCGGCGACGAACCCGGCTTCGTTGAGGGTGTCGGTGTGGATGGCGAGCTGGGCGCCGCTCTCCTCACAGACGCCGAGACAGGCGTCGATCGCGGCGGGGGTGGCCCCCCAGTCCTCGTGGATCTTGAAACCGAGGGCGCCGCCGCGCAGTTGGGACCACATGCCCTCACGCGAGACGGTGTTGCCCTTGCCGAGCAGCCCGATGTTGACGGGGTACGCCTCCAGCGCCTCGAACATCCGGGCAAGGTGCCAGGGGCCGGGGGTGATGGTGGTCGCCTTGGTGCCCTCGGCGGGTCCGGTGCCGCCGCCGACGAGGGTGGTGATGCCCGAGGACAGCGCCTGGTCGATCAGGGTCGGGGAGATGAAGTGGACATGGGCGTCGATGGCGCCCGCGGTGAGGATCCTGCCGTTGCCCGCGATGACCTCGGTCTCGGGCCCGATGACGAGATCGGGGTGGACGCCGTCCATGGTGTCGGGGTTCCCGGCCTTGCCGATCCCGGTGATACGGCCGTCGCGCAGCCCGACGTCGGCCTTGATCACGCCCCAGTGGTCGAGCACCACGGCACCGGTGATCACGGTGTCGGGGGCGCCCTCGGCGCGGGAGGCGCGGGACTGGCCCATGGATTCGCGGATCACCTTGCCGCCGCCGAAGACCGCCTCGTCGCCGGAGCGGCCGGGGCCGCCGCAGCGGTCCTCCTCGATCTCGATCACGAGGTCGGTGTCGGCGAGCCGTATACGATCCCCGGCGGTCGGCCCGAACAGATCCGTGTAGGCGGCGCGGCTCAGCTCCGTCACAGCGCGCCTCCCGTCTCGCCGCGCAGCCCGGGGACGACCCGCGCGCCCGCCAGCGGCACCAGGTCCACCTCGACCGGGATGCCCGGTTCGAAGCGCACGGCGGTGCCGGCCGCGATGTGGAGCCGGTGGCCGCGGGCCGCGGCGCGGTCGAACGCAAGGCCGGGGTTGGCCTCGGCGAAGTGGTAGTGGGAGCCGACCTGGACCGGCCGGTCGGCCGCGTTGAGCACGGTGAGCCGGATGACCGGCAGCCCCTCGTTGAGCCGTACCGGCTCGTCCGCGTAGAGGATCTCTCCGGGGATCATGGAACGCCGCTCCCGTCAGACGATCGGCTGGTGGACGGTGACGAGCTTGGTGCCGTCCGGGAAGGTGGCCTCGACCTGGACGTCGTGGATCATCTCGGGGACGCCCTCCATGACCTCGTCGCGGGTGAGCACCGTACGGCCGGAGGCCATCAGCTCGGCGACGGTACGGCCGTCCCGGGCGCCCTCCAGGATGTGCACGGTGATCAGCGCGACGGCCTCGGGGTGGTTGAGCGACACCCCCCGTGCCCGACGCTTTTCAGCCACTTCGGCGGCCACATGGATGAGCAGCCGTTCCTGCTCGTGCGGCGTCAAGCGCACGTTTTCCCCACCTCATCCTCGCTCACGGGTTATCGCAGGTTAGTTGGGTGGTGTTGCGGCGTGGTTAACGCGTCGGCAAAGAATCGCTCTTGACGCCTACATGGCAAACCGCTGATCCTCATGTCCGCGTCACATGATCCATCCGTTTCGCTCCAACCCCCCACATCTGTACGGAGCCTTCTGTGAATCGAATAGTGCTGATCCGCCGCGGCGCGCTCGCGGCCGGAACCTGTGCCGCCGTCGCCGCCACCCTGCTGGGCGGGGCGCCGGGAGCCGGGGCGGCCGTGGCGCCCCGCGCCGCCGCCCCCGACATCGACGTGGCGGCCGTCAAGGCCGACCTCGGAAAGCTGCAGTCGATCGCCGACGAGAACGGCGGCAACCGCGCCCACGGCCGGCCCGGCTACCAGGCATCCGTGGACTACCTCAAGGGCAAGCTGGACGCGGCGGGCTTCACAACGTCCGTCCAGGAGTTCACCTCGGGCGGCACCAAGGGCTACAACCTCGTCGCCGACTGGCCGGGCGGCAGCGCCGACCAGGTGCTCATGGCCGGGTCGCACCTGGACTCGGTCGAGGCCGGGCCCGGTATCAACGACAACGGATCGGGCTCCGCCGCGATCCTGGAGGTCGCGCTCGCCGTCGCCAAGGCCGACCTCGAGCCCACCAAGCATCTGCGGTTCGCCTGGTGGGGCGACGAGGAGGACGGCATGGTCGGCTCCACGCACTATGTCGACAGCCTGAAGTCCGACGAGAAGTCCAAGATCGACTCGTATCTGAACTTCGACATGCTCGGCTCCCCCAACCCCGGGTACTTCGTCTACGACGACGATCCGGAGCTGGAGAAGGTCTTCAAGGACTGGTACGCGGCCAAGGACATCGCGACCGAGAAGGAGACCGAGGGCGACGGCCGCTCGGACCACGCCCCGTTCAAGGACGCCGGGGTGCGCGTCGGCGGGCTGTTCACCGGCGCCGAGGCCACCAAGAGCCAGGCGCAGGCGGACAAGTGGGGCGGCGAGGCGGGCGAGCCGTTCGACCCGTGCTACCACTCCGCGTGCGACAAGACGTCCAACGTCGACGACACCGCACTGGACCGCAACAGCGACGCCATCGCCCACGCGGTCTGGGAGCTCAGCTCCTAGCCTCTCACTGCCCAGCCGTCGTCACCCGCGGCCCGGACGCCGATCCCCGGCGTCCGGGCCGCGGTGTTCTGCCGCGATACCGAAGCGCCGCCGTTCGCCGGGAGCGGACGAGGTCGGGCGCATCGCCGACACCGTACTGATCACCTGCTCCTCCGCCGCCTCCGCCTCGACCGCGTCGAGTCGTTGCAGGTCATCCGAGGACACCAGGGCCACCAGCGGCTTTCCGTGCCGGGTGAGGACCACCCGCTCACCGCCGTAGACCACGCGGTTGATCAGCTCCGCCAGCTCCGCCCGGGCTTGCGTCACCGGAATCTCGTACGCCATGCTCCCCATCGTACGGGACGTACATCCTGTACATTTTTTACGGAGCCAAGGGCCCCACGACCTTCGAGAGGTGACCGCGATGGAACGACCGGCCGCGCGCTATGTCCTGCCCGAGTTCACGGAGCGCACGAGCACCGGCGTGCGCACCATGGACCCCTACTCCAAGCTGCTCTCCGAGCGCATCGTCTTCCTCGGCACGCCCATCGACGACACCGCGGCCAACGATGTGATCGCGCAGCTCATCCACCTCGAATACGCCGGCCCCGACCAGGACGTCTCGCTCTACATCAACTCCCCGGGCGGCTCGTTCGGCGCGATGACGGCGATCTACGACACGATGCACTTCGTCAGCTGTGACATCGAGACCATCTGCCTGGGCCAGGCCGCGTCCGCCGCCGCCGTGCTGCTCGCCGCCGGGGCGCCGGGCAAGCGGCTGGCGCTGCCGGGCGCGCGGGTGCTCATCCACCAGACGGCGTTCAGCGAGCCCGTCCAGGGCACCACCTCGGACCTGGAGATCCAGGCCGGTGAGCTGCTGCGGACCCAGGCGCTGCTGGAGGAGATGCTGGCGCGGCACACCGGGCAGAGCGCCGAGCGGATCCGCGCCGACGTCGACCGCGACACGATCTTCGACGCCGCGGCCGCGGTGGCGTACGGGCTGGTGGACGGGGTCACCGAGAGCCGTAAGCGTGCCGGTTCGCTGCCCGGGGCGAGGTGATCGCGCCATGCTTCCGCCGGAACTGCCCCCGCTGCCCGCGCTGACCCGCGCCGAGGGAGACCTCGTCGACGGCTATCTGGAGGCGGTCGATCTGCTCGGCCGGATCAACCCGGCCCGCGGCCATGACACCTACAGCGGGCTGCGCGCCGCGCAGGCGCTGGTCGGCAAGGCCATCGCGCTGCGGGACGCGCTGGCGCTGATGCACGACCGGGGCGAGAGCCAACTGCACACCGCGACGCTGTCCCGGGCGCTGCGGGTGCTGGACGGGGAGCGGCGCTCGGAGCGGGTGACGCTGCCGTCCGTCTCGCCGCGCTGAGCCCCCGCGGCGTCACCCGAACGGCGCAGTCCGGATCCTGGCGCGAGGCCGCCGCCGGGTTGCGGCCGACGGCGCCGATTCCGCCGTCCCCGCAGGCCAGGACCCGGGCCACGACCCGCCCCGATCACCCGAACGGCGGAGCCGTGACCACCCTCACACTCCGCCCGCTCGACTCGGAACCGGCGACCGCCGCAGGCGACCATCCCTGGGACGACCGAACCCGGTCACCGAAGGGTGGTGTGCGAGATGACCGCGCACATACGGATCCCCAGAATGGTCTCCCGGGCCGGTGCCCTCTCGGCCCTCACCGCCGTCACCGTCGGCGGCACCGTGGCGGCGCCCGCCCTGCCACAGCAGGCCGACGCGGCGACCGTGGCGGCCGAGGCGCTGCGGATCGCGGCCTCGAAGAAGGGCGCGCCGTACGCGTACGGGGCGGCGGGACCGAACCGCTTCGACTGCTCGGGACTCACCCAGTACGCGTACAAGCGGGCCGGGAAGCGGCTGCCGCGCACCGCGGCCGCCCAGTACAACCGCACCCGCCACATCAAGGCGTCCACTCGCGAACACGGTGACCTGGTCTTCTTCCATGCGGGAGGCAGCGTCTACCACGTCGGCCTCTACGCGGGCAGCGGCCGGATCTGGCACGCGCCGAAGGCGGGCACGGTGGTGCGGCTGGAGCGGATCTGGACCGGGAAGGTCTGGTACGGGCAGGTGCGCTGAAAAATACCGGCCGGATGCCGGGGCCCTGCCATAGGTTGACGGGTGATCAGGGCGGCCCTGATCACCCGTCACCTGCGGAGGATCCCCGTATGACGTATCTCAATCCGGTCCGGAACATCACCTTCGACGCGCACGATCCGTACGCCCTGGCGCAGTTCTGGTCGCGGCTGACCGGCTACGTCATGACGGACGAGGACGCGCCGGACGACGACGAGGTGCTGATCGTCCCGGGCCGGCCCGGCGTGTCCGGTCTGCTGTTCCAGCGGGTGCCGGACGACAAGACCGTCAAGAACCGGATCCACCTCGACATCCAGCCGCCCTCGGGCACCCGGGACGAGGAGGTGGAGCGGCTGCTCGGGCTCGGCGCCCGGATCGTCGACGACCGGCGCACGGAGGACGGGATGGGGTGGGTGGTGATGGCCGATCCCGAGGGCAACGAGTTCTGTGTGGAGCGCGGCGCGGTCGAGCGCGGTCTGGTGTGACCGCCCGTGTGAGGCGTTAGCGTGGGCCGGTGCCGATCGGGGGAGACCGGCACCGGGAGGGGGAGCTACGGTGAGCGATCAGTTCCAGGCGGACCGGACGTACGACCAGGTGTATCTCGTCTTCGTCGACACCTCGGGCTATTCGACGATCGTCCGCTCGAATCCCAGGGACCGGGCCGCGCACGGCTTCGATCTGCTGCGGGAGCGGATGCGGGCGCGGATCGGCCAGGTCTCCGCGCAGCACCGCTGTGCCCGCAGCGATCTGTGGAACTGGCGCGGGGACGGCGGGTTCTTCGCGATCCACGACGACAGCGAGAGCGTGGCCCGCGATGTCGCGCTGGAGGCGGCCCGGACGTTTCTCACCCTCGATCTGCGGCATCTGCGGGACGAGTTCGCACAGGCGGGGGTGGACGGCGAGCTGCATGTGCGGATGGCGGTGCACAAAGGGGCGATACGGCACACCGGCGAGGGCCGGACCGGCACCATCCACTCCCCCGACATCAATCTGGCCGCGCATCTGGAGAAGGCGACGCCGCCGGACTGTCTGGCGGTCTCGGAGGACGTGTACCGCACCGCGGGCCGGTATGCGGAGCTGTTCGCGCACGTCGGCAGCCATGAGGGCAAGGACGTCTATCTGATGGCGGGCGACGGCGGCCCGGGCGAGGCGGCCAAGGCGTGGCTGGCGGGCCGGGGGCTGGCGGGCGGCACGCCGGTGCACGCCTATCCCGAGCGGCCCAGCTCGGCGGAGAAGGCGCGCATGCTGGACGCGGCGTCCGCGGAGGTGCTCGACATGGGCACCGCGCTGCGCACCTCCTCGTCCCGGCTGGTCACCACCGAGCGCCCGGCCCGCTACCGCGACGCGGTGCTGGGGCTGCTGCGCCGGGGCGGGGTGTACCGCTGCTATCTGCTGGATCCGGCCTCGGACGCGGCGGCCACCCTGTCGCGGCAGTACCAGGAGGACATGACCCGGAAGATCAAGGATTCGCTGGAGCGGTTCGGCCGGTTCAAGGAGCGGTACGGGGCGGTGGCGGACGGCCTGCGGGTGTACCAGACGGACGAGTTCCCCGGCTTCTCGGCGCTGGCCGTCGATCCGCGCCGGTCGAACGGGCTGATCCTGTACTCCTCGTATCTGATGGGCACCAGTCCGTACGGGGTGATCGAGCGCGGCGACATGCCCCACTATCTGATCAGCCCGGACGCGGGCCGTACGTACGCGCGCATCCTGGAGCTGGCCGAGGCGCGGGCGGCTACGGGGCAGGTGGAGCGCGTATTGTGAGCGCTTCCGGTAACCCGCAGCGGTATGAAGAACGACGCCCCGAGAACCGTCCGTCGCGAAACCGCGCTGGAGCGTGACGACCGGAACTTCGCCGAGCTGCTGCAGGAGCTGCGGGTCACCCAGACGGGGGTGCAGATCCTCTTCGCCTTCCTGCTGACCCTGGCCTTCACCAATCGCTTCGGAACGCTGGACGAGGTGCAGCGCGGCACGTACGTCGCCACGCTGCTGCTCGCGGTCGTGGCGGCGGCCCTGTTCACCGCCCCGGCGGCGCTGCACCGGGCGCTGTTCCGGAGGGGCGCCAAGCGACGGGTCGTGGACGTCTCCGGGAAGCTGGCCTCGGCCGGTCTGTGCGTGCTGACGATGGCGTTCACCGGGTCGGTGCTGCTCGTGGTGGACGTGGTGCTGGGCCGCGGCCCGGGCATCGCCGCGGCGGTGGGCACGTTCACGGTGTGCTGCGGGCTGTGGGGCGTCCTCCCGCGCTGGATCCGCCACCGGATGTCCCACCACCCGCCGGCCGTGCCGCACAACGACAAGTCCTAGCGGACCGGCACGGTCCACGGCAGAGCGATCCATACCGTCTTGCCGCCTTCCGCGGTGGGCGTGACGAACACCTCGCCGCCCGATTCGGCGGCCAGGCAGCCGATGATGACCAGGCCCCGTCCGTTGTCCTGGTAGGTGTCGGCGGACAGCCGCTGGGGGCGGCGCGGATAACTGTCCGTGACGCCGATTTCCAGCCTCCCCTCGTGGTCGAGCTTTATGTCCACGGTGAAGGTGGGCGACTGGCCCAGGGTGTGCTGTACGGCGTTGGTGGCGAGCTCGGAGACGATGAGGCGCACGGTGTCCGCGGCCTCCTCGCCTTCCCCGAGTCCCCATTCGGCCAGCACGTTCGCCACATAGGCGCGGGCCGCGGGGACCGAGGCCGGCGCGCTCGGCAGAGTGACGGATGCTTCCTGATGGTCTGCCATACGGCTGTCCCTTTCCCGCCGGGGCACGGCTGCGGACGCGTTCGGGGGCGCCGCGCAGCCTTGGGGTCCGGGTGGGGCGGCCCCGGCGGCTCCGACCGTCAGACTGCCACCGATGCCCTCCGTGACGGGGGCGATCCACCGAGTTATGCATATATCTGTCGCCCGAAGCGGTGAACTCTGCTACGGAAGACCGGATTTGCCGGGCAGACTGGGCCATGGTCACGACAGGGCGGGACAAGTGCGGGACAGGCGGGAGGGAGATCCCATGCGGTACGGCCCGGCGGTACGCCGCCGCAAGCTCGGCGCGGAGCTGCGCCGCCAGCGCGATCTGGCGGGGCTCACCAGCGGCGAAGCCGCGCGGCGACTGAGCTGGCACCAGTCGAAGGTGAGCCGGATCGAGACCGGGCGCAGCGGGGCGAAGCCCGCCGATGTGGCCCGGCTGCTTGATGTCTACGGGGTCACCGACCCACAGCTGCGGGCCCTGCTGGAGGCGCTGTGCGGCGGGGGCGCCTCGGATCCGGAGGGGTCGCGGCGCGGTTGGTGGTACGCGTACCGGGATCTGCTGCCGCCCGCCTACCGGGACTTCATCAGCCTGGAGGCGGAGGCGTCGGCGGCGTACACGCTGGAGACCACGGTGGTGCCGGGGCTGCTGCAGACCGCGGACTACGCGCGGACGGTGACCCGGGCGGCGCTGCCGGAGCTACCGGAGGACCAGCTGGACACGCTGGTCGAGGTGCGGATCGCGCGCCAGTCGGTGCTGCGCGAGGATCGGCCGCTGCGGCTGCACGCGGTGCTCGACGAGGCGGTGTTACGGCGCGGAGTGGGCGACGCCGGGGTGATGCGGGCTCAGCTACGACAATTGGCCGAGTTGGCCGAATTACCGCAGGTGCGGTTGCAGGTATTGCCGTTTTCCGCCGGAATGCCCATTGGTATTACAGGTCCTTTCATTATCTTCTCTTTTACGCACATTACTGACCTCGACGTAGTAGTTCTCGACCATTTGACGAGTAGCCTCTATCTGGAGCGGAAAGAAGACCTCCGGGCGTACAGCAGCGCATTCGATGTGCTGCGGACCAACGCCCTGGCACCAGAGGAATCATTGACGTTCATCAAGAAAATCGGGGGCGGCGCCTGAGAGGGGCACCATGTCCGATCTGTCCGTCAAGTCCGCTGCCTGGCTGCGCAGCAGCTACAGCGTCGGAATGAACAACTGCGTCGAAACGGCCCGGCTGAGTCCGGGTCTGCTCGCCGTGCGGGACTCGAAGAACACCGCGGGTCCCGCCCTGCTGTTCCCTCCGTCGGCCTGGACCTCGTTCGTCGAGGACCTGTGCCGCGGCGATCTCGGTGACCCCGGTTCCGGGGAGGCCTCCCGGCCGTAGCCGGGAGGGCTCCACACCGCCGGACACCGATCCGTCAGATCGATCCGTCAGGCGGCCGGTGCGGTCCCCACGATCACGTCGGCCGCCTGCTCCACCTGCTGATCCGTCAGATCCGCGCGAGCGGTGAGCCGTACCCGGGAGATGCCGTCGGGTACGGACGGGGGACGGAAGCAGCCCACCACCAGACCGGCCGCACGGCAGTCCGCGGCCCAGCGCACCGCCTGCTCGGGGGAGGGCGCGCGCACCGACACCACCGAGGCGTCGGGCCGCGCCGCGGTGAGCCCGGCGGCGGTCAGCCGTGCGTGCAGCCGCGCCGCGACCGTACGGGCCCGGGCGGCGCGCTCCGGCTCCCGGCACAGCAGCCGCAGACTCGCCAGGGCGGCGCCCACGGCGGCCGGGTTGAGGCCGGTGTCGAAGATGAACGTACGAGCGGTGTTCACCAGATGCCCGATCACCCGGGCGGGCCCCAGCACCACCCCGCCCTGACTGCCCAGCGACTTCGACAGGGTGGCCGTGACCACCACGTCCGGCGCGCCCGCGAGCCCGGCGGCGTACGGGGCGCCGCGCCCGCCGTCGCCCACCACGCCCAGGCCGTGCGCGTCGTCCACCACCAGCGCCGCGCCGTGCGCCCGGCAGGCGGCGGCGAGCCCGGTCAGCGGTGCCACGTCGCCGTCCACCGAGAAGACCGAGTCGGAGACGACGAGCGCGCGGCGCCCCGGGTCCTCCCTGCGGGCCCCGTCGAGGACCTTGGCCGCGGCGTCGGGGTCGGCGTGCGGGGCGACGGCGACCTCGGCGCGGGAGAGCCGGCAGCCGTCGATGAGCGAGGCGTGGTTGCCCGCGTCGGAGACGATGAGCGCGCCCCGGCCGCTCAGCGCCGAGACCGCGGCCAGGTTGGCGGCGTACCCGGAGGAGAACACCAGCGCCGCCTCGAAGCCGCAGAACGCGGCCAGCTCCGCCTCCAGCGTCGCGTGCAGCTCGGTGGACCCGGTGACCAGCCGGGAGCCGGTCGAGCCCGCACCCCAGCGGCGTGCCGCCTCCGCCGCCGCGGCCGTCACCTCGGGGTGCCGGGCCAGGCCCAGGTAGTCGTTGCTGGCGAGGTCCAGCAGCGGGGACTCGGCGGGCCGGGGGCCGAGCACGCGATGCAGCCCGGCGCGGCCGCGCTGCTCCCGGTCGGCGTCGATCCACGAGAACGGGTCGATCGCGAACGGGTCGTCCTGGCGGTCCTTGGGCATCGGCTTCCTCGTCTTCGTTCGGGCCTGGGCCGGGCGCGGCCGGGCGGGTACCGGGCACCGACTGTGGGGTCCGGATAGAAGGTAGTCGTGCCCATGCGTGGTCAGGGTGTGGCAATACACACACCCCGAACGCCGCGTCTTGTACGGTCCCTCCTTGGCCAGGAGCGGTGGGGTAAGACAGGATCTCCGCCATGGACCTGCTGAACACGCTGGTGGAAAAGGGGCTGCGGGGCGAGTCGCCGACCCGCGCAGAGGCTCTCGCGGTATTGGCGACTTCCGACGACGACGTGCTCGACGTGGTGGCCGCCGCGGGCAAGGTGCGCCGTCGCTGGTTCGGGCGGCGGGTGAAGCTCAACTACCTGGTGAACCTCAAGTCCGGGCTGTGCCCCGAGGACTGCTCGTACTGCTCGCAGCGGCTCGGCTCGAAGTCCGAGATCCTCAAGTACACCTGGCTCAAGCCGGACCAGGCGGCGGCTGCGGCGGAGGCCGGGGTCGCGGGCGGCGCCAAGCGGGTCTGCCTGGTCGCCAGCGGGCGCGGGCCGACGGACCGGGACGTGGACCGGGTCTCGCAGACCATCGCCGCGATCAAGGAGCAGAACGAGGACGTCGAGATCTGCGCCTGTCTCGGGCTGCTGTCCGACGGGCAGGCGCAGCGGCTGCGGGAGGCGGGCGCCGACGCGTACAACCACAACCTCAACACCTCCGAGGCCACGTACGGCGACATCACCACCACCCACACCTACGCCGACCGGGTCTCCACCGTGCGGCAGGCCCGGTCCGCGGGCATGTCGGCATGCTCCGGGCTGATCGCAGGCATGGGCGAGCGCGACGAGGACCTGGTCGACGTGGTCTTCTCGCTGCGCGAGCTGAACCCGGACTCGGTGCCGGTCAACTTCCTCATCCCGATCGAGGGCACCCCACTGGCCGGGGACTGGAACCTCACCCCGCAGCGCTGTCTGCGCATCCTCGCCATGGTGCGGTTCGTATGCCCGGACGTGGAGGTGCGGCTCGCGGGCGGGCGCGAGATCCATCTGCGTTCCCTCCAGCCGCTGGCCCTGCACCTGGCGAACTCGATCTTCCTCGGCGACTATCTGACCACCGAGGGCCAGTCGGGCAAGGACGACCTGGCGATGATCGCCGACGCGGGCTTCGAGGTGGAGGGCACGGACACCCGGACGCTGCCCGCGCACCGCGCCGACGTAGCCGCGGCGGCGGCAGGCGGCTGCGGTTCGCACGGTGCGGAGGGCGGCGGCTGCGGCCCGTGCGGGGACGTGCCCGGCACCGCTGCCGACACCTCCGCCGAGCCTGTCGTGGAGCCCGTCGCGGTCGCGGCCGGGGAGTCGCACGCGGACCTGGTCGCGGTGCGCCGCCGGGGCGCGGGGACGGAACTGCCGCCCAATGCCTGAGCCGCTGACGCCCGACGCGCTGCTGGCGCTGGACCGGCAGCACGTCTGGCATCCGTACGGCCCGATGCCCGGCCGCACGGACCCGCTCGTCGTGGAGTCCGCGGCCGGGGTCCGGCTGCGGCTCGCCGAGCCGGTGGAGGGCGTACGGGAACTGGTGGACGGGATGTCGTCGTGGTGGTCCGCCATCCACGGCTACAACCACCCGGTGCTCAACGACGCGGCGCGCGGTCAGCTCGACCGGATGAGCCATGTGATGTTCGGCGGGCTCACCCATGAGCCCGCCGTGCGGCTGGCCACCCGGCTCGTGGAGATCACACCGGAACCGCTGCAGCACGTCTTCCTCGCCGACTCGGGCTCGGTGTCGGTCGAGGTCGCGGTCAAGATGTGCCTCCAGTACTGGCGCTCGCTCGGCCGCCCCGCCAAGCAGCGGCTGCTGACCTGGCGCGGCGGCTACCACGGCGACACCTGGCAGCCGATGGCGGTGTGCGACCCGGAGGGCGGCATGCACCGGCTGTGGTCGGGCGTCCTGCCGGAGCAGGTCTTCGCGGACGCGCCGCCGCCCGGCTTCGACGCCGAGCCGGACCCGGCGTACGAGGCACATGTGCGCGAGCTGGTGGCCCGCCACGCGGACGAGCTGGCCGCGGTGATCGTGGAACCGGTGGTGCAGGGCGCGGGCGGCATGCGCTTCCACTCGCCCGCCCTGCTGCGGACGCTGCGCGAGGCGTGCGACGAGCACGACGTCCTGCTGGTGTTCGACGAGATCGCCACCGGCTTCGGGCGCACCGGCACGCTCTTCGCGGCCGGGCACGCCGGGGTCAGCCCCGATGTGATGTGCGTGGGCAAGGCGCTGACCGGCGGTTATCTGACCCTGGCCGCCACCTTGTGCACCTCGCGGGTGGCGGAGGGCATCTCGCGCGGCGAGCTTCCGGTGCTCGCCCACGGCCCGACGTTCATGGGCAATCCGCTGGCCGCCGCCGTCGCGGGCGCCTCGATCGACCTGCTGCTGTCCTACGACTGGCGGCAGGAGATCAAGCGGATCGAGACGGGGCTGCGGGACGGGCTGGCGCCCGCGGCCGAGCTGCCCGGCGTACGGGACGTACGGGTGCTCGGCGCGATCGGCGTCGTCCAGCTCGACCACCCGCTCGACGACGCGGGCATGGCGGCGGCGTCGCGGGCAGCGGTGCGCGAGGGCGTATGGCTGCGGCCGTTCCGCGATCTGCTCTACACCATGCCGCCCTACATCACCGGCGACGACGATCTGGCCCGGATCTGCACGGCGGTACGGGCGGCGGCCGCGGCGGGCTGACGGGGCAGCAGCCGGACAACAGCGAGACAACAGCGAAAGGCACGAAGCAACAGATGTCAGTACTGGTCGTGACCGGCACCGGCACGGAGGTCGGCAAGACCGTCACCACGGCGGCCGTCGCGGCGACGGCGCTGGCGCGCGGCCGGTCGGTCGCCGTCCTCAAACCCGCGCAGACCGGCGTCGGTCCGAACGAGCCGGGCGATGCCGCCGAGGTGGCCCGGCTCGCCGGTGACGTGACCCTGCGCGAACTCGCCCGCTACCCCGAGCCGCTGGCGCCCGACACCGCGGCGCGCCGCTCCGGGCGCCCCGCGGTGCGGCCGCACGAGATCGCGGAGGCGGCGGAGAAGCTGGCCGCCGAGCACGATCTGGTGCTCGTCGAGGGCGCGGGCGGCCTGCTCGTACGGTTCGACGAGACCGGCGCGACGCTCGCCGACGCGGCCCGGCTGCTCGACGCGCCCGTCCTGGTCGTCGCGCACGCGGGCCTCGGCACGCTCAACGCCACGGCCCTCACGGCCGAGGCGCTGCGCTCCCGGGGCCTGCGCTTCCCCGGCGTCGTCATCGGCAGCTGGCCCGCCGACGCCGATCTCGCCTCCCGCTGCAACCGGACCGACCTGCCGAAGGCGGCGGGCGCCCCGCTGCTGGGCGCCGTACCCGAGCGGGCCGGGGCCCTTCCGCCCGCCGACTTCCGCGCGGCGGCCCCGGGGTGGCTGGCCCCGCGGCTCGACGGCGGCTGGGACGCGGAGCAGTTCATGATGGAGCACTGCACGGCTTGACGGTGGGGGCGGCATGGGCAGACTCCCAGTACCGGTACACAGCCGTCCCGCTGGAAAAGGGGTGTCACTCATGCCCGTACGCCGTCCCCGGCCCCCGTGCGAAACCGTCCACCATCCGCTCTTCGCCCGCTTCTACGCCAAGGTCAGCCCCTTGGCCGACGAACGGGCCGGGGTCGCCGAACTCCGTAGTGAGCTGCTGGCCGGGCTGTCCGGCCGGGTCATCGAGATCGGCGCCGGCAACGGCCTGAACTTCGCGCACTACCCGAGCGCCGTCTGCGAGGTCGTCGCCATCGAGCCCGAGCGTCATCTGCGCCGGCTGGCGGTGCGGGCGGGCCACCGGGCCGAGGTTCCGGTGGATGTGGTGCCCGGGGTCGCGGAGGCGCTGCCGGTCAAGAGCGAGGCGTTCGACGCGGCGGTGGCGTGTCTGGTGCTGTGTTCCGTACGGGACGTCCAGCGCACCCTGGCCGAACTGATGCGGGTGCTGCGGCCGGGCGGTGAGCTGCGGTTCCTGGAGCACGGGCGGGCCGAGGGGCGGGCGCTGGCGATGACGCAGGGGGTGCTGGACCGCACGGTGTGGCCGCGGATGTTCGGCGGCTGCCATACGGGACGCGAGGTGCGGGTCGAGATGGCGCGGGTGGGCTTCGAGCCCGTCACCCACCGGTCCCTGCGGCTCCCCGAACGGGGGCTTCCGCTGCCCACGTCGCCCTGCACGCTGGGCGTGGTGCGGCGCCCGGCGGCGTAGCGCTCGTCAGGGGTATCTCCTAGACGCTCCAGCGGCGCAGCTCGTCCGCGATCGCGTGCACATCCACGGCACCGTCGTGCACCAGGCGGGCCAGATCCCGCACGCGCTCCGGCGAGATGGCCACCTTCAGCCCGCTCGCCACCAGGTACGCGTACGCGACGGCCGACGCGAACAGCGCGTTCGAGCGCTCCAGGGCCGGTACCAGGAGCAGCAGCTGCAACAGCGCGGCGGCCCGCTCCTGCGGGTCGGTGTAGATCGGGGTGCCGAATATCTCCGCCTCGTGGCGGCTCACGGCGGCCACCAGCGCACCGTAGTCGGTGACGCGCGGGTCCCCCGGAGTGTTGTGTTCGGCGATCATCAGAAGCCAGGCGAGATCGATACGCACGGTCAACGGCGCGCTTCGCCTCCGAGCTCCCGGCCGAACTCCTCGTCGAAGACGGACTGGTACTGCTTCATGAAGTCGGCGGCAGCCTCCACGAACGTATGCCCCACCTCGCCCGCGTCCTTGCGCACCAGCTCTTCGATGTAGCGGTTGACGCTCACGCCCCGCTGCAGTGCACGCTCCCGCGCCACCTCGGCGGTGGTTTCGTCGACCCGGACGTTCAGCTGTGTTTTGGCCACGCTCTCAAGCTAGCGCATATTTGCTAGCAGCGCCAACCGCGCGCGAAAGCCGGGACGGTCCCTACCATCGAGGGCAAACCGTTCCGACACGGGAGGCGTTTGTGTCCACACCGGCGGCGACGAGAACAGACGGGGACGCGGAGGGCGGCGCTCGCGCGGCGGCCCGGGCCCGCGGCCTGACCAAGGCGTACGGCACCGGCGAGACCGCCGTGATCGCCCTGGACGCGGTGGACGTGGAGATCGAGCGGGGCAGGTTCACCGCGGTCATGGGGCCGTCCGGTTCCGGCAAGTCCACGCTGATGCACTGCCTGGCGGGGCTGGACACGGTCTCCTCGGGCCAGGTCTGGCTGGGCGACACCGAGATCACCGGGCTCAACGACCGGCAGCTGACCCAGCTGCGCCGCGACCGGATCGGTTTCATGTTCCAGTCGTTCAATCTGCTGCCCACCCTGAACGCGGCCGAGAACATCACCCTGCCGATGGACATCGCGGGCCAGAAGCCCGACCCGGAGTGGCTGGAGCGGGTCATCGACACCCTCGGGCTCCGGGACCGGCTGAAACACCGGCCCGCCCAGCTGTCCGGCGGCCAGCAGCAGCGGGTGGCCTGCGCGCGGGCGCTGGCCTCCCGCCCCGAGCTGATCTTCGCGGACGAGCCGACCGGCAACCTGGACTCGCGGGCGGGCCTGGAGGTGCTGACCTTCCTGCGCGAGGCGGTGGACGACCTGGGCCAGACGGTGGTCATGGTGACCCATGACCCGAGCGCCGCCGCCCACTCCGACCTGGTGCTCTTCCTCGACGACGGCCGGATCGTGGACCGGATGGAGCGCCCCACTGCCGACTCGGTGCTGGGCCGCATGCAGATCTTCACCCGGGCGCACATCGCGGCGGCCGACGGCCCGGTGGCCGACGCGGGCTACTGAGCGCTCTGCCGAGAGCACAAGGCGGCCCCCAGGAGAGCCGCTTCTCCGATAGGTTCGGGACATCCCCGATCAAGGAGGGCTCATGGCAAGGCCGTTCCGTTTCGGAGTCAATCTCCTCGCGCTCGAATCGGCCCCGGCGTGGCGGGAGAAGTGCCGCCGCGCCGAGCATCTGGGCTACGACGTGCTGCTCGTCCCCGACCATCTGGGCATGCCCGCGCCGTTCGCGGCCCTGGTGGCCGCCGCCGAGGCCACCGAGCGGCCACGGCTGGGCACCTTCGTCCTCAACCTCGGCTTCTGGAACCCGGCCCTGCTGGCCCGCGAGGTCGCCACCTGTGACGCGCTCACCGGGGGACGGCTCGAGCTGGGCCTGGGGGCGGGGTATGTGAAGGCCGAGCACGACAGCGCCGGGCTGCCGTTCGGGTCGCCGCGCGAGCGGGTGGACCACCTCGAGCACACCGTCCGTGAGCTGGCGCAGCTGCTGACCGATCCCGAGCAGCAGCCGCGGCCCGCGCAGACGCCGCGCCCGCCGCTGCTGCTGGGCGGCAACGGCGACCGGCTGCTGCGGGTGGCCGCCCGTCACGCGGAGATCGCGGCCTTCACGGGCGCGGTCCAGGCTCCGGAGGGAGCGCCCAGCCCGATGAAGATGATCACCCCGGATGCGCTGGACGAGCGGGTGGCGGCCTTCCGCCGCTTCGCCGCCGAAGCCGATGCCGAGGCCCGGCCGGAGCCGCCCGAGCTGAACTATCTGATCCAGATGGTCGACACCACCGGCGACCGCCGCGCCAAGGCCCGCGAGCTGCAGCCATACGCCCCCGACGCCACCGAGGACCAGCTGCTGGAACACCCCGCGCTGCTGCTGGGCGGCCCCAAGGACATCGCGGACCAGCTGCGGGCCCACCGCGAGCGCTTCGGATTCTCGTACTTCACCGTGCTGGAGCACCACATGGAGACCTTCGCACCGGTGATCGAGGAGCTGCGCGGCAGCTGAAACCCGGTCGACGCCAGGTGCCGCCCGGTGGTGGGATGCGGGCATGGATGATCTTCGAATACGGGCCGCCGGGCCCTCGGACGTCGACACCGTGCTCGGCTTCTGGCGCGAGGCCGCCGAGGGCACCAGCATCAGCGACGACCGGGCCGGGGTGGCCCGGCTGATCGCCCGGGACCCGGAGTCGCTGCTGCTGGCCGAGCGGGACGGGGCGCTCGCCGGGACCGTCATAGCGGGCTTCGACGGCTGGCGCTGCCATCTGTACCGGCTCGCGGTCCACCCCGCCCACCGCCGCCGGGGCGTGGCGACGGCGCTGCTCGCGGCGGCCGAGGAGCGGTTCGCGGCGCTGGGCGGGCGGCGCGGGGACGCCATGGTGCTCGACGCGAACGCGCTCGCCCACCACGCGTGGAGCGCGGCCGGTTACGCCCGGGAGCCGCAGTGGAGCCGCTGGGTGAAGCCGCTCGTCCGCGCCTGACCCGGCGGTTTGCCGTGCCTTTACGATGAGAGTGCGCGGCGTCTCCCGTCGCGCGCTCCTCCGGGCCCTGCCGGATCATGGGACGGAGGTGAACCGATGACCGAAGTCCTCCTCCTGGCCATGGCGCTCCTGCTGGCGCTCGCCTGCGGCGGATTCGTGGCGGCGGAGTTCTCGCTGACCACGGTCGAGCGCGGCGAGCTGGAGCGGGCCGTGGAGCGCGGCGAGCGCGGTGCGGAGAGCGCCCTGAAGGCCGTGCGCGGCCTGACGTACCAGCTCTCGGGCGCCCAGCTGGGCATCACCGTCACCAACCTGGTCGTGGGCATGCTCGCCGAACCGTCCATCGCGGTGCTGCTGGGCGGGCCGCTCACCGCGATCGGGGTGCCCCGCTCCGCCGTCCACTCGGTGGCCCTGGTCATCGGCACCGCCTTGTCGACGGTGGTGATGATGGTGGTCGGCGAGCTGGTCCCCAAGAACTGGGCGATCTCCCGCCCGCTGCCGGTCGCCCGGGCCGTCGCCACCCCGCAGCGCGTCTTCAGCGCGGCCTTCCGCCCGCTCATCGCCCACCTCAACAACACCGCCAACCACATGGTGCGCCGGATGGGCCTGGAGCCCGCCGAGGAGCTGGCCTCGACGCGCAGCCCGCAGGAGCTGATCGCGCTCGCCCGGCACTCGGCGAAGGAGGGCGCGCTGGAGGAGGACACCGCGGAGCTGTTCGTCCGCACCCTCAATCTGAGCGAGCTGACCGCGCAGAACGTGATGACGCCCCGGGTGCAGGTGATCGCGCTGGACGTACGGGCCACCGCCGAGGACGTCGCCAACGCGACCCGCGCCACCGGGCTGTCCCGCTTCCCCGTCCACCGCGACAGCCTGGACGCGGTGGCGGGCGTCGTCCACATCAAGGACGTGCTCACCGTCCCCGCCGAGGCGCGGCCGCGCCATCCCGTGTCCGAGCTGATGCACGAGGCGCTGCTGGTCCCCGAGTCGCTCACCGTGGACCGGCTGCTGGACCGGCTCTCGGCCAACCGCAGCATGGCCGTGGTCATCGACGAGTACGGCGGCACGGCCGGGGTCGTCACCCTGGAGGACATCGTCGAGGAGGTGGTCGGCGAGGTGCGCGACGAGCACGATCCGCACGAGACCGCCGATCTGGCCCCGGCCGGCGAGGACGCGGAGGGCCGGGCGGTGTACGACGCGGACGGCGCCGCCCGGGTCGATCAGCTGGAGGAGATCGGGCTGCGGGTGCCCCCGGGTCCGTACGAGACGCTGGCCGGGCTGATCGCGGCCGAGCTGGGCCGTATCCCGGTCGTGGGCGACACGGTCCGGACGGAGGGCTGGCGGATGGAGGTGGTGAACGCGGCGGGCCACCGCGCCGCCCGCGTACGGCTGCACGCCCCGCTCCCCCGCGGCCACGGCCGGAGCCAGGACCACGGCGGGAGGGGCCCATGACCGCCGTCCAGCTGCTGATCGGCCTGCTGACGCTGGTCGCGAACGCCTTCTTCGTGGGCGCCGAGTTCGCCCTGATCTCGGTGCGGCGCAGCCAGATCGAGCCGTACGCCGAGCGGGGCGACCGCCGGGCGCGGGCCGTGCTGTGGGGGCTCGAACACGTCTCCGCGCTGCTGGCCGCCGCCCAGCTCGGCATCACGCTGTGCACGCTGGTGCTGGGCGCCGTCGCGGAACCGGCCATCGCGCATCTGCTGGAGCCGCTGTTCCACGCGGCCGGGCTATCGCTCGGGCTGGTCCATCCCATCTCGTTCGTGATCGCGCTGGGCCTGGCGACCTATCTGCACATGCTGGTCGGCGAGATGGTGCCGAAGAACGTGGCGCTGGCCGAGCCGGTGCGCACCGCGCTGCTGCTCGGGCCGCCGCTGGTGGGGCTGGCACGGGCGCTGCGCCCGGTCATCTTCGCGGTCAACGCGTTCGCCAACGGTCTGCTGAAGCTGATGCGGGTCGAGCCCCAGGGCCAGGTGGCGGCCACCTTCTCGGATGACGAACTGGCGCGCATGGTCGCGGACTCCAGTGAGGCCGGGCTGCTGGACGACCGCGGTGCCGAGCGGCTGCGGGACGCGCTGGAGCTGGGGCGGCGGCCGGTGCGGGACGTGGTTCTGCCCATGGACCGGGTGGTCTCGGCGCGGATCGGGGTCACCCCCGAGGAACTGGAGCGAAGGTCGGCCGAAACCGGCTTCTCCCGCTTCCCCGTGATCGACGGATCCGGGCGGATCCTGGGCTATCTGCATGTGAAGGACGCGCTGGACGCCCATCCGCGCGACGTTCCGTTCCGCCCCGATCAGCTGCGGCCGGTCGCCCGGGTGCGGTCCCAGACGCCGCTGGACGACGTGCTGACCGCGATGCGCGACAGCGGCACCCATCTCGCGCCCGTCATCGACGCGGAGGGGCGGCTGGAGGGGCTGGTCACGATGGAGGACGTGCTGCGCCTGCTGGTGGCGTGACGTTACGGCGAGCGTGCGGTGACGGGGGGCGGCTGGCCGGTCCGTCACTGGTCCCGTCTGGACTCATGGGCGATGATGCACGCCTGCCAGTGCGCCAGCGCCTCCTCCCGTCCGCCGCCGCCCTCCTCGGCCACGGCCAGCAGCGCGTCGGCGGCCATCGCGGCGAGCCGGACGGCGACCCGGCACACATCGCGCGTCTCCAGCGGCTCCAGCAGGGCCGCCGCGCCCTCACCGTCGTCGGCGAGGGCGGCGGCGACGATCGCCATCGTCGTACGGTCGCATTCAAAGGCATCCACGCGGACCAGACTGCCCTACTCCGCGCCGTACGGAACCCCGCTCCGCCCAACCGAGCGACCCGTTTGCCTCCGCGCGCCGCCCCCGCCGCGGATTCCCGGCCATCCGCGCGCGGGGCGCTCAGGGCCGGCGGCCGGGCCGTGCGCCTGCCGGGTCGTAGCGGAAGACGGCGTATTCGACGTGCCCGATCACCTTCGTGCGGTCCGTGCGCCGGTACAGCTCGGGCGGCCGGAAGATGTTGTCGTCGTAGATGTCCGCCCCGGGTTCGAGGTTCCAGCTCGCCGTCGTCCCGTTCCGGGCACCGCCCTCGAAATAGATGTGGGTCATCGCCATTGGCTCATGATGCGCGCGCCTCCGCCTCCGCGCAGCCCGCGTGCACCGGATAAGATCGTCCGAGCCATGCAGACGAACACCACCTATACAAGCTTTGTCGCGGTCGGCGACTCCTTCACCGAGGGCATGTCCGACGCCCTCCCGGACGGCGGCTACCGCGGCTGGGCGGATCTGCTCGCCGCCCGGCTGGCGGCCCGTACCCCAGGATTCCGGTACGCCAATCTCGCGGTGCGCGGGAAGCTGATCGGCCAGATCGTGGACGAGCAGACGGGCCGGGCGGCCGCGATGGGCGCGGACCTGGTGACGCTGGTCGGCGGGGGGAACGACGTCCTGCGGCCGAAATGCGACGTCGGACGGGTGTGCGGGCTGCTGGAGGAGGCCGTCGAGCGGCTCGCGCCCAGCTGCAAGCAGCTGGTGCTGATGCGCAGCCCCGGGCGGCGCGGCCCGGTGTTCGAGCGGTTCCTGCCGCGGATGGAGCGGCTGTTCTCCTTCGTGGACGAGCTGGCCGTGCGGCATGACGCGCTCGTCGTGGACCTGTACGCCTCCGAGGCGGTCGGCGACCCCCGGATGTGGGCGGACGACCGCCTCCATCTGAACGCCGAGGGGCACCGCCGGGTCGCCGAGGCCGTCTGGCAGGCGCTGGGCCACGAGCCGGAGGAGGACTGGGACGCGCCGCTGCCGCCCGCGCTCCGCCCCGGCTGGCTGGCCCGCCGCACCTCCGACGCCCGGTTCGCCCGCGAGCACCTCGGGCCGTGGATCGCCCGGCGGCTGACGGGCCGTTCCTCCGGCGACAACGTTACGCCAATGTTAGTCCCGTACTGGGACAAGCCCATCTGTGCGGATCATTGCGGACAAATAGATTGCTACTGGACATGGGCCGACCTCTGGGCTGAGGGACCACCGAAGTCAACTCCCCACAGTCATAAGGCAGTTGGCCCCACTGAGCGGTGCGTCCTCTGTAACGACTCGCAAGAGTGACGGGCACACGAGAGCGCCCCCGCCAGCCGTTGAGTGAGGCTGCCGGGGGCGCGGCCCGTTCCCTGTCGGGGGTACCGGTGCCGGGCGCTTATTCGTCCCGTGTCACACGTGCATGGTCCGTCACGACTCGGCGGAAGAGATCATGACCAGTCCGGCCGGTGTGGCGTAGACACCACTGCTGCGCCTCTTCCTGCTCTTCCTGCGGGCCAGACGTCTCACCACAGCCGGACGTGGCGCAGAACGCTTCGAACGTGACTCCGCCGTCCGACACGTGCCGGATAGTGTGCGGCACGAAGCGCATCACCGGGCGGGCCATGAGGACACCTCTACGCCGCTCTCACAGTCCGTCATGGGCAACCGGGCTCCCCTGCTCTCAGCGACCCGTAGAGCGTCGCTAAGGCACTCGGACAGCCGCGCGCCGACGTTACGCAACTCGGTCGCGGAAGCCTTGGGGTCGCTCAGGATCTTCCGCGCATGATTCAGCACCTCGGCACCTGTCGTGAGCTGAACGGCTTCCATCTGGTCAGCGAGCTGCCAGATAAGTCCGCCCTCACTGCCAGGGGCAAGGAAACACCGCTTCCCGCCTTCTGAATGCCATGGCAGCAGCCGCGCCGGTTCCCGGTCGCTCATCGAGGCACCTCCGGCAGAAAGTCGACGCCCACAGTCGCCAGCACAAGAGAGCGTGTGCGCTGCGGGCGTCGCGTCCGTTCCTGCCTCCGCTCATGCGCCACAAGGTAGGGGCGCACCATGGCGAGTGCGTGTCCATCAAGCGCCATCGGCTCAGACGCCGGTGCGGAAACAGGCGCAGCAGGCACAGAGGGCGCCACATAGGCGCGGCTGTGCTTGCCGGGGGTGTGTCGCCCGAACAGGGTCTCTCTCACCCGTTCGGGTAGTCGTGATAGGCATTGCATGTCGGTCTGCTCCATTCAGATCGGCCATACCCCGGGGCCGTTCGCGCGGTCGCCGGGGGCCTTGCGTCTAGGCAGCCTGCCAACCCCTCAAAGACGTATCCGCCCATGTCTAGGGACAGTTGGGACGTTCGGGCGGTAGCGTTGAAGAACGCCCAAACGTCCGAGGGGGAGACCTTGAACACTGCCTTACGATCAGCTATGGCTGACGCCAAACTGTCGGCACGGCAACTTGCATCACGCGTCGGGGTCTCCGGAAAGACGGTCGAACGTTGGATCGCGGACGCAGCCCTGATTCCACACGCGCAGAACCGTGAGGACGCCTGCATGGCGTTGGGAGTGAGTCAAGAAATGATCTGGCCGAAGGCAATCAAAGACCGCGTGAAAACGGGTGCCGACCGGGAAATTATCCACTCTTACCCGTATCGCTCGGCATGCCCATCGACAGTGTGGCGCGACCTCATCACAGAGTCTTCGGATGAACTCTTCTTCGCCGGTTACACAAACTATTTCCTCTGGCTGGAACAACCAACGTTCGCAACCACACTGCAACGTAAAGCAGAAAACGGGTGCCGAGTCAGGTTCCTGCTAGGCAATCCTGACTGCGAAGTAACGCGTCAGCGCGAACAGATCGAAGATGTATCGCTTACAGTTTCCACGCGCATCCGCGTCACGCTGGAAAACCTCGCGAAGCTGGGAACAGTTGAAGGGATAGAGGCACGGTTCTCGGCAGCAGCCGATGCCGCTAACCACGTCTCACTATCCGTTTTTCGGTTCGACAATCAAGCGTTGGTTACTCCGCATCTCGCACGCATGGTCGGCCATGACTCCCCCCTTCTGCACTTGCGCAAGCATGGCGACAGCGGCATGTTTGACCGGTTCGCCGAACACGCAGAGGAATTGTGGTCCAGGGGCGTACCGGTAGAATAGGCACCCGCCGCGCGGTAGCCACAACGCAGAAAAGGGCTCCGGCACCATCTCATCGAAGTGAGAGGTACCGGAGCCCTTTATTTTATGCCGCAGAGTGCGCAAACCACTTGATGGCGCCTGTGTTGTCGACAAGGGCGGCGTCCGCCCGGAGGATCGCACGGAAGGTCACAAGGTCCGAGTTAAATGCGTAGTCGTCGGACCGCTCGAAACGAATTCCGTTGACCATGCGCACAAAGTAGCGCGACCAGTCACCGAACAGCACATATTTTGCGCCCGCGCCCATGGCGGGAACGAATGGATCGATGAAGGCTGGCTTTCCGATCATTGATCCGGAGGCGCCGGCTGGACCGTCGGTGACGAATTCGGTTCCGGCTGTTTCGCCCGTGGTGGCCTTTAGCTTGCGAATAGCCGTGAGTGTCGCATTGCGCAGCAGCCAACCGGCCGCAGGCTGCATCACGTACGGTTCCGCAAGCGACCCGAACAGGTCGTAAATCAGATCTGTTCCCTGCCCCGCTGTTCCTTGGGCACCGAAGCTAGAAGCGGTACCAGTCGGCCCCGTGGCGCCTGTCGTGGCGTCCAGTATCACGCCGCGCGGCTGTCCCGACCCTGTGCCGTTTACGAGGTGCGCACCGAGCCCCAGCCCGATAGCCTGCCCAGCCTCACGCGCCAAATACCCCTCCAGGTCTACCCCGGAATCTTGCACAAGCTCAGAGGAGACCTGAACGAGAAAGGCGTACTTGAATGCACCGAGTGAAACGCTGGAAAGCGCCGGGTCCGACGCCGCTATCGTTCCGCCCTCAGAGACGATGGATGCCGTAGAGAGAGCGGACGTGCGGGGCACGCGCAGAGTTTCGCCCGACGTCGTGGTAAGCAGCGTCGCGCCCGCCCGGAGAACTGCCGAGGATTCCACCATGTGCTCAACGAGTCGGCCATAGAAAGACACCGGCGCCATGTTTGCGGGTGACGTGGTGACGAGACCACGGCGCTCCAGTCCGGGCTGATAGGCAGAGCGCGCATTTTTCCAGCGGACATCAATCGGACGCGGGTTGCGCTCAAGGAGCATGCTGCGGAACGAGTCGGCCAGCTCGTTATCAAGCTGATAGCGCCGCGCGTTGCCGTAGCCGGACAGAATAGTGCTCGCCTTCTCAGCGCTCCGTTCGTCGTCCTCAAGCTGGGCAATGCGCTCATCGAAGAGTTCGAGATCAGCCAGCAGCTTTCGCCACCGGCTGTCTTCTTCTGCCGTAAAGGACCGGTTTTCGTCTGCCGCACGGTCCGCTATGCGCTTCGCCTCATTCCACGCAGCCGTACGGTTCTCCTTCACATGCCTTACAAGTTCAGAGGACATGGCTATACCACCTGATTCCTTAGTTCGCGATTGGTGTCAGGTGGGTTTCGCCCTGCCTGGGATCTTCGGGATTCAGTTAGAGGGATGCGTGGCGCGCTGTCCCTGTGCGAGACGCGAAAGCCGCAGCGTGTCCGAAGGCACTACGGCTTTCGCCTCTGCGCTATTCAGTTGTCGTGCCGGATGGGTGTCGCCCTGTCCAGCGGTTCACGCGAGCAGCTAAATCAGAACGGAAACCCGCGCTGCGTATAGCCGCACGCGCTTGGGCCGACCGTCGCCGGACCCAAGATCAACGGCGGGGAATCGCCCCCGCACAATTTTTAGAAAGTTGGGCGTGGGGCTGGGAAGGCCGCCTGTCAAAAACGGGAGCGCTCGCAGGTCACGCGCTCGCGCGCTCGCGTCGCCACATGCGGAAGTAGTGAGCGAGACACAACCCGCGCGAATGCTGCGGTTTGCCGCAGGCTGCGACCAGGCAGGGGCCGAGTCGTTCGCCGCGCTCGCGCCGGTAGCAGGAGCGGCACAAGCCCCGGGCGTACGGGGGCGCGCTACATCCGTCTGCGCGGCACATGGCTGCCTCCTGCCCTGTCGGGGCGGCTGTCTGGCGAGAGCGCCCAGGGGGCGCCTGTGGGCCGTTCCTGCGTCCAGTGGCGCCCGGGTACCTGCGTGCCTGGGAAGCGCTCAGCGTGGGGCATGAGAAAGGCCCCGGCCGAGGAAGGCGCGGGACCTGAGTGCTCCGGCCTCAATGAGGGCATACGGGGCGTGCATTCATCTTCGCTCGATCACTTTCTTTCGTCCAGTGCTATAAGGGCCCTTCCTTTGTGATCTGCTTCCTGTCCGATGGCAGACCCTGCCGTGATCTTGCTGTCTTGCTTTCAGTCTTTCTCGCCTCGCTCCCTGCCCTGCCCCTGCCTGCCTATAGGGGGCAGGCAGGGAGGCAGGGTCAGGAAGGAAGGTACGACCCTGCCGACGGCAGGGCTAAGGCAGGGTTCCGGCAGGGTCGGCAGGGTGGTGTCTCTTAGCCTGGCCGACCTGCTCGATGCTCACCTGGCCGTGATCTATAAGCCATTCAAGCGCCCAGTCTTTGTCATCATTCGCACCCTTCACCGCTCGGCGTATGGCACTTTTACTCGCACCGGGGCTTACCGCGAGGAATGCGAGGATGTCATTTCGCACCCGCTCTGGCGGTTCCGCCTTGTACCCCTTGTTGTCTGCCTGGACGGCCAGCCAGAGGTCAGCAGTCGGCAGGAATGTCCCCTCAAAGTTGATAACGAGATCTGCGAAGTGCTGCGGCGTAGGCCCCGGAATAGCATGGCTGCGGACCCACGCCCCACGGTCCTTTTCGACTTTGAGCCTGCTCTTTCCGGCCACCCCCTTACCGATGGGCCTTACCGGCTCAAGAAGGTATGAGACGCCAGTGAGTGCTGACTTTTTGTGCTGTGATCCGATGGCACGTTTTCCGTCGTGCGGCACATGGTCGAGAACTACCACCGCCCAACCTGCGGCAGCGAAAGGCTTTGTCATCTTCGCGTGCCACGATGCGACATCCTCAGCGTCATTCCCTTTCAAACCCTCCATGGCCATCGCTTCCGTCATGCCGTCGAGTACCACGAGCGTGCCCTTAAGGGAAATGAGCCGTTGGAACTCTTGTTCATCGTCTTCGGTAAGCGGTCCGGTAGGACTGTGGTACTGAAAGAACGTGACCACTTCTCGCCGACTCGCGCCGAGAAGTTTTAGACGGCGCACGATAGACGCTGCATCGTCCTCGAAGTCGATATAAGCGACGTATCTGCTTGCCCGGATTTCCTGGACGACTATCAAGCAAGCAAGCCACGACTTACCCGCTTCGGATTCGGCGTGCACACCGTTGATTTTTCCGCGATAAAAGATCCCTATAGGCATGTCACCGGAAAGGCGGCCAACGTCGGCCTGTTCCTCGTTCTCTGCCGTTTCCCATGCTGCGGCTATATCTACCGGAGCCCAGGCATACACCTGCCCGCCGCTCTCTTTCCGCAGAATTTCTTTAGCCCGCTTCTTGGCGCGCTCATAGCTGGCTATCTTTTGCGCGTCTTGCAGTTCGGCAGCCTCGCGCCTTTGTGCATCTATAAGCGCCTGCGTCTTATCGTCCAACCCGGGCACAGGCACGCGTTCGGAAATGGCCGTGACTATCTTCTGCGCTTCTTCGCTGAGAGATTCCAGGGCAATGGACTCCGCACCGAGCAGCCAAGACATTGCGAGTCGGACGTTTATTTCAAACTGGGATGTACCAACGTCACTCAAGCCGTGCCCCCGTCCGGGTCGCCTGGCATTACCCGCGCAACGCGTCCGGTCGCGTTTGCTGCCCTTATGGCGTCGTGCATGTCAGTGACGGTCCCGCACAATACGGGGCATGTCGCATCGTGGGTGATATGCAGATGTTGCACCCCGCGTGAGTCACGGAATATCCCCTCAACGCGAGAGCTACAGTGCGAGCATTGGTATTTTTCAGCAAAGTCGCGGACCACCTTCGGCGGTGTTGACCGAGTGGCGCCCTGGCCGTGCTTTTTCTTCCGCTTCTTTGACATTTGCTCACTTCCAAATGATCGACATCTTTCTTGACTCAACACTCGCGCTCTATTGAGATTTCAAGGTTCACCCGGATTACATAGTCGACCGTCAAGCGTTCACGGAATTAATCGCTGATACACAGGAGGGTACGCAGACGCTCGATTTGCTCGGGCGTGGGAACGGGCGCAGTCGAGATCAACCGCTGAATATGTGCTTCCAACGTGCGCGTCTTCAATTCGCGCTGATCATCGACCACGTCGGCGTCAGGATTATGCCGCTTCTTGCCCGCAATGCGGGCCCGAAGTTTCGCCGTCTCGGGAGAGATGGGCATTGGGGACTCCGGGATATGTCCCACCGGGACTAGGAGATGAGTCCGCGCGCTTTATCAACTGCGCCCAACGTCAGCTTACCCGGAAGCTGTTCGCCGATAACACGCCAGGATGTGGCCCAGTTCACACGAAAACCAGGGAATCTCTACGGAGCGTTACGAGGTAACGGAGCGTTCCCACGGGCACGTCTCGCGACATCCGGCGCCACCGCTGCACCGAAATATTCCAGCCTCTCCATGCCCCCTGGACGCACGAGAGCGCCCCCACTCACGGCAGAGTAGGGGCGCCCGTCTATGGGACCGCAGAGAGCCGTCTAGGACGCGCGTCGCCAGACGATGCGCTCAGATACCGGTACAGGGTCGAATACGTTTCGCGGTGCACGGAGAATGCGAGGCTCCCCGAACAGTTGGGGCGTGAGGACGATCTTTGCAATTTCACGGCGCGCGCCGATGGGCGCCTTCTTCCATGCTTCCTCTACGCTCTCGGCAGCGCCGAGGAGAGAGGCAAGCACAGGCGGAAGGGTGAGCGCGCGCTCCTGCTCCTCCAGATCCGCAATTTTGTCGGCCAGCGCCTCAATAGACCTAGCCAGAAGGCGCGCTTCACTAAGCGTTTCAGGCGTAGCCTTTTCCATCTCCTCTTTGTTGGTGCGCGCCTGGGCCAGATCAGTACGCACCTTCCGAACCTTTTCATCGTCCTCTTTTTTGGCAGTAAGCATCTCGTAGACGTCCGGACGCGCAAGGTATCCGAGCATCGCGGGAATGACGATCGCGTCAACATCTGCCTTTTCTATGAAGACGTGACTCTTCCTACAAGTGTAGGATTCTCGGTGCGATTTCAGGTGCGCCCGCGTCACCGTAAGCGGCCCGCCACACGGGTCACACTTCAGCGTCATGGTAAGTTCGTATTTCGGTTCACGACTTGCCGCCGGATTACGACCAGGGGCGTTGATGATGCGCTGGACGTTATAGAACCGCTCTGGGCTGACGATCCAATCCCAGGTCCCTTGAATTTCCTCGGTTTTGCCGCTCGCGGGGTCCGTGTGGGCGCGAATCCCTGCGTAAGCATGGCGAGTCGCCATGTTCCGCAGGTTGTGCCGCGTGAAGGGCCTTTCCTTCGGCTCCTTCCCTTCCTTGTACTTGACATAGGGGCGCGGCCCATTCACATATCCACGCTTGAGGAATAGGCGCTCAATCGCTGCGACACTGTAGCCCTTTTCCAAAAGACGGAACAGTTCCTTGGGAACGATCGAAATTTCTTCATCCTCAACCCAGTTGTCCAGTTTTCCGGTCTTCGGGTCATAGGTAGGCATCAGCCCGTAAGGCGCCAGACCATGAGGGCGACCCAACTTAGCCTGCGCTGCTGCGGTACGTCGGCCACGGACCGAAATCCGCTCACTCTCGCCCTCGTTCTCGATTGCCTCGCCCAGCAATACCTTTCTGTCGCTCCACTTCTCCATGTCGTACAGGCGCCCATGGGTGGTGACCCAAATCATGACGTGCACGGCCCTACACAGGTCGATAAGGCGAGCCCATTCACTTACCTTGCGGCTGCCTCGCGAGGATTCCCACAGCATGAGAATCCGGGCCCCAAACTTCCCTGTCTCCAAATCGGAGGTGAGCCGTTCGAAGTCGTCACGCTTCCTCGTTGCGAAGGAAGATGCCGAACGGTCCGCGTCCACATACGGCACACCGAGATTCCAGCTCTGTTCGTCTGCCGCTTCCTTGTTTCCGTCTGCCTGCTCTTGAATTGAGTTGCCGCCCCTGTCGTCAGAGAGGCGCCGGTATTCGCGCGCGTCGGACAGGACCGGAGACGTCGGGTTGGTGATCAGTGCGCCGTTGCGTTCCGTCTGGGTCGCCATGCCCGCAGTGTGCTCGCGACTCACAACCGTGTGAACCCGTCCGGCGACGGCCGGGCGCCGAAGCGCGCCGAACTGCTGCCGTACGAGGGCTGACCGGACCGGACCGGTGGGCACCGGTCTGGCCTGGGGATACGGCCAGTAGACTCTGTCCACGTGACTGGTAAGCCGCGCATTCCGAACGTCCTGGCCGGCCGCTACGCCTCCGCGGAGCTGGCCGTCCTGTGGTCCCCCGAGTACAAGGTGACGCTGGAGCGGCGGCTGTGGCTCGCCGTGCTGCGTGCCCAGAAGGACCTGGGCATCGAGGTGCCGGACGCCGCCCTCGCCGACTACGAGCGGGTCCTGGAGGACGTCGACCTCGCCTCGATCGCCGAGCGCGAGAAGGTCACCCGGCACGATGTGAAGGCCCGTATCGAGGAGTTCAACGCCCTCGCCGGTCATGAGCACGTCCACAAGGGCATGACCTCCCGCGATCTGACCGAGAACGTCGAGCAGCTGCAGATCCGGCTCTCCCTGGAGCTGGTGCGGGACCGCACGGTCGCCGTGCTGGCCCGGCTCGGCAAGCTGGCCGCCGACCACGCCGAGCTGGTGATGGCGGGCCGCTCGCACAACGTCGCCGCGCAGGCCACCACGCTCGGCAAGCGCTTCGCGACCGCGGCGGACGAGCTGCTGGTCGCCCACGGGCGGCTGGAGGAGCTGCTGGGGCGCTACCCGCTGCGCGGCATCAAGGGCCCGGTCGGCACCGCGCAGGACATGCTGGACCTGCTGGGCGGCGACGCGCGGAAGCTGGCCGAGCTGGAGCGGCGGATCGCCGGTCACCTGGGCTTCGCGCAGGCGTTCACCTCGGTCGGCCAGGTCTACCCGCGCTCGCTGGACTACGAGGTCGTCACCGCCCTGGTGCAGCTGGCCGCGGCCCCGTCCTCGCTGGCCAAGACGATCCGGCTGATGGCCGGGCACGAGCTGGTGACCGAGGGCTTCAAGCCGGGCCAGGTCGGCTCGTCCGCTATGCCGCACAAGATGAACACCCGCTCCTGCGAGCGCGTCAACGGCCTCGCCGTGATCCTGCGCGGCTACGCCTCGATGACCGGCGAGCTGGCGGGCGACCAGTGGAACGAGGGCGACGTGTCCTGCTCGGTGGTGCGCCGGGTCGCGCTGCCAGACGCGTTCTTCGCCTTCGACGGGCTGCTGGAGACCTTCCTGACCGTGCTCGACGAGTTCGGCGCCTTCCCCGCCGTCGTCGCCCGCGAGCTGGACCGCTACCTGCCCTTCCTCGCCACCACCAAGGTGCTGATGGGCGCCGTTCGGGCCGGGGTGGGCCGCGAGATCGCCCATGAGGCGATCAAGGAGCACGCGGTCGCCGCCGCCCTCGCGATGCGCGAGCAGGGCGCCGAGCGCAACGAACTGCTCGACTCCCTCGCCGCCGACGAGCGGATTCCGCTGGACCTGGCGGGGCTGGAGGCGCTGATGGCCGACAAGCTGTCCTTCACGGGCGCCGCCGCCGACCAGGTCGGCACGGTGGTCGGCCGGATCGAGGAGATCGTCAAGCAGCATCCCGAGGCCGCCGCGTACGCGCCGGGCTCGATCCTCTGACGCCGCCCGTGACCCCCGAAGAGCTGGAGGCCGCCCGCGACCGCATCGTGCCCGATGTGGTCGGGGACGGTCTGCGGGTCCTCTTCTGCGGCATCAACCCCGGGCTGATGACCGCCGCCACCGGCCACCACTTCGCCCGCCCCGGCAACCGCTTCTGGCCCGTCCTGCACGCCTCGGGGTTCACCCCGAGGCGGCTGCACCCCTCCGAGCAGGGTGAGCTGCCGTCGTACGGGCTGGGCATCACCAATGTGGTCGCCCGCGCCAGCGCGCGTGCCGACGAGCTGACCGACGAGGAATACCGGGAGGGCGGCCGGGTCCTGGAGGAGAAGGTCCGCCGCCTGCGGCCGCGCTGGCTCGCGGTGGCGGGGGTCACCGCCTACCGGGTCGCGTTCGGCGACAGGCGGGCGAAGATCGGCCCGCAGGAACGGACCATGGGCGACACCCGCGTCTGGGCCCTGCCCAACCCCAGCGGGCTCAACGCGCACTGGACGGCGGCGGCGATGGCGAAGGAGTTCGCCCGGCTGCGCGCCGCCGCCTACGAGGAAGGGCCGGCGGACGCCTAGGGCGTGTCCTCCTCCCGTGTCGCCTCCTCCCCTACCGCCTCCTCCCCTATCGCCACCACCAGCTGGAACGGCAGTTCGCGGTCGCCCTGACCCACGCCCAGCCCGATCCAGCGCCCCTCCACACGCCAGATGTGCAGCTGCGGTACGTAACCGCACAGCGTGTCCAGGGGCGGCGGGACCGGCTCGCCCATCGCCGAGCGCTCCAGGGCGTCGCTGAGGTCGAGGACCTCGGGGGCGCCCCACCGTAACGTCAGCACCTGGACGAGGACGGTCAGCTCGGCCTCGAACTCCTCCAGCACCTCCTCGACCCGGGTCAGGTCCGCGTCCCAGAAGTCCTCGCTCACCCGGAGGTCGGCGACATGGCACCCCGGACCGCCGCGGCGCTGCGCGGGGAAGTCCCGGGTGCGCAGGTCCTCGATCGCGGCCAAGTGGTCCGCTGTACTGGTCATGGTGTCAGTGAACAACCAGGGTCGGACATCTGGATACCCGTCAGGCACCCGGCCGCGCCCGCCGGGTTCGCGGGCCGGGATCTCAGGGGTTCGGTCACCGGCGGGCGTAGGCGCGGGCCAGGGCGGTGAACGACTCCTTGGGCTCCCAGTGCCAGGGCGAGTCCGGATCCGCCGGACGGTCCCGGATCACCTTCACCAGGCTGTAGCCGGCCATGTCCAGGTCGAGTCGCCGCTCGCGGCGGTGGGGTGCGTCGGGCGTGACGAAGGTGTAGGCCATGGCCGCGTACAGGTTCATCGACTCGAACACGTCGAGCACGCCGGTCAGATAGGCGGCCTGGGTGCGCTCGCTGCGCACCAGACCCTTCCTCACCCGCGGTGGTGTCGTGGTGTAGTCGACGACGTCCCAGGCCATACCGCCCAGGCGCGGTGCGCCCTCGAAGGTGCAGGAGCCGAACTCGGTGATCGCCAGCGGCTTGCCGTGCTGCTGGTACTTGCGCAGTTCGCGGACGTGTCCGGAGCGGTGCGGAAACCAGCCGTAGTAGTCGACGCACACCAGGTCGAACAGGTCCCAGTCCACGTCCTCGTCCTGCGCGGCCCCGTACGACAGGGGCCCGTGGAAGACCGAGCGGCCGACGGCGGCGGCCCGCGCGGTGAAGCGGCGCAGCCGGCGGGCCGTCGTGACCGGGTCGTAGTTGCCCTTGAGCAGGTTGTCGATGCGTTCGGCCGCGGTGGCGCCGGGCACGATGCCGGGGACGAACAGCAGGAACTCGCACCCCACGTTGAGGTGTACGCGGACTCCCTGGCGGCGCAGCCGTTCGGCGAACCGTCCGGTCTCGGCGAGGTGGTCGAGGATGTCCCGGGCGGGTGCGTCGCCGAGGGTCGGCTCGAGCCATACGTGCAAGCCCCTCTCGGCCGCCTCGGCCGCGGTGCGGGTGAGGCGTTCGACGCCGTCGCCGGTGATCTTCACCGTGTCGGCGTGGAGTTCGTGGCGGATGGCCCGCAGATCGGCCCGGGTGCGTTCCGGGTTCCACGCCGTGGCGGGCGTTTCGCCCTCCCCCACCTCGTAGACGACGCCGCGATGGCGCACCCCGCCCGGCCCCGCGTCCCGCGCCGGCCGTTCAGGGGCCGGGCGGCGCCCGGCCGCGGCGGCGTGCCCGGCGGGCAGTGCCGTGCCGACGGCGACGGCCCCCGCGAGCCGCAGAAACCTCACCCTGCTGATCTGGGCTGCGTCCATGTCATCTCTCCCGTCCGTCCGGATGGAAGCAGCCTGCCGGGCCGCCGGTGCCCGCACCATGCGCCGATGGTCCACCACGGGGTGGCCGGAAGGCCTGCCGGCGTCGCCGGACGGGCCGGTCCGGCACCCGCCGCCTCTGCCGGATGGCCGAGGCGGTCCGGCCGATGGGCCGATGTGCGGCTCCCGGTGGCCCGCTTACTCTCCCGTCATGACCAACGGCCTCGACCTCGCCCTCCCGGCCGGGCGCGCCTGGCGTGACCGGGTGGTGGACGCGGCGCTCTGCTGCGCGGCCGTGCTCCTCGGCATGGTCGTCGTCGGTGTGGTGAAGGAGCAGGGTGATCTGCCGGGGTGGGCGGTGGAAGCGGACCCGCTGCTCGGGCTCGTGGCCTGCGCCGCGCTGTGGTGGCGGCGCCGCCACCCGCTCGTGGTGGCCCTGATCGGGCTGCCCGCGGTGGCGCTGGCGACCAGCGCCCTGCCCGCGGGCGCGGTGATCGTCGCCAACGCCGCGCTCCGGCTCCGCCGGCGGCAGGCGCTGACGATGCTCGGTGCGTACGCGCTGTTCATGGCGCCCTCCGGCCTGCTGCTGTCGGGGACGGCCGGCGACCTGTGGTTCGACGCCGCGTTCTCGCTGGCCTACCTCCTGGCCCCCTTCGCCTGCGGCCATGCCCTGCGGTCCCGGCGGCTGCTCGTCGCACGGCTGCGCGCGGACGCCGCGCGGGCCCGGGCCGAACACGAGCGCCGGCTCGCCGACGCCCGCCGCGCCGAACGCCAGGCCATCGCCCGGGAGATGCACGACGTACTGGCGCACCGCCTCTCGCTGCTCTCCGTGCACGCGGGCGCGCTCGCCTACCGCACCCGGCAGGCGGAGGCGGGCGCCGGACCCGCGCTCGACGGCGCCGAGGTCGCCGAGAGCGCCGAGGTGATCCGGGGCAACGCGCACGAGGCCGTGGAGGAACTGCAGGAGGTACTGCGCCTGCTGCACGCGGAGGACGGCGGCGAGCCGGTGTCGCTGCTGCCACGGATCGAGGACATCGACGGTCTCGTCGCGGACGCCCGTGCCACGGGCCAACCGGTGGACTTCCGCACCGAGTTGGCCGCCGACACCGTCCGGGCCTTGCGGTCGCAACTGCACCGGACCGTCTACCGGGTGGCCCAGGAGGGCCTGACCAACGCCCGCAAGCACGCGCCCGGCGCCCCCGTCGGCCTGACGCTGGCCGGAGGTCCGGGCGACGGTCTCACGGTGGAGGTCCGCAACGCGCTGCCCGCCGCCCCGGGCGCCCGCGACGCGATCCCGGGCACCGGCACCGGTCTCACCGGGCTCGCCGAACGCGTACGGCTCGACGGCGGCACTCTCGACCACACCGCCGCCGACGGCACGTTCACGCTGCGCGCCCGGCTACCGTGGCCCGCGAGGTGACGTCATGATCCGAGTGCTGCTGGCCGACGACGACCCCCTGGTGCGGACCGGGCTGAAGATGATGCTGCGCGGTGCGGACGGCATGGAGGTCGTCGGGGAGGCGGCCGACGGCGCCCAGGTGGCCGCCGCCGTCCGCGAACACGGGCCCGACGTGGTCCTCATGGACATCCGGATGCCGGTCATGGACGGCCTCGCCGCCACCCGGGCCCTCGCACACCGCGGCGCCCCGTCCCCGCGGGTGATCGTGCTGACCACCTTCGACGAACACCGGCTGGTGCTCGAGGCGATGCGCGCGGGCGCCGCCGGGTACCTCGTCAAACACGCCGCGCCCGAGGAGATCGTGGAGGCGGTACGGCGGGCCGCCCGCGGTGAGCCCGCCCTGTCGCCGTCCGCCGCGCGGGCCCTGATCCAGCACGCGGCGACGGGACCGGACGACCGGTCCGAACACGCCCGGCAGCGCCTCGCGTTGCTCACCCCACGGGAGCGCGAGGTGGCCGAGGCGGTTGCCGAAGGCTTGTCCAACACCGAGATCGGCGTCCGCCTGCACCTGTCCGCCGGCACGGTCAAGGCCCATCTCTCCGGCGCCCTGGCCACATTGGGCCTGGACAACCGCGTCCAGCTGGCCCTCCTCACCCACGACGCCCGCCCGCGGACCTGACCGCACGGGTGCCGTGGACGAGCCCAGCAGATACGATCCGGCACACACGCACTGGGAGGGGGTCCGACGTGGGGCGGCTGACCGGCGGGGACCCGTCCCTGCTGCGGCGCATCAACTCCGCCGTGGTGCTGCAGGCGCTGCGCGCCGCGACCGCGTCCGCGCCACCGGACGCCCCTTCCGCGTCCCTCACCGACCTCACCCTGGCCACCGGCCTGTCGCGGCCCACCGTCGAGGGCGTGGTCGACGGGCTGCTCGACAGCGGGCTCGCGGCGGAGGTGCCCGCCGAGGAGGGCGGGGTCCGCCGCCAGGGCCGCCCGGCGCGCCGCTTCCGCTTCCGCGCCGAGGCCGGACATCTGCTGGGCCTGGAGATAGGGGCCCACCGGGTCGCCGCCCTGCTGTCGGACCTGGACGGGCATGCGCTCGGCTCGGCGGTGCGCGAGGTGTCCGAGAAGGCCCCGGCGGAGATGCGGCTGGAGCGGGTACGGGCCGCCGCCGCGGATCTGCTCCGGGAGGCCGGGGTCGAACGCCACTCGCTGCGGGCGGTCGGGGTGGGCAGCCCCGGCATCGTGGAGGCCGACGGCACCGTCCATCTGTGCACCGCGCTGCCGGGCTGGACGGGCCTGCCCCTCGGGGAGCGGCTGCGGGACTCCTTCCAGTGCCCGGTGCTGGTGGAGAACGACGCGAACACGGCGGCCGTGGCCGAGCACTGGAGGGGCGCCGCGGCCGGTTCGGACGATGTCGTCTTCGTCCTGGCCGGGCTGAGCCCGGGCGCCGGATCGCTGATCGGCGGGCGGCTGCACCGCGGCTACGGCGGCGCGGCCGGGGAGATCGGCGCGCTGCATCTGCTGGGCCGCGAGGCCAGCCCGGAAGAGGTGCTCTCCACCACCGGCGAACCGCTGAACCCCCTGGACGAGGCGCAGGTCGTACGGGTCTTCGCGCTCGCCCGGGACGGCGACGCCCGGGCACGCGCGGCCGTGGACCGCTTCATCCGGCGGCTGGTGCACGACACGGCGGCCCTGGTGCTGGCGCTCGACCCCGAGGTGGTCGTGGTGGGCGGCTGGGCCGCGGGGCTGGAGGGCATGCTGGACCCGCTCCGCGACGAACTGGCCCGCTATTGTCTGCGCCCGCCGCAGGTCGCCCAGTCGCTGCTGGGCGAGGCCGCGGTGACGACGGGCGCGGTGCGGCTGGCCCTGGACCATGTGGAGGCGGAGCTGTTCGCCGTGGACAGCACGGTCACCGCTCGCCGCGCCGCTCGCTGATCAGCCGGCCGGATCGGTCTGCCAAGTCGGCCCGGTGCCGGGTCAGCCCGCCAGCAGCTCGACGCCGCTCGGGTCGCCGAAGGTGAGGCGGCAGGTGTCGGCGCGGTAGGTGGCCACGGCGACCGCCGCGGTGCGCTGGTCCGCCACATAGCGGGTGGTCACCACGAGCACGGGGGCGCCGGGCAGCCGGTCCAGCTCCTTGGCGTCGTCCGCGCGGGCCGACCCCAGCTCCACCGACTGCTCCCGCCCCTCCAGACGCAGTCGGCTCAGCTCGCGCAGCACGGCGCGGGCGCGGGCCAGCCCGCTGGGGGTGTCGATGGCGGCGAGGCCGGGGACGGACGCGGCCGGTACGTACAGCAGCTCGGCGGCGAGCGGCTGGCCCTGGCTCACCCGGGTGCGCCGCACCTGGTGCACGGGGGCGGCGGGGTCGGTGTCGAGCAGCCGCACGACGGCCGCGGGCGGCACTGCCTCGACGCTGTCGACGCAGGCCCAGGCGTCGTCGCCCGCCTCGCTCCAGGTGTGGGTGTAGTCCGCGACGGCCACGCCGACGCGCGGCGGCGCGACGGTGGTGCCGACACCGCGGCGACGCTGCAGCCTGCCCTCCAGCTCCAGCTGTTCGAGGGCCTGCCGGAGGGTGGCGCGGGCGACGCCGAAGCGGGCGGCCAGCTCACGCTCGTTGGGCAGGATCTCCCCGACCGCGAACTCCGAGTCGAGCGCGTCGCTGAGCACGGTCTTCAGGTGCCAGTACTTCGGTTCCGGCACCGAGTCGAGCTGCGTGGTCCCCACCCTGATCTCCCCCAGTCTTCTTTATGCGCCCTTATTTATTAAACATTGTTGCAGTATGAAGGCGACCATAGGGCGGGGCGCACACTTGGTCAAGACCAATGCACGATCAGCTATCGTCGATGATCATTCCATTGGTGCGACAAGGGGCGGGAGCTGAGGCAATGGACCAGGTCACCGTGGTGACGGGCGGCAGTCGTGGCATCGGGGCGGCGGTGGCGGTGCGGCTCGCGCGCGCCGGGCACCACGTCGCCATCGGCTACGAGCAGGCGCGGGACGCCGCCGAGCGGTGTGCGGAGCTGGTGCGCGCGGAGGGGGTGCGGGCCACCGTCGTGCGGGCCGATACCAGCGTCGTGGAGCAGGTCGAGGCGATGTTCGACACGGCCCGGGAAGAGCTGGGCCCGATCACCGGGCTGGTCAACAACGCCGGGATCACCGGGCCGTTGGGCCGCTTCACGGAGACGTCGCCCGAGGTGATGCGGCGGGTCGTGGACGTCAACACGACCGGCGCCCTGCTGTGCGCGCGGCGCGCGGCGCGCGAGATGTCCACCCGGCACGGCGGCCGGGGCGGCGCCATCGTCAACGTCTCCTCGGGCGCCGCGACGACCGGCAGCCCCGGGGAGTACGTGCACTACGCGGCCAGCAAGGCGGCCGTGGACGCGATGACGGTGGGCCTGTCGAAGGAACTGGCCGCGGAGGGGATCCGGGTCAACTCGGTCCAGCCGGGCATGACGCTGACCGACATCCACGCGCGGATGGGCGACCCGGAGCGGCCGTGGCGCAACCCCGAGCGAGTGCCGATGGGACGGCCGGGCGAGCCGGAGGAGATCGCGGGCGCGGTGGCGTGGCTGCTCTCCCCGGAGGCGTCGTACACGACGGGAGCCGTGCTGCGGGTGGCGGGCGGGCTGTAGTGGCGCCGTAGAGGTGTAACCGGACCGGGTCTCGGAAAAGGCTGCTGTTCACTGTGCGTTCGGGAATGAGGCATCTCGCACCGATAGCAACAGACCGGCACAGCTGTTCTACGAGCAACGGGAGGCTCCACCATGGCGCGGGAATCCGGCAGAGCAATCGGGCGGCGTACGGTACTGCAGGGGTCGGCGGCCGCGTCCGCGGCGCTGGCACTGCCCGCCGCGGCGTCGGGGGTGGCATCGGCGGCGGCGCCCGCACAGGCGCTGTCGGGCCGCCCGAGCGCCCGGTGGGGCGTGCAGACGGGGGATGTGACCACGTCCTCGGGGCTGGTGTGGGTGCGCTCCGACCGCCCGGCGCGGATGATCGTGGAGACCTCCGCGACCGAGTCCTTCGCACGCCCGCACCGCTGGCAGGGGCCGCTGCTCGGGCCGGGCACGGACTTCACCGGCCGCACCGCGCTGCACGGTCTGCCGTCCGGCAGCCAGGTGCACTACCGGGTGCTGCTCGCCGATCCGGAGGACCCGCGCCGCACCGGTGAGCCGGTGTACGGCACGTTCCGTACGGTGCCGGAGCGCCGCAAGGGAGTGCGGTTCGTCTGGTCGGGCGACCTGGCGGGGCAGGGCTGGGGCATCGACCCGGACCGCGGCGGCTATCGCGTCTTCGAGGAGATGCGCCGCCGCGGGCCGGACTTCTTCCTGTGCAGCGGCGACAACATCTACGCCGACGGCCCGCTGACCGAGACCGTCAAGCTGCCCGACGGCTCCACCTGGCGGAACATCATGACGCCGGAGAAGTCCAAGGTCGCCGAGACCCTGGACGAGTACCGCGGCAACTTCCGCTACAACCTGCTGGACGCCAATCTGCGCCGGTTCCACGCCGAGGTGCCGACCATCACCCAGTGGGACGACCACGAGGTGCTGAACAACTGGTACCCGGGCGAGATCCTGGCCGACGACCGCTACACCGAGAAGAACGTGAACGTGCTGGCGTCCCACGCCCGGCAGGCGTTCGCCGAGTACTTCCCGATCAGCACGCTGCGGCCGGACGCGAGCGGCCGGGTGTACCGGGTGCAGCACCACGGCCCGCTGCTGGACGTCTTCGTGCTGGACTGCCGTACGTACCGCGACGCCAACTCGCCCGGCCGCCAGCCGGAGGACACCCAGGGCATTCTGGGCGCCGAGCAGCTGCGGTGGCTCAAGCGGGAGCTGTCGCGGTCGCGCGCGGTGTGGAAGGTGATCGCCTGCGACATGCCGCTCGGTCTCGTGGTCCCGGACGGCGCCAGTGACTTCGAGGCGGTCGCGCAGGGCGACCCGGGCGCCCCGCTCGGCCGTGAGCTGCAGCTGGCGGAGCTGCTGCGGCACATCAAGCACCAGAAGATCACCGGCACGGTGTGGCTGACGGCGGACGTCCACTACACCTCGGCGCAGCATTACGACCCGTCGCGGGCGGCGTTCAAGGACTTCGCGCCGTTCTGGGAGTTCGTCACCGGCCCGCTGAACGCGGGTTCCTTCCCGGCGGTGAAGCTGGACGGCACGTTCGGCCCGGAGCAGCCGTTCGTCAAGGCGCCGGACCGGGCGAACGTCTCGCCCGCCGAGGGCTACCAGTTCTACGGCGAGGTGGAGATCGACGGCGACAGCGGCGAGCTGACGGTCCGGCTGCTGGAGGTCGGCGGGGCGGTGCTGTACACCAAGGCGCTCCGCCCGGGGCTGGTCGGGCAGTAGGCCCCCACGTGTGCGGTTCGCGTCCCCGGAGGAGCCCCGGGGGCGCGTACCGTTGCGCCCATGGCCTCCCGTGTTCCGCCCTCCCGCCTCACCTACCCGGAGGTGGGCGCCACCCGGCACCGGCCGCTGCCCGCCGGATACCACCATCTGCGGGTGCGGACCCGGATCGGGGCGGGCCCGGAGGTGTTCGAGGCCGCGGGTCGCGCGGTGCTGGACTGGCGGATGCACCGGGCGGTCGGGGTCACGATCCGCGCCGGAGGGCCCGCCGCCGAGGGGCGGACGGTCGTGGTGGGGCTGGGGGCCGGGCCGCTGCGGCTGCGCGCGCCGTGCGAGGTGGTGTGGACGGTGGCGGACGCGACGGCGGCCGGCTTCGGGTACGGGACGCTGCCGGGCCATCCGGAGCGCGGCGAGGAGTCGTTCGTGGTGAGCCTGGAGCCGGACGGCTCGGTGTGGCTGACGGTCACGGCGTTCAGCCGCCCGGCGGTAAGGTTGACCCGGGCGGTGGCGCCGCTGGTGCCGTTCTTCCAGCGGGCGTACGCGCGGCGCTGCGGTCGGGTGCTGCGGCGGCTGGCTGCCGGGAGCCGGGACAGGTGAATCCCTCACCCATTTAATCTCGGACAAAACGAGCTTCTCCGAGCAGATGCACACTTAACCCATAGGTCACAGAGCGTTTGTGATCACGCAACACCCTTGCGCGAGGCTGTTTTCCATGACTCCTCGAGCGACACACGACCACCACCCCACCCGGCCCCGTGACCGCTGGCGGCTGCCCGTCTGGTGGCGCCGACTACACGGCCACGCCCCGCCGGTGGCGGAATTCTCACCGGAGCCCGCGGACCCGTCACGGACCGGCGCGGCCGAGGCCGCGGGCGCCCCGGAGAACTCCCCGCAGGAAGACACCGCCACCACGCTGTGGCGGATCCGGACGACCGTACGGGACGAACCGGGCACCCTGGCCGCGCTGTGCGGGGCGTTGGCCGGTCACCGGGTCGACATCCTGTCGCTGCAGACCCATCCGCTGGCCGAGGGCACCGTGGACGAGTTCCTGCTGCGCGCCCCCGCCGTCGTACCGGCCGACGAGCTGAAGCGCGCGATCGCCGCGGGCGGCGGCAGCGACACCTGGATAGAGCGCGCCGACGCCCACGATCTGGTGGACGGCCCGACCCGGGTGCTGACGCTGGCGACCCGTACCGCCCTGGACGGCGCCGAACTGCCGCTCGCGCTGCGCCAGTTGCTCGGCCGCTGCACCCTCCACTCGCTTCCGGCCACCTCGCTCGGGGGCCGCCCGCCGGCGGACGCGCCGCCGGTCGAAGGGGTGCTGGAGGAGACCGTGATGCGGCTGCGGGACCCGTCCGGCGGGGCGCTCGTCATCGAGCGGCCGCATCTGCCGTTCACCCCGACCGAGTTCGCGCGCGCCCGCGCGCTGGTCGAGCTGGACGCCCGGCTCGGCCCTCGGCTGCCGCACCGCCGCGATGTGCTGACGCTGCCCGAGGGCAACGAGGTCACCGTGCGCCGGGCCGACACCCGGGACCTGGACGCGGCCCGCGCGATGCATCAGCGGTGCTCGGCCACCACGCTCGGGCTGCGCTACCACGGCCCGGTCGGCGACGCCGACCGCTATCTGGACCATCTGCTCAGCCCGCGCTTCGGCCGCACCCTCGCCGCGTACACCGCCTCCGGCCGGCTGGTCGCCCTCGGCCATCTGCTGTGGGACGGGGACGAGACCGAGGTCGCGCTGATCGTCGAGGACGCATGGCAGGGCCGCGGCATCGGCGGGGAGCTGCTGCGGCGGCTGGTCGCGATGGCCGCCGAGACGGGCGGCGCATGCGTCTACGCGGTCACCCAGTCGGCCAACACCGGCATGGTCGCGGCGATGCGCGCGCTCGGGCTGCCGCTGGACTACCAGATCGAGCAGGGCACGCTCGTGATCACCGCCCAGCTCGCCCCCGTGTCGCAGGTGCCCGCCCCGGCCCCGCGGGGCGGCCGCTGAGTGGCGCCGGGGGCCACGCGGGCGCGGAGCACCCCTGCGCGGATGACGCCGCGCCCCCGGGCGTACGAGGATGGCCCCATGTCCGATTCCAAGAACGCTCCGCTGCCCCGGCAGGTCGCCGACGCCTACGTCGACGACCTCATCGCACTCGACCCGATCACCGGCACCTACCTGGGCGTTCCCGAGAGCGCACGCCATCTGCCCGACTTCTCCCCCGCGGGCGCCGAGGCCGCCGCCGAGCTGGCGCGCACCACCCTGGACCGGCTGACCGAGGCCGAGGCGCGGCCCGGTGCGGACAGCGACGCCGAGCGGCGCTGCGGGCGGCTGCTGCGGGAGCGGCTGACCGCCGAGCTGGCCGTGCACGAGGCCCATGAGTCGCTGCGCGCGGTCAGCAATCTGCACTCCCCGCTGCACTCGGTCCGCAGCGTCTTCACCGTGATGCCGACCGCCACCGAGGAGGACTGGTCGGCGATCGCGGCCCGGCTGCGCGCCGTCCCCGGCGCGCTGGAGGGCTACCGCGCCTCGCTCGCCGAGGGGCTGCGGCGCGAGCTGCCCGCCGGGCCCCGGCAGGTGGCCACGGTTCTCGGCCAGCTGGAGGAGTGGATCGGCACCGACCGCGGCTGGTTCGCCGACTTCACCGCCGAGGGGCCGGACGCGCTGCGCGCCGAGCTGGACGAGGCCGCGGCCGCGGCCACCGGGGCGCTGGCCGCCCTGCGCGACTGGCTGCGCGACGTATACGGCCCGGGCATCGAGGGCGCCCCCGAGGTGGTGGGGCGCGAGCGCTACCAGCGCTGGTCGCGGATGTGGAACGGCACCGACCTGGACCTGGACGAGGCGTACGCGTACGGCTGGGCCGAATACCACCGTATCCACGCCGAGATGCGCGCCGAGGCGGAGAAGATCCTGCCCGGTGCCACCCCGTGGGAGGCGCTGCGCCACCTCGATGAGCACGGCGTGCACATCGAGGGCGTCGAGGAGACCCGGGTCTGGCTGCAGGAGCTGATGGACGAGGCCATCGAGCAGCTGGACGGCACCCACTTCGACCTGGCCGAGCGGGTCAAGCGGGTCGAGTCGATGATCGCCCCGCCGGGGAGCGCGGCCGCACCGTACTACACCCAGCCGTCGGTGGACTTCTCCCGCCCCGGCCGCACCTGGCTGCCCACCATGGGCGAGACCCGCTTCCCCGTCTACGACCTGGTCTCGACCTGGTACCACGAGGGTGTCCCCGGCCACCATCTGCAGCTCGCCCAGTGGGCGCACGTCGCCGACCGGCTCTCCCGCTACCAGGCCACGGTCGGCATGGTCAGCGCCAACGCCGAGGGCTGGGCGCTGTACGCGGAACGGCTGATGGACGAGCTGGGCTATCTGACCGACCCGGAGCGGCGGCTGGGCTACCTCGACGCGCAGATGATGCGGGCGCTGCGGGTGATCGTCGACATCGGCATGCACCTGGAGCTGGAGATCCCCGGCCACTCGCCGTTCCACCCCGGTGAGCGCTGGACGCCGGAGCTGGCGCGGGAGTTCTTCGGGCTGCACTGCGGCCGCCCCGCGGACTTCCTCGACAGCGAGCTGGTGCGCTACCTGGGCATGCCGGGCCAGGCCATCGGCTACAAGCTGGGCGAGCGGGCCTGGCTGACCGGGCGGGAGGCGGCCCGCAAGGCGCACGGCGACGCCTTCGACGCCAAGAAGTGGCACATGGCGGCGCTGTCGCAGGGGTCGCTCGGGCTGGACGACCTGGTGGCGGAGCTGTCCGCGCTCTGAGGTGACGAGCCGGGGGTGGCCGGGACGGCGTTGTGTCCCGGCCACCCCGCCCCTGATCGCCGGACGAGCCGGCCCGGCCGGGGCCCGGCGGGACTTCGCGGACACCCCCGTAACGACACCTGTGTGCCGCCCCGGCCGAGTACAGTCTCACGCTGGGCCGCGCGAATCCGCGCCGCGTCCCGGTGAGGAAGGGCCCTACGTGGCGTACCAGAAGACGCACGAGAACGGCCGGTTCGTGCTGCGGAACGACCGGGTGACGCTGCGCGAGCACACACCCGGCGACGCGGCCGTGGTCGCCGACGGCAAGCCCGGCGATCTGGACTGGATCGACGGCGTCCCCGGCGACGCGTCGATCGGCGCCGCCGGAATGACCGCGCGCGCCGCGGCGGCGGGGTACCACCGCTCCCCCTGGGGCACCTACGCGATCCTGCGCGCCGAGGACGGCGTCGCCCTCGGCAGCATCGGCTTCCACGGCGCGCCCGCCCCCGGCGAGGGCGAGGTGGAGGTCGGCTACGACCTGTCCCACTCGGCGCGCGGCGCGGGCTGGGCCACCGGTGCGCTGCGGCTGCTGATGGAGTGGACCGTGGAGCGGCCGGAGGTCCACACCGTCATCGCGACCACCGAGCCGTGGAACATCCCCTCCCAGCGGGTGCTGCTCCGCGCGGACTTCACGCGCACGGCGGACCGCGGCGACCTGTACGTCTACCAGCACACCGCGAGGCCCTGACCCCGGTCTCACCCCAGCGCGGCGGTCGCGGTGCGGTGGCGCAGCGCCGAACCCTCGCGCCCCTTCACCACCTCCAGCCGCGCCGGGATCCGCTGCCGCAGATCCGCGACATGGCTGACGATGCCGACCGTACGGTCCCGTTCGCGCAGCGAGTCCAGGACGTCCAGCACCTCGTCCAGGGTCTGTTCGTCCAGGCTGCCGAACCCCTCGTCGATGAAGAGGGTGTCGAGCCGGACCCCGCCCGCCTCGTCCGTGACGACATCGGCGAGCCCGAGCGCGAGGGCGAGCGAGGCGAAGAACGTCTCGCCGCCGGAGAGGGTCGCGGTGTCGCGCTCGCGGCCGGTCCAGGCGTCGATGACGTGCAGCCCGAGCCCGGAGCGGCCGCGGCCACCCGCCCTCGCGTCGGAGTGCACCAGGGTGTAGCGCCCGGAGGACATGTGCCCCAGCCGCGCACTGGCCGCGGCCGCGACCTGCTCCAGCCGCGCGGCCAGCACATACGCCTCCAGCCGCATCCGCCGCTCGTTGTCGGCCGAGGTGCCGGCGGCGAGCGTGGCGAGGCGGGCGACGCGGTCGTACTCCTCGCGCAGCGGGGCGAGCCGGCGCGCGTCCTCGAGGCCTTGCGCGGAGAGCCCGTCCAGGTCCTGGCAGCGGGTGCGGGCCGCCGCGTCGGCCGCCGAGGCGTCGCGCAGGGCACGGGTGGCCGCGTCCGCGGCGGCCCGGGCCGCGGCGAGGTCGGCGGGCGGCTCCTGCGCCGAGGCGGCGAGCCGCGCGTCGGCCAGCTCCGCCGCGACGGCCGCCTCCTCCGTCCGCCACCCCTCCAGGCGGCGCTGCGCCTCGCGCCGCCGGTCCGCGGACAGCACGGCGTCGGCCGCCGCCTCCGGCGTGTCGAAGCCCGCGCGGTAAGCGGCGTCGGCGAGGTGCGCGTCGGCCTCCTTCAGCCGCCGTGCGGCGGCCTCGGCGTCGCGCACCGCCTCGGCCGTCCGCGCCAGCAGCCCGGCCTGCCGCTCCAGCCGCGCCACGCGCTCGGCCACCGAGGCGTCCCCGCCGCGGGCCTCCTCCAGCTCGGCCAGCAGCGCGGCCCGCTCCCGGGCCAGCGCCTCGCGGTGCGACGTACGGGCCGCCGAGCGCCGCTCGGCCTCCTGCCGCTGGGCCAGCCGCCGGGCGTGCTCGCCCTCGGCCCGGTCGAGGGCCGCTCGGGCGTCGAGCCCGTCCGCGGCCGCGGCGCGGGCCTCGGCGTACGCGGTGCGCAGCTCGGCCAGGGCGCGGTCCAGCGCCTCCACCGCGCCGCCGTCCGCCCCGGCCTCCGCGCCCGCCAGCGCCTCCTTCAGCCGCTGCGACCGGCTCTCGGCCTCCTCGCGGCCCGCCTCGGCCCGCTGGTACTCCTCCAGCGCGGCCTCCTCCGCCGTACGGTCCACATGCCCCGCCCCCGGGCGCGCCGGGCTCGGGTGCTCACAGCCCCCGCACACCGCGCACGGCTCCCCCGGGCGCAGCCCGGCCGCCAGCTCGGCGGCGATCCCGCGCAGCCGCCGGTCCTTGAGGTCCAGCCAGCTCTCCTGGGCACCGGCCGCCCGCTCCCGGCACCGCAACAGCTCCTCCCGCCCCCGCTCCGCCAGCGCGGCGAGCCGGTCGCGCTCGCGGGCCGCCTCGAGCCGCCGCTCGGCGGGCTCGATGCGCGCACCGAGCTGCTCGGCCCGGGTGGCGGCCTCCTGCGCGGCCTCGATGCGCGCCTGGTGCGCGAGCCGCGTCGACTCCCAGCCCGCGAGCCATTCGGCGGCCTCCTCGACGGCCTCGTCATCGGCCCGTGCCTCACGGTCCAGCTCCGCGATCTCCGCCGCCACGGCCCGGGCCCGGGCCTCCCCCCGCCGAGCCGCCGCCAACGCCCCCAGTTCCCCCCGCACCCACCGTTCCACCCGCGCCAACCGCTCGGCCCCCGCCTCGGCCAGCGGCCCCGCGTCGCCGCACGTCCCGCGGTCGCCCTCCTGCGACGCTCCAGCCGCAAGGCCCCCGCGCGCACGCGGCACGCCACCGCCCGCCGCGGCGCCCCCGGCCCCCGGCTGCCCGGCGTCGACCCCGCGCACGGCGGACCCGACCGACGATCGGTCCGCGGCGAGCGGCTCGGGGTGCGCGGTGTCACCAGACGGAGCCGCGCCGCGCGCGTGCGGCACGCCACTCGCCCCAGCCGTGTCCACGGCCCCGGCCTCCGGCCCACCGCGCTGCTCCTGCCCGGCGGCACCCGCAGCCGAACCCTGGCCTTCCCCGGCACCCGCCGTACGGCCCTCCGCGCCGGCCGCGCCCGACGACCCGGCACCGCGCGCAGGCGGCACCCCACCCGAACGAGCCGCGCCAACGGCACCGCCCTCCGGCTCGCTGCGCTGCTCCCGCACGGCAGAGTCCGCAGGCGAACCGAGCCCCCCGGCCGGGCCCTCCCCGGCAACCGCCGTACGACCCTCCGCGCCGGCCCCGCGCGCGGGCGGCACCGCCCCCTCGGCTCCTCGCCCGGCCCGCTCGTCGGCCATGGCGTCACCGGACAACGCGGCACCGCGCGCGGGCGGCACGCCACCCGCGGCGGGCTCGTCGGCCTCATCGGTGCCACGCGGCCGCGGGGCCGGGACGTGGGCCAGGGCGTCCGACGCCGGGTCGGCGGCCAGGTGGGTGCGGGCCTGGCGTTCGGTGGCGGTGGCTCGGTGGTGGGCGTGGGCGGCGGCGGTGCGGAGGTCCAGGGCGGGTGCCACGGCGTCGGCGGCGCGGGCGCGCTCCAACAGGGCGTGCAGGCGCTCGCGTTCGGCCCGGTGCAGCTCCAGGTCGTCCGCGCGGCGCCGTGCCTCGGCGTGGCGGCGCTGGAGTTCGGCGCGCTCGCTCTCCGCGTCGGCCGCCCGGCGGGCGGCCTCGTGCACGGCTTCGGCGCGGCGCAGCGCGGACGCCGTGATGTCGCGCCGTTCGCGCGCGCCCGCGCGGGCGACAGCGGCCCACTCCAGGACGGCGTCGGCGAGGCCCGGCGCCCCGGCGGCGGTCTCCGGCAGCGGGTGTGCGTCCAGTTCGGCGGAGCGGCCCGCGGCCTGGGCCATGCGGTGGGCGAGCGCGAGGAGCCGTTCGTCGCCGCCGATGACGCGCTTCTCGGCGGCCCGCCGCAGCTCGGCGAGCCGCTCTTCGACGGCGGCGAAGCGGCTGGTGTCGAAGAGTCTGCCCAGCAGCTTGGCCCGGGCCGGTTCGTCGGCGCGGAGGAAGCGGGCGAAGTCGCCCTGCGGCAACAGCACCACCTGGCAGAACTGATCCCTGCTCATGCCCAGCAGCTGTTCGATCTCCGCGCCGATCTCCTGGTGCGAGCGGCTGAGCGCCTTCCAGGTGCGGGAGTCGGCGTCGTAGGCGCGCAGCAGGCTCTGCGCCTTCTCCCGGGTCACCCCGGTGCCCCGCTTCTTGGGCCGTGGCTGCTCGGGCCGCCGGGTGATCTCCAGGCGGCGCTGCCCTACGGTGAGTTCGAGGACGACCTCGGTCGGGGTGAGCGGATCGGCGTGGTCGCTGCGCAGGGAGAGCCCGCTGCCCTGCCGGGCGCCGGGCACCTGCCCGTACAGGGCGTAGCAGACGGCGTCGAGGACGGACGTCTTGCCCGCGCCCGTCGGCCCGTGCAAAAGGAAGAGCCCGGCGGCCGACAGTTCGTCGAAGTCGACCTGCTGGGTGGCCCCGAAGGGGCCGAAGGCGGTGACGGTCAGCCGGTGGAGCCTCATCGCGGGTCCTCCCCTTCCACGCGGACGGCTTCGAGGGCGTCGCCGAGCAGTACGGACTCCCGCGCGTCCGGGCCCCGCCCGCCCCGTACGTGGGCCACGAAGTCCTCGGCGATCTCCCGGTCGGTGCGGCCGCGCAGCCGCTGGGCGTAGGAGGCGAGCGGGTCCTCGGGGGGCCGCTCCGGGTCGAAGACCAGGCTGAGGACGTGCGGGAAGCGCTCCGCGAGCCGGGCCATCGGCTCGTACGGCCGCGCCGGATCGGTCAGCGTGGCCTCGACCCACGCCGTCTCGTGCCGGGCGAGGTCCGGGTCGGCGAGCAGGTCCTCGAGGCGACCGCGGAGGCGGGCCAGCGGGCGCGGTACGGGGCAGTCGACGCGCTCGGCGGCACCGATCGCGCCGTCGGCGGCCAGCTCGACGAGCCACATCGACTTGCGGTGCGCGGCCTCGGAGAAGGAGTACGCGAGCGGTGAGCCCGAGTAGCGGACGCGCTCGGTGAGGGTCTGACAGCCGTGCAGATGGCCGAGCGCCACATAGTCGACGCCGTCGAAGACCTCGGCGGGGACGGAGGCGACTCCGCCGACCGTGATGTCCCGTTCGCTGTCGCTGACCGCGCCGCCGGTGACGAAGGCGTGGGCGAGGACGACGGACCGGGTGCCGGGCGGCCGGGTGGCGAGGTCGGCGCGCACCCGGTCCATGGCGGCGCCGAGGACCGCCGGATGCCCCCCCGCCGGCGCGCCCAACGTCTCGCGCACCAGGCCGGGTTCGAGGTACGGCAGACCGTAGAAGGCGACGTCGCCGTGGCGGTCGGCGAGGACGACGGGGGTGCCGCATCCGGCGGGGTCGGTGCGCAGATGGATCCCGGCCCGCTCGATGAGCCCGGCGCCGACGCCCAGCCGCCGGGGCGAGTCGTGGTTGCCGGAGATCATGACGGTCGGCACGCCGAGGCCGGCGAGCCGGTGCAGGGCGTCGTCGAACAGCTCGACGGCGGCCAGCGGCGGTACGGCCCGGTCGTAGACGTCCCCCGCGACGAGGACGGCGTCCACCTCCCGCTCCCGTACGGTCGCGACGAGACGGTCGAGGAACTCCCGCTGCGCCGCGAGCAGGCTGACGCGGTGGAAGGACCGTCCGAGGTGCCAGTCGGAGGTGTGCAGAATTCTCACGTTTCGACTCCGACGCGCACGTTCGTCCTTCCTCCACCCCATTGGTCAGCAACGCGCCCGTACCGGATCAGCGATACGGGCACCGACCACGTTAACCGCGATCGGTGCCCGGGGCCGCATGGACCTCGCTTTTGTACCCGTGTTACCTGCGCGTCCCGCCCCACCGGTGGTCGTCGAAGAGGTCGACGCCCTCGGGGTAGCCGGTGCCGTAGCCCGTGTCGTAGGCGTGGTGGTCGTCCTGGTGGCCGTCCAGCGGGCGGGGGTCGAGGTAGTACCACTCGGCCGTGGGGCCGGGACCGGCGGACGGGTCGGCCATCGCCTCCGGACCGGCGGACGGTTCGCCGGACCACGCGCCGGGCGCCGCCGCGTCCGGCCGCGGCGCGGGTTCCTTGGCCGCCTTCGGCGCGCTCAGTTCGTTCGGCATCAGCAGTTCCACCCGTACCCCGGGCGTGGCCCGCTTCTGCGCGACGAACTCCTCGACCTGGTTGCGGCAGGCGTGGTCCAGATGGGTGACGCCCATCAGATCGAGCCGGATCCGCCCCTTCCCGGAGGCGCCGACGGCTTCGAGCGCGTCGATGAGCTTCGGCAGCCGCAGGAAGGTGGCGTTGCCCTTCATGACGACCTTGGCGCTGTCGCCCTCGACGACGTGCTCGACGGAAGCCTGCGACATCCGCAGCGCGGCCAGCACGATCCCGGCCGCGAGCCCGATCAGCACCCCTTCGAGCAGCGCGGTGGCGACGATGGCGAGCGTGGTGGCGGTCATCACGAAGAACTCGCCGCGGTCCTCGTGCCACATCTTCGGGAACTGCTCGGGGGCGAGCAGCTTCCAGCCGCTGTGGACGAGGACACCGGCCAGCACCGAGATGGGGATCAGGGCGAGGACGTTGGGGAGCAGCAGGGCGAAGGCGAGCAGCCACAGGCCGTGCAGCGTGCGGGAGAGCCGGGTCTTGGCGCCGGACTGGACGTTGGCCGAGCTGCGGGCGACGACGGCGGTCATGGGGAGCGAGCCGAGGATGCCGCAGAGGGTGTTGCCCGCGCCCTGGGCGATCAGCTCGCTGTTGTACTGGGTGCGCTTGCCGTCGTGCATCCGGTCGACGGCGGCGGCCGTGAACAGGCTCTCCGCCGAGGCGATGACGGTGAAGGTGACGATGGCGGTGAGGATCGCGGGGTCGGCGAGCCCGGCGAACTGCTCGGGGCCCGGGACCTGGATGGCGGCCAGCAGATTGCCGACCTGGAGCGTCTTCACCTCGACCCCGGGGAGCGCGGCGATGACGATGCCGAGGCCGACCGCGACCAGCGCGGCGGGGATCTTCTTGACCGGCCCCGGCACCTTCTTCCAGACGAAGCTGAGGACGACCGTGGCGATGCCGAGCCCGGCGGCGATGGCCGCCTGCGGGTTCGCCAGGGTGTCGGCGATCAGCCCGGGGAAGGCGAGCATGTTCTCGATGGGCGTGCCGGGTGCCTTGTTGTCGGCCAGCGGATACGACTGGCTGACCATCAGCGGCAGCCCGATACCGGCGAGCATGCCCTGTACGACGGCGACGGAGGTGGCCTGGAACATCCGGCCGAGGCGGATCAGCCCCAGCACGATCTGCAGGATTCCGGCGCCCAGCACGATCACGCCGAGCATGGCGATGCCCTGCGCCTCCACCGTCTCCGCGACGAGCGCGGCGAGTCCGGCGGCGGGCCCGCTCACCTGGAGGGTGCTGCCCGGGGTCATGCCGACGACGAGGCCGCCGATCACCCCGGTGATGATGCCGAGTTCGGCGGGAGCGCCCGAGGCGACGGCGACGCCGATACACAGGGGCAGGGCCACCAGGAAGACGACGAGCGAGGCGCCGAGCTCGGTGCCGAGGTTGGCCCCGGCGAACAGGCCGCCCTTGGGGGCGCGCCCCTTGGCGCCGCCCCCGGCGCCGTCCCGCGCACCGGCACCCGCGCGGGTGCCGGGTTCCGCCCCGGTGGCGGGGCCGGCACCGGCCCCGCCACCGGGAGTTTGGACCATCCCTTGTAACGTCTCGAAACTTTCCGTACCCGGCCCGCTTGCGTCATCCGGTGAATGGGGCGGGGCATGGGCCGGGGATTGGGCCGGGGATTGGGCCGGCCAGTCGTCGACGTATATCGGTGACCCGGCCGCTCCCGTGGGCGCCCGGCCTCGCGCATGGCGTCCGGTCGTCATGAGTGCACCCGAAAATCGCCGTCCGCTTCCATTTCCCACAACTCGGCACTGTCGACCTGGTAGAACCAGCCGTGCAGCCGCAGCTGACCGTTTTCCCACCGGCGCCGGGCGGCCGGGTATTCCTTGAGTGTTTCGAGCTGATTACGGACATTCAGCTGGGCCAATTCCCGCAGGCACGGGTCCTCTTCGGTGGAGCCGAGCCGTGTGGCCAGTCCGGGCCGGGCGACGTCGAGCCAGGCACCGACTCCGGGCATCTGGGACAGATCGGCCCCGGAGGCCAGCGCCCCCATGGCGCCGCAGTGCGAGTGACCGCAGACGATGACGTCCCGGACGCCCAGCACCTCCAGCGCGTATTCGATGGTGGCGACCTCACCGGATACCAGGTGCATACCGTGCGGCGGAACGATGTTGCCCGCGTTGCGCAGCTCGAATATCTCACCGGGCCGGGCGCCCGTGATGAGCGCCGGAATGACGCGGGAATCCGAGCAGGTGATGAACAGGGCCTGTGGAGATTGCCCGTCGGCCAGTTTGCGGTATTCACCGCTGTCGAAATCGGCCCGGCGCCGGAACGAGCGGGCGTGTTCGAGCAGAGTCTGCATCATGCCTCCCTGACGGGTGTTTTCCACCGGATGCCATTCACCGTAGGGAGGCGTGCGCCAGACGAGGGTTAAACGAACACTAGAGCATTGCAAGTTCTTCCTCAATATTCGGAACCGCACTCGCAACCTTACAAAAACCGGGACGGGCATCCGGCGCTGCGGTAGACAGGACCCCATGACCGTACGAGCACTGCTGATCGAGGACGACGAGACGATCGCCGAGCCCCTTGTCGAGGGTTTACGGCGATACGGGCTGACGGCCAGTCACGTGGGTACGGGTACCGCCGGGCTGGCAGGGCCGTACGGGGACATCGTCCTGCTCGACCTGGGACTGCCGGACATGGACGGCATCGACGTCTGCCGCGGCATCCGGCAGGTCTCCGACGTACCCATCATCATGCTCACCGCGCGCGGTGAGGAGGCCGACCGGGTACTCGGACTGGAGCTGGGAGCGGACGACTACTTGGCGAAACCATTCAGCATGCGTGAGCTGATCGCCCGCATCCGCGCCGTGACCCGCCGCACCCAGCGCACCGAGCCCGCACCCACCGTCCCCCTGGGGGCCGGGCCCACCGTCGCTCCTCCCCCGCCGGTCTTCGAACCGGAACCGGCGCCCGCCCCGGCCCCGGCCCCGGTGCAGCACCAGACGCTGGAGGGCCAGGAGCCGCTGATCGTGGACCGCAGGACCCGGCAGGTGTGGGTGGGCGGCGCCCCGGTCGCCCTCACCCCGAAGGAGTTCGAGCTGCTGGCCCTGCTCACCGAGGATCCCGGCGCCGTGTACTCGCGTCAGCAGATCCTCGACCGGGTGTGGGACCCGCACTTCCACGGGCCGACCAAGACCCTGGACGTGCACGTGGCCACCCTGCGCCGCAAGCTCGGCGATCCGGCCTGGATCCAGACCCTGCGCGGCGTGGGCTTCCGGCTCGCCGTGCACACCGGAGTTCCGGAGGCCGCCCGGCCGTGACCCGTCGTCTGCTGCTCGGCTATCTGAGCCTCGCCGTCCTGGTCCTGCTGTGTTTCGAGATCCCGCTCGGCTACATCTACAGCCGGTCCGAGAAGGAGCGGGTCATCTCCGCGGCCGAGGACGAGGCCGAATCGGTGTCCGCGTTCGCCTCCCTGTCCATCATGGCGGGCCGGGAGGAGCGGGAACTCCCGTCACGGGTCGTGCACTGCGCCGAGCGCATCGGCGGCGAGGTGCTGATCGTGGCCGCCGACGGCGGAGTGCTCGCCGCCTCCCATCCGCTGCCCGCCGACCAAGCGCGGGACGTGACGTCCCGGCCCGAGATCGCGGCGGCGCTGGGGGGTCATGACGCGGTCGACGTACGGACCTCCACCATCGGCGGGGTCAGCTATCTCTCCATCGCCCTTCCCGTCACCCACGGGAACCAGCTCCAGGGTGCGGTCCGGCTCATCGTCCCCACCGACGCGGTGCACTCCAAGGTGCACCGGGCGTGGCTGCTGCTGGCCCTGGCCGGGCTGGTGATCCTGACCGGGGCCGCCGTGGTGGCGCTGATCTTCGCCCGCTGGACCAGCCGTCCCATCGTGGAGCTGGAGCGCTTCGCGCACCGGCTGGCCGACGGCAAGGCCCCCACGCCCGCCCCGGTGACGTCCGGGCCGCCGGAGGTACGCAGCCTGGCGGCCACCTTCAACCAGACCGCGGCCCGTCTCGCCCATCTGCTGGAGGCCCAGCGCGCGTTCGCGGCCGAGGCCTCCCACCAGCTCAAGACGCCGCTCGCGGCGCTGCGGCTGCGCCTGGACAACCTGGAACCCGACCTCGCCGAGCACGCGCGTCCCCATCTCACCGCCGCGACGACCGAGACCGAGCGGCTGGCCCGGATGGTCGGGGGGCTGCTGGCGATGGCCCGTATGGAGGAGGGCGCCGTGACGCCGGAGCAGGTCGACCTGGACGAGCTGTGCACGGAGCGGCTGCGCACCTGGACCCCGCTGTTCGAGAAGCACCACGCCCATCTCGTCCTGCGCGGCGTCCCGGTCGGCCACGCCCTCGCGGTGCCCGGGGCCGTCGAGCAGATCCTGGACAATCTCCTGTCCAACGCGCTGCGTTCCTCGCCGCTGGGCAGCACCGTCACCCTCGACCTGCGCCACCCCGGGCCGGACCGCCGCCATCTGCACCGGGACGGCCGCCCCACCTGGGTCGAGGTGCACGTCATCGACCAGGGCCCGGGCATGACCGCGGAGCAGCGCCGCCGTGCCTTCGACCGCTTCTGGCGGGCCCCCGACTCCCCCAAGGGCGGCACCGGCCTCGGGCTCTCCCTGGTCCAGCGGCTGGCCCACGCCAGTGGCGGCGAGGCCACGCTGAACGCGGCTCCCGGCGGTGGGCTGGACGCCGCGGTCCGGCTGCGCTCCCCGGTCAGGTCCGGCGGCCCGGGACGCCCGGCCAGAATGCAGCTGCGCCGCAAATCCGTCCCGGAGCCCACCGTCCATGCCTCCGTCTAGCCCCTGCTCAGGGGGCCTCTTCGTATGCCTCGCCGCCCAGTTCGAGACCGGCCGTCCCCGCGGTGGCGTCCGCCAGCCAGCCGCGGAAGGCCGCCACGTCCGCCTCGGGCAGCCCCACCTCGATGGTCACCGCCTCCGCGTACCGGACGTCCCGTACCACCCGGCCCGTCGCGCGCAGGTCGTTCTCCAGCTTTCCGGCCCGCTGGTGGTCGACGGTGACCGTCGCCAGCCGGAACCGCCGGCGGGTGACGGTGCCCAGCGCGTCCAGCGCCTCGCCGACCGCTCCGCCGTACGCGCGGATCAGCCCGCCCGCGCCGAGCTTCACGCCCCCGAAGTAGCGGGTGACCACGGCCACCGCGTACCGCACCTCGCGGCGCACCAGCATCTGCAGCATCGGTACGCCCGCGGTGCCGCCCGGTTCCCCGTCGTCGCTCGCCTTCTGTACGTCGCCGTCGGCGCCGATGACGTAGGCGAAGCAGTTGTGGTTGGCGGTGGGGTGTTCCTTGCGGATCCGCTGGATGACCTCCTGGGCCTCCTGCTCGGTCGCGGCGGGCGCGAGCGTGCAGAGGAAACGGGACTTGTTGATCTCGACCTCGTGCACGGCTTCGCGCGCGACCGTCCGGTACTGCTCCTGCATGCGGCCAGCCTACGTCCCGGCCTCTGCGCGGGGGACGGGCAGGAGTGCGGCGTGGGCCGCCGCGGTGAGCACCACGGCGGCGAGGGTCCATGAGATCCAGTCGCCCGGGTCGGGCAGCCACTGCCGGCCCAGTGCGACGGGGTAGATGACCGCCGCGTAGACGGCGGGGACCACGTGCCGCACGACGCCCTTCCTGGCGGCGCCGAGGAACAGCACCGGCGCCAGCAGCCCGGCGGAGAACACCACGCCCACGACCCAGAGCGCGCGGTGCCGCCGGCTGGTGTACATGGGAGTGTCCGAGGAGACGGTGGCGGGGAATTCGTTCACATTTACCTCTCGGCTATCGGTGTACCAGTCATGGGTATGGACACGGACACAGGCACGGTTCGATCATTTGGCCGATTTCTCACTCCCCGAACTCCAGTTCCGATGAAATGTTCGAGGGGATCGCTAACCGCCCGATTCGGAGCGGAGACAGCTGAGCGCGCGCCGCGCGCTCGCGGCTCCGATTCCCTCCAGACCGCGCAGCTGCCGGGCGGAGAGACTGGACAACCGTTCGACGCTGTCGACACCGGCCCGCAGCAAGGTGTTCGCCAGCCGATGCCCGAATCTGTCATGCCCCAGAACATCGAAGAGTTCACCGCCCTCACATGAACAACCGGCCTCCCGGGCCGGCATCCCCGGCCCCTTTTCCCGTACGCGGCACGCGGAGCACACATCGATCACCCGGCCATCCCGGAGCGTCCTGGCCCAGCTCAGCGGGACCATCGCCGCTCGTGCCGCGCTCACGCTGTCGGCCGCGTCGGATGTACAAATGGCGCCACAGATGTCACATCGAATGGTGATCAAATGGCTCATGTGAGCATGATGGCAGACACATCGCCAACGGGCTTTGCGCGTGGTCACTTTGCGGCCTCCCGGCGCCGCGCACAACATTCCCCGGATGTTGCGTCTCCCACCCCCGAAACCGTGGTACTCGGCGAATTGCTGCCCTTCGGCACATGCGTTTTTCACGGTGCCTTCATTACAAATGCGACTGTTACCGCGCCCGGAGGGGTGAAAACGTGAGCCGACAGTGGACAGCGCAGAGTCCGGGGGGATGCGCGCGCTGGGTGCAGAAAGCGTGAGGAAGCGTCTCGATTCATGTGAATGAGGCGAATGAGACGCACACACACCAGCGGTCACACCCCCTTGATGCCTGCCGGGTGCTGTCACGGAGCCCTGCCCGGGCTCACTTGACCGACAACGGGAACGGCTGGGTGATGACGATCAAGGCCACTGGGGACGGTAGGGCCGAAGGGACGGGCCACCGGAATCGGGGATGGCGCGTATCCGCGGCCGTGGGCCTGGCGGCGGTGCTGACCGGCGGGGGGATCGTTGCGCTGAAGGCGACCGGATCGCCCGCGCCCGGCGACTCGGCCCCCGCGGCGAGCGTCGCCTCGCACACCGGGCCGCTGACGTCGGAGGAGACCCGGGAGGCGTCCCGGATCGCCGTCGGCACCGCCACCGGGCAACGGCCCACACCCCAGGGCGAGAAGAAGAACACCGAGGACGAGAACACCAAGGGCGAGAGCGCCAAGGGCGCCGAGGGCGGGGAGAAGAACGCCGCGGGCGGTTCCGGCGCCGAGGTGCTGGACACCCGCCGTCCGCCGCGCGCCAAGTCGGCCGCCGCCTCGGCCCCCGACAGCGAGGCCGAAGTCCAGCTCTACGACTACGCCTCGGACAGCCTGATCACCCGGCTCGTCGATCTGCGCTCCGGCAAGGTCGTGCGCTCGTCCCGGCAGCACGACGTCCAGCCGCCGCCCACACTGGCGGAGGTCCGGCAGGCGGTGAAGGTCATCCTCGCCGACCGCCGGCTCGGCGACGGAATGCGCGCCTCCTACCGGGCGGAGACCAAGAAGCGGCTGACCTCGCCCTCCCAGCTGCGGATCCAGGGCATGTCGTTCCTCGGGTCCCGCGCCAAGGGCGTCAAGGGCGCCGAGCAGGTGTCGCGGTGCGGCACCCACCGGTGCGTACAGCTCTTCGTGCGCATCCCGGGCGGCAAGTGGATCGACACCAGCAGGATCGTCATCGATCTCTCGGCCCGGCGCACCGCCGTCATAGGCCTGTGAGGGGAGCTCAGTTCGTGTTCAGTTCGTTTCGGCGTGCCCGTGTGCTCATGGCCGTGGTGGGTCTGCTGACGCTGTGGGTGCCGGGTCCGGCGTCCGCCGCTCCCCGGAAGGCCCCGGCGACTCCCTCCTGTCCCGAGGCCGATCGCGTCGACAAGACGCTGAAGAACGGCGCCCGCTGGCAGATGTGCTGGAACATCGACCGCAGCACCGGTGTGGAGCTCAGCGATGTGACGTACACCCCCAACCGCGGCACCCCGACCCGCGTCCTGAAGAGCGCGTCGCTCGCCGAGGTGCACGTGCCCTACGACAGCGGCCAGCCGCGCTTCTACGACGTGTCGTCCATCGGCTTCGGCGACCTCGGGCAGGGCACGCTCACCAAGCTCTCGAAGGACGACTGCCCCACGGGCAAGCTCTGGAACTACCAGGACACCCCGGTGATGTGCAGTCAGGAGCAGCCGCGGCCGTTCGCGTACAAGAGCGCGGTGGAGAAGGGCGTGCGGCACGGGAGCGATCTGGTCGTGTTCTCGGTGTCCGAGATCGGCTGGTACGACTACATCATGGAGTGGCACTTCTCCGACGACGGTGCCATCACCCCGCGAGCGGGCGCCACCGGATCCCTCTCGCCGTTCGCGTTCTCCGACGCGACCAGCGGGTGGCCGACGGGCGTGGGCTCCCAGCGGTTCAGCGAGAACCACTCGCACAACATCTTCTGGCGGCTGGACTTCGATGTGAACGGCCAGTCGAACAACGTCGTGGAGCAGTACGACTTCGAGGGCAGCGGTACGACCAAGCGCACCATGAAGCGCACCGAGCTGTCCAAGGAGACGGGGGCGGATCTGGCGCCCGCCCGCTTCTGGCGGGTGGTGAACCCGGCGGCCGAGAACGACGACGGCCATCCCATGTCCTGGGAGATCGACAACCACGACAGCGATCAGTACCGGGGTCCGGGCGATATCGAGAAGTTCACGCATCACGACGTGTATGTCACCCAATACCGGGAATGCGAGCGGCTGGCCTACGGCAACACCGCGAAGGGCTGCGCCGCCTCGGTCGACAAGTACACAGGCGGCGAGAAGGTCACCGACCCGGTCGCCTGGGTGAGCGTCGACTACCACCACGTGCCACGGGACGAGGACCAGGACCCGATGCCCACGCACTGGCAGAGCTTCCGGATCGTCCCCCGGGACGTCACGGCGGCGAGCCGGCTGCCGTGACCGACCGGGCCCGCCCCGTCCCCTCCAACCGTCCATCCGCGGCAAGGAGTGCCCAGTGTTACACCGGCCCACGAGAACGTCCGGCGACGAGCGGCGGCCCACGGCCCGCCACGACCTCCAGGACCGCCTCCACGCCCTGGCGCGGGCCCATCAGGTGCCCGGAGCCCAACTCGCCGTGCACAGCGGCGGAACCGCCCGCGCCGTGCACACCGGAGTGCTGGACTCCATAACCGGGGAGCCGTTCACCGCCGACACGGCGGTGCCCATCGGCTCCCTCACCAAGTGCTACACCGCCACCGTCGTCATGCTCCTGGTCGCCGACGGCGATGTGGAACTGGACGACCAGCTCGGCGACCATGTGCCGGAGCTGCGGCGGGCCGGGCCGCCGTGCACGGTGCGGCAGGTGCTCAGCCACACCGCCGGACTCGCGTCCGGGCCCGACTCCGACCATGTGGCCGCGCTGACCACCGCGCGCTATCTGCAGACCCACTGCACCGACGGCACGCTGGTGATGGCCCCGGGGACCGACTTCTCCTACTCCAACGCGGGCTATGTCGCGGCGGGCCGGCTGATCGAGACGGTCACCGGGATGAGCTGGCAGGAGGCCGTACGGTCCATCCTGCTGGAGCCGCTGGGCACCATGCCGTCGTTCATCGGCGCACCCGGTACGCCGGGGCGGCAGGCCGCTCGCGGCCACTCGGCCAACAAGGCGTCGGGCCGGACCCGGCCGGTGCACCAGAACCTCGCTCCGGCGGAGGCCGCGGCCGGTGCCCTGAGGGCCAGTGCCCGGGACCTGGTGGCGCTGGCCCTGGCCCATACCCACGACGGCCCGGGCGGGTTGCTGCCGCCGGAGCTGGCGCAGGAGATGCGGCGGCCGGTGCCGGGTGCCGACCCCGGTGTCCTCGCCGACGGCTGGGGGCTGGGGTTCGCGCTCTTCCAGCGGGACGCGGCCACCTGGTTCGGGCACGACGGAAACGCCCAGGGCACCTCCTGCTATCTGCGGGCCGATCCGCACACCGGCACCGTGGTCGCCTTCACCAGCAACTCCAACAGCGGTGCCGACCTGTGGCACGAACTGACCGGCGAGCTGGAGGAGATCACCGGCATCCCGGTCCCCGGAGCACCGGCCCGGCCGCGTCCGGCCACCCCCATGACGCCTCCGGCCTCCCCCACGGCCGCGACGGCGCAGTGCACCGGGATCTACCTCAACGGCGACGTCGAGTACCAGGTGACGATGAGCGACAGCGGCACGCTCGCCCTGTCCGTGGACGGTGACGTCCCCGCGCCACTCGTCTGCCACGAGGACCTGACCTGCGACCTGGTGGACCCGTCCTCCGGACGCCGGATTCCCGGTGGCCGCTTCGTGCGCGACCCACGCACCGGAGCGGTCGACCGCATTCAGCTCTCGGGCCGGATGGCCCGTAAGAGCGCCCTCGTCTGAGGTTCACCACCGCACTCCCCACCACGGCCGTCTCCCCCGCCTTGCCACGGCCGCGCGCGGCGCCTCATCACCCGAGTTCCACCCCTTTCAACCGCTCTGAAGGGCCGCACCGACATGATGGACCGCTACGACAACGCATCGGATCCGGCGTCCTCGCCCCAAAACGCCCCGGGCCTGCCTCCCGCGGCGTGGAACGCCACGTCCCGGGCCGCCTCCCGCAGCCCCCTGGGTGAGCTGTTCGCGTCCTGGGCGGCCCGTACCCCACGGGCCGCTGCGCTGGTGGCCGGGGACCGGACGTGGTCCTTCGGTGAGGTCGACGCCTGGGCGAACCGCCTGGCCCACCACCTCATCGGGCGCGGTGTGGTGCCCGAGCGCGTGGTGGCCCTGGTCCTGCCGCGCTCGGCCGAACTGGTGGTGGCCGAGTTGGCGGTCGCCAAGGCCGGTGGCGCCTTCCTGCCCGTGGACCCCGCGCACCCCGAGGAGCGCCGGGCCATGATGCTGGCGGATGCCCGGCCGGTGGTGGTGCTCGACGACCCGGCGCACATCCGGGACGTGACCGGTCCGGAGCACACGCCCGGCGACGGCGACCGGCTCGCCCCGCTGCTGCCGGAGCACCCGGCGTACGTCATCTACACCTCCGGGTCCACGGGGGTGCCCAAGGGCGTGATGGTGCCGCACGCCGGGCTGGGCAACTTCTCCGCCGCCACCGCCGACCACTACCGGGTCCGGCCGGGCGACCGGGTGCTGCAGTTCTCCTCGCCGAGCTTCGACGCCTCCGTACTGGAGCTGTGCTCCTCCCTGCTCGCCGGGGCGGCGCTGGTGGTGCCCCCGGAGGGGCCGCTGCTGGGCGCCGAACTCGCCGCCGTGCTGCGGGAACACCGGGTGACCCATGCCCTGATCCCCCCGGCGGCGCTGGCGACGGTGCCCGCGGAGGAGGTACGCGAAGGACTGCCCGAGTTCCGCACCCTGATCGTGGGGGCGGAGGCGTGCCCCGCCGATCTGGTGGACCTGTGGGCGCCGGGCCGCCGGATGGTGAACTCCTACGGGCCGACCGAGGCCACCGTCGTGGCCACCTGGACCGACGCGCTGGGGGCGGGCTCCGGCAACCCGCCGATCGGCCGTCCGCTGCCCAACACCCGGGTGTTCGTGCTGGACGAGGCGATGCGCCCGGTGCCGGTGGGCTCGGTCGGGGAGCTGTACATCAGCGGCGCGGGAGTGGCCCGTGGCTATCTCGACCGCCCGGGGCTGACCGCGGAGCGCTTCGTCGCGGTCCCCTTCGGGCCGCCCGGCGCCCGCATGTACCGCACCGGTGACCTGGCCCGCTGGAACCCGGACGGTGAGGTGGAGTTCCTCGGCCGCACCGACCACCAGGTCAAGGTGCGCGGCTTCCGTATCGAACTGGGCGAGGTGGAGGCCGCGCTCGCCCGCCACCCGGACGTCCAGGCCGCCGTCGTCACCGTCCGGGAGGACGAGCCCGGGCTGAAGCGGCTGGTCGGCTATGTGGTGCCCGCCGCCGGGGGGTCGAAGCCCCGGGCCGCGGAGCTGCGGGCCGCGGCGGCCCGGCTGCTGCCCGCCCACATGGTGCCGTCCGCCTTCGTCGTGCTGGACGCGTTCCCCCTCACCCCGCACCGCAAGATCGACCGGCAGGCGCTGCCCGCCCCGTCCGCCACCGCCGAAGGGCACTCCCGCCACATCGAACCGCGCACCCCCGCCGAGGCCGCCCTGGTCCGCGTGTGGACCGAGGTGCTGCCGGTGGACGCCGTGGGCGTCGAGGACGACTTCCTGGGGCTCGGCGGCGACTCCATCCTCGGGGTCCGGCTGCTGTCCCGGATCCGGGCGGAGCTGGGCGTGGAACTGTCGCTGCGCGAACTGCTCGACGCCCGGACCGTGGCGCGGCTGGCCTCGCGGCTGCCGGAGGAGACCGCCGACGCGCCGGAGGCGCCGATTCCGCCCGCGCCCCGCGACCGGCCGCTGCCGCTGTCCGCCGCCCAGCGGCGGCTGTGGTTCCTGGACGATCTGACCTCCGGCGGCACCGAGTACAACACCGGGGCCGGGCTGCGGCTGAGCGGCCCGCTCGACACCGGCGCCCTGCGCCGCGCGCTGGCCGCCCTGGCCGCCCGGCACGACGCGCTGCGCACCACGTTCGTCACCGTGGACGGGCACGGTGTGCAGCAGGTCGCCGAGCACGGCACGGTACCGCTGGCCCACGCCGACCTCGGCGAGCTGCCCGCGGCGGAGCGCGACGCCGCCGTCGACCGGCTGCTGACCGACGAGCTGAACCGCCCCTATGACCTCGCCGAGTCCCCGCTGACCAGGGCGCTGCTCATCCGGCTCGCCGACGACGACCACGTACTGCTGCTGGCCCAGCACCACATCGTCACCGACGGCTGGTCGGTCGGGATCCTGGTCCGCGAACTGACCGCGTTGTACGAGGCGGAGGTCACCGGCGCCGACGCCGGCCTGCCCGGGCCCGCGCTGCAGTATCCGGACTTCGCCGTGTGGGAGCGGAACTGCCCCGCCCCGCCCGGGCAGGACACCGATCTGAAGTACTGGCGGGACCGGCTCTCCGGGATGCAGACCCTGGAGCTGCCCACCGACCGCCCGCGTCCTCCGGTGCGCACCACCGCCGGGGCGGTGCACCGGCGTGAGCTGCCCGCCGATCTGGTGGCCGCCCTCGGCCGGCTCGGCCGGGAGCGGAACACCACGCTGTTCACTCTGCTCGCGTCGTCCGTCGCGGTCCTGTTCTCGCGCTACTCGGGCCAGCGGGACGTGGCCTTCGGCACCGTCACCAGCGGACGCCACCGCAAGGAGCTGGAGTCGGTCGCCGGGTTCTTCGTCAATACGCTGGTGCTGCGCGCCGACGTCGACGGGGACAGCACCGTCGAGCAGTTCGTGGACGCGATGCGCGAGACGGTGCTGGATGCCTTCAGCCACGACCGGCTGCCGTTCGAGCGCGTCGTCGAGGAGCTGGCGCCGGGGCGCGACGCCAGCCGCAACCCGCTGGTGCAGGCACTGGTCGTCCAGCAGAGCGCCATGGTGCCCGCCCGGGAGGCCGGGGGCCTGACGATCGCCGAGCACTCCCTGCCGCGGCCCGCCGCGCGGTTCGACCTGGTGCTGGAGTTCCTGCCCCGGGACGACGGTTCGCTGGGGCTCACCGTCGAGTACAACTCCGATCTGTTCGACGCCCGGACGATGGAACAGATGGCCGGGCATCTGCACCGGCTGCTGACCCGGATGGTGGCCGACCCCGGCACCACCCTGATCGAGCTGCAGATGCTGAGCGACGCCGAGTGGCACCAGCTGCTCGACGCCTGGAACGGCGCGGGCCAGGCCGCCACCGAGGCGACGCTGCCCGAACTCTTCGCCGCGCGGGCGGCCTCACAGCCGCGGGCGACCGCCGTGACCTGCGGGGAGACCCGGCTCTCCTACGACGAGGTGAACCGGCGCGCCAACCGGCTCGCCCGGCTGCTGATCGACCGTGGCGTCGGCCCAGAGGGGCTGGTGGCGCTGGCCCTGCCGCGCTCGGCCGACCTCGTCGTCGTCCTGCTGGCGGTGCTCAAGGCGGGCGCCGGTTATCTGCCGGTGGACCCCGGATACCCGGCCGAGCGCATCGCGTTCATGCTGGACGACGCCGCACCCTCGACCATCCTCGCCACCGGTGACACGGCGGGCAGCCTGCCCGCCGGGGCCGAACCGCTGGTGCTGGACGGCGCGGCGGTCCGCGCCGAGCTGGGACGGCGGGCGGACGGCGACGTCACCGACGCCGAGCGCACCGGACCGCTGGACCCGGCCCACCCCGCCTACGTCATCTACACCTCCGGGTCCACCGGTACGCCCAAGGGCGTGGTGGTCGCCCATCGGAGCGTGGCGGGCCTGGCCGCCTGGGCCGAGGTCGAGTTGGGGCGGGAGCGGCTGACCGGGGTGGTGGCCTCCACCTCGCTCAACTTCGACGTATCCGTGTTCGAGATCCTGTGCCCGCTGCTGGCCGGCGGCAGCATCGAGGTCGTCCAGGATCTGCTGGCCCTCGCCGACCCCGCGAACCGGCCGCGCGCGACCGGGCTGATCAGCGGCGTGCCGTCGGTGTTCGCCCGGCTCCTGAGCGGGGACGCCGGGCAGACCGACGCCGGGTACATCGACGCGGGGCGCATCGACGCCGGGACCGTCGTCCTGGCGGGCGAGGCCCTGCCCGCCCAGACCGTACGGGACATCAGGGCGACGCTGCCCTCCTGCCGCATCGTCAACATGTACGGGCCGACCGAGGCGACCGTGTACGCCACCGCCTGGTTCGCCTCGGGCCCGCTCCCGCGGCAGGCGCCGCCGATCGGGCGGCCCGTCGCCGACACCCGCGCCTACGTCCTGGACCCGACGCTGCGGCTGGTGCCGCCCGGGGTGACCGGCGAGCTGTACCTCGGCGGCCAGGGCCTCGCCCGGGGCTATCTCAACCGGCCCGGGCTGACCGCCGACCGCTTTCTCGCGGACCCCTTCGGGGCGCCCGGCAGCCGGATGTACCGCACCGGCGACCTGGTGCGCTGGGGCGGCGACGGCCAGCTGGAGTACATGGGCCGGGCCGATGACCAGGTGAAGATCCGCGGTTTCCGCATCGAACTGGGCGAGGTCGAGACGGCGTTGCTGCGCCACCCCGGCGTCGCCGAGGCCGCCGCCGTCGCGAAGGAGACCGGCGGCCACAAGCGGCTCATCGCCTACGTGGTGCCCGCGCCGGGCGCCACACCGGACCCGGCCGCGCTGCGCGCGTTCCTCCAGGGCAGCCTGCCCGACTACATGGTGCCCGCCTCGGTCCTGGTCATGGAGCGGATGCCGCTCAACCCCAACGGCAAGCTGGACCGGGGCCGTCTCCCCGACCCGGACTGGTCCCAGTCGGCGGCGCCGGGCTACGTGGCGCCGCGCACCGCGACCGAGCGGACCCTCGCCGCCGTCTGGGCCCGGATCCTCCATGTGGAACGCATCGGGGTGGAGGACAACTTCTTCTCGCTCGGCGGGGATTCGATCCTCAGCATCCAGGTGGTCTCCCAGGCACGGCAGGCCGGGCTCTCCGTCACCTCCCGCGATGTCTACCGCCACCAGACGATCGCCGCCCTCGCCCTGCACCTGGACACCGCGGCCGCGGCTCCGCAAGCCGGCGCCACGGAGGGCGAAGCGGCCACCGGGGATCTGCCGCTGACGCCCATCCAGCACTGGCTGTTCGAGCACGACCCCGAGCGGGCCGGGCACTTCAACCAGACGATCTCCCTCGTCCTGCCCGAGGACGTGGACGAGGACGCGCTGCGCGGCGCCCTGGAGACGGTCGTGGCCCACCACGACGCCCTGCGCTCCCGGTTCCCCCGCGAGGACGGCGGCCGGCACCAGCGCATCGACGGCGGCGGGAGCGCGGACCTGCTCCACCGCCACACCGGCGGCGGCGAGCCGCACCTCGGCGGCTTCGACCTGACGGCCGGACCGCTGCTGCGCGCGGTGCTCGACGCGGACGCCGGGCCCGAGGGGCGGCCGGTGCTGCACCTCACCGTGCACCACGCCATCGTGGACGGGGTCTCCTGGCGCATCCTGCTGGAGGACCTGGACAGCGCGTACCGCGGCCTGGCGCTGCCCGCCGCGTCCTCCCCGCTGCGCGGGTGGGCCCGGCGGCTGAACGACCACGCGCGGACCGGTGGGTTCGACGCCGAGACCGCGTACTGGACCGAGCTGGCCGGTGCCTGCGATCCGTCGCTGCCGGTGGATCTGGACGGGGCGAACACCTACGCCTCGGCCCGGTCGGTCACCGTCACCCTCGACCAGGACGAGACCACCGCCCTGCTCCAGACGCTGCCCGAGGTCTACCGCACGCAGGTCAACGACGTGCTGCTGAGCGCGCTGGCCCGGGTGCTGGGCCAGTGGACCGGGCGCGCCCGGGTGCCGGTGGACCTGGAGGGCCACGGCCGCGAGGAGATCTTCGAGGAGGTGGATCTGTCCCGTACGGTCGGCTGGTTCACCACCCGCTTCCCGGTGGCGCTCGACCTTCCCGAAAGCGGCCGGGGCGACCTGCCGGAAGACGCCTGGGGAGACGTACTCAAGTCCGTCAAGGAGCAGTTGCGGGCCGTGGCGCAGCGCGGCCTGGGGTACGGGGCGCTGCGCCATCTGGCCCGCCCCGAGGGCCTTCCGGCCGGTCCCACGGCCGGGGTCAGCTTCAACTACCTGGGTCAGTTCGAGCTGCCGGGCGACGGCGACGGGCTCTTCCGCGGCCTCCACCGCGAACTGGCCCTGGACGCCGACCCGGAGGCCTTGCGGCCGCATCCGCTGGAGGTGGTCGGCCGGGTCGAGGACCAGCGGCTCGCGTTCACCTGGTTCTACTCCGCGAACCTGCACCGGGAGGAGACCGTCGGCGAGCTGGCCGGGGAGTTCCTGCGGGCGCTGCGCGCCATCGCCCGGCACGCCGCCGCGCCCGGCGCGGGCGGCCGCACCCCGTCCGACTTCCCGCTCGCCTCCCTCGACCAGGCCACGGTGGACCGGCTGGCCGGGGACGGCGGCGCGGTGGAGGACATCTACCCGCTCACCCCCACCCAGGCGGGCATGCTGTTCCACGGGCTGTCCCAGGACGACCGGCGCGCCTACTTCCAGCAGCTCACCTTCGTCCTCGACGGGGTGTCCGACCCCCGGGCGCTGGCCGACGCCTGGCAGAGGGTCACCGACCGCACGCCGGTGCTGCGCAGCCGCACCGAGTGGGACGGGGTCCCCGAGCCGCTGCAGGTGGTGGAGCGCGGGGTCCGGGTGCCGGTCACCCAGCTCGACTGGCGCGGGCTGTCGGAGGCGGAGCGCCGGGAGGAGGCGCGGCGGTTCCTCGCCGAGGACCGGGAGCGGGGTCTGGACCTGGCCGTCGCGCCGCTGATGCGGCTGGCGATCGCCCGGCTCTCCGACACCGAGGTCCAGGTGGTGTGGACGTTCCACCATCTGATCCTGGACGGCTGGAGCCTGTTCCAGGTGCTGTCCGACGTCTTCGCCTGCCATGCGGCCGGGGCGGGGGCCGCGCTGCCCAGCCGCCGCCCGTTCCGCGACTATGTGGCCTGGCTGGGTGACCGCGACTGGGCGGAGGCCGAGGAGCACTGGCGCGCCCGGCTCGGCGATCTGTCCGAGCCCACTTCGCTGCCCTTCGACCGGGAGCCCACCGGGACCCATCACGCTGAGTCCACCGCCGAGGTGCGGGTCACGCTGCCCGCGGACGCGTCGCGCGGGCTGGCGGAGCTGGCCAGGGGCGCGGGGCTCACCATGAACACCCTGCTCCAGGGCGCCTGGACGCTGCTGCTGTCCCGGTACACCGGCCGCGCGGACGTGGTCTTCGGGACCACGGTCTCGGGCCGTCCGCCGGAGCTGCCGGGCGCCCTGGCGATGGCCGGTCTGTTCATCACCACCGTGCCGACCCGGCTGCCGGTCCCCACGGGCGGCAGCCTGCTGTCGTGGCTGCGGGAGGTGCAGGAGCGGCAGACCGAGGACCGGCGGTTCGACTTCGTACCGCTGACCCGGCTGCAGTCCATGACCCGGCTCGAAGAGCGGGTGAACCTCTTCGACAGCATCGTGGTGTTCGAGAACTACCCCGTCGGCGGGGACCTCGCCGCCGCGCACGGGCTGGCGCTGCGGGACCTCGACGGCGTCGAGACGACGAACTACCCGCTGAGCCTGGTGGTCTACCCCGGCGAGGAGATGGCGCTGCGGCTCGGCTACGACCCGTCCCTGTTCGACGCGGCGACGATTCGGCGCATGGCCGAGTACCTGTCGGTGCTGCTGACGAACATGGCCACCGGCGCAGACCGGGCGCCCGCGCGCCTTCCGGTGCTCGGCGACGCCCGGCGCGCCCAGGTGCTGCGGGAGTGGAACGACACCACGGCCCCGCTGTCCGAGGGGTCGGTGGCCGATCTGTTCGCCGCCCAGGTGCGGCGGACGCCGGACGCGCCCGCCCTGGACGGGGACGGCGGCCCGGTGAGCTACCGCGAGCTGGACGCGCGCGCCAACCGGCTGGCCCACCGGCTCATCGGGCTCGGGACCGGGCCGGAGCGGCCGGTGGCCGTGCTGATGGACCGGTCCGTGGAGCTGGTGGTCGCCCAGCTGGCCATCGTCAAGGCGGGCGGGGTGTACGTACCGCTGGACACCCGTGCGCCCGAGGACCGGCTCCGGGTGGTGCTGGCAGAGGCGACGGCGGACGTCCTGCTGACCGACCGCGCCTGGGAGCGGACCGCCGCGGACCTCGGGCACGGCGGGCGCACCCTGCTGGTGGCACCCGGTGCCCAGGGCGGCGACGAGCCGTCCGGGCCGCCCGCGGTGGAGATCTTCCCCGACAACACGGCCTATCTGATGTTCACTTCGGGCTCCACGGGACGGCCCAAGGGCGTCGCGGTCCGGCACCGCGATGTGACCGCCCTCGCCCAGGACCGCGCCTTCGCGCGCCACGACCGGGTGCTGGTGCACTCCCCGCAGGCGTTCGACGCCTCCACCTACGAGGTGTGGGTGCCGCTGCTGCGCGGCGGCACGGCCGTCCTGGCGCCGGTGGGCGACGTGGACGCCGACGCCGTACGCCACGCGATCGCCGGGCACGGGGTGAGCTGCCTGTGGCTGACCGCCGGTCTGTTCCGGCTGCTGGCGCAGGAGGCGCCGGACTGCCTGCGCGGCGCCCGGGAGGTGTGGACCGGCGGCGAGGCGGTGCCGCCCGCGGCGGTGCGCCGGGTGCTCGACGCCTGCCCCGACCTGATGGTCGTCGACGGCTACGGGCCCACCGAGACCACGACCTTCGCCACCCGGCGCTTCTTCCGCGCCGGTGAGGACCTGCCCGGCACCCTGCCCATCGGACGCCCGATGGACAACACCCGCGTGTACGTCCTGGACGGCGCGCTCCAGCCGCAGCCGCCGGGCATCCCCGGCGAGTTGTACATCGCGGGCGCCGGGCTCGCCCGTGGCTACCGGAACCGGCCGGGCCCCACGGCCGAGCGCTATGTCGCCGACCCCTTCGGGCCTCCCGGCTCCCGGATGTACCGCACCGGGGACCTGGTGTCCTGGACCGCCGACGGCGAACTCGCCTTCGTGGGCCGCTCGGACGACCAGATGAAGATCCGCGGCTTCCGCATCGAACCCGGCGAGATCGAGGCCGCGCTCACCCGCCACCCGTCCGTCGCCGAGGCCGTCGTCGCCCTCGCGCGGGACGGGGAACGGAAGCTCCTGGCCGCCTATCTGGTCCCGGTGCGCGGCGAGGCGGTGCCCGAACCCGAGGAGCTGCGGTCCCTGCTGGGCCGGACGCTGCCCGGCTACATGGTGCCCGCGGTCTTCATCGCCCTGGACGAACTGCCGCTCACCGCCAACGACAAGGTGGACCGCCGCCGGCTTCCGGCGCCCGACTGGGCGGCGGCCACGACCGGCGCGGAGTACGTGGCGCCCCGCACCGACACCGAGCGGATCCTCGCGGAGGTCATGGGTCCGCTGCTGGGCCGGGAGCGGATCGGCGTCGAGGACAACTTCTTCATGCTCGGCGGGGACTCGATCCTCAGCATCCAGGTCGCCTCGCGCGCCCGGCAGGCGGGCCTTTCGGTGACGCCCAGGGAACTGTTCCGGCACCCCACCATCGCCTCGCTCGCCACCGTCGCCACCGCCACCGCCCGGCCCGCCGCCGACGCGGGGCCGGTCAGCGGCGAGGTGCCGCTCACACCGATCCAGCACTGGTTCCTCGGTACGGGCAGCCCCCGGCCCGAGCACTTCAACCAGTCGGTCCTGGTCGAGCTCGACCGGGACCCCGACCCCCGGGCGCTCCGTCAGGCCCTGCGGGCGCTGCTGGTCCACCACGACGCGCTGCGGATGCGCTACGAGCACCGGGCGGACGGCACCGTACGGCAGTACTGCCCGCCGCCGGACGAGACCGGCCCGGACCCGCTGCGGGAGGTGGACCTGTCCGGGCTCGCGGAGCCGGAGCGGCGGGCCGCCGAGGAGGCGGCCATGGCCGAGGCGAACGCCGGGTTCGCCCTGGACACCGGGCCGCTGCTGGCCGCCCGGCTGCTGCGCCCGGGCCAGGGCTTGCGGCCGACGCTCTTCCTGACCGTGCACCACCTGGTGGTCGACGGCGTCTCCTGGCGCGTGCTGCTGGAGGACCTGGAAACCGCCTACCGCCAGGCGCTCGAGGCCGCCCCGGCCGGCCTCGGCGCGCGCACCACCTCCGTACGGGACTGGTCCCGGCGGCTCACCGAGCACACCACGGCGGGCGGCTTCGACGCCGAACTCCCGCACTGGACGGCGGTGGCCGCCGACTGCGCGGTCCCGATCCCCGTGGACGGCGAGGGCGAGAACACCGTCGCGGGCATGCGGTCGGTGACCGTAGCGCTGGACCGGGAGCGGACCACGGCCCTGCTGCAGCAGGTGCCCGAGGTCTACCGCACCCGCGTGGACGACGTGCTGCTCTCGGCGCTGGGCCGGGTGCTGGCCGAGTGGACCGGGCGGCGGCGGGTCGCGGTCGACCTGGAGGGCCACGGCCGGGAGGAACACCTCCTCGACGGTGTGGACCTGTCCCGTACCGTCGGCTGGTTCACCACCATGTTCCCGGTCGCGCTGGACATCCCGGAGGTCCCGGGCGGCGGCTGGGGCGAGACGCTGAAATCCGTCAAGGAGCAGCTGCGGGCGGTGCCCGCCCGGGGCATCGGCTACGGCGCGCTGCGCCATCTGGCCCCGGACTCGCCGCTCGCGGACGCGGCGGAGCCCGACATCAGCTTCAACTACCTCGGCCAGTTCGACTGGTCGGACGCGGGCGGGACGAGCGCCGCCTCCCTGGTCCGCACCGTGCGGGGCGGTCTGGGGGGCGACGCCGCACCGGAGTCGCTCCGGGCTCATCTGCTCGACATCGTGGGCCGGGTCGAGGGGCGCCGCCTGGAGATCACGTGGTACTACGGCTCCGGGACGCACTCCGAGGAGACGGTGGCCCGGCTGGCCGGGGACATGCTCCGCGCCCTGGAGGACATCGTCGCCCACTGCGCCGACCCCGCCGCGGGCGGCCGTACCCCGTCGGACTTCCCGCTGGCCCGGCTGGACCAGGCCGCGGTGGACCGGGTGGCCGCCGACGGGCGGTCGGTGGAGGACATCTATCCGCTGACCCCGATGCAGGCCGGGATGCTGTTCCACAGCCTCGTGGACCCGGCGTCCGACGCCTACTTCAACCAGGTGCAGCTGCGGCTGACCGGGGTGACGGACCCGCGGGCGCTGGCCACGGCGTGGCAGCGGACCACGGTCGCCAACCCGATCCTGCGCACCCACCTGGTCTGGGCGGACACCCCCGAACCCCTTCAGGTCGTACGGCGCCGGGCCACCCTGCGGATCGCCCACCACGACTGGACCGGACGGTCCGGGGAGTGGCGCGAGGCCGAGCTGAACAGGCTGCTCGCCGATGACCGGGCCGAGGGGATCGACCTCGGCAGCGCGCCGCTGACCCGGCTGGCCCTGATCCGGCTGTCGGCCGACGAGGTGCGGCTGATCTGGACGTTCCACCATGTGCTGCTCGACGGCTGGAGCGCGGCGCAGGTCTTCGACGAGGTGTGCGAGCGGTACGCGGCGCTCACCACCGGGCGCGGCGCCGTCGTGACGGCCAGGCGGCCCTTCCGCGAGTACCTGGGCTGGCTCGGGGAGCAGGACACGGCGGAGGCCGAGCGGTTCTGGCGCGAGGCGCTGGCGGGCTTCACCGCCCCGACCGAGCTGCCCCGCGACCGGCCCGCGGCCGAGGCGCACCGTACGGCGTCCTCGGGCACCCACCGGGTCACGCTCGGCGCCGAGGAGTCCGCGCTGCTCCGTACCGTCGCCCAGCGCAACGGGCTGACGATGAACACGGTGGTGCAGGGCGCCTGGGGGCTGCTGCTGTCCCGCTACGGCGGGGCGGACGACGTGGCGTTCGGAACCACCGTCTCGGGGCGGCCCGCCGCGCTGCCGGGGGTCGAGTCGATGGTCGGGGTGTTCATCAACACCATTCCCACCCGGGTCCGGGTGGACGGCCGGAGCCCGCTGCTGAGCTGGCTGCGGGAACTCCAGACGGCCCAGTCGGAGTCCCGGCGCTTCGAGTTCGTGTCCCTGGCGCAGCTGCAGAGCTGGAGCGAGGTGCCCGGCGGGGTCGGCCTCTTCGACAGCATCGTGGTGTTCGAGAACTACCCCTTCGACAGCGACGCCATCGCCGCGCACGGCCTCGGCATCCACCAGGAGCGGGACCTCGAACCGACGAACTACGCGCTCAGCGTCGTGGTGGCGCCCGAGGAGCGGCTGTCGATCTCGCTGGACTACGACCCGGCCGTCTTCGACGCCGCCACGGTCGAGCGGCTGGGCGGTTGCCTGCACGGGCTGCTGACCGAGATGGCGGCCGATCCGGAACGGCGGCTGGAGGAGCTGCCGCTGATCGGCGCGGCGGAAACCCGCCGGATCCTGGACGAGTTCAGCGGTCGCGTCGCCCCGGCGCCGGGCGCGGTCCTGCCGGAGCTGTTCGAGGCGCAGGCGGCCCGTACCCCGGACGCGGTGGCCGTGCGGGGCGCGGGGACGCAGCTGACCTACCGGGAGCTGAACGAGCGCGCCAACCGGCTCGCCCGGCTGCTCATCGGCGCGGGAGCCGGTCCCGAGCGCTTCGTGGCGCTGTCGCTGCCGCGTACGCCGGAGCTGGTGGTGGCGCTGCTGGCGGTGCTCAAGAGCGGCGCCGGATACCTCCCGGTCGACCCCGCCTACCCGGCGGAGCGCATCGCGTTCATGATCGGCGACATCGCCCCGGACATCGTCCTGACCACGCGGGAGACGGCTCCCCGGATCCCGGCCGGGCCGGGTCACCGGATCCTGCTGGACGACGCGGAGACCGGCCGTGCGCTGGCCGGACAGTCCGCCCAGGACGTCGGCGACGCCGAGCGCGTCGCGCCGCTGGTCGCCGGCCATCCGGCGTACGTCATCCACACTTCCGGGTCGACCGGTACGCCCAAGGGCGTCGTCGCCACCCACCAGGGCGTGGCGGCGCTGGCCGCCTGGGCGGCGGAGGAGTTCGGCGCGGTGGGGCTCTCCCATGTCGTGGCGTCCACCTCGCTGAACTTCGATGTGTCGGTCTTCGAGATCATCTGCCCGCTGCTGACCGGCGGCTCCCTGGAGATCGTGGCGGATCTGCTCGCCCTGGCCGAGCGGCCGGAGCCCTGGACGGCGTCCCTGATCAGCGCCGTGCCCTCGGCCCTCGCGCAGGTCCTCGGCAAGGGCGGCGTCTCCGTCACGGCCGACACGGTGGTGCTGGCGGGCGAGGGGCTGGCGGCCCGTACGGTCCAGGAGGTCCGCGACGCCATCCCGGGCTGCCGGGTGGCCAACATCTACGGGCCCACCGAGGCCACCGTCTACGCCACCGCCTGGAGTTGCGACCCCGCCGACCCCGGCCGGACCCCGCCGATCGGTTCCCCGGTCGCCGCCACCCGGGCCTACGCGCTGGACGCGCGGCTGCGGCCGGTGCCCGTCGGAGTGCCCGGCGAGCTGTACCTGGCCGGTCCGGGCCTGGCCCGGGGGTACTCCGGCCGTCCCGGGCTGACCGCGGACCGCTTCACGGCCGACCCCTTCGGGCCCGCGGGCGGCCGGATGTACCGCACCGGCGACCTGGTGCGGTGGGACGCGGACGGGCAGCTGGAGTACCTGGGCAGGACCGACGACCAGGTCAAGGTGCGGGGCTTCCGCATCGAACTGGGCGAGGTCGAGGCCGCGCTGGCGCGCCACCCCGAGGTCGCCGAGGCGGCCGCGGCGGTGGTCGAGACCGACGGCCACAAACGGCTGGTGGGCTATGTCGTCCCGGCACCCGGGACGGCGGCGGTCGATCCCGCCGCGATGCGCGCGTTCCTCGCGACGAGCCTGCCGGACCACATGGTTCCCGCGGCCGTCGTCACCCTGGAGCGGCTGCCGCTGGGCACCAGCGGCAAGCTCGACCGGCGGGCGCTGCCCGCCCCGGACTGGGCCGCCCCCGCCGCCGGCCATGTGCCGCCCCGTACGGAGACCGAGAAGGCCCTCGCCGGGATCTGGGCCGAGGTCCTGGGGGTGGAGCGGGTCGGCGTCGACGACAACTACTTCACCCTCGGCGGGGACTCCATCCTCAGCATCCAGATCGTCTCCTCCGCCCGCCGGGCGGGGATCGAGCTGACCCCGCGCCATCTGTTCGTCCACCAGACCGTCGCGGACCTGGCCGCCGCCGCCCGGGACGTCCCGGCCACGGCGGTCGCGGCCGAACAGGGGCCGGTCGTCGGCGAGGTGCCGCTCACCCCCGTCCAGCACTGGCTGTTCGAAACCCTCCCGGACAGCCCCGGCCACTTCACCCAGTCGGTCTCCGCCGAGCTGGCCGGGCCGGTGGACGAGGCCGCGCTGCGCGCCGCCCTGGACACGCTGCTCGACCACCACGACGCGCTGCGGCTGCGCTTCGAGCCCACCGGGAACGGCCACTGGCGCCAGCACAGCGTCCCGCCGGGCGGCGACGGGCCGGTGCTCGACGTCCACGACCTGTCCGCCACCGGCCCCGGGCCGCAAGAGGCGGCCATGCGGGATGCGGAAATGCGCGTCCGCACCGGATTCCGGCTGGAGCAGGGGCCGTTGTTCAAGGCCGTGCTGTTCCTGCGGGGCGACGGGCAGCGCCCGGTCCTCAGCCTGATCGCCCACCACCTGGTGGTGGACGCGGTCTCCTGGCGGATCCTGCTGGAGGACCTGGACACCGCCTACCGGCTGATCGGCGCCGGGCGGCCCGGAAGCCTGGGCCGGAAGACCACCTCGTTCCGCGCGTGGTCGCGGCGGTTGAGCGAACACACCGTCGCCGGGGGCTTCGACAACGAACTCGGCCACTGGACCGCCGCGCACGGCTGCCCGGACCTCCCCACGGACGCCGAGGGCCCCAACACCGCCGCCAGTGAGGAGACGGTGACGGTCCGGCTGGACACCGAGGAGACCCGGGTCCTGCTCCAGGATGTGCCGGGCGCCTATCTGACCCGGATCAACGACGTGCTGCTGTGCGCGCTGGGCCGGGTGCTGAGCCGCTGGACCGGTCAGGACCGGGTGCTGGTCGCCCTGGAGGGGCACGGCCGCGAGGAGATCTTCGAGGGCACCGATCTGTCCCGTACGGTCGGCTGGTTCACCAGCATGTTCCCCGTCGCCCTGGACGGCGGCGCCGGAACCGGTCTCGAGGATGCGCTGAAGACCGTCAAGGAGCGGCTGCGGGCCATCCCCGGGAACGGGCTGGGCTACGGGGCGCTGCGCCATCTGTCCGGCGCGGCCGCGCCGGATCTCACCGAGGACCCGCAGATCAGCTTCAACTACCTCGGCCAGCTCGACTGGGACCTGCCGGACGGCGGGCTGCTGCACTCCCTGCGCAGCGGGCTGGAGGGCGATATGAGCCCGGAGGCGCCCCGGCCGCATCTCCTCGACGTGGTCGGCCGGGTGGAGCACAAGAAGCTGGAACTCACCTGGTCCTACTCGCGGGACCGGCACCAGCGCGACACGGTGCTCCGGCTCGCCGAGGAGACCCTGGACGAGCTGCGCGCGATCATGCGGCTGTGCGCGGAGGGGGAGGCGGGCGGCCGCACGCCCTCGGACTTCCCGCTGGCCGCCCTGGACCAGGAGACCGTCGACCGGCTGGCGGGCGACGGCCGGGACGTGGCCGACATCTATCCGCTGACGCCCACCCAGAGCGGGCTGGTCTTCCACGGGCTGGCCCAGCGGGGCCAGGGGCTCTATGTGGAGCAGGCGACCTTCATCCTGGACGGCGTCCGGGACTCCCGGGTCCTCGCCGCCGCCTGGCAGCACGTCGTCGACCGCACCCCGGTGCTGCGCAGCGAGGTCGTGATGCAGGGGGTGCCCGAGCCGCTGCAGCTCGTGCGCCGCGGCGCGGCCGTACCGGTCGAGGAGCTGGACTGGAGCGAACTGTCGGAGGACGAGCGCCGGACCGCGCTGGAGCGGCTGCTCGACCAGGACCGCGAGCGGGGGCTCGATCTCGCCACGGCGCCGCTGCTCCGCGTCACCCTGGCGCGGCTCTCACCGACCGAGGTGCAGGTGCTGTGGACCTTCCACCATGTGCTGCTCGACGGCTGGAGCGTCTTCCAGGTCCTGACCGACGTCTTCACGGCCCATGCCGCCCTGGCCGGGGGTGAACAGCCCCGGCTCCAGGCCCGCAGGCCGTTCGCGGACTATGTCGCCTGGCTCGGCCGGCAGGACCGCGCCCAGGCCGAGGCGCACTGGCGCAAGACATTGACGGGGTTCACCACACCCACTCCCCTCCCCTACGACCGCAAGCCGACCGCGGAGGCCGCCACCCGGTCCTCGCAGTGGCTGTCGCAGCGGCTCGGTGAGCAGGAGACCGCAGCCCTGGAGGACTTCGCCCGGCGGCACCGGCTCACTCTCAATACGATCGTCCAAGGTGCTTGGGGATTGCTCGTATCTCGCTTGAGCGGAGAGTCGGACGTCTGCTTCGGGGCGACCGTCTCGGGACGTCCGACCGAACTGCCCGGCGCCGACAGCATCACCGGCATCTTCATCAACACCCTTCCGGTGCGGCTGCGCGTAGCCGATGCCGACGAAGGCGCGGAGGGCGCCCTCACGGTCCCGTGGCTGCGCGGGCTCCAGTCCGACCAGGCGGACGCGCGCGGCTTCGGCCATGTCCCGCTGTCCCAGCTCCAGGGCTGGAGCGAGGTGCCGGGCGGGGCGGACCTCTTCGAGAGCCTGGTGGTCTTCGAGAACTATCCGATCAACAGCTCCGCCGCCGCCGAACACGGGCTGCGGGTGCGTGAACTCCAGGCCCTGGAGTCCACCAACTACGCGCTGACCGTGGTCGTCTCGCCCGGCTCCGAGCTGTCCGTCGAACTCGGCTACGACCCCCGGCTCTTCGAGGAGACCACCGCCCAGGGGCTGGCCGCCCAGCTGACGCACGTCCTCGGCGCCCTCGCCGCGGCACCCGACGATCAGCCGCTGGACCGGATCGGCACCCTGCCCGCCGCGATGCGCGAGCGGCTTCTGGTGGACTGGAACGACACCGCCCGGCCCGCCGCGCAGACGACCCTGGCGGAACTCTTCGAGGCCGCCGCGGACCGTCACCCCGACGCGCCCGCGGTCCTCGCCCCCGGGGCCGAGCTGTCCTACGCGGAGCTGGACGCCCGGGCCAACCGCCTCGCCCACCGCCTCATCGCGCAAGGTGTGGGCCCCGGGCGGATCGTCGCCCTGGTGCTGCCCCGGTCGGTGGAGATCGTCGTCGCCCAGCTCGCGGTGGCCAAGGCGGGCGGCGCCCATCTGCCCGTCGACCCCGGCTATCCCGCCGAGCGCGTCGCCCTGATGCTGGAGGACTCCGCCCCGCACCTCACCCTCCGCGACATCGGCGAGGACACCGGTGGCCCCGCGCACCGGCCCACCGACCGGGACCGGTCGCGTCCCGTCGACCCCGACGACCCGGCCTATGTGATCTACACCTCCGGGTCCACCGGCACCCCCAAGGGCGTGGTGGTCACCCACCGCGGGATCGGGAACCTCGCCGCCGCCGAGGCCGAGCACTACGAGGTACGGGAGGGCGACCGCGTCCTGCAGTTCGCCTCACCCAGCTTCGACGCCTCCGTACTGGAGCTGTGCATGGCACTGCCCACCGGCGCCGCGCTCGTGGTGCCGGAACCCGGGCCGCTGCTGGGCGAGCACTTGGCGCGCGTGCTGCGCGAGCGGCGCGTCACCCACACCCTCATCCCGCCCGCCGCGCTGGCCACGCTGCCCGCCGGAACCGAGAAGGAGCTGCCCGAACTGCGCACGCTGATCGTGGGCGGGGACGCCTGCGGCACGGAGCTGACGACCCGGTGGGCCACCCACCACCGCATGATCAACTCCTATGGGCCCACCGAGGCCACCGTGGTCGCCACCTGGTCCGACCCGCTCGTCGCGGACGGGGCCCCGCCGCCCATCGGGCGGCCCGTCCCCAACACCCGGGTGTATCTGCTCGACGCGCGGCTGCGCCCGGTGCCCCCCGGGGTGCCCGGCGAACTGTGGATCAGCGGTCCGTCGCTGGCCCGCGGCTATCTGAACCGCCCCGGGCTGACCGCGTCCCGCTTCCTCGCGGACCCGTTCGGGCCCGCCGGATCGCGGATGTACCGCACCGGCGACCTGGCCCGCTACGACGCCGAAGGCCGGATCCACCACGTGGGCCGCACCGACCACCAGATCAAGCTGCACGGCTACCGCATCGAGGCCGGTGAGGTGGAGACGGCCCTGGTCGGCCACCCCTCGGTCGCCGAGGCCGTGGTGACGGTCCGGGAGGACGAGCCCGGTGTCCGCAGGCTGGTGGCGCATCTCGTGCTCGCCCCCGGTGCCACCGCCCCGGCCGACGCCGAGCTGCGCGCCGAGCTGGGCCGTACCCTGCCCGGCTACATGGTGCCGTCGGCGTTCGCCGTCCTGGACCGCCTCCCGCTCACCGAGAACGGCAAGACGGACCGTGCGGCGCTGCCCGCGCCCGGCCCGGCCACCGCGGCACCGGCCGCCGGCCATGTCGAGCCGCGCACCCCCACCGAGGAGGTCATCGCGGAGATCTGGTCCGAGGTCCTGGGGGTGGATCCGGTCGGCGCCGAGGACGACTTCTTCGCCCTGGGCGGTGACTCGGTCCGCAGCCTGCTGATCGCCTCCCGGGCGGGTGAGGCGTTCGGCCTCGACCTGACACCGCGGGACATCATGACCGCGCACACGGTCTCCTCCCTCGCCGAGCTGGTCGAGGAATACATCCTGCGCGAACTCGAAGACGCCGCTTCGGGCGGCAGCGACCACGACGAACGGTGAGGACAGACAACATGACGTCTTCGAGGAACAGCCGCGCCTCCGCCCTGCCCGAGGAGATGCGGGAAGCCCTGCGCCGCCGGCTCGCGGGCAAGGCCGGACGCTCCGGGACCGGGATCCCCCGCGCGGACCGTACGCGGCCCCTTCCGCTGTCGTTCGCGCAAGCGCGGCTGTGGTTCCTGCACACCCTCCAGCCGGACGAGGCGGGCTACAACAGCGCGGTCGCCCTGCGGCTGACCGGCGCCCTGGACACCGCCGCGCTCTCCCGGGCGCTCGACGCCCTGGTGGAGCGCCACGAGGCGCTGCGGACCGTCTTCGAGGACGGTGACGGGCAGCCGTCGCAGGTGGTGCGCGAGGCCACCGCGGTTCCGCTGCCGGTGGCCGACCTCACCGGCGGCCCCGGGGCGCTGGACGACACGCTGCTCGCCGAGTACTCCCGCCCGTTCGACCTGCGCACCGGGCCCCTGCTGCGGGCACTGCTGGTGCGGCTGGCCGACGAGGAGCACGTCCTGCTGCTCACCGCCCATCACATCGTCACCGACGGCTGGTCCATGGGCATCCTGCAGGACGAGCTGTGCGCGCTGTACGGCGCCGGGCCGGACGGGGCGGGACTGGACGCGCTGCCGCCGGTGCCGGTGCAGTACCCGGACTTCGCGGTGTGGCAGCGCGAGCGGCTTTCCGGGGCCACCCTGGACAAGCAGCTCGACTACTGGAAGGGGCGGCTCGCGGACACCGTCCCGCTGGAGCTGCCCACCGACCACCCCCGGCCCTCGGTGCGCACCTCGGCGGGCGCGGTGCACGAGTTCACCGTGGACCGTGCGGTCGCGGCGCGACTGAAGGAGCTGGCGGCGGAGCGGCGCACCACCCTGTTCACCGTGCTGGTCGCCGCGTGCAAGGGGCTGTTCGCCCGCTGGTCGGGGCAGGACGACATCGCGCTGGGCACCGTCACCTCCGGCCGTGGCCGCACCGAACTGGAGCGCGCCGTCGGGTTCTTCGTGAACACCGTGGTGCTGCGCTCCGGGGTCGACGTCGCGCGTTCGTACCGCGAGCTGATCGACGAGGCCGGTACGACGGTCCTCGACGCCTTCGCGCACGACGAGACGCCGTTCGAGCGGCTGGTGGAGGCCGTGGGGGCACGCCGGGACGCCGGGCGGAACCCGCTGTTCGACGTGATGGTGCTGCTCCACAGCACCCCGCGCGGCGCGCCGCGCCCGGCCGGTCTGACGGCGGCGGGCGTCGATGTGCCCCGGCAGTCCTCGACGTTCGACCTCAGCGTGGAGTTCGTGGAGGACGGGGAGGAGCTGCGGGGGCTGCTGGAGTACAGCACCGAGCTGTTCGACGCGGAGACCGCCGAGCGGATGGCGGGGCATCTGCTGGTGCTGCTCGACGCGGCGAGCGCCGAACCGGACCGGCCGGTGCGGGAACTTCCGCTGCTGACGCGGGAGGAGCGGCGGCAGGTGGCGGCGTGGGGCCACGGTCCCGCGCTGGACGTGGAGCCGACGACGTTCCCCGCCGTGTTCGAGGCGCGGGCGGCCCGTACCCCGGCGGCGACGGCGCTGGTCGCCGGGGAGGAGACGTACGACTTCGCGGCGCTCAACGCGGCCGCCAACCGGCTGGCGCACCGGCTGATCGGGCTGGGCGTGGGCCCCGAGCGGATCGTCGGGGTGAAGCTGCCGCGCACCGCCGACATGGTCGTGGCGATCCTCGCCGTCCTCAAGGCGGGCGGTGTGTATCTGCCCATCGACCCCGAACTGCCGCAGGAGCGCGTCGCGTTCCTCCTGGACGACGCCCGGCCGATGCTGGTGCTGGACGAGGAGGCCGTACGCGCGGTCCCCGCCACGCTGCCTGCGACCGACCCCACCGACGCCGACCGGACCGGCACGCCGCACCCGGACAGCGCGGCGTACATCATCTACACCTCCGGCTCCACCGGCCGCCCCAAGGGGGTGGCCGTGACACACCGGGCCATGGTGAACCTGCTGGTGGGCCACCGCCACGGTTTCGTGGCCGAGGCGGGCGGCGGTCCGCTGCGCGCCGCGCTGACCGCGTCGTTCTCCTTCGACACCTCGCTGGAGGGGCTGCTGCTGCTGGCCGACGGCCATGAGCTGCACCTCATCGACGAGACCACCCGGCTCGACCCGGCGGCGCTGGTGGACCACATCGCCGGACACCGGATCGACTTCCTCGACCTCACCCCGTCGTATCTGCGGCAGCTCCTCCCGGCCGGGCTGCTCACCGACCCCCGGCACCGGCCCCGGGTGCTGATGCTGGGCGGTGAGGCCATCGGCCAGTCGCTGTGGCGGCAGCTGGCGGAAGTCCCCGGCACCACGGCGTACAACTTCTACGGCCCGACCGAATGCACCATCGACGCGCTCGCCGCCCGCATCGGCGGTGGCGGGCGTCCGGTGGTGGGGCGGCCGCTGGGCAATCTGCGCGCCTATGTGCTCGACGCCCGGCTCCAGCCGGTCCCGGCCGGGGTCGCGGGAGAGCTGTATCTGGCCGGTGACCAGCTCGCGCGCGGTTATCCGCACCGCCCGGGCCTCACGGCCGAGCGGTTCGTGGCCGATCCGTTCGGGCCCGCGGGCGGCCGGATGTACCGCACCGGTGATGTGGCCCGCTGGACCGCCGCCGGGGAGCTGGACTACCTGGGCCGCGCCGATGACCAGGTGAAGATCCGGGGCCACCGCGTCGAACCGGGCGAGATCGAGGCCGCGTTGCTCGACCTGCCGTCCGTCGCCGAGGCGGCCGTGGTCGCCGTGACCGACGACCGCGACCACGCGCGGCTGGCCGCCTACTACGTACCGGCCGCCTCCGCCGAACCGCCCACCGCGCAGGAGCTGCGGGCGGCCCTGAAGCGCACGCTGCCGGGCCACATGGTGCCCGGCGCGTTCGTCGCCCTGGACGCCATGCCGCTCACCACGAGCGGCAAGCTCGACCGGCGCGCGCTGCCCGCCCCGCGCCCCGACGCCGACCGCCGGGACCACGCCTACACCGCGCCGCGCACCCCGGTGGAGGAGGAGCTGGCCCGGATCTGGGCCGAGGTGCTGGGCGCCGGGACGGTCGGTGTGACGGACAACTTCTTCGAGCTCGGCGGCGACTCCATCCTCAGCATCCAGGCCGTCTCCCGGGCGCGCCAGGCCGGGCTGCGGCTCAGCTCCCGGGATGTGTTCCTGCACCAGACCATCGCCGACCTGGCCGCCGCCATCACCCCGCGCGCCGCGCCCGGTACGGACGACGACACCGCCGCCGAGCCGACGGGCCCGGCGCCGCTGACCCCGATCCAGCACTGGTTCTTCGCCACCCACGGCCCGCTGCGCCACTTCACCATGTCGATGGTCGTGGACCTGCCGTACGACGTGGACGAGACCGCGCTGAACACCGCCCTGGAGTCGGTGGCCGCCCACCACCCGGCGCTGCGCACCCGGTTCGTGAACGAGAGCGGCGAGTGGCGCCAGCACGCCGACGCTCCCGCGGCCGGGCCGCTGATCCGCCGCCACGACCTGTCCGGGCTCGACGGCGACGCGCTGCACGCCGCGGCCGAGGCGGCCGCCGGGGCCGCCCGCGCCGAACTCGACCTGACCACGGGCGCGTTGCTGCGCGCCGCTCTGATCCTGCGCGGCGCCGGGACCCGGCCGCGGCTGTTCCTGACCGCACACCACCTGGCCGTGGACAGCGTCTCCTGGCGCATCCTGCTCGGCGACCTGGAGACCGCCTACCGGCAGGCGGTGGCCGGGGACACCGTCAAGCTGGACCCGGTCGGCACCCCCTTCACCCGCTGGGCCCACCGGCTGAGCGACCATGTGCTGGCCGGCGACCTGGACGGCGATTTGCCGTACTGGGAGGGCGTGGCGCGCGCGGGCGGCGCGGACCTGCCGGTGGACCGCCCGGGCCGGGCCACCGCCGGCACCACCCGCACGGTCCGGGTGCGGCTGGACCGCGACACGACCGACGCGCTGCTGCGCCGGGTGCCCGGGGTGTACCGGACGCAGATCAACGACGTCCTGATGAGCGCGCTCGGCCGGGTGCTCGCCGACTGGACGCACACCGACCGGGTGCTGGTGGCGATGGAGGGCCACGGCCGGGAGGAGATCGACGACACCGTCGAACTGTCGCGGACCGTCGGCTGGTTCACCACCCAGTACCCGGTGGCACTCACCCTGCCCGACGGTGGCTGGGGCCCGGTTTTGAAGTCGGTGAAGGAGCAGCTGCGGGCGCTGCCCCGCAAGGGGCTGAGCTACGAGGCGCTGGCCCACTTGAGCGCGCCCGGCTCCGCCGCCCGCGCGCTGCGCGACGCCCCGCTGCCGGGCATCTGCTTCAACTACCACGGCCAGTGGGATTCCGTACCGGGCGACGACGCGTTCACCCTCACCGGGGAGACCCTGGGGCAGGACCTCGCCGCCGACGAGCCCTCGACGTATCCGCTCGATGTGTCGGGCGTGGTGGCCGCCGGGGAGCTGCAGCTGACCTGGCTGTACTCCGACCGCGTGCACGACGGGGCCACGGTGCGGCGGCTCGCGGACGGGATGCTGGCGGCGCTGCGGGAGATCGTCGGCCACTGCGCCGAGCCGGGCGCGGGCGGACGTACGCCGTCGGACTTCCCGCTCGCCCGGCTGGACCAGGCGGGCGTGGACCGCCTGGTGGGCGACGGGCGCGGAATCGAGGACGTCTATCCGCTGACCCCGCTCCAGGAGGGCATGCTCTTCCACCGCCTGGTGGGCGACGGGACGGACGTCTATCTGGACCAGGCCACCCTGACCCTGGCCGGGGTGAGCGACCCGGAGGCGCTCGCCCTCGCCTGGCAGCGGACGGTCGACCGCACGCCGGTGCTGCGCAGCGGCGTGGTGTGGGAGGACGTCGAGCGGCCCGTGCAGTTCGTACGCCACCGGGCCGCCGTGCCCATCACCCAGGTGGACTGGCGGGAGCTGCCGGAGGAGCGGCGCGCGGCCGAGCTGGACCGGCTGCGGGAGCGGGACCTGGCGCTCGGCCTGGATCTGACGGAGCCGCCGCTGATGCGGCTGACCATCGTGCGGCTGCCCGGCGACCGGGTGGAGCTGATCTGGACCTCACACCATCTGATCCTGGACGGCTGGAGCCTGGCCCAGGTGTTCTCCGAGGTGTGCGAGCGGTACGCCGCGGCGGCCCGGGGAGATCGCCCGGCGCTGACCGCCCGGCGGCCCTTCCGCGACTATCTGCACTGGCTGGACCGCCAGGACGGGCGGGAGGCCGAGGAGTACTGGCGGGCGCTGCTCGCGGGGGTCGCCGCGCCGACTCCGCTGCCGTACGACCGCAAGCCCCTGGAGTCGCACCGGGCCGGTTCCTCGGCGACGGTGGCGGTGGCGCTGGGGACCGGTGTCTCGGCGGAGCTGCGCGCGGCCGCCCGGCGCCACGGCCTGACCGTCAACACGATCGTGCAGGGCGCGTGGGCGCTGCTGCTGTCCCGGTACAGCGGCGAGCCGGACGTGGTGTTCGGCACCACCGTCTCGGGCCGCCCGGCCGAGCTGGCCGGGGTCGAGTCCATGGTGGGCATGTTCATCAACACCCTGCCCACCCGGGTACGGGTCGACGGCGCCCGGAACGCCGCCGAGTGGCTGCGGGAACTCCAGATGGCACAGGCGCGGGCGCGGGGGTTCGAATCCGTGTCGCTGGCTCAGCTGTCGGCGTGGAGCGAGGTCCCGGCCGGTACGCCGCTGTTCGACAGCATGGTGGCCTTCGAGAACTACCCCTTCGACGACTCCTCGGCGCGCGAGGCGGGGCTGCGGATCCTCGACGTCCAGTCGACGGACGCTACGAACTTCCCGCTGAGCCTGCGGGCCCATCTCTCCGACCGGCTCGGCTTCGACCTCGGCTACGACCCGGAGCTGTTCGACGCCGGGACCGCGGAAGCCCTCGTCGACCGGCTGTGCCGGCTGCTGACCGGCATCGCGGCCGACCCCGACCGTCCACTGCGGGCCCTGCCGTGGACGACGGCCGAGGAGCGGCGGCGGATCCTGGTGGAGTGGAACGGCTCGGCGGAGGAGGTGCCGGAGCGGACCGTGGTGGACCTGTTCGAGGAGCAGGCCGCCCGCACCCCGGACGCCACCGCCGTCACCTGCGGCGCGGAGTCGCTGTCGTACGCGGAACTCGACGCGCGTGCGGGCCGGTTGGCCCACCGGCTCGCCGCCGGGGGCGCGGCGCGGGAGGGGTATGTGGCACTCGCCCTGCCCCGCTCGCTCGACATGATCGTGGCGATCGTGGCCGTGCTGAAGACCGGGGCGGCGTATCTGCCGATCGATCCGGACCAGCCGGCCGGGCGGATCGCCCATATGCTCGCCGACACCGAACCCGTACTGCTGCTGACCACCGCCGGCCTGGACGAGCGGATCGCGGCGGACACCGCCGTGCCCCGGCTGTGCCTGGACGACCCGGCCGTGGCCGCCGATCTGCGGCAGCGCCCGGCCACCCTCCCGGCCGCTGCCCGGCCGCTGCCGGACAGCCCGGCCTACGCCATCTACACCTCGGGGTCGACCGGTAGCCCCAAGGGCGTGGTCATCCCGCACGCCAATGTGGTGCGGCTGTTCTCGCAGACCCGTCAGTGGTTCTCCTTCGACGCCTCGGACGTGTGGACGCTGTTCCACAGTTACGCCTTCGACTTCTCCGTCTGGGAGATCTGGGGGCCGCTGCTGCACGGCGGCCGCCTCGTGGTCGTCCCGTACGCGGTCTCGCGCTCCCCGGAGGAGTTCCTGCGGCTGCTGGCGGACGAGCGGGTGACGGTGCTCAACCAGACGCCGTCGGCCTTCTACGCGCTGATGCGCGCGGACGAGGAAAACGCCGAGAACCCCGGGGCGCGGCTTTCGCTGCGCCGGGTGATCTTCGGCGGTGAGGCGCTCGACCCGCGCCGCCTGGAGGGCTGGTACGCACGGCACGCGGACACCGCGCCCGTGCTGGTCAACATGTACGGGATCACCGAGACCACCGTGCACGTCACCCACACCGCCCTGGACCGCGCCACCGCGGCCCGCGCCACCGGCAGCGGCATCGGCACCGGCATCCCCGACCTGCGGATCTACGTCCTCGACGGCGCCCTCGAACCGGTGCCGCCGGGCGCGGTCGGCGAGCTGTACGTGGCGGGCGCGGGACTGGCCCGTGGCTATCTGCGCCGCCCGGGGCTGACCGCGTCCCGTTTCGTCGCCGACCCGTTCGGCCCGCCGGGCAGCCGGATGTACCGCACCGGCGACCGGGCCCGGTGGAGCGCGGACGGCGAGCTGGAGTATCTGGGCCGCGCCGACGACCAGGTCAAGATCCGCGGTTTCCGGATCGAACCCGGCGAGATCGAGGCCGCCCTGACCGCGCATCCGGGAGTGGCACACGCCGTGGTGACCGCGCGCGAGGACCGCCCCGGGGTGCGGCGGCTGGTCGCCTACACCGTGGCCAGTGCCACGGCCGAGCCGCCGTCCGCCGCATGCTTGCGGGAATTCCTCGGGCGGGCCCTGCCCGAGCACATGATTCCGGCCGCCTACGTCCCGCTGGACACCCTGCCGCTGACCGTCAACGGCAAGCTGGACCGGGCCGCGCTGCCCGCCCCGGGCGCGGACGGCCTCGCCACGAGCGCCGAGCGGATCGCCCCGCGCACCGAGGCGGAACGCACGGTGGCCCGGGTGTGGGCCGAGGTCCTGGGGGTCGAGGAGGCGGGGGCCGAGGACAACTTCTTCGCCCTGGGCGGCGATTCGATCCTCGCCATCCGGGTGGCCTCCCGGCTGCGTACCGCATTCGGCACGGACGTCTCGCCACGCACCCTGTTCACCCATGCCACCGTCGCCGCACTGGCCGCCGCCTTGAGCACCCCGGACGGCGCCGCGCCGCGCGGTGTGATCCCGGCCGTGGAGCGGGGTGGCGACCTGCCGCTGTCGTACGCGCAACAGCGCCTGTGGTTCCTGGACGGCTTCGACGACCGCGACACCGAGTACGTGACCCCGTTCGCGCTGCGGCTGCGCGGGCGGCTCGACACCGCCGCCCTGCGCACCGCGCTCGACGGCCTGGTGGCCCGGCACGAGCCGCTGCGCACCACGTTCGCCGAGGTGGACGGCCACGGTGTGCAGCGGATCCACGACCCGTACCGGGTCGAGCTGCCGCGCCACGACCTCACCGCCTTCCCCGCCGAGGAGCGCGAACGGGAGCTGGAGCGGCTGCTCGTACGAGAGGGTGCCACGGCCTTCGACCTCGGCACGGGTCCGCTGCTGCGCGCCTCCCTGATCCGGCTGGACGACGAGGAACACGTCCTCACCCTCACGATGCATCACATCGTCACCGACGGCTGGTCCACCGCCGTCCTCAGCGACGATCTGAGCGAGTTGTACGCCGCGGCGGTGGCGGGCCGCAGCCCCGAACTGCCCCCGCTGCCGCTGGGGTACGCCGACTACGCGGCCTGGCAGCGCGACCCGGACGGCGGGGCCGCCACGGTGGAACCGCAGCTGGAGCGCTGGCGGAAGACCCTGGCCGGCCTGGCCCCGCTGGAGCTGCCGACCGACCGGCCGCGCCCGGCGGTGCAGACCAGGAACGGGGCGCTGCTGGACTTCACCCTCGACGCGGAGCTGGTGGACCGGCTCCGCGCGACCGGGCGGCAGAGCGACGGCACCCTCTTCATGACCCTGCTCGCCACCTGCCAGGTGCTGCTGGCGCGCTGGTCGGGGCAGGAGGACATCGCGGTGGGCACCGTGACCTCCGGCCGGGAGCGGCCGGAGCTGGAGCGCCTGGTCGGGATGTTCGTGAACACGCTCGTGCTGCGCGGCCGGGTGCGCGCGGACCGCCCGTTCGGCGAACTGCTCCAGGAGGTGCGCGACACCGTATCGGACGCCTTCGCCCACCAGGACGTGCCGTTCGAGCGGATCGTCGACACGCTCCAGCCGGAGCGGGACACCAGCCGCACCCCGCTGTTCCAGGTGATGGTGGCGCTGCACAACCTGGGCAGCGAGGTGCCGAGCCTGCCCGGGCTCGCCGTGGAGGCCGTGCGCATCCCGAGCCGCACGGCCGCCTTCGACCTCGGCTTCGACTTCGTGGAACACCAGGGCGCCCTGACCGGCTTCGTGGAGTACAACACCGATCTGTTCGACGCCGCGACCGTACGGCGGATGGTCCACCAGCTGCGGCTGCTGCTGGAGGCGGTGGCGGACGACCCGGGACGCACGGTGGGCGAACTCCCGCTGCTGACCGCGCGGGAGCGGCACACGGTGCTGGAGGAGTGGAACGACACCGCGCTCCCGGTGGCGGACACCACCTTCCCGCGCCTCTTCGAGGAGCGGGCGGCCCGCACCCCGCACGCCACCGCGCTGGTCGCCGCCGACGCCACCTACGACTTCGCGGAGCTGAACGCCCGCGCCAACCGGCTGGCCCACCAGCTGATCGCGCTCGGGGCCGGTCCCGAGACGGTGGTGGCGGTCCGGCTGCCGCGCACCGCCGAGCTGATGGTGGCCCAGCTCGCCGTCCTCAAGGCGGGCGGCACGTATCTGTACGTCGATCCGGAACTGCCCGCCGAGCGCGTCACGTTCCTGCTGGAGGACGCGGCGCCCGCGGTCGTCCTCACCCCCGAGGCGCTGCGCGACGCGCCGCTGGGCGACCTGCCCGCCACCGACCCCACCGACCGGGACCGGCGCTCCCCGCTGCGGCCCGCGAACACCGCGTACATCAACTACACCTCGGGTTCCACCGGCCGCCCCAAGGGGGTCGCCGTCGAGCACCGCCAGCTGGTCAACCTCTGCCACGACCACCGGGCCTCGCTCATCGGGCCGCACGCCGCCGAGGCGGGCCGACCGCTGCGCGCGGCGCTGACCGCGGCGTTCTCCTTCGACACCTCCTGGGAGGGCGCCGTGTTCCTGGCCGCGGGCCAGGAGGTGCATCTGATCGACGACGCGGTACGGCTCGACCCGGCCGCCCTGGTGGAGCTGATCCGCGCCCGGGGGCTGGACTTCCTCGACCTCACCCCCTCGTATCTGCACGAGCTGATGGCCGCCGGGCTGTTCGACGGCCGCCACCGGCCCCGGATCGTCATGGTGGGCGGCGAGGCGCTGGGGGCCGCGCTGTGGCGGGAGCTGCGCGCGGTGCCCGGGGTGGCGGCGTACAACTTCTACGGGCCCACCGAGTGCGCCGTCGACGCGGTGTACGGGCGCCTCACCGACCTCGGGGACCGTCCGCTCATCGGGCGCCCCGGCCACAACCTGCGGGCGTACGTCCTGGACGGGGCGCTGCGGCCGGTGCCGCCGGGGGTGCCCGGCGAACTGCACCTGGCCGGTGCGCAGGTCGTGCGCGGCTATCTCGGCCGGCCGGGGCTGACCGCGCGCCACTTCGTCCCCGACCCGTACGGCCCGCCCGGCTCCCGGATGTACCGCACCGGCGACCGGGCCCGCTGGACGGCGGACGGGGTGCTCGAATTCCTCGGCCGCACCGACGAGCAGGTCAAGATCCGTGGCTTCCGCGTCGAGCCCGGTGAGATCGAGGCCGCCGTGCTGGACCATCCGGCGGTCGAGGACGCCGTGGTGGTGGTCCGGGAGGACACCGGCCACCGGCGGCTGGTGTGCTACCTCGTGGCCACGGGGGCGGAGGCCGCGCCCGGCGCGGCGGAGCTGCGCACCCGCCTCAAGGAGACCCTGCCCGACTACATGGTCCCGGCGGCCTTCGTGCCGCTGGACCGGATGCCCCGCACCGACGCCGGAAAGGTCGACCGGCGGGCGCTGCCCGCGCCGCCCGCGCAACCGCAGGCGGAGACCGCGTATGTGGCGCCCCGCAGCGAGACCGAAACCGTGCTCGCCCGCGTGTGGTCCGAGGTCCTCCGCGCCCCGCGGATCGGTGTGGAGGACAACTTCTTCGCCCTGGGCGGTGATTCGATCCTCAGCATCCAGATCGTCTCCCGCGCCCGCCAGGCGGGGCTGCGGATCACCTCCAAGGACGTCTTCCGCCACCAGACCATCGCGGAGCTCGGCTTGAGCATCGGGTCCGCCCCGGAGCGGGACCCGGCTCCGGCCGGTCCGCCGACGGGCCCGGCGCCGCTGACCCCGATCCAGCACTGGTACCTGGGCGGGCGGCGGCCCGGCGATCCGCACCACTTCACCATGACCCACCGGCTGCGGCTCGCCGACGACCTCGACGAGGCCGCGCTGCGGCGGGCGGTGGACGCCCTCGTGGCGCACCACGCGGCGCTGCGCACCCGGTTCCTCGTCATCGACGGTGAGTGGGCGCAGGAGGTTCTGCCCGCCGCGCCGGGGCCGGTTGTCGAACGGCACGATCTGTCCGGCCTCGATGAGGTGGCATCGGAACACGCCGTACGGGAGGCCACGGTCGCGGCGCAGACCGGGCTGGACATCGCCGAGGGCGCGGTGCTGAAGGCCCTGCTGTTCACCTACGGTCCGCATCAGGCGCCCGAGTTGGTCGTCACCGTCCACCATCTGGTGGTCGACGGCGTCTCCTGGCGCGTCCTGCTCGGCGATCTGGAGACCGCGTACGAGCAGGCCGTGTCCGGAGCCGCGCCCGCTCTGCCCCCGGCGAGCAGCGCCTACGCACACTGGGCGGCCCGGCTGGCGGAACACGTGCGCTCCGGCGGGCTCGACGGCGACCTGGAGTACTGGACGCGCACCGCGCGCGCCACGCCCGCGCCGCTGCCCGTCGACCGCCAAGGCGCCAACACCCAGGAGACGGCGGCCACGGTGACCGTCGCCCTCGGCCGCGCCGAGACCGAGGCGCTGCTGCGGGACGTCCCGGACGTCTACCGCACCCAGATCAACGATGTGCTGCTCAGCGCCCTCGGCCGGAGCCTGGCCCGCTGGACCGGCGGCGACACCGTGCTGATCGGGGTGGAGGGGCACGGCCGCGAGGACCTGTTCGAGGAGCTGGACCTCTCCCGTACGGTGGGCTGGTTCACCGCCGAGTTCCCGCTCGCGCTGACCGTAGCGCCGGGCGCGGACTGGCGGGACACGCTCAGGTCCGTCAAAGAGCAGCTGCACGCCGTCCCGCACCGCGGGCTGAGCCACGGGGCGCTGCGCCACCTCTCCCCCACCGCGGGCGAGCGGCTGCGGGGCGGTCCGGCCCCGCAGATCGGGTTCAACTACCACGGCCAGTGGGATGTCGCCGCGGCCGACGAGGCCACTGGCCTCTACCGGGCCGCCCTGCCCACCACCGGCCAGGACGCGCCGGACGACGAGACCCGTACGTACCTGCTGGAGGTCACCGGAGCGGTCCAGGGCGGCCGGCTGGAGCTGGGCTGGAGCTATCCGGCGCTGATGTACGACGAGGCGACCGTGCGCCGCCTCGCCGAGGACGTGCTCGCCGCGCTGCGGGAGATCGTCGCGCACTGCGCGGAGCCCGGCGCGGGCGGCCGCAGCCCCTCCGACTTCCCGCTCGCCCGGCTCGACCAGCGCCAGGTGGATCTGATCGCGGGCGACGGCAGGGACGTGGAGGACATCTATCCGCTGACCCCGTTGCAGGCGGGCATGCTCTTCCACGGCCTGGTCGACACCGGCGGCGCCTACTTCGACCAGATCGCGCTGCGCATCGGCGGCATCGCCGACCCGGACGCCTTCGCCGCCGCCTGGCAGCGGGTCGTGGACCGGACACCGGTGCTGCGCAGCGAGGTCCGCTGGGAGGGGCTGGAGGAGCCCGTCCAGGTGGTGCGCCGCCATGCCGTACTGCCCACCGCCCGGCACGACTGGCGGGAGCTGCGGCCGGACGGGCAACAGGCCGCGCTGGAGCGGCTGCTCGCCGAGGACCGGGCGGCCGGGATGGAGCTGACGGCGGCCCCGCTGACCCGGATCGCGGTGGCGCGGCTGACCGACGACGAGATCATGCTGGTGTGGACCTCGCACCATCTGATGCTGGACGGCTGGTCCACCGGGCAGATCTTCGCCGAGGTGTGCGAGCACTACGCGGCGCTCACCGAGGGCCGCAACCTGAACCCGCCCGCGCGCCGCCCGTTCCGGGACTTCCTGCGCTGGCTGCGGGAGCAGGACCAGGAGCGGGCCGAGCGGCACTGGCGTGACGTCCTGGCGGGCTTCACCTCCCGGACCCCGCTGCCGTACGACCGGCCGCCGAGGGAGGCGCACCGCGCCACCTCCGGCGCGCTGACCCGGCTGGAGCTGACCGGGGAGGTGTCCGCGCGGCTGCGCGAGACGGCCCGGAGCCGTGGGCTGACCGTGAACACGGTGGTGCAGGGCGCCTGGGCGCTGCTGCTGTCCCGGTACAGCGGCGAGCCGGACGTGGTGTTCGGCACCACCGCCTCGGGCCGCCCGGACGGGCTGCCGGGGGTGGAGACGATGATCGGCATGTTCATCAACACGGTCCCCACCCGGGCCGTGGCCGACGGCGGCCGCGATGTGGCGGACTGGCTGCGGGAACTCCAGGAGCAGCAGAGCGAGTCCCGCCGCTTCGACTTCCTCTCCCTCTCACGCATCCAGGCCTTGAGCGAACTGCCCGCCGCCGAGGGGCTGTTCGACTCCATGGTGGTCTTCGAGAACTATCCCTTCGACGAGAAGTCGGCGGCCGGCGCCGGGATCGCCATCCGGGAGGTGCGGGCCGAGGACGCCACGAACTTCCCCCTGGTCTGCCGCGCCTATCTCGGCGACCGGCTCGGCTTCGACATCGCCTACGATCCCGCGCTGTTCGACGCGGCGACGGCGGAGCGGGCGGCGCGCCACCTGGGGACACTCCTCACCGGCATCGCGGACGGCGCCGGGCGCACCCTGGACGATCTACGGCTGCTGACCGGGGCCGAGGAGCGCCTGGCGGCGCGGGAGTGGAACGACACCGACCGGCCGCTGCCCACGGGCTCCCTCGCGGAGCTGTTCGCCGAGCAGGCCGCGCGGACCCCGGACGCCATCGCCGTCACCGACGGCGACACCGCCCTCGGCTACCGCGACCTCGACGCGTGGTCGGGCCGGCTGGCGGCGGTCCTGGCCGAGTCGGGGGTGCGCGCCGAGGACCCGGTGGCGCTGCTCATGGACCGGTCCGCCGCACTCGTCGTGGCACAGCTCGCGGTGGTCAGGGCCGGTGGGGTGTACATACCGGTGGACACCCGCGCGCCGCGCGCACGGCAGCGGGAGCTGCTGGAGCGGACGGGCGCGAAGGTCGTGCTGACGGCGGACGACGTGGCCGCCGCGCGCGACGGCGAGCGGACGCCACCCGCCGGGCCGGTGGACCGGGACAACCTGGCGTACGTGATGTTCACCTCCGGGTCGACCGGGGTGCCGAAGGCCGTGGGGGTGCGCCACCGCGATGTGGCGGCGCTCGCCTTCCACCGGGCCTTCGCGAGCGGCGGCCACGCCCGGGTGCCGCTGCACTCCCCGGTGGCGTTCGACGCCGCCACCTACGAGGTGTGGGTGCCGCTGCTGCGCGGCGGCCGGGTGGTGGTGGCCCCGCCGGGCGAGCTGGACGCGGCGGGTGTGCGGCGGCTGGTGGCCGGGCACGGGGTGACGGGACTGTGGCTGACCGCCGGGCTGTTCCGGCTGCTGGCGCAGGACGACCCGGAGTGCTTCGCGGGGCTGCGCGAGGTGTGGACCGGTGGCGATGTGGTGCCCGCGGCGGCCGTGCGCCGGGTGCTGGCGGCCTGCCCCGGGCTGACCGTCGTGGACGGCTACGGGCCGACCGAGACGACGACGTTCGCCACCGCCTTCCCGATGGCCGAGGCCGACGGGGTGCCCGAAGTGGTGCCGATCGGCGGGCCGCTGGACAACATGCGGGTGTACGTCCTGGACGCGCGGCTGCGGACCGTCCCGCCGGGTGTCGTCGGTGAACTCTTCGTCGCCGGTGAGGGCGTGGCCCGCGGCTATCTGGGCCGCCCGGGTGCGACGGCGGCGGCCTTCCTCGCCGATCCGTACGGGCCCGCCGGGGAGCGGATGTACCGCACCGGCGACCTGGCGCGGCGGCGGCCGGACGGCACGGTGGAGTTCGTCGGCCGCGCCGACCAGCAGGTGAAGGTCCGGGGCTTCCGGATCGAGCCGGGCGAGGTGGAGAACGTACTGACCGCCCACCCCGGGGTGGCGGACGCCGCGGTGGTGGCCCGGGAGGACCGCCCGGGGGTGAAGCGGCTGGTGGCCTATGTGGTGCCGGGCGGCGACGGGGCCGTGGACGGCGCGGAGTTGTGCGCCCATGTGGCGGCCGGGCTCCCGGACTACATGGTGCCCTCCGCGGTGGTCCCGCTGGACGCGCTGCCGCTGAGCCGCAACGGCAAGCTGGACCGTACGGCGCTGCCCGCCCCGGATTCCGGCCCCGACCGGGCCGCCTATGTGGCCCCGCGCGACGAGGCCGAGCGGCGCGTGGCGCGGATCCTGGCCGAGGTGCTGGGGGCCGAACGGGTCGGCGCCGAGGACGACTTCTTCGTCCTCGGCGGTGACTCCATCCTCAGCATCCGGCTCACCTCGCGGCTGCGGGAGGCCTTCGGCGCGGAGGTGTCGCCCCGGCTGGTGTTCACCCACTCCACCGTGGCCGCCCTCGCCACGGCCCTCACCGGGGCGAGCGGCCGTACGGAAGGGGGCCCTGCGCCGATCACACCGGTGCCCCGGGACGCGGAGCTGCCGCTTTCGTATCCCCAGCAGCGACTGTGGTTCCTGGACTCCTTCGCACCGGACAGCACCGAATACATCACCCCGCTGGCGCTGCGGATGCGCGGCACCCTCGATGTCCGGGCGCTGGAGGACGCGCTGACCGCGCTGGTGGCCCGGCACGAGTCGCTGCGCACCACCTTCGACGCGGTGGACGGACGCGGGACGCAGATCGTGCACGAGCCCGCTCCGGTGCGCCTCATCCGGCACGATCTGTCGGGCCTTCCCGCCGACCGGCGGGAGGCGGAGCTGACGGAGCTGCTGACGCGGGAGCGGGAGCGCCCCTTCGACCTGCGGCGCGGCCCGCTGCTGCGGGCCGGGCTGATCCGGCTGGGGGCCGATGACCACGCGCTCACCCTGACGCTGCACCACATCATCACCGACGGCTGGTCCACCGGTGTGCTCCTCGGCGATCTGCGCGAGCTGTACCGGGCGGCGCTGCACGGTGACACGGCGGCGCTGCCACCGCTCCCCGTGGGTTACGCCGACTTCGCGGCCTGGCAGCGAAACGAGCTGTCCGGCCCGTCCGCCGAGGATCAACTGGCGTACTGGACGCGGCAGTTGCGCGACGTGGAGCCGCTGGAGCTGCCCACCGACCGGCCCCGTCCGGCGGTGCGCAGCGGACACGGCGCGACGGCGGAGTTCGAGGTGCCCGCCGCGGTGAACCGGCGCCTCAAGGAGTACGGCCGGGCCCGTGGCACCACCCTCTTCATGACGCTGGTGGCGGCGGCCCAGGTGCTGCTGGCCCGGCTGTCGGGCCGGCAGGACATCGCCGTGGGGACGGTCACCTCGGGGCGGGAGCGCGCCGAGACGGAGCGTCTGATCGGCTTCTTCGTCAACACGCTGGTGCTGCGCTCCTCGGTCGACCCCGAGCGCGGCTTCACCGACTTCCTGGCCGATGTGCGCGGCACCGTCCTGGACGCCTTCGCCCACCAGAGCGTGCCGTTCGAGCGAGTGGTGGACGAGGTGCAGCCCGTCCGGGACACCAGCCGGACACCGCTGTTCCAGGCGATGGTGGTGCTGCAGAACATCCCCGGCGGGCCACTGGACCTGCCCGGACTCGCGCTGGAGGACATCGCCCCCGAGACCAGCACCGCGAGCTTCGACCTCACGCTGGAGTTCGCCGAGGCCGACGGGGGCGCGCTGCGCGGGCTGATCAGCTACAGCACCGATCTGTTCGACGCGCCGACGGCCGAGCGGATGGGCGCGGCCCTGCGTTCGCTCCTCACCGGCATCGCCGACGACCCCGAGCGGGCGGTGGGCGCGCTGCCGCTCGCCACCCCGGCCGAGCTGCGCCGCACCCTCGTGGAGTGGAACGCCACCGGGCACCCCGTACCACCGGCCACGCTGGCCGAGCTGTTCGAACGGCAGGCGGCGGTGTCCCCGGACGCCACGGCCGTGGTGTCCGGGGCGGGCGCGCTCACCTTCGCCGAGCTGGAGACGGCGGCCAACCGGCTGGCGCACGAGCTGATCGGGCGCGGTGTGGGCCCGGAGAAGCTGGTGGCGCTGGTGCTGCCGCGGTCGGTGGAGATGGTGGTGGCGCAGCTGGCGGTGGTGAAGGCGGGCGGCGCGTTCCTGCCGGTCGACCCCCACTATCCGGCGGAGCGGGTGGCGTTCATGCTGCGGGACGCCGAGCCCCTGGTCGTCCTCGACGACGTGGCGTCGGCGTGGGCCGGGGACGGCCCCGCGGACCCGCCGTCCGTCCGGGGGCTGACACCGGACCATCCGGCGTACGTCATCTACACCTCCGGGTCCACCGGGGTTCCCAAGGCGGTCATGGTCACCCACGCGGGGCTGGCGAGCTTCTCGGCCGCCGCCGCGGCACGCTACGACGTCCGGGCCGGGGACCGGGTCCTGCAGTTCGCCTCGCCGAGCTTCGACGCCTCCGTGCTGGAGCTGTGCGTATCCCTGCCGAGGGGGGCCGCGCTCGTCGTCGTGGAGGAGGGTCCACTGCTGGGCGAGCGGCTGGCCCAGGTGCTGACGGAACAGCGGATCACCCATGCGCTCATCCCCCCGGCGGCGCTGGCCACCGTGCCGGAGACGGCGCGGGAGACGGGCCTGCCGGAGCTGCGCACGCTGATCGTCGGCGGCGACGCGTGCTCCGCCGAACTGGTGGACCGCTGGGCCCCGGGACGCCGGATGATCAACTCGTACGGTCCGACCGAGGCGACCGTGGTGAGCACCTGGTCCGGGCCGCTGACCGCCGGTACGGGTGCGCCGCCGATCGGCGGGCCGATCCGTAACACCCGGGCCTATGTGCTGGACTCCGCGCTGCGCCCGGTTCCGGTGGGCGTGGCCGGGGAGCTGTACGTGGCCGGGGCCGGACTGGCCCGCGGCTATCTGGGCCGGCCGGGGCTCACCGCCTCCCGTTTCCTGGCCGATCCGTTCGGTCCCGCGGGCGGGCGGATGTACCGCACGGGCGATGTGGTGCGCTGGACCGCCGACGGCGAGCTGCGGTTCGTCGGCCGGGCCGACGACCAGGTCAAGGTCCGGGGCTTCCGGATCGAGCCGGGCGAGGTGGAGAGCGCCCTGCGGCGCAGCCCCGAGGTGGGCGAGGCGGTGGTGGCCGTACGGGACACCGGGCCCACGGCCGAGCATCCGTCCGGGCTGAAGCGCCTGGTCGGCTACGTGGTTCCGGCACTCGGCGGCACGCCGACGACCGCCTCGCTGCGCGACTTCCTGGGCCGCACCCTGCCGCCCCACATGGTGCCGTCGGCGTTCGCCACCCTGGAGGAGCTGCCGCTCACGCCCAACGGCAAGGTCGACCGCCGCGCCCTGCCCGATCCGGATCCCGCACCGGCCCCGGGCGCGGACCATGTCGCGCCGCGCACCCCGATGGAGAGCCGGATCGCGGCGATCTGGGCGGATGTCCTCGGCCTGGACCGGGTCGGTGTGAACGACAACTTCTTCGACCTCGGCGGGGATTCCATCCTGAGCATCCAGGTCGTCTCCCGCGCCCGCCAGTCGGGGCTGCGGCTGTCCACCAAGGACCTCTTCACCCATCAGTCGGTGGCCGCCCTGGCCGCCGTGGTCACGGCCGAACGGGACGACGAGGGCGGGGCGGAACCGGTGACCGGAGACCTTCCGCTCACCCCGATCCAGCGCTGGTTCTTCGCCACCCACACCGTCAACCCGCACCACTTCAACCAGTCCACCCTGCTGGAGCTGGATCAGAAGCTGGACGAAGCGGCGCTGGAGGGGGCGCTGGCCGCGCTCCTCGTCCACCATGACGCGCTGCGGATGCGGTTCACCGAAGACGGCGGGCAGTGGCGGCAGTACAACCCGGAACCCGAGGCGGCGGAAGTCCTCGCCCGGTACGACCTGTCCGGGCTGCCGGAGCAGGAGGCGGACGCGGCGATGGAGAAGGCGGCCGACGCCCTGCACGCGGGCTTCGACCTCGGCAGCGGACCGCTGCTGAAGGCCGCGCTGTTCCGCTTCGGCGACGACCGGCGGCCGTTCCTCTTCCTGACCGCCCACCATCTGGTCATCGACGGGGTGTCCTGGCGGATCGTGCTGGACGACCTGGACACCGCGTACCAGCAGAGCCTGCGGGGCGAGGCGGTCGACCTCGGCCCCAAGACGACCTCGTTCCGGGACTGGGCCCGGCAGCTCGCCGAACAGGTCGCCGACGGCGCCCTGGACCACGAGGTCGACCACTGGGCCTCGGCGCTGGACGCGCGGCCGCTGCCGGTCGACCGCGCGTCGGCCGCCCCGGGCGCCGAGACCCGGGCGGTTCCGGTGGAGATCGACGAGGCGGACACCGAGGCGCTGCTGCGTGCGGCCCCCACCGCGTACCGCACCCGCATCAACGACGTGCTGCTGGCCGCCCTCGCGCTGGCGCTGTCGCGCTGGACCGGCCGGGAGCGGGTCTCCGTCGAACTGGAGGGCCACGGGCGCGAGGACGTCATCGAGGGCGCCGATCTCTCCCGTACGGTGGGCTGGTTCACCACGATGTACCCGGTCTCCTTCGACCTGCCCGCCACCGGGGATTCCCCGTCCGTCGACTGGCGCGGCCTGGTCAAGTCGGTCAGGCGGCGGCTGCGGGCCGTCCCCGGCAACGGCTTCGGCTTCGGGGCGCTGCGGACCTTCGGCACGGACGCGGTACGGGAGCGGCTGACCGGCACCGGCGACGGGCCGCAGGTGGTGTTCAACTACCTCGGCCAGTGGGACGCCCGGTCGGCCGAGGCCAAGGACGGCCTCGTCCACGCCGAACACGGCTCCTTCGGCCAGGACCACGACCCCCGCGAGGGCGGATCGCATCTGCTGGAGGTCGTGGGCGCGGTGCAGAACGGGCGGCTCGGCTTCACCTGGTACTACCGTCCCGATGTCCACGAGGAGTCGACCGTGGCCGCGGTGGCCGCGGACTTCGCGGACGCGCTGCGCCGCATCGCCCAGGACTGCCGGGGCGGTGCCGCATGAGCGAGGAGCGGGGAGAAGTGGCGCGCGGCGAGGCGGGCGTGGCGACCGACGACCGCGCCGCTCCGCCCGTGCCCCTGGCGCGCAACCGCGGCTACCGGCTGCTGTGGGGCAGCCAGGCGCTCTCGGAGTTCGGCTTCCACGCGTCGATGATCGCGTTTCCGCTGCTGGTCCTGGCGCTCACCGGTTCCGGTGCCGCCTCCGGCCTGGTGATGGGCACGATCGCCGCCGCGCAGATGGTGGCCGGGCTCCCGGCGGGTGTTCTGGTGGACCGGTACGACCGCAAGGCGCTCATGCTCGGCTGCGAGGCGGCCCAGGCGGTGTCCGCCATCAGTCTGGTGATCGCGGTGTGGAGCGACGCGGCCACCGTGCCGCACATGGTCGCCGTCGCCGCGGTGTTCGGCGCCGCCGCGGCCCTCTTCGAACCGGCCGAGAACGCCGCGCTGCCGCTGCTGGTGGACATCGCCCAGCTGCCCGCGGCGGTCTCGATGAACACGGCGCGGGCGTCGATGGGCCAGCTCTCGGGCACCGCGACCGGCGGGTTCCTGTTCGCCGTGGGGCGCTTCGTCCCCTTCCTGGCCGATGCCGTCATGCACACCCTGTCGTTCGTCGCGCTGCTCTTCCTGCGGCTGCCGAAGCGGGAGCGGCCCGCCGCCCCGCCCGGCAGGCTCGGCCACGAGATGCTGGCCGGTCTGCGGTGGGTGTGGCAGGAGCGCCGGATCCGGGTCACCATCCTGTGCGCGGTCGTGCTGAACCTGTTCTTCAGCGCCTTCTACCTCGTCGTCATCGTGCTCGCCGGAACCCGAGGGGTGCCGTCGGGGGAGGTCGGGGTGATGGCGGCCATGCTCGGGGTGGGCGGGGTCGCCGGCGCGCTCGCCGCGCCCGTACTCCACGGCCGCCTCGGCGCCTACCGCGCCATCGTGGCGGTGTTCTGGGCGCTGACCGTGCTCACCCCGGTCGCCGCCCTCGTGCACAGCGGCTATCTCACCGGGGTGCTGTTCGCCCTGATGGCGCTGTTCCCGCCCACCGCGAACACCGCGATCATGACGGAGCAGCTGCTGCGCACCCCCGACGAGCTGCGCGGCAGGCTCACCAGCGTCCTCGCCCTGGCCTGCGGGGCCGCGGGCGCGGCGGGCCCCGCGCTGGGCGGCCTGCTCACCCAGGCCCTGCCGGGCGACCGGGCGATCCTGGTGTGCTCGGCCGGAATGGCCGCCGCGGCCGTACTCGCCACCGCCAGCCCGACCCTGCGCGGGCTGTCCCCGAACCCCCCGCCCGGCAACCGGCCGGCGGCGGCCTGACCACATCCACGCAAGTTCCGTACAAAACGATGGAGGAGAACAGCTCATGGACGACAACGCCCGCTACCAGGTGCTCCGCAACGATGAGGACCAGTACTCCCTGTGGCCCGCCGACCTCGACGTACCCGACGGCTGGCAGACCGTCGGCAAGGAGGGCACCAAGGACGAGTGCTCCGCGTACGTCGACGAGGTGTGGACCGACATGCGGCCCCGCAGTCTGCGCGAGCGCATGGCCGAGTCGGGTTCCTGAAGCGACGCCCCGGCGCCCGCCGGGGAATCTCCGGGGCGCGGTGTCCGTTTCCGCCCGAGGAGGCCGGACGGACACCGCACCCGCAGGAGGCAATCATGTACGGCGACGAAGCGACGATCCGCACGATCCTGGGCGAGCTGGGCGACACCTGGGCGGTCGTCGGCCTGTCCTCCAACCAGGCCCGCGCGGCCTACGGCGTGGCCGGGGTGCTCCAGCGCCACGGCAAGCGCGTCGTGCCCGTGCACCCGAAGGCCGAGACGGTGCTCGGCGAGCCCGGCTACGCCACCCTCGCCGAGATCCCGTTCCCGGTCGACGTGGTCGATGTGTTCGTCAATTCCGAGCTGGCCGGGCCGGTCGCGGACCAGGCGGTGGAGATCGGCGCCAAGGCGGTGTGGTTCCAGCTCGGCGTCGTCGATCCGGCGGCGTACGAGCGGACCCGCGCGGCGGGTCTTGAGATGGTGATGGACCGCTGCCCCGCCATCGAGATCCCCCGGCTGGGCCGGGGGAGCACCGGGGCGGGAAACCCGCTGTGAGCCGGTGCGCTCCACCGGGTAGCGTCATGTGATGATCCCGATACGCGCCGCCCGCCCCGACGACGCCGCCGAACTGGTCCGGCTGCGGCGGCTGATGTTCCACGCGATGCACGGCACGGACGAGCCGGGCCCCTGGGAGGCGAGCGCCGAGGAGGCCGTGCGGCGGCAGCTGAGCGAACCGGAGCCCGTGCTCGGCGCGTTCGTCGTGGACGGGGACGAGCCCGGGGACTCGCGTCTGGCGGCGTGCGCGGTGGGGCGGGTGGAGGAGCGGCTGCCCGCGCCCGCCCACCCCACGGGACGCTTCGGGTTCGTCTTCAACGTGTGCACCGACCCCCGCTACCGAGGCCGGGGCTTCGCTCGCGCGACGACGGAGGCCCTGCTCGACTGGTTCGCCGCGCGGGACGTCACCCGCGTCGACCTGCACGCCACGGAGGACGCCGAGCACCTGTACCGGAGCCTGGGCTTCGCCGAGCACTCCATCCCGCTGTCGCTGGATCTGTCCCGGCGTCGTGCGTGACGGCTATACGCCGAGCCCCTCCAGCACGACCGCGCCCGGCAGCCCGGCGAGCACCTTGCCCGGCACGATGAGCTTGCCCCGGCGGCTGCCGCTGCCGATGAGCGCGTACGGGATGTCGGCGACGGCGGCGTCCAGCAGCAGCGGCCAGCCGTCGGGCAGCCCGATCGGGGTGATGCCGCCGAACTCCATGCCGCTCTCGCCTGTCGCCGTTTCGATCGGCGCGAACGACGCCTTACGGGCGCCCAGATGGCGCCGTACGACCCCGTTGACGTCCGCGCGGGTGTGGGCGAGGACCAGGCACGCGGCGAGCGTGACCTCACCGCCCCGCTTCCCGGCCACCACCACGCAGTTGGCGGACTGCTCCAGCAGCCAGGAGCCGTAGTTCTCGACGAGCACGGCGGTGTCGGCCTTGTCCGGGTCGGTGTCCACGTAGAGGATCTGCTCCACGGGGGCCGAACCGCTCCACGCGCGCAGCGCGCCGGCGACGGGGGCGGTCAGCAGATCGAGGCGCTCCACGGCGGGTCGGATATCGTCGAAGGCGTCCATCGGGGTACTCATGGCGACAACGTAACAGCCGTACGGGGCCGGGGCGGGCCCGCTCAGCGCGGGGGCGGGATGGACACCGCCAGGGTCATGGTGACGGCCCCCTCGCCGTCGTTGCGGTAGGCGTGCGGCACGTTCGACTCGAAGATCGCCGAGGTGCCGGCGGGCACGGCGTACTCCTGGTCGTCGACCACGAGCGTGAGCTCACCGTCGCGGACGTGCAGCATCTCGACGGTGCCGGGCGGGTGCGGATCCGAGTCGCTGCCGTCGCCCGGCATCAGCCGCCAGTCCCACAGCTCCAGCGGCCCCCGCGCCTCCGTACCGACGAGCAGCACGGTGTGGCTGCCCGCCTCCGTGGACCACATCCGCACCGCCTGCTCGGGCGGCACGAGCCGCACCCGCGCTTCCTGCTCGTAGTCGAGCAGGGTGGTGATGCTCACGCCGAGCGCATCGGCGAGCTTCACGGTGGTGCCGACGCTCGGGTTCGTACGGGCCTGCTCGATCTGGATGATCATGCCCCGGCTGACCCCGGCGCGGGTGGCGAGGGCGTCCAGGGTGTAGGCGCGTTCGTTGCGCCAGCGCTTGAGATTGCGGGCGAGCGACTGTGTGAGCTGATCGAGGTCCGTCACGGATTCCAGTCCAATATTGTAAATGGCATAGTCGAACAGATTGAACTACGGTGGGGTGTACTCCAGCGTCCATCTCACTGTACGGCGAGGTTTCCCCATGTCCGCACTCTTCGCTCTGGCCACCAGCCTCATGTGGGGGCTGGCCGACTTCGGCGGAGGGCTGCTCACCCGGCGCACCCCCGCGCTCACGGTGGTCGTCGTCTCGCAGATCATCGCGGTGACCGTGCTCGGCGCGATCGTGGTCGCCACCGGCGGCTGGTCCGAGGCCGGGCCGCAGCTGTGGTTCGCCGCGGCGGCGGGCGTGGTGGGCCCGGCCGCCATGCTCTGCTTCTACCGGGCGCTCGCGCTCGGCCCGATGGGTGTCGTCTCCCCGCTCGGCGCCCTGGGCGGGGTCATGGTGCCGCTCGCGGTCGCGATCGTACTCGGCGAGCGGCCCGGGCTGCTCCAGCTGGCCGGGGTCGTGGTGGCGGTGGCCGGGGTGGTCCTGGCCGGCGGGCCGCAGACCGGCGGCGCCCCCGTACAGCGGCAGACCCTGCTGCTCACCCTGGTCGCCGCGCTGGGCTTCGGCTCGGTGATGGCGCTGATCGCCGAGGCGTCCTCCACCCTGACCGGGCTCTTCCTCGCGCTGTTCGTGCAGCGGGTGTGCAACGTGGTGGTCGGCGGCACCGCGCTGCTGGTCTCCGTACGGCGCGGCGCCCGCGCGCTGCCCGAGGGCGGCCTGCGCGCCGTCGCGGCGACCCTGCCCGCGCTCGCCTTCGTGGGCCTGGCCGACGTCGCCGCCAACGGCACCTACAACCTGGCCGCCCACCACGGGCCGGTCACCATCGCCGCCGTGCTCGCCTCGCTGTACCCGGTGGTGACCGCGCTCGCCGCCCGCGGGCTGCTGGGCGAGCGGCTGCGCGCGGTGCAGGCGACCGGCGCCGGGCTCGCCCTGGTGGGCACGGTGCTGCTGACGACGGGCTAACGTGCCGGGAACGGCAGGAAACGCGGACCGAAGGAGACGGCAGTGGCGGAGCGGGCGCTGATCGCGGGAGTGGGCGGCAAGGAGCCGAAGGTCGATCCGGAGGCGTTCACCGCCCCGACCTCCGTGGTGATCGGCGATGTGTCGGTGGCCGCGGGAGCGAGCGTCTGGTACCACGCCGTGCTGCGCGGCGACGCCGAGTCGATCAGCGTGGGCGCGCACAGCAACATCCAGGACAACTGCACCGTGCACGCCGACCCCGGCTTCCCGGCCACCGTCGGCGAGCGGGTCACGGTGGGCCACAACGCGGTGCTGCACGGCTGCACCGTCGAGGACGACGTCCTGGTCGGCATGGGCGCCACGGTGCTGAACGGCGCGCACATCGGCGCGGGCTCACTGATCGCCGCCCAGGCACTGGTGCCGCAGGGGATGCGGGTGCCGCCGGGCTCGCTGGTGGCGGGCGTTCCGGCGAAGGTCAGGCGCGAGCTGACCGAGGAGGAGCGGGAGCACGTCCGGCTGAACGCCGAGGGCTATGTGGAACTGGCCCGCCATCACCGCGCTGCGGCGGAGGGGCGGGCCGGCGAGGCGGAGTGACGCCAAGCGGCTACTCGGCGGCTGGGACGGGCTCCGGCTCGGCCGCCTCCGCTCCGGCTCCGGAACCGCCGGCCGCGACCGACTGCTCGGCGGCCCGCCGCCGAGCCTTCTCCTGCGCCTTCTTCGTACGCCACTTCATCACCAGCATCGAGCCGAGGCCGAAGCACAGCGCGGCCACGAGCCCGAGGTAGGAGAAGCGCTTGAGCCAGTCCTCGGCGACCTTCCCGACGGAGTAGATGACCGCGGTGGTGCCGCCCGCCCAGACGATGCCGCCGAGCACGTTGGCGATGGCGAACTTCCAGTACGGCATGCGCAGCACCCCGGCCAGCGGGCCCGCGAAGATGCGCAGCAGCGCGATGAAGCGGCCCACGAAGACCGCCCACATGCCCCACTTCTGGAAGGACCGCTCGGCGGACGCCACATGATCGGCGCCGAAGTGCTTGGGGAATTTACGGCCCAGCCAGGCGAGCAGGGGCTTACCGCCCTTGCGGCCGATCAGATAGCCGATCGAGTCGCCGATCACCGCCCCCGCGATGGCGCAGCCACCGAGGATGTAGGGGTTGATGTGGTCCTGGGAGGCCGCCAGCAGCGAGGCGCTGACGAGGATGATCTCTCCGGGGAGCGGGATGCCCAGGCTTTCGAGGCCGATGACCAGGCCGACGAGCAGATACACACTGATCGCGGGTACGGTGTCGAGCCATTCCTCGATGTGCAACGCCGGTTCCCTCCCGTATGCCGATCCATGGTCGGCGCACGCCCGATCGAGCGCACTTCGGGAAGCGTACTCAATCGGCGCGTCCGCCACATTCCACGATGCGTGGTCCCGGCCACATCGGCGCGCCGGGCGGCCCCGTACGAGGGGGAGACACCCCCGTACGAGCGGCCCGTGCGGGGAGGGAGGCCGCCGCTCAGTCCTGCGGCCGCAGCGTCCAGGTGACGGACATCTCCCCGGTGACCGCTCCGTCCTCGCGTGTGATCTCGATCTTTACGGGGAATTCGGGGCGCTCGCCCGCGTCGAGTCCGGCCACCACCTCGGCCACCGGCCGGCCGAGCCGGGCGGTGGCGGTGACCGGCCCCTTGGCGAGCTTCTTGTACTCGATCTCGGCGCGCACGGCCAGCGGTACGGCGCGCTGGAGCTGGTCGCCGAAGGCGGCGAGGACGACCGCGCCGGACGCTGATTCGGCCAGGGTGAACATCGCCCCCGCGTGCGGTCCGCCGACGTGGTTGTGCAGATCGGGCTGGTCGGGCAGGCGCACCACGGCGCGTTCGGCCGACGCCTCGACGAACTCCAGGTTCAGGGTGCGCACCATGGGCACGGTGGCCGCGAGCATGTCGCCGATGGACGGCAGTGTCTCTGACATGCCCCGGAAGTTACCACCCAGTAGCACATTCGGGAACGGGGCGGCCGTAGCCGCTGCCGGCGGCCCCCTCTATCGTTATCGGCCATGTGGCCAGGACAGCAGCCGCCCGGGGGCGAGCACAATCCGCAGGATCAGAACCCCTATCAGCAACCGGGGTATCAACAGCCCAATCCGTACCAGCAACCGGGCTATCAGCAGCCGAATCCGTATCAGCAGCCACAGCCGGGCTACCCCGGCCAGCCGCCGGGCCAGCCAGGCCAGCCGGGACCGCAGCCGGGCTACGGACCACCGCAGAACCAGCCCGCACACGGCTGGAACACGCCGTCCGGACCGGCCGGGCCACCGCAGCCGCCGCAGCCGCCGCAGAAGAAGCGCACGGCGACCATCGCGATCGTCGCCGCGGTGGCGGTCGTCGCGGCTGCCGTGATCACCGGTGTCGTCGTCCTGAACCAGGGTGACGACAAGGACGACCAGGCGAAGGACAGCAAGAAGCCCGCGTCCTCCGCCGCCTCCTCCGCCCCGGCCGAGGACCCCTCCGCGGGCGGCGAGGACAACCCGCGCGCGGGCGGCGACGCGACCGAGGTGAAGCCGGTGATATCCGGCTGGCAGACGGTCGTCAGCCCCAAGCGGCATGACGCCTTCGACGTGCCCGCGAACTGGACGGTGAAGAAGCCGGACCTGAGCATCGGCTTCGAGGACGAGAAGGGCAACCCGCTCGTCATCATGTCCGCCCCGGCCAAGTACAAGGAAAACGCCTGCACGGTCAAGGGCAAGAACGGCGAGGAGGAGACCAGCGGCATCGCCGGGGTCGGCACCAAGGGCGCGCAGGGCGCCAAGACCGAGGCCTCCGCCGCCAAGACCGAGGCCGAGAACTGGGTCTTCGCCGCCTTCGACCAGAAGCAGACCGGCACCCGCAAGGTCACCGACGCCAAGCCGTTCAAGAGCGAGCACGGGCTCAAGGGCTACACCTCCACGGCCACGGTCACCGGCGTCAAGAAGACCGACAAGTGCGTCACGGACGGCAAGGCGGTCACCGTCACCTACACGGATATCAACGGCGACTTCGCGACCTGGGTGCTCTACTCCGCCAAGGGCGTCAAGGACGAGGTCCCGGACGCCACCATCAAAAAGATCATGAGCACCCTGCGTCCGGTGAAGTCCGAGGGCTCCTGATCGACGCGGCCGGAATTGGGTTGGACGCCGGGGCCCGCCCCCGGGATAGTTCGGCTGCGTGACCACTCCACCGGCCCCGCGTCCCCGACCGCACCGCCCCGCCTGGGCGGGTCGCAACTACACCCTGCTGACCGCCGCCGCGATGGTGACGGGCCTCGGAAACTCCGGGGCCCTCATCGCGGCGGCGTTCGCGGTGCTGGACGCGGGCGGGGACGGCGGCGACGTCGGGCTGGTCGCCGCGGCCCGTACCGTCCCGCTCGTCGCCTTCCTGCTGATCGGCGGCGCGTTGGCGGACCGGCTGCCGCGGCACCGGGTGATGGTCGCGGCCAACGCCCTCAACTGCGCCTCGCAGAGCGTCTTCGCGGTGCTCGTGCTCACCGGCGAGGCGCGGCTGTGGCAGATGGCCGTGCTCGCCGCGCTCAGCGGCACCGGGCAGGCGTTCTTCAGCCCCGCCGCCGAGGGCATGCTGCTCTCCAGCGTCACCGCCGAACAGTCCGCCCGCGCCTTCGCGTTGTTCCGGATGGGCACCAACGGCGCGCAGATCGGCGGTGCCGCGCTGGGCGGCGCGCTGGTGGCGGTCGCCGGCCCGGGCTGGGTGCTGGCCGTCGACGCCGCCGCCTTCGCCGCCGCCGGGGCGCTGCGCACCCTGCTCGACGTCAGTCACATCGCACCGCGCGAATCCGGCGGCGGCATGCTGCGCGATCTGCGCGAGGGCTGGCGGGAGTTCACCGGACGGCCCTGGCTGTGGACCATCGTGCTGCAGTTCTCGGTGGTCAACGCCGTGGTGGCCGCGGCCGAGGCGGTGTACGGGCCGCTGGTCTCCGAGGAGCAGCTGGGCGGGGCGCGGCCCTGGGGGTTCGCGCTCGCGGCGTTCGGCGCGGGCACCGTCGTCGGCGGCCTGACGATGACCCGCTGGAGACCGCGCCGCCTGCTGCTCGCTGGCACCCTGAGCGTGCTGCCGTTCGCCCTGCCGTCGGCCGCGCTCGCCGTCCCGCTGTCCGCGCCCGCGCTGTGGGCGGTGATGTTCGTCGCCGGGGCGTCGGTCGAGGTGTTCGGGGTGTCCTGGATGACCGCCCTGCACCAGGAGATCCCCGAGGACAAGCTGTCCCGGGTGGCGGCGTACGACTGGATGGGCTCCATCGCCATGGTCCCCCTCGCCACCGCCCTCGCGGGACCCGCCGAGAGCGCCTTCGGGCGGTCCGCCGCGCTGTGGGGGTGCTCGTCGCTGATCCTGCTGCTGACCCTGGCGGTGCTGTGCGTACCGGACGTACGGCGGCTGCGGCGCCGCCAACCGGCCCCGGTCGCCGAGGGAATGCCCGCCACCGAGCCGACGGCGGCCCCGGAAAAGCTCTGAGGGCCGCTCGTCTTGTGCCCTACGGCATCCCCGGCCGGCGGACGTGCCGTACCGTCACCCGACGCTGAACGCCCCGCCCGGCGGCTCGGGCGACGGCACCGCGTCCTCGTCCCGCACCGGCACCGCGTCGCCCGTGAACCGCTCCAGCGCCGCCCCGTGCTCCACCCGCGCCGGAAACGCGTCGGCCGCGGTACGCCGCGCCAGCACCCCGACCGGCAGCTCGCCCTGCGAGGCCACCAGCACCGCGTTCCCGAACCGGCGGCCGCGCAGCACCGCGGGCTCCGCGATCAGGCACAGCTGCGCGAACACGGTGCGGAATGTGGCCAGTTGGGAGCGGAGGAAGGTGAACGGCGCGCTGTCGGCGAGGTTGGCCGCGTAAACGCCGCCGGGGCGCAGCACCCGGGCCGCGGCGCGCGCGTACGCCACCGAGGTCAGATGCGCGGGCACCCGCGAACCGCCGAACACATCGGCCACGATGACATCGGCGGACGCCTCCGGCGCGGCCTCCAGCGCGGCGCGGGCGTCCGCCCGGCGCACCGTGATGCCCGCGCCGCCCGGCGGCAGCGGCAGCTGCTCGGCGACCAGCTCCAGCAGTCCGCCGTCGGCCTCGATCACCTGCTGCCGGGAGCCGGGCCGGGTGGCGGCCAGATAGCGGGGCAGGGTCAGCGCCCCGCCGCCCAGATGCAGGGCGTCCAGCGGCGCACCGGGCTCGCCGGTCCCGTCGAGGACATGGGCGAGCCGGCGCGCGTACTCGAACTCCAGGTGACCGGGGTCGTCCAGGTCGACGTACGACTGGGGTGCGCCGTCCACCGTGAGCAGCCAGGCGCGCGGGCGGTCCAGGTCCGGCATCAGCTTGGCGGTGCCGTGGTCCACGTCCCGGGTCACGGGTATCGGCTCGTTCACCGTCCCATTGTGCCGTCCCGGGCAGGTCACGGCTCCCGCTCGCCCTCCCCGGCGGGGCCGGGCGAGCGGGAGGCCTCCCCTACGGCTGGTCGGGCACGGTGAGCACCGTGCCCGCGCCCACCGTGCGGCCGCCCTCGCGGATCGCGAAGCCGAGCCCCGGCTCCAGCGGCACCGCGCGGCCCAGCTCCACCGTCAGGGTGACGGTGTCACCGGGGCGGGCCACCCCGGCGGCCCCGAGGTCCACCTCGCCGACCACATCGGCCGTACGCAGGTAGAACTGCGGCCGGTAACCGGTCACCACCGGGGTACGGCGGCCGCCCTCGGCCGCCGACAGCACGTACACGCTCGCGGTGAAGCGCCGCCGGGGCACGACGCTGCCGGGCGCCGCGACCACCTGCCCGCGGCGCACCCCGTCCCGGGCCACCCCGCGCAGCAGCAGCGCCACGTTGTCGCCCGCCTCGGCGGACTCCATGGGCTTGCCGAAGGTCTCGACGCCCGTGACGACCGTCGTCACGTCCGCGCCCAGCACCTCGACGCGGTCGCCGACGCGCACCGTGCCACGCTCGACGGCGCCGGTGACCACGGTGCCGCGGCCGGTGATGGTCAGCACGTTCTCCACCGGCAGCAGGAACGGGGCGTCGGTGTAGCGCACCGGGGTGGGTACGTAGATGTCGACGGCGTCGAGCAGCGCCTCGATCGCACCGGTCCAGCGCGGGTCGCCCTCCAGCGCGCGCAGCCCGGAGACCCGTACCACGGGCGTGGCCTCGCCGGGGTAGCCGTGCGCGGACAGCAGCTCGCGCACCTCCAGCTCGACCAGGTCGGTGAGTTCGGGGTCGCCCGCGTCGGCCTTGTTGAGGGCGACGACGATGTGGTCGACCCCCACCTGGCGGGCGAGCAGCACGTGTTCGGCGGTCTGCGGCATGACGCCGTCGAGCGCCGAGACGACGAGGATGGCGCCGTCGAGCTGGGCCGCGCCGGTCACCATGTTCTTGATGAAGTCGGCGTGGCCCGGCATGTCGACGTGCGCGTAGTGCCGGGTGCCGGTCTCGTACTCGACGTGCGCGATGTTGATGGTGATGCCGCGCGCGGCCTCCTCCGGCGCCCGGTCGATGCGGTCGAACGGCACATAGGTGCCGCCGGAGCCGCGCTCGCTGAGGACCTTGGTGATGGCGGCGGTGAGCGTGGTCTTGCCGTGGTCGACGTGCCCCATGGTGCCGATGTTCAGATGCGGCTTGGTGCGCACGTAGGCCGGCTTGGACACCTTGGGCAGCTTGGACGTGGCGGACATGCGGGCTGTTCCTCCTCGGAACGGCAAGGGAAGCGCGGACCCCGGTGCCTGGCCGACCCTCCCCTGGCGGGGTCCGTCGGAGTGGTCCGAGGAGGGTCAGCTTCGGGCGCCGTCGAAGAGGGCGGCTGCCGGGGCGTCGGAGAACGCGGCGCCGAAGAAGGCGGCGTCGGAGAAGAGGGCGTCGAAGAACAGGGCGGCAGCCTTCGGCGCGTCCGCGACCGCGGACGTCATCACGAGGAAGGCATACCGGAACATGCCGTGATCATTGCGTACCGTTCGGTCCCCGTCGAATGGTTTTCGTGGCGCACGGGGCCCGGTGCGACGCATGCGAACCCCTGGTGCCCGGGAGACGGCCGTCCGGATCGGCCCTTGTATCAACGGGGCGACAACCAGCCGACGAGCGAACGACATCACAGCGTTCCCCCGGCCCGGTCGGTTACGCTCCCCCGATGCTCGATGTCGCCGCCCCCTCCCCGAAAACGGCCGTGCGCCGCACCCGCGCCGTGCTGTTCTCGCCGTGGTCACGGCTGGGGCTGCTCGCCGCGCTGCTGGCCGGTTCCGCGATCGCGGTGTGGGTGTGGCAGCCGCAGCGGCTGCTGGCCGACGGCTGGCCGCCACAGCTGTCGGGGGCGGCGGCCGTGGTGCTGTTCGCGGCCGCGTACGGGCTGTGCACCGCCGCGCTGGTGCCCAGGCCGCTGCTGAACCTGGCGGCTGGTGTGCTCCTCGGCGCCCAGACCGGTCTCGCCGCGGCCGTCGTCGGTACGGTGCTCGGCGCCGGGATCTCCTTCGGCCTGGGCAGACTGCTGGGGCAGGACGCGCTGCGCCCGCTGCTGCGGGGCCGCTGGCTGGGCGCGGCCGACCGGCAGCTGAGCCGGCACGGGTTCCGCTCCATGCTGGCGATCCGGCTCTTCCCTGGCGTACCGTTCGCCGCCGCGAACTACTGCGCGGCGATCTCACGGATGGGCTGGCCCGCGTTCCTGCTGGCGACCGGGCTCGGCTGTGTGCCGAACACGGCGGCGTACGTGGTGGCGGGCGGCCACGCGGCCACGCCCACCTCGCCCGTCTTCCTGATCGCGCTGACCTGTATCGCCGTACCCGCCCTCGCCGGGCTCGTCGTGGCCTGGCGCAAGCGCGGCAGGCTACGGGGCGCCTGAGAGCGGTACGGGGCGGCCCGTACCGCTCAGGGGCGGGGGATGCGGCGGCTCAGTGCGGGTTCGCCGCGGCGCGCGCGGACAGCGGCTCGGCGACGTCCTCCAGCGAGCGCTGTTCCGCCGGTACGGCCAGGAAGGCGGCCACCACCCCGGCCACGACCATCAGCGACGCCCCGACGCAGAAGGCCAGGACCGTGTCCCCGACGACCCCGCTCTGCGTCAGCTCGGCGAAGATCAGCGGGCCGCTGATCCCACCGGCCGCCGTGCCGATGGCGTAGAAGAAGGCGATGGCCAGGGCGCGCGTCTCCATCGGGAAGACCTCGCTGGCCGTCAGATACGCGGAACTCGCGCCCGCCGAGGCGAAGAAGAGGACCACGCACCAGCAGCCCGTCATGGTCGCCGCGGTGAGCCAGCCCCGGCCGAACATCCAGGCGGTGACGAACAGCAGCGCACCGGAGAGGACATACGTCCCCGCGATCATCGTCCTCCGCCCCAGGGTGTCGAAGAGCCGGGAGAGCAGCAGCGGCCCGATGAAGTTGCCGGCGGCGATGACGGCGAAGTAGTAGCCGGTGTCGCCGCTGGGCACCCGAAAGAACGTCACCAGGATCGAACCGAAGCCGAAGGTGATGGCGTTGTACAGAAACGCCTGCCCGATGAAGAGGGCCAGGCCCAGCACGGCGCGCTTGGGGTACTTGCGGAAGAGCGTACGGGCGATGTCCACGAACCCGGTGCTCTTCCGGGTTTTGATGGTGATGTCCTCGGACGGTTCCGGCAGCGTGACGCCCCGTTCCTCCTCGACCCGCCGCTCGACCTCCCGGACCAGTTCCTCGGCGCCCTCCGACCGGCCGTGGATGAACATCCAGCGCGGGCTTTCGGGGACGTGGCGGCGCACCAGGAGGATCGCGAGCCCGAGGACGACGCCGAGCGCGAAGGTGAGCCGCCAGCCGATGTCCGCCGGGAAGAAGCGGGTGTTGAGCATCAGGACGGACAACAGCGAACCGCCCACGGCGCCGAGCCAGAAGCTCCCGTTGATGACGATGTCGACGCGGCCCCGGTAGCGGCTGGGAATCAGCTCGTCGATCGCGGAGTTGATGGCCGCGTACTCCCCGCCGATGCCGAAGCCGGTGAGGAAGCGGAAGAGGAAGAACCACCAGACGGAGAAGGACACGGCGGTCAGCGCGGTGGCGGCGAGGTAGACGCCGAGCGTGATGAGGAAGAGTTTCTTGCGGCCGTACCGGTCGGTGAGCCAGCCGAAGACCAGCGCCCCGGTGCAGGCCCCGGCGACGTAGAGCGCCGCCGCCATGCCCGTCACCTGGGCGTCGGTGATGGGCAGCCCGCTGCCGGGCTCGGAGAGGCGGCTGGCGATGTTGCCGACGACCGTCACTTCCAGGCCGTCCAGGATCCATACGGTGCCCAGGCCGATGACGACCATCCAGTGCCAGCCGGACCAGGGGAGCCGGTCCAGCCGCGCCGGAACCTTGGTGGTGACGATCGCGGCGTCCCCGTCCCGGGGTGGCCGTGGCGCGTCCGGCCCGGTGGTGGTCATGAGGCTCCTCGGCGGCGGCTGGGCGGCGTTCGGTGATCGCATTCCGAACACACTCCGAAAGACCGCCGAGTACCCCTGTTCATATGGGTAAACCGGCCATCGGGCCGGGCCCTTGGCAGGCCGTCCGCCCGGGGACGCTACGCTGCCACCACAACCGGTTGCCGATCTCCGGCCGCCGGCCTTCCCCTCGGCCGCCCCGCCTGTTCCGGCATGCCAGAACAGCGCATGATCAGCCTTTGGATAGCGTAGACGCAATGTCGTGGTTTGAATCTTTCATCCTCGGGCTGGTCCAGGGGCTGACCGAGTTTCTTCCGATCTCCTCCAGCGCCCATCTGCGCCTCACGGCCGCCTTCGCGGGCTGGAGCGACCCTGGCCCAGCCTTCACCGCGATCACCCAGATAGGCACCGAGCTGGCGGTACTCATCTACTTCCGCAAGGACATAGCCCGGATCGTCAGCGCCTGGTTCCGCTCCCTGTTCAACAAGGAGTGGCGCGGCGACCACGATGCCCAGATGGGCTGGCTGGTGATCGTCGGCTCCATCCCGATCGGTGTGCTCGGCCTCACGCTGCAGGACGCGATCGAGGGCCCGTTCCGCGATCTGCGGCTCATCGCCACCACCCTCATCGTCATGGGTATCGTGCTCGGCTACGCGGACCGGCGGGCCGCACGCGACGAGACGGGCGGCAAGCACCGCGTCGCCAAGCAGCGCAAGTCGCTGCAGGAGCTGAGCGTCCGGGACGGACTGATCTTCGGCATATGCCAGGCGATGGCGCTCGTCCCCGGTGTCTCCCGGTCCGGCGCGACCATCAGCGGTGGTCTGCTCATGGGCTACACCCGCGAGGCCGCGGCCCGCTACTCCTTCCTCCTCGCCGTCCCGGCCGTACTGGCCTCCGGGGCCTTCGAGCTGAAGGACGCGTCCGAGGGACACACCGAGTGGGGTCCTACGATCTTCGCGACCGTCATCGCCTTCGTCGTCGGTTATGCCGTCATCGCCTGGTTCATGAAGTTCATCTCCAGCAAGAGCTTCATGCCGTTCGTGATCTACCGAATCCTGCTGGGCCTGGCACTGTTCGCCCTGATCGGCATGGGCGTGCTGAGCGCCCACGCGGCCGAGTCGGCGGGCTGATCTCCACCACGCGCAGCATGTGAGAAGGAGAGATGGGCCGCCGGCCGAGGAGGGAGGAGGTCCGGCGGCCCCTTCGCTCAGGTCTGGCGCCCCCTGAGCGGTATGCGAAGAGTCAACCGCCACGCGGCGCGCGGCGGGAGGGTGTGCGATAGATATATGCAAGCACTCCCATCACACGGGGTGTGAATGCATCACACTCCGTACGACCTCCCCCCTGAGCCGCGCCTCATCCCCTCCCGTCGCGGATGACCTCGACCAGCTCCCCCAGCCCCGAAACCCGCCAGTCCGCCCGCGCCACGTCATCACCGGCAGCCCACAGATGACCCCAGGGCCCCCGGCGGACATGCGCGGCCCGCAGCCCGGCGGCCTGCGCCGCCCGGATGTCGAACGCCGGATGGTCGCCCACGTACACCGTCCGGTCCGGCGCGGCCCCGCCCAGCTCGACGACCCGCTCGAAGAATCCCGGATCGGGCTTGGCCACCCCCCACTCCCCGGACGTCGCGACGGCGTCCACCGGCAGCTCCAGCCCGCGCAGCAGCTCCCCCATACGCACCGGCTGGTTCCCGGCCACCACGACCCGCACCCCCAGCGCACGCAGCGCCCGGAGCGCGGGCCGCGCGTCCGGATACAGATCGCGCTCCTCCAGCCACTCCCCCCGCCCCGCCGCATCCCACGCCCGCCGCTCCGCGGCGACATCCACCCCCGGCCTGGCCAGCCGAATCGCGTCCCCGTCGTCCCGCCCCTGCGCGACCACGGCCCCCACCAGGGCGGACAGCGTATGCCGGGGCACCCCGAGCCAGTCGGCCCACGAGGCCCAGTAGCGGTCCTCCCGCACCAGGGTGGAGCCGACGTCGAACGCCACCACATCGATCACGACGCGCCCTCCCCCGCCCCCTTCTCCTGCGCCCAGTCCGCGTACCGGACCCGCTCGATCTCCAGCACCTCGCCGACCGTCCCCCACTCGTTCTTCCCCAGCCGCGCCAGCGGCCGC
>NZ_JBIBJI010000005.1:0-266781 GCF_042958345.1 Streptomyces sp. NPDC007983
AGGGCGCCGCCCGCGTACTCGGAGGAGACGGCGGTGGCCCCGAAGGCGATGGCGGCGATCTGCGCGAAGTTGATGGCGTAGAAGGCGCCGAAGACGGGGTCTTCGCCACCGTCGGCCTCCGCCCGGCCGACGGTGGCGAAGACCAGCACGGTGATGGCCAGCGTGGCGGCGAAGACCGCGACGAGGGAGCCGAAGCTCGCCCGGATGGATCTGATCTTCAGCCACTCGGAGTGCAGCACCGCAGTGACGGGCATGGTCGGGTCTCCTCTTCTCGGGTGGTGGGGGCGGCTTCTCGGGTGGTGGGGCCGCTTCTCAGCTGGTGGCGGCGGTGAACTCCGCCTCGTCCGCCGTGAGCGCGAGGTAGGCCTGCTCCAGCGAGGCGCGTTCGTCGGCGAGTTCGGACACGGGGATGCCCTCGCGGGCGGCCACGGCCCCGATCTGCTCGGCCTTGGCGCCTTCCACCACCCATCCGCCGTCCTCGCCTTCCAGGACCGTGAATCCGCCGGTCAGCAGCGTGGCCCTCAGCCGGGCGGGGTCGGTGGTGCGTACCCGTACGCGGGCCCGGCTGTGCCGCTCGATGAAGTCGGGCATGGAGACGTCGGCGAGGAGGCGGCCCCGGGCGAGGACGACGAGGTGGTCGGCGTAGGTCGCGGTCTCGTTCATCAAGTGGCTGGAGACCAGGATCGTGCGGCCCTCCCCGGCGAGTCGGCGCAGCAACGCGCGGATCCAGATGATCCCTTCCGGATCGAGGCCGTTGGCGGGCTCGTCCAGCAGGAGCACGGGCGGATCCCCGAGGAGCGCGGTGGCGATGCCGAGGCGCTGGCGCATGCCCAGCGAGAAGGTCTTGACGCGGCGGCCCGCCACGGTGGCGAGACCGGTCTCCTCGAGGACCTCGTCCACACGGCGGCCCGGAAGGCGGTTGCTGACCGCGAGGCAGCGCAGATGGTCACGGGCGGTCCGGGAACCGTGGGCCGCCTGCGCGTCGAGCAGGGCGCCGACCGTGCGCAGGGGTTCGCGCAGGGTCGCGTACGGGCGACCCGCCACCGTGGCGGTGCCGGCGGTGGGGTGGTCGAGGCCGAGGATGAGGCGCATGGTGCTGGACTTGCCCGCGCCGTTGGGGCCGAGGAAACCGGTGACCCGGCCCGGTTCGACGCTCAGGGTGAGCCGGTCGACGGCGCGGGTGCTGCCGTACTCCTTCGTCAGGTCGTGTACGTCGATGCTGGTCATGGCTTCAGCCTGGCCGTACGGAAAGGTGGCGGGCCTCCCCCGCCGGAGGAGACCGTCTCCCCCGTGAGGGGGAACCACCGCCCCGCCCGCTCTGCCACGATGACGGCATGCCAGGCCCTCTGCTGCCGCTGACCCGTGCGGTCACCTACACCCGCTGGCTTCATGTGCTGGTGGGGGCGATCGTGCCGTTCGTCTGCGGCGCCATCTATCCGGGGCTGACCCGTCCCGCCCCGACCGACTGGCTGCTGATCGCGGCGCTGCCGGTTCCCCTGGTCCTGGCGGCGGCCGTGGTGCCCGAGGTGCGCCGGGCGGAGGGGCTGCAGGCGCGGCTGATGCTGTTCCCGGGGCCGCACGCGCGCGTGCGCGGTGAGGAGGACCCGGGGGTCTCGGCCGCGCCGTCCGCCTCGTGGAGCGACCGGGCCAGGACCGGTGCCTGGCTGGTGCTGCGCCTGGAGGTGGGGCTCGCCGTCGCGCTGGTGACGGGACAGTTGATGGCGCTGTGCCTGTCGCTCGCCGGGGCGGCCGCCGGGCAACCCGGCGTGGGCGACGCGCCGTTGCGGGTGTCCGGCGGGGGCTGGGGGTATGCCCTGCTGGTCCCGGTGCCCCTGCTGGTGCTGGCCGCCCTGGCCGCCGGGGCGGGCGCCCTCATGGCGGAGGCCGCCCGTCGACTGCTCGGCCCGTCGGCCAGGGAGCGGCTGGCCGAGTTGGAGGAACGTACCGAGCGGCTGCTGGAACGCAACCGCATCGCCCGGGAGTTGCACGACTCCCTCGGCCACGCCCTCACCCTGGCCGTGGTGCAGGCGGGTGCCGCGCGGGCGGCGGGCGACCCGGACTTCACCGACCGGGCGCTGGAGACCATCGAGGAGTCGGGGCGGGCCGCGCTGGAGGACCTGGAACGGGTCCTGATGGTGCTGCGCGAGACGGCGCCGCCGGCCGGGGCTCGCCCGGCCCTGGGCGACGCGGACCGGCTGCTGGAGTCCGCCCGGTCCTCGGGGGCGCGGATCGACGCCGAGGTGACCGGTCCGCTGGAGCGGGTGCCGGGCCCGGTGTCGCGCGAGGGCTACCGGATCCTCCAGGAGGCCCTGACCAATGTGCTGCGGCACGCGGGCCCCGTCCCCGTCCGCGTCCGCATCGCCGTGGACGAGGCACGGCTGAGGCTGGAGGTGCGCAACCCCCTGTCCGCGCCGGCGGCGGTGGCCGTCACGGGCGGCGGCAGCGGGCTGCGCGGGATCCGGGAGCGCGCCGCGCTGCTCGGCGGCGAGGCCCGGACGGAGCGGGACGGCGGCCAGTGGCTGGTCCATGTCGACCTGCCGCTGGGGTGATCTAGGCTGGGCGGATGCTCACCGTTCTCCTGGTCGACGACGAGCCTCTGGTGAGGGCGGGCCTGCGCGCCGTACTGGAGGCGCAGCCGGACATCGAGGTGGTGGGCGAGGCGGCCGACGGCGCCGCCGTGATCCCCCTGGTGCGTCGGCTGCGGCCGGACGTCGTCGCCATGGACGTGCGGATGCCGCTGATGGACGGCATCGAGGCCACCCGGGCCGTCCTGCGCACGGTGCCGGACCCGCCGAAGATCATCGTGGTGACGACCTTCGAGAACGACGAGTACGTGTACGGGGCGCTGCGCGCGGGCGCCGACGGGTTCCTGCTGAAGCGGGCGCGACCGGCGGAGATCGTGCACGCCGTGCGGCTGGTGGCGGAGGGCGACTCGCTGCTGTTCCCGGCGGCGGTGCGCCAGTTGGCCGCCTCGTACGGTGAGACCCACGGCAGCGCCGAGGGCCGGGCGGCCCTGGAGCGCGCCGCGCTGACCGAGCGGGAGGGTGAGGTGCTGCGGCTGGTGGCCCGCGGGCTGTCGAACGCGGAGGTCGCGGCGCGCCTGGTGGTGGGCACCGAGACCGTCAAGTCGCATATGAGTTCCGTCCTGGCGAAGCTCGGTGCGCGGGACCGCACCCAGGCGGTCATCGCCGCGTACGAGTCCGGCTTCGTCTCGCCGGGCCACTGACCCGTCGGCAGCGCCGGCCACGCCCCGGGCGGCGGTGCCCGCGTCAGGTGAAGAACCCTATGTAGGACGAGGCGAGGCTCGAGACCAGCCAGAACACGCCGAAGGCGATACCGATGATGATCAATATCGCCAGCACTCTGTCCACCTTGCCGACGGACGTGAACGGAGATCGGGGGTCGGGATCATGTGGGCTCATTGACCCAACATACGACAATAAGTCGGCGCGTGTGACGACTCGTTGATGATCCTGTAACCCATGGTCCACCTGGGCGGCTACGCCGGTTCCATCCTCCCGGCCGCGCTCGGGTACAACGAAGATCGCCGGAAGCGGGGCGGACTGCTCCAGCCGCACCGGCCCGGCCGCCGCACCGGCCCGGCCGCCGCGCCGATCGCGCCGATCGCGCACTCCAGGTGCCCGGCGCGCGGGCGCGGCGCGGTCAACCCCGTTCTGGGCCCGGAAGTCCGCAAAGTCCTCGCTCAATGGGCTCACGGCGTCACCTTGCCCCAACGCCAGGTGGCCGTCGCGCAGGTGTGCGGGAGGAATCTGGCCCGTGAATACACCAGCGTCGCGCTGACCAGGCTGAAGTACCTCCTGCGAACGTCTGAGCACGAGGAGGTACGGGCGGCAGCGCTGACCACGCTGAAGTCCCTGCTGGGCGACGCCGATCTTTCGGCGCGGGTGCTGAAGACGCTCGTCGACTGGACCGCGCCGGAGAGGAACACTTCGGAGAAGGGAGGGTCCAGCCACACTGCCTTCCTCGACGTGTTCGCTCTGGACGACACCGAATCCTCCGCGTCGCCGGTCCCCCTCCTCCTCAACGCGGAAGCAGAGCACGGCGAGGCCGTCCGCGAGTTGCTCCGCGAAGGCTGGCAGGCCACATGGCGCCGTCCTGAACAACGCGAGCGCGCGGCGGAGGTGCTCGGTCAGTGGTGCGACGCGGCTGAAGCCGGTGAGCTGCCCGGAGATGCCGTGGAGGATGTCGTCGCCGTCATCTTCTCGGCCCAGGTGGATGTAATGGGCGGCGAACTCGACAGGCTCATCGCCGGCACGGCGCCGTTCCGCACCCAGCTGCGTACGCGCCTCTTCGAGGTTGTCAGGGAGATGGCGGCACGCGGGGCGGCGGCCAGCACCCACAGCGCCGTATGAGGCCGCGTCTCTTCCGCCGGGGTGACGCCGGTTCCGCGAGGCAGGAGGACCCGGCCCTTCGGAAAGACCTTCACCGCCCAGCTGCCCAGCGCGGACCACGGTCTCTATTTCGACGTGCGTTTCGCCTACGACTGGACATCGGAGGCATCGCAACGGGCTCCGGTCCTGCACGGCGACGCCGTGGCACGGTCACTGCTGACAGACCATGCCGCGGAAGCCCTGCGCACCTACCCCATCCTCATGGCCGGGCCACGGTGATCGTCAGGGAGGACACACTGCTGGCTGTCGGCCGCCGGAGCGAGGCCGCCGAACGGCACCGCGTCGAGGGGGCAGCCCACGTCGCACGCCTGGAACTGCTCCGTGCCTTTCACGGCCCGAGCACAAGGACGCGGGCGATGGATCTTCTGGAGACCGTCCTGAGCCTTCTCGCGCCCGAATCGGCGGCCTCGGCACGTGCAGAGGCAGTAGAGCAGATGGGTCAAGCCCCGGTGTCCGAACCATCTTGATCCCCGCAACCGTAACGGTCGGCCGGAGCCCGGCAGCACCAGCTACTGGGCACCGGTCGTATCGCGAAGCCGCTTTCACTTGATCCATGCGTGGTGAGTAACTCGCCGCATCTGCACCTCTGGAGGGGGTCCGTGGACGAAGCAGAAGTGGCGGAAGCGCGCCCTCCCTTAGAACTCCTAACGAAATGATCTTCGAGGTGGTTGGATCACTCCAGGACCGGTGATTCGGAGGTGTGGAGTGGCACGGCCGAAGCCGTGGGAAGCCGACGACGAGCTGTGGGCGGTGATCGAGCCGTTGCTGCCCAAAGTCGAACGCCGGGCTCGCCACCCCGGGCGCAAGCGGCATCCGGACCGTCTGGTGTTCCAGGGCATCCTGTTCGTCCTGCACACCGGAATCGCCTGGGAACACCTGCCGCAGGAGCTTGGCTTCGGTTCGGGCATGACCTGCTGGCGCCGTCTGGCCGAATGGACCGAGGCCGGGGTGTGACGCCGGCTGCACGAGGCCCTCCTGGCCGAACTGCGCGGCGCGAACGCCCTGGACTTCTCCCGGGCGGCGGTCGACGGTTCCCACATCCGGGCGCTAAAGGGGGCCCCAAGACCGGACGAAGCCCCGACGGCCGGGGCAGGACGGGCAGCAAGCACCACCTGATCACCGACGCCACCGGCATCCCGCTCGCCGCCACGCTGACCGGTGGCAACCGCAACGATGTCACCCAGCTCATCCCGCTGCTGCAGGCCGTGCCGCCGGTGCGGGGCAAGCGCGGCCGACCTCGGCGCCGCCCGGACGTGGTGCTGGGCGACCGCGGCTACGACCACGACCAGTACCGCCGCCTGGTCCGGGATCTCGGCGTGAAACCACTGATCGCCCGCCGCGGCACCGAGCACGGCTCCGGCCTCGGCACCCAACGCTGGGTCGTCGAACGTGCCTTCGCCCACGTGCACTGGTTCCGCCGCCTGCGGATCCGCTGGGAGATACGCGACGACATCCACGAAGCCTTCCTCACCCTCGGATGCGCACTCATCTGCTGGCGACGTCTGAAGTCATTGCGGCAGTAGTCTTCACTGCACGTGAGAGCAGTCGGAATCAGGTCCCGCGCGATGGTCGAGCCGGTCGCGCACAGCGAGCAGGTCGGTGATCCGCTGGTCGATGCGGAAACGCTCGGACGTCAGCTGGTCCAGGAGTGCCGGGGGGGGCTTCACCTGAGTCCACGCACGGCAGCACCTGGCGGACCACTCTGTTCGGGAGGCCCGCCCGACTTGCACCTGACGCCAACGTGAGGTTCTAGCGTTGTGGGCGTCGGCGCTCGCCGAACATTCACCCCGTTGATCTCACGAACGGCCGGTTCAGGCCGCGTGGAGAGGCAGAACGACATGCGCGCAGTCCGTTATCACGAGTACGGCGGTGTGGAGACCCTTGTGGTCGAGCAGGTGCCGGACCCGCATCCCGGACCCGGTGAGATCCGCGTCCGCGTCGCGGCGGCCGGCGTCAACCCCGTCGACTGGAAGGTGCGTTCCGGTGCGGTGCACGAAGTACTCCCCGTGGATCTGCCTGCGATTCCTGGGCGTGATGCCGTCGGCGTGGTCGATGAGATCGGTGAAGGCGTGCAGGAGATGAGCATCGGTGACCGTGTCTTCGGGCTGGGCGGCGTCACCGGCGCGACAGCGGAGCTGGCCGTGCTCTCGGCCTGGGCCCATGCGCCTGCCACGTGGACCGACGAGGAGGCCGCCGGCGCCGGTCTGGCATCTGTGACCGCAATGGGCGGGCTGAAGGCGCTCGGTCCCTTGCGGGGGCGCACCCTTCTCGTCGAGGGGGCCGCCGGAGGCGTGGGCAGTGCTGCGGTCGAGATCGCGGTGGCTCAAGGTGCCACCGTGATCGGGACGGCCAGCGAGCGCAACCACGAGTTCCTCGCCTCTCTCGGAGCCGTTCCCACCACCTACGGCACCGGCCTCGCTGAACGCCTCGCCACCCTGGCTCCGAACGGTGTCGACATCGCGCTCGACACCGCTGCCTCCGGGTCACTGGCCGATCTCATTGCGATCGTGGGCGACCCTGTTCACGTGTCGACGATCGCCGACTACACCAACGCGCATCGCCTGGGCGTACATGTGGCCAACGCGGAGAACGACTCCACACTCCTCGCCGAAGCAGGCGAACTCGGCCGGCAGGGCCACTACACACCGCGCATCGAGCGGACCTACCCACTCGAACGGATCGCGGAAGCGCACGCATACGCCGAACGCGGACACACGCGAGGGAAGATCGTGGTCCGCATCTGACCTTGCCCCACTATTCGGGAGTTCCCGCGGCCCCGGCCGCGGGAAGCGTGCACCTCCAGATCACCGGTCCCGGCGTGAGCCAAGAGCAGGCCGCTGCGCTGCGGCCGCGGATCGCGGCCATCGGGCATGGCCTGGTGGACACAATGGAGGCAAGGCCGAGCCCGCCAATCTCCTGGCGGGTTTCGCGGATCCACTGCCGGTGCGGGTCATCGGCGCCCTGCTGGGCGTACGACCGGAGCGGAACTGGCATCGCTTCTCGTACTGGTCGGGCACCCTAGTCTGCTCGGGCCGCTACGACGAGCGGGAGCTCCGCGCGCGTGCGAAGAGCTGCTGGCGTATCTCGGCGACCACGTGGCCGGGAAGCAGTGGCCGCCGGGTGGCAGCCTGATCAGCCAGGTCATCGAGATCACCGACACCGCCGGCCGCCCCCTGCCCGAGGCGGTTCTGGCCCGGATCGCACGTAGCTGATGGTCCCCGACCCGGACGCGATGGACCTGAGCCGTCCCTCTCAACCGGCGCATCTCCTTCGTCGCCGGTTCCACGCGTGCGTCGGCCAGGCGCTGGCCCGCACCGAACTGTGGGTTGCCCTGGAGATCCAGCTGGAGCGGCTGCCCGGGCTCGATATGGCCGTGCGTTTGGCCGAGCTGGTGCGGCGCGGGGCTGTTCACGGGAGGCTTCGAGCGGGTTCCCGTGGTGTGGCAGCGGGACGCGTGGGGCTCAACGGCGCAGCGCGCGGGCGCACCAGCCGATGACGGCCGCGTTGACCAGCGCCCCGAGGACGACGGCGACGACGAGTGCCGCCGCGTGGTCCGGCAGTACGAGCAGTACGAGGCTGACCGGGGCGGTGGCGAGGAGCGGGATGACGCCCGCCATGGAGTCGTCCGAGCTGTCGGTGGTGGTCACCACGAGCGCCCAGACGAGCAGAGCGGCGCACACCGCGAGGTAGACGCGGGCGGCGATGGTGCGGAGGGCCTGGCGCAGGTGGCGGGGGAAGGGGCGGCCGGGATCGGTCATGGTGGGGGGCTCCTCGTCTCACGTGCTGGTTCGGGTGGGGGTCAGGTGGGGGTCATATGGGGCTGCCGGGCAGGTTCGGGCGGGCGAGGCCGAGGTCGTACGCGAGGATCGTCGCCTGTACCCGGTCGCGCAGCCCGAGCTTGCGCAGCAGCGCGTTCACATGGGATTTCACGGTGCCGACGGTGATGCCGAGGTCGTCGGCGATCTCCGCGTTGTTGAGGCCGGAGGCGACCAGAGTGAGGACGTCCCGTTCGCGGCCGGTCAGGCCGTCCAGCTCGCGGGGGCCGCTGCCGTTCCCGGTCCCGGGGACCCTTCCGGAGGCGTAGTGGCCGATGAGCCGGCGGGTCGCGGTCGGGGCGAGCACGCTCTCGCCCGCCGCCACCACCCGGATGCCGTGGAGGAGTTCGGCGGCGTGCACGTCCTTGAGCAGAAAGCCGGAGGCACCGGCGCGCAACGCGTCGAAGACGTAGGCGTCGAGGTCGAAGGTGGTCAGCACCAGGACCCGGGGGGCGTTCTCGCGGCCGGTGATGATCCGGGTGGCGGCGATGCCGTCCAGTTCGGGCATCCGGACGTCCATGAGGACCACGTCGGGCGCCAGCTCGTCGGCGAGGCGTACGGCGGCGGCGCCGTCACCGGCCTCGCCGACGACCGTCATGTCCTCCTCGGCGTCGATCACGGCGGCGAACCCCGCCCGTACGACGCCCTGGTCGTCGACGACCAGCACCTTGAGGCTCATCGCTCCCTCTCCTCGTCTTCGTGGTTCCGCGGCGCGGCGGCGGCCGGATCGAGTGGCATCCGCAGGCGGAGCGTGCCCGGCGGGCCGGTGGTCAGGGTGCCGCCGAGCGCCGCCATCCGCGCGGCCAGCCGCTCGCGCACGGCGGGGCGTTCGACGCGGGGTACCCCGGTGGCGTGGAGTGTCAACGTGTCGTCTTCCACGTCGAGTTCGAGCAGCGCGGGCTCCTCGCCGACGACCGACAGGACCGTCTCGGCGGCATGGTAGGCGGCCAGGTCCACCGCGGTGGGCAGCCGCTCCGGCACGCGGTCGGTCAGCCGTATCCCGACGTCGCGGCCGGTGGCCCGGCACTGGTGGACGAGCAGGTCGAGGGCCTGGAGGGTGGGCCGGGGCCGCAGTTCGGGCGCGGTCTCGCCCTCCCGGACCGTGTCGAGGAGGGCGCGCATCGTGGCCAGGGCCTCGCGGGCGCGTTCGGCGGCCGCGTCGAGCCGGCCCGCCTCCGCCTCGGCGACCATGCCGGCGGTGTGCGTCAGTACGGTGGTCTCCAGCCCGGCGGCGATCCGGCGACGCTCGGTCCACGCGTCCCGGACGGCCTCCTCGGTCCAGGCGGCGAGGCGTTCCTCGTGGGTGCCCCGGGCGGCCCGGGCGCGCCGCCCGCGTACGGCTCCGGCCCACCGGGCCCCGCCGACCGCCAGCGAGGCCCCGGCCGTGGCCGCCGCGGCGACCGCCCAGCCGGGGACCGTCGTGCCCCGGTCCAGTACGGCGGCGGTGGCGGCCGCCGCGTGCACGGCCACGGCCGCGACCGGGGCCAGGAGACGGGCCGCCGTACGGGCCTCCCGGGCCGCGTCCGCGCCGAGTGCCGCGCAGGTGGCGAGGATGCTCAAGGCGGGCGGCAGCAGGGCCGGGCCGGTGTACGCGCCCATGGCCATCGCCACCGGCCAGAGCGGGACCAGCCCGAGCAGGACTCCGTGGGCGGTGCGGGGCGCCCGGCGCAGCCACAGCAGCGCGACCGCCTGGGCGGCGGCCAGCAGCGCGAAGAGCACTCCCGCGGACACCGGCGGCCCGCCCGGTGTGTGCTCCGCCCGGATGACCAGGGCCGGGAGCAGCGGTTGCAGACACAGCCCGGTGGCGGCCGTCAGCTGCGCCAGGCGGTAGCCGCGCGGTACGGACCGCTCGGCGGGGGCGGCGGTCCGGCCGGGCAGGACGGCCCGCACCTCCCAACCGCCGTCCGCCGTGGGGCCACTGGCCAGGGTGCCGCCCGCCTCCCGGGCCCGGGCCCGCAGGAAGCCCTGGCCGCGTCCGCCGCCGAGGCCCGCGCCGTACGCGGCCGAACCGGCCGGTGGTGCGGCGCTGGTGACCACGACTTCCGTGCGGGTGTCGCCGTACCGGCACCGCACGTTCGTCCGCGCGCCGGGGGCGTGGCGTGCCACGTTGGTCAGCGCCTCGCGCACGATGCCGTAGGCCGCGTCGGCGACGGCGCCGTCCGGCAGGGGGTCGATCTCGCAGTCCACCGGCTGGTCCAGCCGCCGGAACCCCGCGATCAGATCGCGCAGCCGTTCCTGTGGTGACGGCAGGTCCTCCCGCGAGGGTGCCGGGGCCCGCACCGCGCCGAGCGCCCGAGTGACCTCGCGGCCGGTCTCGGCCGCGAACTCCAGTGCCTCGCCGGTGAGTTCGGGGCGACGGTCGCGCAGTCCGAGCGCGGCCCCCGCCGAGACCACCACGGCCGTCAGATGGTGGGCGCTGACGTCGTGCAACTCCCGTTCCATGCGGCGCCGCTCGACCGCCGGGAGCCGGTGGCGCTCGGCCTCGGCCCGCCTCAGCACGTGTTCGGCCGCGCGCCGCGCGCGGCGGGTGCGCCGCACCAGCAGGCCGGTGCCGCACGCGGCGGCGTACAGCAGCGCGGTCAGCACGAGGCCGAGTCCGTCCCGGTCGCCGAGCCCGTGCAGGCCGATGCCGTGCAGCAGCTGCCAGGCGGCGAGCGTCACCACGCACAACACGGTGGTGAAGGTGTCGCGTTCGGTCGCCACGGTGAACAGGGCCAGCGCCACACCCGCCGTCCCGAGGACCGTCACCGCGCCGGTGGGCAGCGGCCCGGCACCCAGGGCGCAGACGGCGGCGGTCAGGGCGAGCGCGGCCACCGGGCGCGTACGGCGGAGGGCCAGGGCGGCCGTCACCAGTCCCCCGCCCAGGGCCGCCACCAGGAGGGCGGACGCGGGCGGGACGGCCCCGCGCACCAGCCCCGCCCCGGGCCACACCACGGCCTGGGCGCAGATCAGCAGGACCGGGATCAGCCGGCCGTCGTTTCGGTTCATAGCGGTTCAAGGCTATGTCCGCAGGTGAGGGCCGCCTCTCCGGCTGGAGGCGGATTCCGTCTCTACCTCTGGTTCAAGGCGGCAATCATCCCGCAGCGCGAAGACCGTGCCGGGTCCGGGTCCATAGAGTCGATCACATCGAGAGGGCGGCCGAACGCCCCGGTGAAACCACCCTGATGAATCCAGGAGATACCCATGTCCAAGCGTGTTCTCGTGTCCTCGCTCATCGGCGTGACCGTCCTCGGCGGCGTCGCCGCCGGTGGCCTCGCCACGGCGTCCGCCGCGTCGAAGCCGACCGTGGAGAACGGCTCGGCCCGCTACGTCGCTCCGTCGAACGGCGCCCCGGGCGCCCTCACGTACACCGCGGACGTGAGTGACGACTCCGGCATCCGTGGCCTCAAGGTTGTCGCCTGGCCCGCGAGTTCCAAGCTCGACCCGACCGCGGCGGAGCTTCGGCACGCGGAGGGCGCCACGTGCCGGAGCACCACGGCCGAAACCTCCCGCTGCACCTACACGCTGCGGGTCACCGAGGAGGAGGCAGCCGAGCTGGCCGAGGGCACCTGGTACGTGTCGGCGCTGGCGACGGCCGAGGACGGGGACACCGCGTTCGTGCCCCGCGGCGCCTCCTTCGACGTCACGCGCTGACCCGTCGCCAGCCCACGGGCCGGCGACGGAAAACGTACCGCCGCTGGACTGTTCTCCTCTGCATGGTGGATGATCCAGCACGATCAGCGGGACCAAGCGGGATCCAGGGGGATCCAGGGGGAGGACCAGCGGCCGTGGCGAGAGAAAACGTGGTGGGAGAACGTGCGGTGAGGGAACGAGCGGACGGGACGCGTTCGTCCCGCACCCTCGCCGCCGTCTCGGCGGTGCTCACCGGGACGATGGCGCTGTACATCGCGCTCGTCGCGTTCGGCAACATCACCGATTTCGGTACCAATCAGCAGTTCGTGCGGCACGTCCTGGCGATGGACACGACGTTCAAGGACGACGACCTGATGTGGCGGGCGATCACCTCGACCGCGCTCCAGGACGCCGCCTACATCGCCATCATCGCCTGGGAAACCCTCGCCGCCCTCGTCCTCCTCGCCGCGACGGCCATGTGGTGCGTGAGCCTGCGCGGAGGCGGAGGCGGGGGCGGCATACGCCGCGCCCGGCGGGCGGGCACCGTGGGGCTGTTGATGCTGATGCTGCTGTTCGGCGCCGGGTTCATCGCCATCGGCGGCGAGTGGTTCTCCATGTGGCAGTCGAAGTCGTGGAACGGGCTGGACGCCGCCACGCGCGTCTTCCTGCTCTCCGGGATCGTCCTGCTGCTCACGCACCTGCCCTCGGCCTCAGCCGAGCGCGCCGAGCCCGGCTCCGAGGGCTGATCGGACCGTCGAGGCGGCGGGTCCGTCGCCGTCCAGGAAGCCCAGGAGTTCGTCGCGGGTCGGCCCGGTGGCGGGCCCGCGCCGGGTGACCGCGAACGCGGCCGCCGCGTTGGCGCCCCGTACCGCGTCGAGCGGGTCCAGGCCGCCGCCGAGGAGGGCCAGCAGGGCTCCGGCGTGGGCGTCGCCCGCGCCGTTGCTGTCGACTGCGGTCACCTGACGGCCGGGGACGTGCACGGCCTCGCCGCCGGGCGGTACGAGCCAGCACCCGGCCGCGTCGGCCCGCAGGATCACCCCGGTGTCCGGGCCCAGCCGGGCGGCGAGCGCGGCCGCGGTGCGCCGGGCATCGTCCAGTCCGGTCAGCAGCCGCCCCTCGCGCTGGTTGCAGCTGATCCAGTCGCAGCGGGCCAGGGCCACGCGCAGCACGTCTTCGGGGATGTCGGCGACGAGCGGCCCCGGGTCGAGGAAGACCCGCGCGTCCGGGGGCAGCCGCGCGATGAGCCGGGCCAGGACCGGGCCGCCCGCCGGGTGGGCGAGCGCGTATCCGGAGACCTGCACCAGATCGCCGGGCCGCAGCGCGGCGAGCACCGCCGCCGCGTCGGCATCGGTCAGCCGGGCCTCCGCTCCGAGGCTGGTGGCGAAGGTCCGCTCGCCATCGTCGTCGACGAGGGCGACGCAGAAACCGGTGTCGGTGTCCGGCAGCGGGGCAAGCAGCACCTCGATGCCTTCCCGCGCGAGGTCCGCCCGGACGCGGTCCCCGAACGGCCCCGAGCCATGGGACCCGGCGTAGACGGCGGGCAGGCCGAGGCGGCGCGCGGCCGCGAGGACGTTGAAGCCGCCGCCGGTGACGAAGGTGGTGTCCGTGGAGACGACATCGCCACCGCGTTCGGGCAGTGCGGGGACCCTCATGACCAGGTCGACGATGGCGTTGCCGAGAAGCAGCATGCGGCTCACGCGGGCTCCTGTGCGGTCGGCTCGGGCAGCGTGTGCGCGGGGGCGGGCGGCTCGAAGGCCTCGCCGGAACCGTCGGACAGCGCCGTGGCGCCGCCCAGCCACCGCAGCACCGCGTAGACGCCCGCGGCGAGGGCGAGGGTCACGACCCACCCCAGGCCGTTGGTGCCGACCCAGGTGCCGGAGAGCGGTCCGGCGAACCAGACGTCCTTCGGGCCGGTGGCGGCCTCGGTGAAGAGCAGTCCCACCACGATGGCCACCAGCCACGCGCCCAGCGCGGCCCAGCGGACGCCGCCCCGGAACCAGTAACGGCTGGTGGGACCCACGTCCATCAGCGCCGCGCGGTCGTAGGACCGCCGGAGCATCAGGTCGACCGCGAAGACTCCCACCCAGGCGGTGATCGGCACGGCCAGGAGGGTGAGGAAGGTGATGAACGGTCCGTAGAAGTCCTTGGCGATCAGGATGAAGTAGATGCCGCCCGCGAAGGTGACGACCACGTCCAGCCCGACGGCCACGGTGCGCCGGACCCGTATCCCCAGGGTGATCATGGTGAGCCCGGCGGAGTACACGGACAGGTGGTTGGAGAGCAGCAGTCCGCCGAAGGCCGCGATCAGATACGGGATCGACATCCACGAGGGCAGCATCGCGTTGATGGCCGAGACCGGGTCGGCGGCCGAGGCCAGGTCCGGCTGCCCCGCCGCGAGCAGCGAGCCGAGCGAGATGAGCACGACCAGCGGGATGCCCGCGCCGAACGCTGAGGCGGCCACCAGCTTGCGGCCGGGGATCTGCCGGGGCAGGTAGCGGGCGTAGTCGGCGCCCGCGTTGGCCCAGCCGATACCGGTGCCGGCGGCGACCATCCCGGTGCCCACGATCATCGCGCTCACCGGCCCGGCGGGGGCCTGGAAGACCTTGTCCCAGGCCACGGTGGCGCCGAGGAAGGCGATGACGACGAGGTTGAGCACCCCGAAGGCGTAGGTGGCCCACTTGTTGATCCACATGATGGTGGCGTGCCCGAGACCGCTGATCAGCAGGGTGCAGCCGATGAAGACGAGCAGGCAGACCACGGTGAGGACGGCGTTCTGGTGGATGCCGAACGCGACGTTGAGCAGGGCCAGCAGGGCGAAGGCGGCCGTGGTGGTGTTGATGGTCTCCCAGCCCAGGCGGCTCAGCCAGGTGATGAGGGTGGGGCCCGCGTTGCCGCGGACTCCGAAGACCGCGCGGGAGAGGGTGAGGGCGGGCGCGCCACCGCGTTTGCCCGCGATGCTCAGCGCTCCCACCAGGGCGAACGAGCCGAACGAGCCGATGATGGCCACGAGGGCCGCCTGCCAGATGTTCAGGCCGCGGAAGCTGACGAGGGCGGCGCCGAGCGGCAGCCCCAGGATGCTGATGTTCGCCGCGAACCACGTCCAGAACATCTGCCCGGGGTGGCCGTGGCGCTCGGTGTCGGGCACCGGCTCGATGCCGCGTGTCTCCACCGCGCCGACGCGGTCGTCCTGCGATGCGGCCATGGTCGTACCTGTCTTTCTGTGCGGGACTGCGGGCCGTCCGCGCCGCCTTCGGGGACTGGGCGTGTGGCGCGGGCGGCAGGTGGTCACCCGGCTGCGGCGGCCCGCAGCTCGAGGAGGGAGGTGGCCAGCGGCTCCAGGTCGAGGCCGTTGACGGAACGGAGGGTGGTGAGCGCGTCGGCGGGGAGGGCCGAGGCGCCGCTGATGGATCCGGCGATCGCACCGGCGATGGCGCCGATGGTGTCGCAGTCGCCGCCGAGGTTCGCCGCCAGGAGGCAGGCGCGCCACGGTTCGCCGTCGGCCAGGGCGAGGACGGCGAAGGCCGCGGGCACCGACTCCTGGCTCGCGACGCTGGTGCCCACGAGGTCGTTGACGCGGTCCAGGGCCCGCTCCTCGGGCAGGCCGCGGACCAGTTCCACGGCCCACTCGATACGGGCCGCGATGGATGCGCCGTACACCCAGTGGCCGCGCTCGGCACCGGCCGCCGCGGCCGTGATCGCCGCGGCGAAGGCGTCCTCCAGACCGCCGCCGCCGACGCCACGGCTCACCGCGGCGGCCACCGCCGCGGCGGAGGCGATGCCGAGGGTGGTGTCATGGGTGACCCGGCAGGCCGCCGCCACCTGGTCGACGAAGGATTCGAGGGGCTTGTCGGGGAAGGCGACGCCGACCGGGGTGATCCGCATGGCGGCGCCGTTGGTGGAGCCCGACCGGCCCGCCTCCTCCGGCGGCACACCGCGCGAGACGGCCTCCAGGGCGGCCTTGGTGGAGGGGCCGAGCAGGTCGAACGAGCCCTTGGCCTTCATGGCGCGCTCCCACTCCAGCAGCTCCTGGGCGAGCCGCAGCGGGTCGATGTGTCCGTTGCCCTCCACCAGCAGTCGCCCCACCAGCACGGCCTGATCGGTGTCGTCGGTGACCGCCCCGGCGGGCATGCCGGCGCTCACCGGATTCTCCGCCGGTCCCGGCTCGAAACCGGTCACGGTGCCGAACCGGGCGACGATCGACCGCCGGGGCATGATCTGGGTCGGCATGCCGAGGGCGTCGCCCATCGCCAGGCCGTACAGGGCTCCGAGTGCGCGGTCGTGCAGGTGGTTCATCAAGGCTTCCTGTCGGGGTGATCGGGGTGAGGGGGGTGAGGGGGGTGGCGGGCGGGCGGCGGTTCAGTGGGGCGGTTCGCCGAAGCCCAGGTGCAGCTGGAAACGGGCGGGGTCCAGCAGGCTGGTGACGTGTTCGACGACGCGGCCGTCGGCCCCGCGGCTGACCCTGCGGGTGCGCAGGAACAGGTCGCCCTCGGCGCGCCGCAGCAGGGCCGCCTCGTCGGCGTCGAGCCCGGCCACGGACGCCCACTCGTCGCCGTGGGTGGCGCGGACCCCCGCCGCGGCGAGGGTCTTGGTCAGCGAGGCGTCCACCAGGCCGCGCAGCGGCACCTGGGCGAGCGCCGGGAGCAGCGGGACCCTGCTGCGCTCCAGCGAGACGGGGGTGCCCTCGGGCAGGATACGCAGCCGGTCCAGGGCCAGGAACTCGGCGCCCTCGATGCCCAGCTCCCCGGCGAGCGAGGCGTCGCGCACCGCCTCCAGGCGCAGCACCTCGGTGGTGATCCGGGCGCCCTGGTCGGCCAGGGCCCTGGTCCAGCCGAGCCGGTTGTCCAGCAGGCCGCCGTCGAAGGTGACGAACGAGCCGACTCCGGCGTGCGTGGAGATCAGCCCTCGTTTGTTCAGCTCGTCCAGGGCCTGCCGGACGGTGTTCCGGCTCACCGCGAATCGCCGGGTCAGCGCGTGCTCGCCGGGCAGCCTGCTACCCGGCTCCAGGGCACCGCTGTGGATCTCACGCGCCAGGACACCGGCGATGCGCTGATGCTTGAGGACCTGTTCAGTCATGTCCAGAAGCTAGCTGTACCTGTTCAGTCCTGTCCAGACCTCCAGCCGTCGGGAACGAGTCGGCGATGGTCGCGGCTCAGCGCAGTTGGTCGTATGTCCCGGCCGCGGTGAACGCGTCGTTGATCGGCGTGACGAGCTCGGCGAGGCGACGGGCGCCCGCGTCGCCGATCGGCGCCCACAGCGGGGCGCACAGCTCGTCGGTCTCGACCTCGATCCGCTCGCGCGCCGCGGTGCCCTCGTCGGTCACGGTGCCGTCGGCGTCGAGCCAGCCGCGCGCGGCGAGACGCGCCGTCGCCGCGGCCCACTCCTCGTCGCTCCACTGACGGGTCGAACGCGCGAGCCCCACCGGGACGCGGCCCGTCGCGGCCTGCAGGACGTTGCAGTCGCACGCCCCGAGGCCGTGGGCGGCGAGCACGACGAGATGCGCGTCGCCGCGCCACTCGCGCACCACCGTGATCTGCTGCCACAGCGCGACGAGCGGATCGGACGGGAGCGCGACCGCCGCGTTCGCGGCGGCCAGGGTCTTGCCCGCGTAATCGGCGCCGGCGACGACCGGGTCGATCAGCGACCGCGCCTCCGCGATCTGATCGGCCGTGAGGTTCACGCCGACGCGCTGTAACGCACGGTCGGCACCGGCGAAGCGGGCGGCCTGCCACTGCTCGGGCGACGCGGCGTCCCACACGCCCGTCATGGACCGCACCGCCCGCGGGCTGAAGTTGTAGAAGGTCGCGAGCGCGACCTGCCACGGGACCGCCCCCATCGCGGCCGACCGGAAGGCGAAGTACGCCGGTCCGCGCTCGGTCACGCCGAGCTTGGCGGCCTCCTCCGCGGCTTCGGGGACGAAGTAGATGAACATGTGGGCCGCGCTCATGGCGCCGCTGACCGCGCGTATGTCGCTCATGCGACTGCTCTCCCTGATGAGTTGAAGATCCGTCATCGGAAACTGACGGTTGATCATCGACCATAGCAGCAATAATCGATTATCGAAGAGAGCCGTCTATGCTGGGGATATGCCACAGAAGATGCTTTCCGAGCAGGTCTACGCCTGCCTGCGGGATGCGATCATGCGTGGGGACTACGCCCCCGGCGAGGCCCTCAAGCCGCAGGACCTGGCCAGGGAGCAAGGTGTGAGCCTGGCCGTCGTGCGCGAGGCGCTGGTGCGGGTGGTCGGCGACGGCCTCGCCGACCGGCTGCACAATCGCGGCTTCGCCGTTCCCGCCCTCACCGACCGGTGTTGGCAGGAGATCACCGAGGCCCGGCGCACGATCGAGCCGGCCGTCCTGCGCATGTCCGTCGAGCGGGGCGACGTCGACTGGGAGGCCCGCGTACGGGCCGCCCACCACCGTCTGGCCCGCACCCCGGCGTACTCGCCGGAAGAGGGCACGTACTTCTGCGACACCTGGTCCGAGGCCCATCGGGTGTTCCACCGGACTCTGCTGGAGGGCTGCGGCAACGCCGTGCTGCTGGAGACCTTCGACCGGATGTGGACGGCGAGCGAACTGGCCCGCCGCTGGTCGGCACACCGCGCCCCCGGCCGGGACGGCGCCGACGAGCACCGGCGGCTGGAGGAGGCGGTGCTGGCCCGCGACGCCGACGCCGCGGCCGCGCTGCTGGTCCAGCACCTCACCCTGACCGCGACCGCCCTGACCGACCCTTCCTAGGGGGTCCGGCGCTCCATCCAGCGCTCCAGGCCCGCGGCGTCCAGCGGCAGGTCCGCCGAGAGCACCTCGGCGCCGTCGGGGGTCACCAGGAGGTCGTCCTCGATGCGGATCCCGACCCCGCGCAGCTCCGGCGGGACGCTCAGGTCGTGGGCGTGGAAGTACAGGCCGGGTTCCACGGTGAGCACCATGCCGGGGGCCATCTCGGCGCCCTGGTACGCCTCGTACGAGGACTGGGCGCAGTCGTGCACGTCGAGCCCGAGGTGGTGGCCGATGCCGCAGACCAGCCAGCGGCGGTGGTGCTGGCCACGGTCGGACAGGGCCTCGTCGGCGGAGACCGGGAGCAGCCCCCAGTCGTCGAGGCCGTGCGCGATGACCTCCATGGCTGCCTGGTGGAAGTCGGTGAAGCGCTTCCCGGGGCGCACCTGGGCGAGCGCCGCGCGGTGGGCCTTCTCGACCAGGTCGTGGACCTGGGTCTGCGCGGCGGAGAAGCGGCCGGAGGCGGGGAAGGTGCGGGTGACGTCGGCGGTGTAGAGGTCGCGGGTCTCGACGCCCATGTCGAGCAGGACCACGTCGTCCGGGCGCACCGGGCCGTCGCAGCGCACCCAGTGCAGGGTGGGGGCGTGCGCGCCGCTGCCGACGATCGTGGCGTAGCCGGGGCCGTTGCCGTAGGTGCGGGCGTGGCGTTCGAAGGTGCCCTGCAGCCAGCGCTCGCCGGGGCCTTCGAGGGCGGTGGGGAACTCCCTGAGCACGGCGGCGAATCCGGAGACGGTCCGGTCGACGGCCTCGCGGAGCCGGTCGATCTCCCAGTCGTCCTTGATCATGCGCAGTTCGGCGAGGGTGCGCTCCAGTTCGGCCGAGGGCTTGTGGTCGTCGGTGGTGAGGGGCCCGGTGATCAGCGGGTCGGTGAGCCGGGTCAGCGCGGACTCCAGCTCACCGGCCGGGCGCACCTCCAGTTGGAGCGCGTCCGCCCAGTCGCCGGGGCCGGGGGCGGCGCCGACCCACAGCTCTCCGTAGGCGGCGTCGGAGAAGAACCCCGGCTCGCCGGGGTGGGCCGGGGGCGGCAGGTAGAGGGTCGCGTCGTGGCCCGTGCCCGAGGGCCGCAGGACGAGGACGGCGTCCTCGGCCGAGCAGCCGGTGAGCCAGGCGAAGTTGCTGTCCGGGCGGAAGTCGTAGCGGGTGTCGTTGCTGCGTACGGCGGCGCTGCCGCCGGCCACGACGATGGCCCGGCCGGGGAACAGCGCGCCGAGCCGGGCGCGGTGCGCGGCGGCGGCCTCGGGTGCGCCGGGGGTGGTGGGCGGCGTGCGGTCGGGGGTGGCCCAGCCCTGGCTCATGTACGCGGCGAAGCCGGGGATGTCGCCCAGCCGGGGCAGGCGGGGGTCCGGTTCGGTGGGGACGGGCCCGGACCGGCCGGGGGTCGTGGTCGTCCGGTCAGCCATGGGTGGTGCCTCCTTGGTCGCTCGTACGATCGTTGCCCGGCCGGTCCGCCGCTCGAACGTCGCCCGTCCGGTCGCCGCCCGGCCCGGCGGCCGCCCGGCCGTCGCCGCGCCGCCCCGCGGCGGCCCGGGCGCGGCGGGCGCGGTCCCAGTCGGGGTTGATGCGCGGGACCGCGGCCAGCAGGGTGCGGGTGTACGGGGCCCGGGGGTCGGCGAAGACGCGTTCGCACGGGCCCGTCTCCACGATGCGTCCCTCGCTCATGACCGCGACCCGGTGCGCGATGCGGCGCACCACGGCGAGGTCGTGGGCGATGAAGAGGTACGCGAAGCCGCTCTCGCGCTGGAGCCGCCGCAGCAGGTCGAGCACCTGGGCCCGGACCGAGACGTCCAGGGCGGAGACGGCCTCGTCGCAGATGACGAGCCGCGGGTCCACGGCGAGCGCCCGGGCGATGCCGATGCGCTGGGCCTGACCGCCGGAGAACTGCGCGGGGTAGCGCTGGGAGTGGTCGGGGTCGAGCCCGACCCGCTCCATCAGCTCCTTGGTGAGGGCGCGCCGGCCGCCCTTGGGGGCGATGCCCTGGTAGTCCAGCGGCGCCATGAGGATGCGTTCCACGGTGTGCCGCGGGTTGAGGGAGGAGTAGGGGTCCTGGAAGACGACCTGGACTCCCCTGCGGAACCGGGCGAGGGCGGGCCCCGTGGCCCGGGTGACGTCCTCGCCCGCGAACTCCAGGCTGCCGCCCGTCGGTTCCATCAGCCGCGCGGCCATCCGGGCCGTGGTGGACTTCCCGCTGCCGGACTCGCCGACGACGGCGAGGGTCTCCCCCGCGCGGATGTCGAAGCCGACCCGGTCGACGGCGGTGAACGCGGCCTTCCGGCCGAGCATCCCACCGGGGCCCCGGCCGACGAAGGTCTTGGTCAGCTCCCGCGCCCGCAGCAGCGGTTCACCCGGTGACGCGCTCACCGTGGCACCTCCTCGATGCGCGGCACGCTCTCCAGCAGCGCCCGCGTGTACGGGTGCCGCGGATCGGAGAAGATCCGCTCGGCCTCCCCGTACTCGACCGGGTCGCCCTCGCGCATCACCAGGATCCGCCGCGCGAGGGAGCTGACGACGGCCAGATCGTGGGTGATGAGGACCATCCCGGTGCCGGTCCGCTGCTGGAGCCCGGCGAGCAGCCGCAGGATCTGTGCCTGGACGGTGACGTCGAGCGCGGTGGTCGGCTCGTCGGCGATCAGCAGGGACGGGGAGCAGACGAGCGCCATGGCGATCATGACGCGCTGGCGCTGGCCGCCGGAGAACTGGTGCGGGTAGTGGTCCACCCGCCGCCCGGGTTCGGCGATGCCCACCTGCGTCAGGGCTTCGACGGCCACGGCCCGGGCGGCCTTGCGCGAGCCGCCGCGGTGGGCCCGGTAGGCCTCCTCGATCTGGAGGCCCACCGTGTAATAGGGGTTGAGCGAGGACAGCGGGTCCTGGAACACCATGGAGATCCCGTCGCCCCGGATCCGGCGCAGCTCGCGGTCGGGGCGGCCGAGCAGTTCCTCGCCGTCGAGGCGGACGCTGCCGGTGGCCGTCGCGCCGCGGGGCAGCAGTCCCATGATGGCGAGGCTGGTCATGGACTTTCCGGAGCCCGACTCCCCGACGATGCCGAGGGTTTCGTCCCTGTCGACGGTGAAGGAGACGCCCTTGACGACGTCGACGGGGCCGCGGGTGGTGGGCAGGGTGACGGTGAGGTCGTCCACCACCAGAAGCTCCTTCGATCCGCTCATCGGATCCTCACTCTCGGGTCCAGGGCGGTGTAGACGAGGTCCACGACCACATTGCCGACCACCACGAAGAAGGCCGCCAGCAGCGTGACCGCCATGATCACCGGCTGGTCGTTCTTCGCGATCGAGTCGGCGGCCAGCTTTCCGATGCCGCCGAGGCCGAAGACGGTCTCGGTGATGAGGGCGCCGCCGAGCAGCCCGGCGAAGTCCATCCCGAAGAGGGTGGTGACGGGGGTGAGCGCGGGCCGCAGCGCGTGGCGGCGCAGCACCAGGGACCGCTTGAGCCCCTTGGCCCTGGCGGTGCGCAGGAAGTTCTCGGACAGCGTCTCGATCACATGGGTCCGCGTCAGCCGCGCGTACAGACAGGCGTATCCGGCCGCGAGCACCATCCACGGCATCAGATACGACTGGAACCACCGCGCCGGGTCGTCGGAGAAGGCGACGGCCGAGGGGAACGGCAGCCATTCGAGCTTGACGACGAGCACGTACTGGAGGACCAGGGCCAGCACATAGTTGGGGACGCTGATCCCGCCGAGCGCCAGCGCCATCGCGCCGCGGTCCCACCACGTCCCCTGCCGTACGGCGCTGAGCAGCCCGGCGGCCACCCCGACGAGCAGCCACAGCACCGCGGCGCCGATGGCCAGGGTGGCGCTGACCGGCAGCCGTGCGGTGATCATGGACCAGACGGACTCGTCGGTCTGGAAGCTGTAGCCGAGGCAGGGCGCCGGGCAGTGGACGAGCGTGGCGCCCGAGCCGTAGTCACGCCCGGCGAAGATCCCGCCGAGGAACGCCCCGAACTGGCTGAGGAAGGGCCGGTCGAGGCCCAGTGCCTCGCGGATGGCGCCGATCCGCTCCTCGGTGCAGGTCTTACCGCAGATCATCACCGCGGGGTCGGGCGAGAGCTGGAAGAAGATGAGGTAGGTGAACAGGCAGACGGCGAAGAGGATGACGACGACACCGGCGAGCCGTCCGATCAGGTAGCGGACCATCAGGCGGCGGCCTCCCCCTCGTCGATGGCGTGCCGCAGCCGGTCCCCGAGCACGGTCAGCGACAGCACGGTGAGGAAGAGGAACGCGCCCGGGATCACGAAGTACATCGGGTCGACCTGGTACCAGCTCACCGAGTTGGCGATCATCTGGCCCCAGGACGGGGTGGGCGGGGTGATGCCGACGCCGAGGAAGGACAGCCCGGCCTCGGTGCCGATGTAGCCGGGCACGGCGAGCGTGGCCATGACGGTGATCGGGCCGCGCAGATTGGGCAGGATCTCGCGGAACACCAGATCGCGGTCGCGGGCGCCCGACGCCCTGGCCGCCTCCACGAACTCCCGGCTCGCCAGCGCCATCGTCTGCCCCCGGATGACGCGGGCGAGATACGGCCAGCCGAAGCCGCTGATGACCACCACCAGCAGCACCGGCCGGTTCCCCGCCGGCAGGGAGGACAGGATCGCGATCATGAAGATCAGCGCGGGGAACGCCATCAGGAAGTCCATGACCCGGGAGATCACCTGGTCCACCCACCCCCGGTAGAACCCGGCGAGCATGCCGAGGACGACACCGAGCACCCCGGTGAGCAGGGTGCAGGAGAGCGCGATCAGCAGGGACACGCGGGCGCCGTGGACGATGCGCGCGAGGATGTCCCGGCCGTTCTGCGGTTCGACGCCGAAGAGGTGCTCGGCGCCGATGCCCCCGAACGACCCCCTGGGCACCCCGCCGAGGCCGGTGTCGACGGCGGAGGAGTCGAAGGCGTACGGGCCCCAGCCGGTGAGCGCGGTGATCAGCGGGGCGCACAGCGCCACCAGGCAGAGCAGCCCGAGGAACGCGGCGGCGGCCACCGCGGCGCGGTCGCGCCGCAACGCGGCGGCGACGCGGCGGCCCGAAGTGAGCGCGGGCGCCGGGCTCGTGGCCAGGCCCTGGGCCTCGGCGTCCGGGAGCGGTGTGCCGACGCTCATCAGGACCGGCCCGGGTCCGCGAGGCCGACGGAGACCAGGTCGATGCCGCCGGAGAAGCCCGCGTGGAGGTACGCCCCCGCGATGTTGCTCCCGACGACGCCGACGTACTTCTCGTACATCAGGGGCACGACCGGGGCGAGCTTCATGATCTGCTCGTCCAGCTCGCCGTACGCGGCGTTCTGCCGGTCCACGTCCTTCATGGCGGCGATCTCGTCGATCCGGTCGTTGACCCCCTTGTCGTCGAGCTGCGCGAGGTTCTGGTTGCCCTTGGCGGCGATGGTGCGGCCGTCGAACAGCGGCGGCAGGAAGGTGGCGCCGGACGGCCAGTCCGGGCACCAGCCGGTGATCGCCGCGTCGTGCTGCTGAGAGGGGGTGCCGATGGCCTCGTAGTAGGTGGCGGTGTCGATGGTGTTGAGCTTGACGTCGATCTTCAGCGGGGCCAGCGCCTGCTGGATCGCCACGCCCTGCTGCTGCATGGACGGCTGGGAGCGGATGTCGAGGGTCAGGGTGAAGCCGCCCCGGGCCCCCGCCTCGCCGAGCAGCCGCCGCGCGGCCGTGAGGTCGCCCTTGCCGCCCTCGCTGGGGTACGGGTCGTAGGCCTTCCGGCCGACGACGGTCGGCGGCTGGATGGAGGTGGCCCGCTGCGCCTTGGCCGTGCCGCCGACCGCGTCGACCTGGGTCGCCTTGTTGACGGCGTACGCGATGGCCTGGCGCACCTTGACCTGGTCCAGCGGCTTCTTGGTGGTGTTCAGGCCCAGGTAGGTGGTGCAGCCGGTGAGCCCGGAGAGGGTGCGTTTGCGCACGGCGGGGGTCTGGATCCGGGCGACGGTGGCGGGCTGGATGCCGGACCCGCCCGCGATGGCGCCGGCGTCATCGCCCTGGCCCGCGATCATGCGTTCGTCGATGGTGGCGCCGTCCAGGCCGAAGGTCCACGCGAAGTGGTCCGGCCGGGCGGTGCGGATGGTGTCCGTGTCGGGGTCCCAGTGCTTGTTGCGGTCCAGCGTCAGCGAGGCGCCGCGCTTGTAGGAGGCGATCTGGTACGGGCCGGAGGCGATGGGCGCGCGGTCGAACTCCCCCTTGCCGCCGGTGCCCTTGGGGAAGGGGACGAACGTGGGCTGGGCCGTGACGCTGCCGAAGTCCGCGTAGGGCTTCTTCAGATGGAAGACGATCGTCCGCGCGTCCGGGGTCTGGATCGTGGGCAGGTCCCCGGAGGCGTACGGGCCCCGGTAGCCGTCAGGGGCGTCGATGAGCTGCTTGGCGTACGGGGAACCGATGCCGATCTCGGGGTCCCAGGCCCGTGAGACTCCGAACTTCACCTCCGCGCTGGTGATGGGGTCGCCGTTCTGGAAGCGGAGCCCCTTCTTCAGCGTGAACGTCCAGGTCTTGCCGCCGTCGGAGGGGGTTCCCGTGTCGGTGGCGAGGTCGGGCCGGATGGTCGTACCGGCCTTGCCGGGCGCCGCGCCCTGGGTCGTCAGGGTGCGGTAGATGAGGCGGTAGAAGTTGTTGACGCCGCCGTCGAAGCCGCGGGCCGGGTCGAGGTGGGAGAACGCCACGTTGGTCAGGACGCGCACGGTGCCGCCCTTGGCCGCCTTGCCGCCGGGCCCGGCCGCGGAGGAGGCGCCCTGCGGGCCGCCGCCGGAGCAGGCGGCGAGTGCCAGGGCCAGTGAGGAGGCCAGCGTGGCGATCCGGAGCGAGCGCGGTCTTTTCACGGTGCTTTTCACTGTGCCTTCTTTCGGGGCTGGGCCGTGAGCGGGGCCACCGATGGGGCGCTGTGTGACATTGCACTGGTGCTCGTGACGGTAAACGGCGGACGGGGCGTTGCCAAGATGCCCCGCTCCGAGTCGAGTTGGAGCCCCCGGCGCGGGCCGGGGGCCGTGGTGGGGAAGACGGGGGTCAGCGGGAGCAGCGGAGGGCGCGCAGGGAGATGGCGTCGCCCATCACCCGCATGCCGTCGTCATTGGGGTGGAGGTGGTCGCCGCCGTCGTAGGCGGGGAGTATCCGGGAGGGCGCCGCGGGGTCCCGGACGGCCTTGTCGAAGTCCACGACCGCGTCGAACTCGCCGCTGGTGCGGATGAAGGTGTTGACCTGTTGACGAACCGTCTCGTCAACGGCCTCGTACTCCCGCCAGCCCTCGTACGGCATGACGGTCGCGCCGACCACGCAGACGCCGCGCGCGTGGGACCTGGCGATGATCTGCCGGTATCCGGCGATCAGTTCGTCGGCGGTGGGGCCGGGCGTGGACTTGATGTCGTTGATGCCCTCGAAGAGGATCGTCGTGCGTACTCCGGCCTGGGAGAGCACATCCCGGTCGAGCCGCTTCAGCGCGCTTTCGGCGGAGCCGTCGGCGAGGACCTTGTTGCCGGAGATGCCCTCGTTGGCGACGCCCTTGAGCCGTGAGCGGGGGTCGGCGAGCAGTCGGCGGGCGAGGAAGTCCGGCCAGCGGCGGTTGGTGTCCTGGGAGGAGGCGGAGCCGTCGGTGATCGAGTCGCCGAAGGCGACGACGGCGCCGGTGCCCGGCCGTGGCCGCACGACGGCCGCGTCCAGGTAGTACCAGGAGGTGATCGCTTCCGTGTACGCGTCGGCGCCCTCCTCCGCGGCGTGGTCTCCGGCCGGTGCGACGTACTGGGTGGCGCGGGCCCCCTTGTGGCCGGTCGCGAGGGTGCCCGCGCTGCGTACGTAGAGGCTGATCGCGAGGTCCGACTGGGGCCGGACGCCGCCCGGCAGCGGATCGCTGTACACGACGCCGCCCGCCGGTACGGTCACCGACGAGGCGCCGCGGAAGGTCAGCCGCCGGTTGCTGCCGGGCACGACCGCCGCCCCGGAACCGCGTACGCCCGCGTAGGCGTGCCCGAAGGTCACCGGCTGGTCGCCGTAGGCGTTGGAGAGCCGGATGCGCAGGTCCCGGCCGCCGACGCTGGTGTGGATGACGAACCGGTAGGTCAGGTCCTGGGTGGCGGTCCCGGCCGGGTAGGCGCTGGAGCCCCAGGTGACGACGGCGGAGCGCGGGGCGGGCGGCGTGCCGGGCGCGGCGGCGGACCGCGCCGTGAGCTGGGCGGCGTTGGACTCGGTTCCGGTGGCCACGACGACCCCGAGGGCGGCGGCGGTCGCGGCGAGGACACCGAGGGCACGGATGGGTAAGCCAGGTCTCTGCATGATGGGGCGTTTCCCTCTCACGAGTTGGGTGATCGGATGAATTGATACGCATTCCGATCTGCCTGTCGAGAGAGTGCGCCCTATTCCGAAACTTTCGACGCCCACCGCCTCATGTCATCGGACCTATTGGCCGCCCCTGAGATCGACTCCGACGGCGGCCGCGACGACCTCGTCCCGCTCGGCGCGGCTGAACAGCCCCTCCGACAGCCATGCGCCGGCGAGGGCCCGCACCGCCCGGACGAAGCGGCCGGAGGACGCGAACGGGGCCTTCCCCCAGAGCACGTCGAGGAAGGTGAGACCGTCGCCGCGGGCGCGGTTCGGCACGCCGGAGTCGGTCGCGCCGAACACGACGACGGGCTCGGCGCGCCGGAAGTACGCGTGGTACGGGGCGTCGTCGGCGAGGTGGAACGGGGCGAGGGTCAGGCCGTGCGTGGTGAAGTGCAGGGGCCGGTCGCCGGGTTCGATCGCGTCGGCGAGATCGCCGCGCAGCGTGAAGTCCCGGTAGAAGGAGAACGAGCGGAATTCCGTCTCCTGGCTGCGGGCGACCAGCAGGACCGGCCCGTAGAACAGCGACTGGACGGCGGGGTCGTCCAGGGCCCGCTCGACGCGCAGGCGGTAGGGAGCGGAGATCCGGACCCGGTCGCCGCGCCGCCACTCCCGGCTCAGCGTGAGGTAGCTGCCGGGCACCGCCTTACCGCGCTGTCGCACCCCGTTGACGGTGACGGTGAAGCCCCCGGTGGCCCAGGCCGGAACCCGGAGTTTCAGGTCGAGCCGCCCCCGGCCCTCGCGGAACGTCAGGGTGCGGACGCCCTCGTCCGGGTAGTCGCTCGTCTGCTCGATGACGAAGCCCCGCTCCGGCCACCGCAGCGTCGAGGCGAGGGAGAGGTTGACGTACAGCGCGGTGCCGTCGGCGGAGCGGAAGTACACCGAGTCCTGGTACTTGGTGTGGTTCTCCATGCCCGTGCCACCGCAGCAGGTGCCGGTGTTGTCGTACTCGCGCCGCACCCCCGGGCCCATCCCGACGAAATAGGTGACCTCCGGGCTGTCCGTGCTCGGGGCGTCCCGGCGGGAGGCCAGGATGTGGTTGGTCAGGCCGCGCTCGTAGTAGTCCATGTACGCGGCGTCCGGCGTGCGGAAGAACAACTGCCGGCTCAGCTTGAGCATGTTGTACGTCGCGCAGGTCTCGGCGTTCTTGTCGTCCAGGGTGGCCGCGATGGCGTTCCGCGCCCGGAACATCTCGCCCTGTCCCGTGCCGCCCAGGCTGTACATCCGGGGGCCCGCGACCATGCCCCAGAAGTTGCGGGCCGCGGCGGCGTACCCGGTCTCCCCTGTGTGGTCGAACAGCCGCAGATAGCCGGTGAACTGCGGGATGTGCTGGTTGGCGTGCTTGCCCTCCAGGGTGTCGCGGTCCTCGGCGCAGGCGCTCAGCAGCGCGGCGTTGTCGAAGCAGCGGGCGGCGGCGAGGTGTTCCGGGCGGCCGGTGAGGGCGTACAGGTCCGCCATCACCTCGTTCATCCCGCCGTACTCGCCCGCGATGTAGATGGACCACATCCGCTCCAGCTGGGCCTTCGGCAGGTGGCCGAGCCGGCTGTGCACCCAGTCGCCCATCCCCGAGGCGATCTGCAGGGCCTGCTCGTTCCCTACCAGGGTGTGCGCGTCGAGCAGACCGCGCATGATCTTGTGGCAGGTGTAGTACGGCGCCCAGATGGTGGGGTACGTGGTGTAGCTCTCCAGCAGGATGAACTGGGTCTCCGGGTACGCCGCCAGATAGCCGGGATGGCTGGGTCTCGGCGAGCCGTGCTCGGCCAGGGCCTGCCGGCACTCGCCGAGCGCGGCGACCAGATAGTCGAGCTTGGACTTGAGCGCGGCCTCCCCCGTGTCCGCGCACGCCTGGGCGATGAGGGTGAGGAAGTGGCCGCCGAAGTGGCCGCGCAGATTGCCGTCGGAGGTCTCCCAACCGCCGGGCGGCAGGGCGCCACGGGTGTCGAGCCCCGCGTTGGCCCGGAAGACGGCCAGGATGCGGTCGGCCGGGTAGGACCGGGCGTAGTCGAGCATCAGGTCGCGCTTGCGGCGGAAGACACCGTCGCCGAGGGTCACCCGGTCCAGCGGGAAGGGGCGCACCGGCCAGGTGGCGGGGGCGGACGACGGCCCGGGCGCCGCCGCGGGGGCACCGGCCCCGGCGGCGTACGCCTGGGGCAGGGCGTGCGCGAGCGGGGCGGCGGCCGCGGCTCCGGCCGCGAGCCGCAGCGCGCGGCGGCGGGAGGGGGGCTGGGACATGCTCGGACTCCGATCGTCGATCCGGATGACGGGCGATGGACGGGGTGGCGCATGACCTGCGGCGGAAACAGACCGAAAAGGCTTTCAGTGAACGTAGGACGCGACCCATGGCCCGTCAATCCCCTTGAGAGCGGCCGCACTTGGCGAACGAGCGAAACCACGGAAACACCCTGAGTACACTCTGACCGAAACAACCAGGAGAACGCCCATGCCCTCGGCCCACGGCCCCTCTCGTTCGCGGCCCGCCACCCTCGGCGACGTCGCCCGGCTGGCCGGGGTGTCCCTCGCCACCGCGTCCAAGGCCCTCAACGGCCGCAGCCAGGTGCGCGCGGAGACCAGACAGCGGGTGATCGAGGCGGCCGAGCGGCTGTCGTTCCGGCCCAATCAGCTGGCCCGCGGCCTGCTCGCCGGGCGGACGGGCACCGTCGGCCTGCTCACCAGCGACCTGGAGGGCCGCTTCGGCATCCCGATCCTCATGGGCGCCGAGGACGCCTTCGGCGCGGGCGAGGTCGCGGTGTTCCTCTGCGACGCCCGCGGCGACACGATCCGCGAGCGGCACCATGTCCGCGCGCTGCTCGACCGCCGGGTCGACGGCCTCATCGTGGTGGGCAGCCGGACCGACCCCCGCCCGTCCCTGGGCCGTGAACTGCCCGTCCCCGTCGTCTACGCGTACGCCCCGTCGGACGATCCGGAGGATCTGTCCATCGTCCCCGACAACGTCGACGCGGGCCGGATCGCGGTCGGCCATCTGCTCGCCTGCGGGCGTACCCGGATCGCGCACATCACCGGAGACGCCGGCCATCGCGCGGCACGGGACCGGGCCGAGGGGGCCCGGGCCGCGCTCGCCGGCGCCGGTCTCGCGCTCGTCGGCGAACCGCGGTACGGGGAGTGGTCCGAGGGCTGGGGCCGGGCGGCCACCACGATGCTGCTCGACCGGCACAGGACGGTGGACGCCGTCCTGTGCGGCAGCGATCAGATCGCCCGCGGCGCCCTGGACATCCTGCGCGAGCGCGGCCACCGGGTGCCGGAGGACGTGGCGGTCATGGGCTTCGACAACTGGCAGGTCCTGACCTCCGCCTCGCGGCCCCCGCTGACCAGCGTCGACATGAGCCTGGAGCAGGTCGGCCGCGCGGCGGCGCACGCCCTGTTCGGCGCGATCGCCGGGGCACCGCGTACGGGGGTCGAGACCCTGGCCTGCCGCGTGGTGATCCGGGGGTCAACCGCGCCGGTGTCCTGAGCCCGGACGCCGGTCTACCGGGAAGCCTCGCTCCGCGCCCGTGGAGTGACGGCGTACAGGTCCAGGATCTCGGGCCGCGGCGCGACGCCGGGCCCGCCGGCCCGGACCCACGCGGCGATGTCCTCGGTCGCGTCCGGGTCGTTGACCAGCCCCAGCCAGACCGGCCGCGCACCGGCGGCGCGGCCCTCGGTGGAGGGCTGTACGACGATGACGTTGGCGTGGTCGCAGGCGTCGAGGCACTCGGAGATCCGTACCGGCGCCACCTCGCGCAGCCGCTCGGTCTGCGCCGCGTGATCGACGCGGGGCAGCTTGGCGCTGCCGCAGCAGCAGTCCCGGCACACGACGACGCGGCAGGGTACCGGGCCGGTCTTCATCGGCGTGATTTACCTTTCCTTTGACAGCGGATGAGCCCCCCGCATAGTTTCAAGGTCATCTGTATCGCACAAGGATCCGAGGGGGCGGCCGTGCGAACTCCGCTTCTCACCAAGCGCCGGTATCTCGATCTCCGCAGGTCCACCACCACGGGATGTTGAGCGGCACCTTCCCGCCCCGCTCGTTCCTCCTTCGCGCCTCCCCTGGACCACCATGCCTCCCGCCCGCATAGCGCGGCGCGGCCGTGGCCGACTTCGCGGTACGCCTCACCCGCGAGCCCGACCAGCCGCTCGGCCTCACGGCGCTGCGGACGGAGGCGGGCCTGGACGACACCGAGATCCTGGACCTCGTCCACGTCGTCGCCGTGTTCGCCCGGGCCGACCGACTGATGCTCACCCTGGGCGAGCCCCGTCGAGGCGCAGCCCGCACCACCGCAGAGGAGCGCTCCGCATGACCGCCACGCCCGACCACCCCCTCGTCGCAGCGGCCCGCCGGCTGGCCGACGACGTCCTCTCCCCCGCCGCCGAGGCGCACGACCGGGACGGCGTCACCCCCGAGGCCATCGAGGCCGTCAAGGCGTCGGGGGTGCTGGGGGTCAACGCGTCGGCGGCGTACGGCGGCGCGGAGGCCCCGGCGGCCGTCGGCCGGGAGATCGCCGAGATCCTGGCGGGCGCCTGCTGTTCGACGTTCTTCGTCCAGGCCCAGCACCACACGCCGGTGCGGACCCTGACCACGGGCGAGGAAGCGGCGCGCGAGCGCTGGCTGCGCCCGCTGAGCGACGGCACGCTGCTGGCGGGAATCGCCTTCTCGCATCTGCGCGCCCACCCGAAGCTGCCCGTGCGGGCCACCCGGGTGGCGGACGGCTGGCGCTTCGACGGGCTCGTGCCCTGGTACACCGGCTGGGGGCTGAACGACCTGTTCCTGCTGGGCGGCGGCACCGAGGACGGCGAGGTGGTCTTCGGCGTCGTCGGCGCCCACGAGCAGCCGGGGCTGACCGCCACCGGCCCGCTCCAGCTCGCCGCGCTCACCGGTTCGCGGACGGTCGGACTGCTGCTCGACGGGCTGGTGGTGCCCGACGAGGCGGTGGCGGTGCGCCTGCCGCACGAGCGCTGGGCGACGGAGGACCGGCCGAAGAACACCAACACCAACCCCGCCGTCTTCGGCGTGGCCCGCGCCGCGCTCGACCTCCTCGACGCGTCCGGCGACGCCGAGGCGAAGGACACGGCGGGCGTCCTGCGCGAGCACCTGGACGGGGTGCGCCGCGACGCCTACGCCCTGGTCGACGAGGTGCCGCCCGCCGAACGGCTGGACGACCGGCTCGCCGCCAAGACTCGGGCGTACGACCTGATGCGCGCCGCCACCACGGCCGCCATCGCCGCGGGCGGCGGCCGGGCCTTCGGCCTGTCCCACCCGGCCCAGCGCCTCGCCCGGGAGGGCCTGTTCCTGGTCGTCCAGGGCCAGACCCCCGAGGTCCGCACGGCCCACCTGGCGGCGCTGCGCGCCGCCCAGGGCTGACCGGAAGGGGCGGGAAAGGGGATGGAAAGGGAATGGCCCTCACCGACGGGGGATGCGGTGAGGGCCAGCCACATTCAGTGTGGCACGGATGAAGGGCTGATGTACCCCTTCGGGCCAACAAACTTGGCATATATCTACCACTTGACTCCCAGTCACCTCATCTGTCACGGCTGTTTCAGCGGGCCGGAGTGACCGCGGGTGGGCGCGGCGTACCGGCCGGGTGACGGTTTGTCGCGGACACTGGCAGGGCACTCGGGCGGCCCGATCTTCCCCTGAAGGCTGGAGGCGGCATGGCTCTCTCCCACAGTCCGGTGGCCCGCGCATGGCGTCGCTGGCGTCGGCCACGCGATCTGCGGGTGCCGCGGGAGCCCATGGATGTCGAGGACGCCAACCGGCGCTTTCTGATGTACGGGGTACTGCCGCTGTGGTTCGTACCGGCCGTGGCGGACTGGGCCATGCACCGCCGGACCCGGATCGAGGAGACGTCCGGCACACGCGAGTCGGCGCTGCACGCGCTCATGATGACGGAGGCGGGCATCCCGGTGGCGATGGCCCTGCTCGCCCGGGTCAATCCGCTCGTGCTGTCGGTCATGGGCGGCGCGGCCGTGGCCCACGGCGCGACGGCCCTGTGGGACGTCAGCCTGGCCACCGGCGAGCGCGAGGTGCGTCCGGTGGAGCAGCACATCCACAGCTTCCTGGAGGTCCTGCCGCTGTCGGCGCTGGCCTTCACCTCGTGTCTGCACTGGAAGCAGGTGCGCGCCACCCTGCGCGGGGGTGACACGGCGGAGGACTGGAAGCTGCTGCCGAAGGAGAACCCGCTGCCCGCCCGTTATCTGGTGGCGGTCGGTGCGGCCGTCGGCGCCTTCGTCGCCCTGCCCTACGCCGAGGAGATGACACGGTGTGTCAAGGCGGCCAGGGCCCGCAGGACGGCGTGAGCCCATGCCACGACGACACCGCGCCCCGGCGGCCGTGGCGGGCGCCACGGTCGAGCCACTGCCCCGCCCGCAGATCGTCGCCCGTGACGCGCGAGGGCCCGAGCACGTGGCCCTCGACGACCGGGGCCGGATCCTCACCGGGACCGCGGACGGGGCGATCTGGCGGCTGACCCTGTCGGACACGACAGGGCTCGCCCGCGCCGAGGTGATCGCCGAGACCGGCGGCAGGCCGCTGGGCCTGGTCCCCTCCCCCGACGGCGAACTGCTGGTGTGCGACGCCCGGCGCGGTCTGCTGCGCGTCGACCCGCGCGGCGGAACGGTGCGCGTCCTCGCCGACGAGGTGGCCGGCGCCCCGCTGCGGTTCTGCAGCAACGTCGCCATGGCGGCGGACGGCACCCTCTACTTCACCGTCTCCAGCCGCCGCCACCCCCTGGAGGACTGGCTGAGCGACATCCTGGAGGACACCGGCACCGGGCTGCTCCTGCGGCTGCGGCCGGGTGGCGAGCCGGAGGTCCTGCGGGACGGGCTGCGGTTCGCCAACGGCGTCGCGCTGGCCCCTGACGAGTCGTTCGTCGCCGTGGCGGAGAGCGGCGCCCGCCGGATCAGCCGCCACTGGCTGACCGGTCCGCGCCAGGGCGGGCACGACATCCTCGTACGGGACCTGCCGGGCTACCCCGACAACCTCTCCCGGGGCACCGACGGGGTGTTCTGGGTCGCCCTGGCCGGGCCGCGGGAGCCCGCCGTGGACGCGGCTCACCGCGCCCCTCCCGCCGTCAGAAGGGCGGCGGCGGCCACCGCCAAGAGGCTCCGCCCCCGGCCCCGGGCCACCCTGCGCGTGCTGGCGATCCGCCCCGACGGGAGTGTCGCCCGCCATCTGCTGCGCCGCTGGTCCCCGTACCGGATGGCCACGAGCGTGTGCGAGCACGGCCACCGGCTGGTGCTGGGCAGTCTGCTGGAGCGGGGCATCGCGGTGTGCGCGCTCCCGGCCGCCCGCGAGGACGGGTCCGCCTAGGCCGTTTCCTGGGATCATCTGATCGTTGGTTGATGTGTGTCGTGACTTGAAGGCGATGACCGCCAGCGCCACCTGGCTGACGGCCGCGGTGATCCTTGCGGGGCCAGGCGTCCGCCGCCGCTCCCCCGACCAGCCCGAGGAGCAGCCCGGGAGCCGCCCTGCACCGCCAGGGGGAACGCTCGGGAGATCGAGGCGCGGGTGGCGAAGGCGAGGAAGAGCTCACGGGGCATGCCGAGGGTGAGGAGGCGAACGGAATGCGAGCCCCGGCGGGGCTCGGCCGACCACGGCGACACTGCTACGGCTCAGTGACCGTCCCTGCTCACAGACGAACCCCACGGAAGGAGACCCCGCCGCCGGTGGCCTTCCTCACAGTGTCCGGACCTCAGTCGCCGCGCCGCCGGGACTTGCGCCGGAGCCGCAGGGGAATGACGTACCAGCAGACGGTGAACCAGAGCATGACAATCCCGACGACCAATTCGCCGACCACACTGTCGGTGACGACGTTGAGGATGAGCAGCAGAGTGCACGCGATCGTGAGCGCCAGCAGCACCATCCCGCACGCCATGAACCGCCCGGCGGCTTCGACGACCTCGTCCTTCATCCGCAGCCCGGACAGAAACCGGTGGATGGACACCGGAGCTATCAAAGCGGCGACCGAGGAGGCCCCTGCCGCCACGGTCACCACATAAAGGACGCGGTCGAAGAGTTCCAGGTCCCGGAACGCCGGAGTGAAGGCGAGGGAAAGCAGGAATCCGAAGAGAATCTGCACCCCGGTCTGTGCGACCCGCGTCTCCTGGAGAATCTCGTTCCATTTCCGGTTGAGGCGTTCGCGGTCGGTCTCCGGCCGCTCGCACTCTTCGGAGGACGGCGCGCTCGTGCAGGACGGGCATGAATGGTCATGCGCCGACGACGTGAGTTCCGGGCTTGCCATCGTCATGTCTCCTCCGCAGTCCAGAGAATTTTCGAATTCCCTGTCCGGCGAAAGGTATGCGCGATGCGCGCCGACCACGGGGAGAATCGGCGTGTGCGGTGGCCTCGGCGCCACCGGCGGCACGCCCCTTCCTCACCGCCCGAGGGCCTTGGCCAACTGCTCCTTGTTCATATGCGAGCGACCCTCGATCCCGCGCTGCTTCGCCTGGTTGTACAGCTGGTCACGGGTTGGGCCCCCGGAGCCGCTGTGCGAGCGCTCGCCGCCGCGCTGGGACGCGGACTTCCGGTCCCGCGTCGAGGTCTTGCCGGCCGACTTGGCCTCTCCCGAGCGGGCGCGCTCCTTGTTCACGGTGCGGGAGGCGATTTCCTTGGCGCGCCCCGTGGACGTGCCGCGCTTCTCCGCGCCTTCCTTGATGTGCTCGTACTGCCGTTCACGCTTGAAATTGGAACCCGCAGGCATGTCACTGCCCTTCTTTCCACGCCTTCTCACATAAGGCGCCCTGTTGCGGCCGGAGCACCCGACAAGCGGCCGCTCCAAGGCCAGGTGTATTCCACGGCCCGAGTCCCCCTCGGCGCCGTACCTCTAACCCCTGTGCGCCCGGTGATCCGGCCGGCGGGGCCCGGCGGGGCCGGCGGGACGAAACCCCGATCGCCCGGACTGGAGCCGGGCCCCTTGGGAACTCGGGGATGCGACTAGGAGTGCTCGATATCGGTTCCCGTTCCGTCCACCTCCAGATAGCCGATCTCGTCCCGGACAGCCCGCCCGAGCATGTGGCGGGCCTGAAGCGGTCGGTGCGTCTCGCCGAGGCCACCGACCGGCAGGGGGGATCGACCAGGCCGCGATACGCCGTGTCGTCGGCGCCGTGACCGAGGCCGGGGCGGTCGCGGGCGCCCACCACGTCGACGACCTGGTCGCCCACGCCACGTCCGCCGTACGGGACGCGACCAACCAGGAGGCCGTCCTCGCCGAGATCGAGGCCGCCACCGCAATCCACGTCGGCTTCATGAGCGGCCTCGAGGAGGCGCGGCTGACCTTCCTGGCGGCCCGCGGCTGGTACGGCTGGTCCGCCGACCGGATGCTGCTCTTCGACATCGGCGGCGGCTCCATGGAGATCGCCTCCGGCGGCCGCGCCGAGCCCGACGCCGCCATCTCCGTCCCCCTGGGAGCGGGACGGCTCACCCGCCATCACCTCCCGGAGACCACCCCGGTGAAGAAGCGGGAGGTCAAGGAGTTGCGCGCCTACGTACGCTCCGTGATCAGCGAGGCAACGGCCGAACTGCGCGAACTCCCGGCCCCCGCCTCCTGCGTCGCGACCTCCAAGACCTTCGGCCGGCTGGCCCGTCTCACCGGCGGCCCGAAGCCGAAGCCCGGGACCTGCCCCTCCAGCACGCTCGGCGTGGACCGGCTGCGGCCGTGGATCCCCCGGCTCGTGTCAAGGACCGACGCCCAGCGCGCGAAGCTGCGCGGCGTCTCCGCCTCCCGCGCCCATCAGTCCCTCGCCGGACAGGACGGCCCCCGGGGTCGCGTCCGCCGCCGCGTGACTTCTCCCTCGATGAGGGGCGGCCCTCGATGAGTGCCGGTGAGTGAACGTCACGCCGCCTTTGCCTCGATCTGGTCGTGCAGCTTGGCGCAGGTCCGGCTGATCAGCCGGGAGACGTGCATCTGGGAGATGCCGAGCTGCTCGGCGATCCGGCCCTGGGTCTCCTCACGGAAGAAACGCAGGTACAGGATCCGGCGCTCCCGCTCGGGCAGGGCACGCAGCTTGGGCTTCAGGGCCTCGCGCTGAATGACACGGTCGTAAGAAGGCTCCGGCGCGCCGAGGGTGTCGGCCAGGGAGTATCCGTCGTCGGCGCCCGGCAGTTCGGCGTCCAGGGACAGCGCGGAGAAGCTTTCCATCGCCTCCATCCCCAGCAGGACGTCCTCTTCGCTCATCCCGGTGTGCCGGGCGATGTCGGCCACGCTCGGGGAACGGTCGTCGGGGGTGCGCGTGAGGTCCTGCACGGCCGCCCGCACCCGGTTGCGCAACTCCTGGACCCGGCGCGGCACGTGCACGCCCCACATGTGGTCCCGGAAGTGGCGCTTGATCTCCCCGACAACGGTCGGCACGGCGAAGCTCGCGAAGGCGCTGCCGCGGTCCGGCTCGTAGCGCTTGACGGCCTTGACCAAGCCGAGCATGGCGACCTGGCGCAGATCCTCCGCCGACTCACCGCGGTTACGGAACTGCCTCGCCAGCCGCTCCGCCATCGGCATCCAGGCGCGTACGACCTCTTGCCGCAGCGCCTCCTTTTCGGGACCATCGGGCAGAGTGGCGATGCGCTCGAACTCGGCAGTGGTGTCGGGAGCGTCGTCGTGCGAGTGCTTGCTGCGTGCGCGTTCGGCAGTCATGGCGCGGTCTCCCTCATCCTGTGGTCGGTAGCACCATGGGAGAAATCCACCTGCCGGGGGTGCCGGACACAGCACACCCCGAGCAGCCGAACTGCTCCCTTGGGCGTGCCTCCAGTCCGAAGCACAACCAGCGCCTGCCCCGCCCCCCACACCCCCAAACACATTCGGAATGGGCCGTCTTCAGCGCGTGTCCACGACTCCGCCGGTCACCGCGATCACCTCGCCGACCGTGTAGCTCGAATCCGCGTCGGAGGCCAAGTACACATAGGCCGGTGCGATTTCCTCCGGCTGGGCGGAACAGCCCAGGGGGCTTCGCTGCCGAGCTGCGCGAGACCTTCGCGTGGCATGTGGGCGTCGGCGATGCTGAGGACGGACCAGGTGGGGCCGGGCGCGACGACGTTGGCGCGGACACCCCGGCCCCGCTCATCCACGACGCGCTGCGTTCCCTCGGCATCGGGCTGTTCGTAGGGCGGGTAGACGATGGCGACGTCCGCGCCCTCACGTGCGTAGAGCAGGGCGACGACGCGGCCGGTGCCGAAGTCACCACCGGGGGCACGCGGGTGCCCGGGGCAGTGAGCACAAAACACGGCCCGGTTGGCCCCTTCGGTGTCCCTCAGCACCCGGCGGACGCGGCCGTGGCCGGGACCGTGTGGCGGGCGGGGCGCCAGGTGGCGACGAGTGCGCCGGCGAGCAGCAGCTCGGCGATGTCACCGCCGTAGTACATGATTTCCGCCGCCCCCTGGACCTCGGCGGCGGGAGCGGGGATGTCGATCCCGAACCCGCCGTACATCAGCTGCGACACCCCGGCGTGGAGGGCGATGGCGCAGCCGAGCCACACCAGGCGGGCCCGCACACCGGGCCGTCTGGCGGCCGGGTCGGGACCGGCGATGACGTGGGCGAAGAGGCAGCCGGACAGCAGGAAGTGGGCGTGCAGCAGCCAGTGTCCGGGCGGCCAGGTCGTGGTGGCGCGGTAGAGCGGGGTGAAGTAGAGCGCCACCAGGCTTCCGGAGGCCAGCAGCAGCGCGGTGGCCGGGTGGGTCAGGATCCGGGCGGGGCGGCTGTGCAGGGCCGTGGTCAGCCGTCGGCCGTGGGTGGCGGGCAGGTTCCGCAGGAGCAGGGTGACGGGGGCGCCGAGGACGAGGGCGAGCGGAGCGTACATGCCGATGAGCATGTGCTGGGCCATGTGGCCGCGGAAGTCGGCGTGTGCGAACGGAGCCAGGGGCGGCAGCAGCGCCACGGCCGGCAGGGCAGCCCCGGTCGCGAAGGAGGCCGACCGCCACCGGCTCCAGCCCCGCGCCGGGTTGCGGAGCCTGGCCCGATGGGCCAGCCGAAGATAGCCGCAGACGCACAGGAGCATGACGATGGCGGGCAGCGCGGCCGCCAGGGCGCCGCTGCCCGCACCGTGGCCGGTGTGCGGGTGGCCGCCGCCCATCAGCCGGCCCGTCCGCTCCGCCGGGCGTCCCCGGCTTCGGGGTCGAAGGGGCGCCCGCTCCGCTGGAGCCCGTAGCCGCCGACGGCCAGCAGAGCCCCCAGCACGAGGAAGCCGATGTCCCACCACAGCTGCCGCGGTCCGCCGTGCACATGGTGGATGCCGAGAAGATGGTGGTCCAGCACGCCTTCGACCAGGTTGAACAGCCCCCAGCCCACCAGGATCCACCCCCACAGCACCCGGGAGGCCCACACCCGGCGGCGATGATGGGTGACGCGGGAGTACAGGACCGCGAGCCCCGTCAGGACGGCGAGCCAGCACACGGTGTGGAAGACGCCGTCCCAGACCGTGTTCATCCGCAGACCGGAGACGGAGTGCGGGCTGTAGTACTTCACCCCGATGTGGTCGTGGTCGGTGCCGCTGAGCATGTGGTGCCACTGGAGGAGCTGGTGCAGCAGGATTCCGTCGACGAACCCTCCGAGCCCGACCCCCAGGACGATCCCCGGCAGTTGCAGTCCGCGGGCCGCCTTCCCCTCGGTCAAGGCCCCGTCAGCAGTGGTCGCCATCAGCCGTCTCCGTCCTTCACATGGTGAGCGGATCATCCGTCACTGTGCGTTTCCCGCCGCGGTCGCCGGTGTCACGCCGAGACGGAAGTTCCCCCCTTCGTGTGTCCGTCTTCGCATCGGCCCTCGGCCGGAGCGCGAAGGAAACGCGGGCTCAACTCTCGCGTTGCGCTGACGAATCATCGGGCAAGGAGACGTGATGAAAGCCCTGACATGGCATGGCATGGCAAGGCGGGCGTGCGGGTGGACACCGTTCCCGATCCAGTGATCGAGAAGCCCCTTCCTCGAGGCGGGCGACATCCTGGGCCACGAACCGATGGGCGTCGTGCAGGAGGTCGGTCCCGAAGTCACCGCCGTACGGCCGGGCGACAGGGCCCGCTTGCGCCGATATTCCTCGAGGCCATCGGTCGTCGGCATGATTTCTCCTTCCGACGCGTGGGCCGTGCCCGCCCGGGCCACCGCGTTCCAGGCCGGGCAGGTACCCGGCGGCCGTCACGCTAATCGGGACGCTGCGGGATCCCGGCCAGTCTGGCGGCCTCTCCACTGGGCGTGGGGGTGGGGCTGATCCATTCGCAGAAAAGGATCGTGGCGTCGTCCTCCAGTTCCCCGCCGTGGTGGTCCAGGACGGTGTGGATCACCCTGCGCAGGGTCTCGGGTACCGGCAGGCCCGCCGCGTGGTGGCGGGTGAGCAGATCGGTGAAGCGGTCGACCCCGAATTCCCGTTCACCGGGCCGGCGCGCCTCGGTGATGCCGTCGGTGTACAGGACGATGCGGTCCCCGGGCTCCAGCCGCTCGTGGCACACGGTGGCCTCGGGTCCCAGGCCGATACCCATGGGCGGCGCGGGCGGACAGTCCAGGCAGGCCGAACCGCCTGCCTCCCGGCGGATGACGATCGGCGGTGGGTGTCCGCGGTTGATCCAGGACAGAGCGCCGCTGCGGGTGTCCAGGCAGCAGAGGACGCCGGTGACGTAACGGGCCTGCGGGGACTGGCCGAGCAGCGCGTCGTCCACGGCCCGCCCGATCTCCACCAGCCCGGCCCCCTGCCGGCGTGCGTTGCGGCAGGCGCCCATCGCCAGGGCCACGGCCAGTCCGGCGGTGGTGTCGTGCCCCATGGCGTCGAAGATCGCCAGATGTACCAACGGCCCGTCGGTGGCGTACTCATAGGCATCCCCGCTCGCCTGGTAGGCGGGTTCCAGGACGCCGGAGATCGCCACCCTGCCGTCCACGAACGTGCGCTCCGGCATCAGGTTCCACTGCATCTCGGCGGTGATCCCCATCGCCCTGGTCCGTGTCAGGCGCGCGTAGGTGTCGCTGGTGTCCGCCTTACGGACGATCAGCAGGGCCAGCAGCGCGGCCAGCGCCTCCATGTCCTCCGAGGTTCGCGCGTCGTCGGTGTCGACGGTCACCCGCATCACCCCGACCCGCTCGGTGCCGTCCAGCAGCGGCACCCAGCGCCTGAGGGCGGCGTGCGGCATGTCGTCGGCGGTGATCTGTCCCAGCTGGTACGCCCGCCCTGCCACGGTCCCTTCGATCACCAGCTCATCCGGCGCCTCCGGCGCCGCGGGCGGCGTGGTGAGCCCCGCGCCGGAGAGCCTGCGCAGCACGTGGCCCTGCAGATCGCGCAGATAGATCACCACCTCCGTGAGACCGGCGAGCGCCGCGTATTCGCGGGTCCTGGCGGGCAGCATCTCCAGCGGCATCAAGTGGCTTTCGGCCAGCAGCCCGGCCAGCATCCGCCGCCCCCTGGCGCCCCGGTCACTCAGCGACGAAGACATCGCCGTGGCGCCTCCTCGGTTCCGGTCGTGAGCACAGGACTATCAATACCGCCGCGATGCGCCACCAGGTGTCACGACACGAGAGCGCGTCGCGCTCAGGGGGCCAGTCCTTGCCGCTGGAGCGCCACCAACAGCACCGCCGCCGCGACCACCGATGTCACGGTGACGGTCAGCAGCCGCTTCTTCAGCGAGCGGTAGCGGTGGGTGTATTCGGCCTTGAGTTCCTCGCTGCGGCTGATGACGGTGCGCAGTATCTCCTTGGCGAGCGCCATGTGCCGGTCGGTGTAGAGACGCGCGACTTCCCTGTGCTGCGGAGGAGTGAGCCAGGGCATGCGGCGGGCGAACGCCTCGCCTTCCTCGCGGGCCCTGCGCCGGTGGTGGGCGGCCAGTAGCAGGCCCTCGATCTCGACCAGCCCCGCGGCCACCTCCCGGTCGTGGTCCGTCTCCGGGCTCATGGCCTCTCACCCTGGCCGCCCGGAGGGGCGGCGCCTTCCTCCGGTTCGACGATGTCACGCTGATCCGTGTGCCGGGCCTGATCGAGCACGGCGATCGCGGGGTGGTGCAAGTCGAACGCGGGCGAATCGGACCGGATCCTCGGCAGCGTGGAGAAGTTGTGGCGCGGGGGCGGGCAGGAGGTGGCCCACTCCAGGGACCGGCCGTAGCCCCAGGGGTCGTCCACCGTCACGCGCTGCCCGAAGTTGGCGGTCTTCCAGACGTTGAAGAGGAAGGGCAGCGTCGAGAGCCCGAGCAGGAAGGCGCCGATGGTGGAGACGGTGTTCAGCGCGGCGAAGCCGTCCGCGGCCAGGTAGTCGGCGTAGCGGCGGGGCATGCCTTCCGCCCCCAGCCAGTGCTGGACGAGGAATGTGGTGTGGAAACCGATGAAGAGGGTCCAGAAGTGGATCTTTCCCAGAGGTTCGTCCAGCATGGTGCCGGTCATTTTCGGCCACCAGTAGTAGAAGCCCGCGAAGGTGGCGAAGACAACGGTGCCGAAGACGACGTAATGGAAATGCGCCACCACGAAGTAGCTGTCGGTGACGTGGAAGTCCATGGGCGGGGAGGCGAGGATGATTCCCGTCAAGCCGCCGAAGAGGAAGGTGACCAGGAATCCGACGGACCACAGCATCGGGGTTTCGAAGCTGAGGGAACCTCTCCACATGGTTCCGACCCAGTTGAAGAACTTGACGCCGGTCGGCACGGCGATCAGGAAGGTCATGAGGGAGAAGAACGGCAGCAGTACGGCCCCGGTGGCGAACATGTGATGTGCCCACACCGTGATGGACAGAGCGGTGATGGCGATGGTCGCGCCGACGAGCCCGGCATATCCGAAGATCGGCTTACGGGAGAACACCGGGATGATTTCGGTGACGATGCCGAAGAAGGGCAGAGCGATGATGTAGACCTCGGGGTGCCCGAAGAACCAGAACAGGTGCTGCCACAGAAGGGGTCCCCCGTTCGCCGCCTCGAACACCACCGAGCCGAACCGCCGGTCCGCCTCCAGGACGAGGAGCGCCGCGGCCAGGATGGGGAACGCGAACAGCACGAGCACCGAGGTGAACAGGATGTTCCAGGTGAAGATGGGCAGGCGGAACATGGTCATGCCGGGGGCCCTCATGCACAGGATCGTGGTGATGAAGTTGACCGCGCCGAGGATCGTGCCGAACCCCGCCAGCGCCAGCCCCATGATCCAGAGGTCGGCGCCGACGGTCGGTGTCCGTTCCGCGCTGTTGAGGGGGGCGTAGGCGGTCCAGCCGAAGTCGGCGGTCCCCGCGGGAATGAGCAGCATGCTGCTGACCACCATCAGCCCGCCGAAGAGAAACAGCCAGAAGGACAGCATGTTGAGGCGGGGAAAGGCGACGTCCGGGGACCCGATCTGCAGGGGCATGACCGCGTTGGCGAAACCGGCGAACGTCGGCGTGGCGAACAGCAGCAGCATGACCGTGCCGTGCATGGTGAAAGCCTGATTGTATTGCTCGTTGGAGAGGATCTGAATCCCGGGGCGGGCCAGTTCGGCCCGCATGACAAGGGCGAGCAACCCCCCGAACAGAAAGAAGATGAACGAGGAAATCAGATAGAGATGTCCAATCTTCTTATGATCCGTTGTAGTCATCCAGGTGACCAGCACGGTGCCCACCGTGCGTCTCGAAACGGGCGCCGGGGCCCCGGATTCGATCGCCGTCGCCATGCAATCGCCTTGTCTGTCGGGGGCAGAGCGCGCACGCGCCTGCCTTTTCGGAGAGGTCAGGCACCTGTGTAGTCTCACCAGGGCTCGCCGCACCTCTCATAAGGCAGCGCGTACGGGTGATCCGCGGGTATCCGGTACCGGGGTGCCGCGTCATCACCATGAACGGGATCGAGGTCGAGGCGATCCTCTTCAGCCACCCGTTCGCCCGGCACTGCCCCGATCCGGAGGTCAAGCGGCAGCTGGCGCGGACCCGCTACATCGAGGCGCAGCAGCAGAAGGCGGTCAACTGGCTGCTGCCCGGCGTCTCCTCCGTCCTGGAGACGACGATCGCCTACGAGCAGGCCAGGCGTCCGTCGAGGGTCCATTCGGTGAACGCGACCTCGGCGACCAGTTGGGGACGCGCCCAGTGCGTCCCGGCGCCGGTGGGCGGTGCGGGATCAGGCGCAGCGGATCGCGCCAGGTGAGCAGGGAGCGCAGCAGAACCTTGCGGCGCCGCAGGGGCAGCCCGGTGACATCGGAACCGCCGATGGACTGGACGTCGAAGAGGTACGCACTCGGGCAGGCGCTGCCCGGCGGGGGTGTCGGCGAGTTCGGGGTAGGCGGAGACGGCGGAGCGGCCGGTGCGGCCGTCGCGGCGAGTGCCCCCGGCTTCCCCCTTGACAGCCGGGCCGGTCCGGGCCGGGCCCGGGCCCGGGCGGGGACGGAGCGGTTCGAAGCGCCGGTCCGGCGCATGATTCGATGGACTCCTGCCTTACGGGAGGTCCAGGGCGAGCCATGATCCGACGTGTACTCGCGGCCGTCGTGGGCCTGGCCGCGGTGATGACCGTCCCCTCGGCCGCGCCCACGGTCTCGCGGCCCTTGACGGTGGCCACCGACAAGGGCGTGGTCGAGGGCGCCGCGGCGGACGGGGTCGGCCGGTTCCTCGGCATCCCGTACGCCGCGCCACCGGTCGGCGGCCTGCGCTGGCGCCCGCCCGCGCCCGCGGCCGCATGGCCAGGTGTCCGGTCGGCGGACCGTCCCGGTGCGCGCTGTGAGCAAACGGCGGGCGGCGGCCCGGGCACGAGTGAGGACTGCCTGTACCTCAACGTCTACGCCCCCGAACGGCGCACGGACCATCCGCTGCCGGTGCTGTTCTGGATCCACGGCGGGGGCTTCATGAGCGGTTCGGGCGACCTCTACGACGGTTCGCTGCTCGCGCGGACCAACAACATCGTGGTCGTCACGATCAACTATCGGCTCGGCGTGTTCGGCTTCCTCGACCTGCCCGGGCTGAGCGAGCGGGGTGCGGGCAACTACGGTCTGCTCGACCAGCAGGCGGCGCTGCGCTGGACCCAGCGGAACATCGCCGCGTTCGGCGGGGATCCCGGCCGCGTGACGCTCTCGGGCGAGTCTGCCGGTGGCCAGTCCGTGTGCGCCCTCATGGCCTCGCCCCCGGCCCGCGGCCTGTTCGACCGCGCCATCATCCAGAGCGGCGGGTGCCCGAGTCTCACGGCCGCGCAGGCCAGGGCGCGGGGCACGAGCTACGCCACCGCCGCGGGCTGCCGTGACTCCGCGACCGCCGCGTCCTGTCTGCGGGCCAAGCGACCGGACGAGGTGCTGGCCGCCGGGCACGACTTCGGTGGCATCCTGAACGGTCCCCTGCCCGTGTCCGGCGTCCCGGAACTGCCGGTCGCACCGGGCGTCGCGGTGCGCACCGGAAGGTTCGCCGACGTCCCCGTCCTCATCGGCACCAACCGCGACGAGACACGCAAGTGGGCACTGCCGTTCGCGAACGCGCCCCGGGAGCGGTACGAGCGCGTGATCAGGCGGCAGTTCGGCCCCCACGCCGACGGGGTGCTCGCCCGCTATCCGTACGGCGCCGACGGCGGCCCGTACAGCGCGGCGTACGCCCTCGGCGCGGTGTGGACCGACAGCAGCGTGTTCTACGGGATGGGCGGGTGCCAATACCAGCGCCTCGCGGAGCGTTTCGCGTACCGGCAGCCCAGGACGTACTTCTACGAATTCGGCGACCGCGAGCCAGCGCCCTCGCGCGGCCCCACTCCCCCGGGCTTCGCACCGGGCGCGGCCCACGCCGCCGAGCTCCCCTACCTGTGGCCCGGCATGGCCGCGAAGCCACTGACACCGGAGCAGCGGCGGCTGTCGCGGACGATGCTGCGCTACTGGGGCGCGTTCGTACGCGACGCCGACCCCGCGACGGACGGGCAGGCGGCGTGGCCCCCGTACCGCGGCACCACGCTCATGTCCCTGCTGCCCGGCGGCCGCGGCAAGGCCGTCGATTCCGAGGCGTACGCGGCGCGGCACCGGTGCTCCTTCTGGAACGGGATCAGCTACGACTGGCTGACCACGGATCCGGCTCAGCTCGCGAGCTCACTGCGCGACCGCCGGAAGTGACCTCCTTACCCGGGAAGTAATCGCCGTGGGCGGTCGATGCCGGTCAGAATAACGATCTCCGCGTCACAACACGCGGGTTCCGAACGGAAAGGATCAGCAATGGCGGCATCCGCACCCACGACCACGCGCGATGTGGTCGAGGAATTGCTGCGCCGGATCGGCGAGGGCGACCCCGAGCACATCGCCGAGCTGTATGCCGAGCGAGGCGACTGGAAACTGGACTGGCCGGAGGACGAACACGGCCGCACCGCCACCCCGTGGATCCGCCACCGCACCACCCGCGCCGAGGCCGCCGCCCACTACCGCGAGCTTGCCGAGCACCACGTGCCCGGGGCGGCGGCCACCGAGATCGAGCGCATCCTCATAGACGGCGACGACGCGGTCGTACTCGGCGAGATCCGCCAAACCGCCCGCCCCACCGGCCGCCCCTACCGCGCACGGTTCGCTCTGCACCTCACGGTCGAAGACGGCCTTGTCACCCGGCACCACGTCTACGAGGACAGTTTCGCGGTGGCCCGGGCGTTCGAGGTCTGACGGCCTCGTCCGGCGCCGACGGCGGGCGCCGGGCGAGGGGTTGGCGTCCGCTTCACGGCTTCGCCAGGAGCGCTCGTATCTCGGCTGCCGACGCGGGACCTGCCTTCAGGGAGAGAAAGCCGGCCGGGGCGGAGCCGGGGGCCAGGGGGCCGAACGAGTCGGGGGGCAGCTCCGTGTAGGGGGCGCCGTAGGCGGGTGTGCCCGGGGCGAACAGCCTGCCCTGCGCGAGGGGGCCCGCGTCGACGGTGTCGTACCCGAGGGCGTCGAGCAGTTCGGTCGCGTGCCGCTTCGCCTCGGCGTTGTCGCCGGCGATGGGGAGAGCGGTGCGCTCCTCGGCGCCCGCTGGCCTGGTCAGTACGGCGAGGTGGGTGTGGTGGATGTTGTTGAAGGCCTTCACGACGTGTGCCGACGCGCCGAGGTGCCGCTGAAGCAGCTCGCTGCTGGTGGTCGCGTCGTCGTCCAGGGCCGCGACCCTGCCGTCGCGCTGTGGAGAGTAGTTGCCGGTGTCGATGACCGTCTTGCCCGCGAGGGGTTCGCGCGGTACGGAGTCGTACGCCCTGAACGGCACGGACACCACCACCCAGTCGCCCGCCGCCGCTGCCTCCGCCGCGGTCGCCGCCCGGGCCCGGGGGCCGAGTTCCGCGACCAGATCGGTCAGTGTCCGCGGGCCGCGGGAGTTGCTGAGCACGACGTCGAGTCCGCCGTTCACGGCCAGTCGCGCGAGAGTGCCGCCGATCTTCCCGCTGCCGATGATTCCTAAAGTAGCCACGCCGGGTCCAACCGGCGGGGATCGGTGCCTATTCCGCCCGAAAGCGGTAGTCGCACCGGGGACGGGACCCGCGGGGCGCGGTGGCTGGCGTGGGGTCCGTGGAGCTCCTACACCTGCGTTACTTCGCCGCCGTCGCCCAGGAACTGAACTTCTCCACCGCGGCCCGCAAACTGCACATGGCGGCGTCCCCGCTGAGCCGGCGGATCAAGGACCTCGAGAACGAGCTCGGACACCGGCTCTTCGACCGCGACACCCACCGTATGAGGCTCACCCCGGCCGGGAGCGCGCTGCTGCCGATCGCGCGCGGTGTGCTGGATCAGGTCGATTCCATCAAGTGGCGGCTGGACGAGACGGCCCGGCCACAGCGGACCACCGTGCTGCTCGGCGTGCCCACCGGCATCCACCCGGAGCTGCGGACACGGATCGACGCCCTGGCCGAGCGGGTCGGCGACCGGTTCGAGATCACACGCTGGCCGGGCGCCGCCGACCGCCTGGTCGACGCGGTGGGGGACGGCCGGCTGGCGCTGACGCTGGCCCGGCTCCCGGTCGGCAGCGACCCGGCGCTGGAGCAGGTGCCGGTGATGTCGGAACGGCTCGGGGCGGTCGTGCCCAGGGACAGGTTCCCCGGGCGGGAGTCGGTCGCGCTGGCGGAGCTGGCCGACCTCGCCTACGCGGGCTCCCCCGCGGCGGTGGCCCACGCGTATTTTCGCGGGCTCGACCAGCAGCTGTCCGATCTCGGCCTCAAGAAGCGCATCACACTTCCCGCAGGCCGATGGCGTTCACCGGCGCCGTACGCAGCGCCCAGCGGGTGGGCAGCAGGATCGCCGACGCGCCGATCGCGGCCGTCGCCGCGACGATCCCCAGGTACAGCAGCGGGGGGATGTACGGCACGGGCGATCCGGTCAGTCCGAGGCTGACGGTGACCAGCGGAAGCAGGGGCACCACGCTGCCGATGACCACCGCGGTGATCACCACGATGACCGTTTCCACCCTCATCATGCGCATCACCTGCCGGGCGGGGGCGCCCACGAGCCGGAGCAGGGCGAACTCCCGTACCCGGCTCAGGGTGGCCATCACCAGCGTGTTGGCCACCGAGATGGCCAGGTATCCGAAGACCAGGGCCAGCGGCAGGGCGCTGGTGAGCACGCTGGACGTCGCCTGGTCCTCCTGGGCGGCCGACAGGCCCGCGTCGTCGAGGACATCGGTTCCGGGGTAGCGCTTGCCGAGGTTCTCCAGCGCCGCCTTGACCTTGTCCTTGTCGGCGTCGGGCGCCGCCTTGACGAACACGGTGTCGTCCAGCCGCCGGTTGCTGTGGTCGAGAACGGTCCGCTGCGGAAGGGTGACGTCGCCGAACCCCAGTCCCCGCTTGTAGACCGCCACCACGACCGGTTTGGCCTCGACACCGTCGGGCAGATGCAGCCGCGCCCGCTCCCCCACGCCCACGCCCAGCGTGCTGGCGGCGCCGGTGCTGAGGGCCACGGTCCCGTCGCGCAGCCGGCTCACGCTGCCGTCGGTCACCTCCAGGTCCATGTTCTTCTCCAGCCCCCGGGGCGTGACCCCCTGGCCCTGGTACTCGAAGATTTCCGGCGAGTCCAGCACCGCACGCGAGGCGGCCAGGTCGACCCGGATGACGCCGGTGGCGGCGGCCACCCCGGGCAGCCGGGCCGCGTCCTCGACCGCGGGCATGGGGACACCGCCCGCCTGGCCGTTGAGGGTGAAGTCGGCCACGATGCCCTGCTCCGCCTGGTCCTGCGCGGCCTCGGCGGTGGTGGTGGGGATGACCAGCTGCACCATCGCGAAGCCGATCGCCAGCGTCAGCGGGCCGATCCCGGCGGCCAGCCGACGGGCGTTGGCACGGGTGTTGGCCACCGCCAGCCAGCCGTGCGGGCCGGTGCGCTTGCGGACCGGCCGGGCCAGCAGACGGGTCGACAGGCTCACCACCGGGGGGCTCAGGAGCAGCACCGCGATCACCATCACCAGGCCACCGGAGCCCGCTCCGGCCACGGCGAAGATGCTGCCGAAGAACAGCGGCAGCAGGGAGGCGGCGGCGCCGAGCAGGAACAGCATCACGCCCGAGAACACCCGCCACCGGCCCAGTTTCGGCTTGTCCACGGCCGCTTCGCCCATGGCCTCCACCGGACGGACGGCCACCGCCTTCCGGGCGACACCGAGGGCCGCCGCCTCGGCGGCGATGATTCCGGCGAACACGGCGACCAGCATGGGGAGCGGCCCGTAGGAGAACGTGAAGTCGTCGGGCACCATGCCGATGGTGGTCAGCGCCGCCCGCATCAGCTGGGCGACCAGGATTCCGGGGAAGCAGCCGAGCACCGACGCCACACCGGAGACGAGTAACGCCTCGGCGGCCATCATCTTGTAGATCTGCCGGGGAGTGGCGGCGACGGCGCGCAGCAGGGCCAGCTCGCGGCGGCGCTGGTGCACACTGAGCGCCAGGGTGCTGGACACCACGATCATCGCGATGAGGATGACCGTGGCGCCGAGCGAGCCGGCCATTTCCTGCAGGTCGCTCCGCGCGGTGGCCACATCCGGGTTCTCGATCCGGCTGCGGTCCGAGCCGGTACGGGTGGTGATCTCCTGCCCGTGCAGCTTGTCCTTGATCCGGTCCTCGAGCTCGCCGGTGTCGGTTCCCGGCGCGGCGATGACCCCGACCGCCCGCACCCGGCCGGGGTCGCCGGACAGCCGCGCCGCGTCGGACTCGGTGAAGAACAGGGGGGCGGAGCGCAGCTCCTCGTCCGTGGACTTGAGCGTGGCGAGGCCCACGACCTCGAACGAGGCGGCGGCCTCGGTGGTCGCCAGCCTCACCCGCCGGCCAGGGGTGATCTTTGCCTGTTCGGCGAGGTGGGCGTCGAGCACGACCTCACCGTCGTGCTCCGGCGCCCGTCCGCCGCTCAGCTCGAAGGGGCCCAGGGCCGCGCTGCCCCAGCCGTGTCCCGTGGACGGCCGGCCGTTGTCGGCCTCCACCAGATCGCCGGAGCCGTTCACCACCTGGGCGGGGAAGCTGACGTCGCCGACGGCCTTCCGGACGCCTGGAACCCGGGCGATCCTGGCCACCAGATCGCGGTCCAGCGCGGCCGGTTCGGCCAGCGGCTTCTCCTTGGTCTTGCCGTCATGGACCTTGAAGGACTGTTTGCCGCTGACGACGACGGCGGCGCCCGCGTAACGCTGGGTCGGGACGCCGGATCCGATGCCCGACTGCAGGAGGATGCCGAACGCGGTGACCAGGGCGGACGCACCGACCAGGGCGACGAAGGCGCCGACGAGCCCCGCCTTGCGCTCCCTGAGCGTCATGCGTACGAGTCGGAAGATCACCGGTCACCACTCCCCGAGGCGTGTCATGCGCTCCGCCACGCGCTCGGGGGTCGGGGACTCCATCACCTCGGCGAAGCGGCCGTCGGCGAGGAAGACCACCCGGTGCGCGTGGGAGGCCGCGACGGGGTCGTGGGTGACCATCACCACCGTGTGGCCGGTGGTGTCCACCACGTGGCGCAGGAGCTGGAGAACCTGCCGGCCGGTGCGGGTGTCCAGGGCTCCGGTCGGTTCGTCGGCGAAGATGACCTCCGGACGGGTGATCAGGGCCCTGGCGATGGCCACCCGCTGCTGCTGGCCGCCGGACAGCTGGGAGGGCCGGTGGCCCATGCGGTCCGCCAGCCCGACCTGGTGCACGACCTGCTCGAACCAGGCGGGCTCCGGCGACTGCCCGGCGAGCATCATGGGCAGGGTGATGTTCTCCTCCACCGTCAGCGAGGCCAGCAGGTTGTACGCCTGGAAGATGAACCCGACCCGTTCCCGGCGGAGCATCGTCAGCTCGGCCTCGGTCAGCCTCGCCAGGTCCGTGCCGCCCAGCTGCACCGAACCGGAGGTGGGCCGGTCGAGCCCCGCCGCACAGTGCAGGAAGGTGCTCTTGCCCGCGCCGGAGGGGCCCATGACAGCGGTGAAGCTGCCCCGGTCGAAATCGATGGTCAGGTCGCGCAGGGCCGAGACCTGCCCGGCGCCCCGGCCGTACGTTTTGCTCACGCCCTGCAGTTGGACAGCCCGGCGGCTTGCGGGAACCGGCATGCCGGTCTCCATGGTCGCGTGCCGAGTCCCGCCGCCGGCCGGCCGGCCATCACCCCCACGTTGAGCCACCGCCGCGTCCCCCTTGGAAAAGAGTTCCTGTGCTGTCCGCACTCACGCTAGAGGCGTGGAGCGACGGGGAACACGGCGTGCACTGGTAGATAGAAGGTGCAGCTTGCTGCCCCTTCCGGGGTCGTGCGCAAAGACCCGGCGGTGGGCGGAATTGCGGTGATAAAGTGCGCTCGACCTATGCGAGGGCCGGGCGGGAGATGACTGTGGATTCCCACAGAACGATCTACATGGGCTCCGTCCGCATGATGACCTGGCAGGCCTTCGTCTCCCGGTTCATCGCCTCCGTGCCGTACGTCCTGGTCAGCGGCGGCACCGCGCTGGTCGCCCTGTTCGCCCTCTACGCGCTGGTCTTCGTCCTGGCGCTGAGCCTGCTGGGTCCGGGGCTGCTGCTGTTACCCGCCTTCCTGATGCGATTACGCCGCAGCGCCGACGCCCATCGCCGGCGGGCGGCCACGGTGCTGGGCGCCGAGATCCGGTCGGACTACCGCACGCCCAAGGGCGGGCCGCTGATCCGCGCGCACACCATGCTGACCGACCGGGCCACCTACGCGGATCTCGCCTGGCTGCCGCTGCACGCGCTCTTCGGCCTGTTCAGCGTCGCCCTGACGCTGGGTCTGTGCATGGGCGCCGTGAGCTGGATGACCACCCCGCTGTGGTGGATCCTGGTCCCGAAGGCGGAGTTCCTCTTCTGGGAGATCAACTCCTGGGCGGATTCCCTGGGCGCGGTGATCGTCGGCCTGGCCTACGCCGCGCTGGCCGCGTTCATCGTCCCGGCGCTGGCGCGGTCCCACGCGCGGATGACCCGGTTCATGCTCAAGGCACGGCGCCGGAAGGTGACGCTCGCCCGGCGGATCGAGGAGCTGACCGCGTCACGCGCCGAAGCGCTCGACGCCCACGCGGCGGAGCTGCGCCGCATCGAGCGCGATCTGCACGACGGCGCGCAGGCCGGGCTGGTGAGCATCTCGCTGCGGCTGGGCCTGATCAAACAGGCCGTGGCCCAGCGCCCGGAACAGCTGCCGGAAATGATCGACCGCACCCATGAACTGGCCGAGCAGGCCTTGGCCCAGCTGCGTCAGGCGGTGCGCGCCATCTATCCGCCGATCCTCGTCGACCACGGTCTGGCCGAGGCGGTGCGGTCGCTCGTCGCCGCCTGCCAGGTGCCCACCGAGCTGGACGTCGACATGGCCGCCGTGGGCGGGCGCGCTCCGGTCGCCGTCGAGTCCGCCGCGTATTTCGTGATTTCCGAGGCCCTGACGAACGTCGCCAAACACAGCGGCGCCGACCAGGCCCAGGTCCGGTTGCACACCACGGGGAACAGCATTCTGATCACCGTGTGGGACAACGGCCGGGGCGGTGTGTCGGAGGACGCCGGAAGCGGGATCCGGGGCATCAGGCGCCGCGTCGCGGCGTTCGACGGGACCACCGAGCTGACCAGCCCCGACCAGGGGCCGACCACACTTCGAGTGGAGCTGCCGTGCGGATCGTGATCGCCGAGGACAACACCCTGCTGAGGGAGGGACTTTCGCTTCTGCTGACCAACGCCGGGCATGAGATCTGCGCGATGGTGGCGGACGGCGACAGCCTGCTGCCCACGCTGCTGGAACACCGCCCGGACATCGCCGTCCTGGACGTCCGGCTGCCGCCGACCTTCCAGGACGAGGGACTGCGGGCCGCGATCGCCGCCCGGGCGGAGATCCCCGGTCTGCCGGTGCTGGTGCTGTCCCAGTACGTCGAGCAGGCGTACGCGTCCAAGCTGCTCGCCCAGGGCGCCTCCGGGGTGGGGTATCTCCTGAAGGACCGGGTCGGCCGCATCGAGGAGTTCCTCCAGGCGCTGGACCGGGTCGCGGACGGCGGTGTGGCGATGGACCCCGAGGCGATCTCCCAGCTCATGGTCCGCAGGACGCGCAACGACCCGCTGGCCGCCCTCAGCGCGCGGGAGCGCGAGGTGCTGTCACTGATGGCCGAGGGGCATGGCAACACCGCCATCGGAGAGCTGCTGTTCATCGCCGAGACCTCGGTGAACAAGCACATCGGGAACATCTTCAGCAAGCTCGGCCTGCCCACCACCGACGGCGGCCACCGGCGGGTGCGCGCGGTGCTCACGTACCTCAACGCCAGCAACGCGTGATCCGAGGGGTGTGTCGGCGACCGCCGGTCAGATCGCTGACAGCAGCGCTGCCAGAGCCGTCCGCCGGAGCGCACCGCGTTGGTTCCACCATGTCTCCAGGAGGCGGCACATAGGGCAGGTTGGCCCCGGGTGGCGCGGTTTCCGCGGCAGTGCGGTCGACCCGGAAGATGCAGTTTTCTGCACCTCGGAACTGGAGATCACTCTCCTCCGCGGACCCCGAACCGTGCGTACAGTCCCAGATGTCGGCGCAACCGCGCCCGACACTCACCTCGCACCGCACGGGAATCGGCGATGACACAGACCTCGGGTTGGAAGCCAGGCAAGGAACGGCCCTTGTGGCCGTGGATACTGCTGGTCATCATCGCGGTGGGCGTCTGCATCAACGTGGCCCTCACCGTCTGAGCCTTGCCGCGACACGCCGCGCGGAGGGGGCTTCCCCTCCGCGCGGCCACGGTCCGCTCAGGAGCCGCTCGGCGGCGCGGGGACGTCCTCGTGGTCGACAACTTCCTGGCCACCCACGCCCGCGAGCCGTTCAGCGGCGACCGGTGGCGTTTGCCCCGGCATCCCGTAGGGCACCTGGGGTCGGACGATTCCGTCCGACCCCCGCGGCCCGGGAGGTGCCCCGTGAACCAGCACGAACAGCGTCATCCGGTGGAGCAGCATCCACGGCCGGAGTTCCCCCAGCAGGACCAGGCGCATCCCGGTGAGACCGAACCGATGGAGCCCAGGCCCGACCACGGCGAGGACAGCTACGAGGGCCACGGGCTGCTGAAGAACCGGCGCACGGTGATCACCGGGGGTGACTCGGGGATCGGGCGCGCGGTCGCCCTCGCGTTCGCCAGGGAGGGCGCCGATGTGCTCTTCAGCCATCTACCCGAGGAGGAGAAGGACGCCGAGGAGACGGTGCGTCTCGTGGAGTCCGCCGGGCGCCGAGCGGTGCCGGTCTCCTGTGACATCCGCGAGGAAAGCGCATGTCAAGGGCTGGTGGACCGGGCGGTCGAGACCTTCGGCGGGATCGATGTCCTGGTCAACAACGCCGCGTACCAGATGGCCCGGCCCAAGGGGCTGGAGGAGATCCCCACCGAACAGTTCGACCGGGTGATGCGCACCAATCTCTACGCCATGTTCTGGCTGTGCAAGATGGCCCTTCCGCACATCCCGGAAGGCGGCAGCATCATCAACACCACCTCGGTTCAGGCGTACAAGCCCAGCTCCCACCTGCTGGACTACGCCACCACCAAGGGCGCGATCGTCACCTTCACCCAGGGACTGGCCGGCAACCTCGCCGAGCGCGGTATCCGCGTCAACGCCGTCGCCCCGGGCCCCGTGTGGACCCCGCTGATCCCCGCCACGCTGCCGGACGCCTCGGAGTTCGGCGCCCAGAGCCCCCTGAACCGCCCGGCGCAGCCCGCCGAGATGGCCCCCGCCTATGTGTTCCTGGCATCGCAGCAGGCCGGCTACATCACGGCGGAGATCGTCAATGCCACCGGAGGCACTCCGCTGCCCTAGAGCCCGCCTTCCGCCAAACGGGCGTCCCGGCGTGGTGCGGGATGCCGGGACGATGCGCAGTGTGTAGATCTTGGTATCGGGGCCCCGCGCTCCCCCGCACGCCATGACGAGAGGAAGACTTGTGTCACTCAAAGTGTCCGACTACATCCTCCAGCGCCTGCGTGAGTGGGACGTCGAAAATGTCTTCGCCTACGCGGGCGACGGCATCAACGGCCTGCTCGCCGCCTGGGAGCGGGCCGGCAACAAGCCCCGGTTCGTTCAGGCCCGGCACGAGGAAATGGCCGCCTTCGAGGCCGTCGGCTACGCCAAGTTCTCCGGACGCGTGGGGGTGTGCGCGGCGACGTCGGGCCCCGGCGCCATCCACCTGCTCAACGGCCTGTACGACGCCAAGCTCGACCACGTGCCGGTGGTGGCGATCGTCGGCCAGACCAACCGCAGCGCCATGGGCGGCTCCTACCAGCAGGAAGTCGACCTGCTGAGCCTCTACAAGGACGTGGCCGCCGAATTCTGCGAGATGGTCACCGTCCCCGAGCAGCTCCCCAACGTCCTGGACCGCGCGATGCGCACGGCCCGCGCCAAGCGCACGGTGACCGCCGTCGTCATCCCGGCCGATGTACAGGAGCTCGACTACTCCCCGCCGACCCACGCGTTCAAGATGGTGCCCTCCAGCCTGGGCATGGCCTCCTACGCGCCCATCCCGGCCGCCGCCGACCTGGACCGCGCCGCCGAAGTGCTCAACGCCGGGGAGAAGGTGGCGATCCTCATCGGCCAGGGCGCCCGCGGAGCACGGGCCGAAGTCGAGGAGCTCGCCGATGTGCTCGGCGCCGGGGTGGCCAAGGCCCTCCTGGGCAAGGACGCCCTCCCCGACGACCTGCCGTATGTCACCGGTGCCATCGGGCTGCTGGGCACCCGGCCCTCCTATGAACTGATGCAGGAGTGCGACACCCTGCTCGTCGTCGGCTCCAGCTTCCCCTACACCCAGTTCATGCCGGATCTCGACCAGGCCCGCGCCGTGCAGATCGACATCGACCCCTTCATGGTCGGCCTGCGGTACCCCTTCGAGGTCAACCTCGTCGGGGACTCCCGGGAGACGGTCAAGGCCCTGCTTCCGAAGCTGAAGCGCAAGAAGCACGGCTCGTGGCGCAAGAAGATCGAGAAGAACACCGCCCGCTGGTGGAAGGTCATGGAACGGCGCGCCGCCGTGGACGCCGACCCCATCAACCCCGAATACGTCGTCCACGCGCTGGACGCCCTGCTCCCCCACGATGTGATCCTGGCCGCCGACTCCGGCTCGGCCGCCAACTGGTACGCACGCCACCTGCGCATCCGCGGGAACATGCGCGGCTCGCTGTCCGGCACGCTCGCCACCATGGGCCCCGGCGTCCCGTACGTCATCGGCGCCAAGTTCGCGCACCCCGACCGGCCGACCCTGGCCATCGTGGGCGACGGCGCCATGCAGATGAACGGCATGGCCGAGCTGATCACCGCGGCCAAGTACTGGCCCGAGTGGCAGGACCCCCGGCTGATCATCGCCGTGCTCAACAACCACGACCTCAACCAGGTCACCTGGGAGATGCGCGCGATGTCCGGCGCTCCGCAGTTCCTGCCCTCCCAGGCGCTGCCCGACGTGCCGTACGCGGACTTCGCCCGCTCCATCGGCCTGGAGGGGGTGCGGGTGGAGACTCCGGAAGGGGTGGAATCCGCCTGGCACAAGGCGCTCGGCGCCGACCGCCCCTTCGTCATCGACTTCCGCACCGACCCCGCCGTGCCCCCGATTCCCCCGCACGCCAGCCTCGATCAGATCGAGGCCGCGGCCTCGGCCATCGCCAAGGGCGACAGCGACCGGGCGGACATGGTCCGGCAGGGCGTCAAGGCCAAGATCCAGGAGTTCCTGCCGGGCAAGAGCCACCGTCAGGAACGGAAGGACTGACCGGGGTCCTCGTCGGCGCCGAGACGCACCGCCGCCTCCAGCAGTTGGGCGTGGACGAACGCCTGGGGCAGGTTGCCGCGGAGCTGGCGCCGACGGACGTCGTACTCCTCGGCAAACAGCCCCGGCGGGCCGCAGGCGGCCCGGGTGCGTTCGAACCAGCGGAAGGCGCTGACGCGATCGCGCTGGCGGTGGGCGGCGAGCGCCATCATGAAGCCGCACAGCAGGAAGGCTCCCTCGGCCTCCTCCAGGGGCTGGTCGCCGTGGCGGAAACGGTAGAGATAGCCGTCCCTGGCCAGCCGCTCCTCGATGAACCGGCGGGTGCGCGGCCCGCTGGGGTCGTCCGCGGGGAGGCAACCGCGGGCCAGCGGCAGCAGCAGGGCGGCTTCCGGCCCGTCGTCGTCCTCGGCCCGGGCCCAGTGACCCGCGGGGCCCAGACAGCGGCGGCGGGTCTCGCGCAGGATCGCGTCGGCCAGGCCGTCCCACTCCCGCGCGGCCCGGTCCCGCACGTCTCGCGCCACGGCGCGCAGTCCGGCCACCGCGCAGAGCCGTGAGTGGGTCCACCAGCGCTCCTCCAGCTCCCACAGACCCGCGTCGGGGCGCGGCCAGTCGCGCTCGACGGCGGCCACGGCCACGTCGAGGGCGCGGCGGGCGTCCGCATCGAGCCGGTCGAGGCGGGCCGCGGCGGCGTACAGCTGCAGCATCTCGCCGAAGGCGTCCAGCTGGAACTGCCGGCCGGCGCGGTTGCCCACCCGGTCGGTGCCGCCCGGGTAGCCGGGCAGCGGCAGGGAGCGTTCCCCGGCCACCGTGTCGCCGGTGACGGTGTACGCGGGGCGCAGATCGCCGCCGTCGGCCAGCAGCCGTTCGGTCACGAAGCCCACGGCCGCGTCCAGGAGGGGGTGCGGGCCGTGCGCCGCCACGGCCAGACCGGCGTAGCACTGGTCCCGGATCCATGCGAAGCGGTAGTCGTAGTTGCGGTCGGTGTTGACCCGCTCCGGGAGCGAGGTGGTGGCGGCGGCCACCATGGCGCCGGAGGCGCTGGTCAGCCCGTTGAGGATGGCGTAGGCGTGGCGGGCGTCGCGCGGGGCGGCCAGCGCGGAGCAGTCCGGTACGGCGCGGGCCCAGTGGCGTGCGGTGGTCTCCCACAGCCGCTCCGGATCCGGCTCCTCCGTCATCGCCCGGGTGCCGATTTCCAGGACGAGATCGCGCGTCTCGCCGGAGGCCACCGTGAAGCGTGCCTCCAGCGACCCCTGCCGGCCGGGGGTGGCATCGGCCGCTCCGGCGAGGCGCAGACGCAGTCCACCGCCGTGGGCCGACCAGATTCCGCGCTCCTGCCGCAGGCCGGTCATCGTGTGCGCGCCGAAACCGGGGCGGACATCGAGCCTCAGCCGCAGGCGGGCGTCGCCGCGCACCGCCCGCACGCGGCGCAGCAGGACCAGCCGGTCCGGGGCGGCGGGCACCGCCAGCGCCTCCCGGCATTCGAGCACGGCGTCGCCGGTGACCCAGCGGCCGACGTGGATGAGGGTGCCGTCCTCGTAGGAGCCGCCCCAGACGTTCCAGTGGTCCTCGGGGCCCAGAAGGAACTCCCCCGGGCCGCCGATCAGGGTGGAGAACACCGCGTCGCTGTTCCAGCGGGGTGCGCACAGCCACACCATCTCGCCGCGCGGCCCCACCAGGGCGCCGCGTTCGCCGTCGCCGAGGAAGACGTACGCCCGGAGGGTCCACGGCGACGAGGCGGGGGTGTCATTCATCCGCTTCCCCCGCCTTCCCGTGCGGGGCTTCCTCCCGTGCGGCGGAGGTGCCCGCCCGCCCGCCGGCCCACGCGAGCAGGGCGGCACCCGCGATCAGCAGGACCAGCCCGGTGAGCATGCCGTACAGGGGCGGTCCCGGCCGGGCGATACCGGAGGAGATCAGCAGGGCCGTGGCGGCGGCGGGCGGGTGCTGGGCCTCGATCAGTTCGAGCAGGAGGAGGGTCAGGCCCACGGCGAGGGCCTGGGCGCCGATCTGCGCCCAGGTGTCGTATTTCTGTTCGACCACCGACGGGTGCTGCCACAGCCCGAAGACGGCCAGGCACGCGAGGCCGCAGGCGATGGCCATCAGGTGTCCCAGCGAGGAGTTGCGCAGCCGGGCCGCCTCGCTCTCCGGGTGGACGAGCAGGACGTATGCCGTCGGGCCGAGCGTGGCGGTCAGCGTCACCCAGCCGGCGCCCCGGCCGATCGCGCCCACGACGGCCAGCAGGGCCGCGGAGGTCAGGAAGAGTCGTCTGCCCGCCGCCCACCGCGTCTCGATCCGGGCCGGAACCGTGAGAGTACGGGGCATGCGGGCCATCGGCGCACCTCCTGCTCATCGCCTGCCGCCCCCGGGTACCCGGCCCTGCCGCGACGACCGGTGGAAGCCGCGGCGCCTGCCCGGAGAATCCGGCACGGCCGTGCTGATTGGGCCCGCTCCTGGTGGCTACCCGGCGCTGAACGCCTCGGAAGGAGGTTCGTCATCATGACCACGCATGGTTCCCGCATCGAAGAGCATCCCGACCTGATGGAGCTCAGGGCCCGCTACGAGCGGGCGGCGACGACTCCGCAGGCCCGGGCGGTCGAGGGGCTGACCCTGCTGGCCGGGCTGTACCTGGCCGTCTCCCCGTGGGTGGTGGGCTTCTTCGACACCGGGACGGGGCTGACCGTCAACAACCTCATCACCGGGCTGGCGGTCGCGATCCTGGCGCTCGGCTTCGGCTCGGCCTACGAGCGCACCCACGGGCTGGGCTGGGTCGTGGCGGCGATCGGCGTATGGACGATCATCACGCCCTGGGTGGTCTACGGGCCATCGATCAGCACGGGCACGATGATCAGCAATGTGGTCACCGGTGCGGTGATCTTCCTCCTGGGGCTGGCCACCTCCGCTTTCGGGATGAAGGGCGACGCCCGAGCGCAGCAGCGGTGACCGACAACGCCCCGGGCGGAAGGCCGGAACCCCACGGGCACCGGATCGTCGTCATCACCGGAGCCGGCGCCGGCATCGGCCGCGCGGCGGCGCACGCCTTCGCCGGGCGGGGCGCCGCGGTCGCCCTGCTGGCGCGTGGCGCCCGTGGGCTGGAAGCCGCCGCGCGGGAGGTGTCGGCGGCCGGTGGCCATCCCCTGCCCATCAGCGTCGACGTCTCCGATGCCGCGGCCGTCGACGCGGCGGCCACGCGGGTGGAACGGGAGCTGGGGCCGATCGACGTCTGGGTGAACGCCGCCTTCACCACGGTCTTCGCGCCCGTCCAGGAGATCGAGGCGGAGGAGTTCGAGAGGGTCACGCGCGTGACCTACCTGGGGTTCGTCCACGGCACCCAGGCGGCGCTGCGCCGTATGGTGCCCAGAGACCGTGGCGCCATCGTGCAGGTCGGCTCCGCCCTCGCGCACCGCGGCATCCCCCTGCAGGCCGCCTACTGCGCGGCCAAGCACGCCATCCAGGGCTTCCACGAATCCCTGCGCTGCGAGCTGCTGCACGACCACAGCCGGGTACGGGTCACCATGGTGCACCTGCCCGGCGTGAACACGCCCCAGTTCAGCTGGGTGCTCTCCCGCCTGTCGCGGCACCCCATGCCCATGCCGCCGATCTACCAGCCGGAGGTCGCCGCGCGGGGGATCCTGTACGCCGCCGACCACCCCGAGCGACGCGAGTACTGGGTGGCCGGCTCCACCGTCGCGACACTGATCGCGAACAAGTTCGCCCCGGGGCTGCTGGACCGGTACCTCGCCCGCACCGGCTACGACTCCCAGCAGGCGGATTTCTCCCGCGCCCCGGACCAGCCGACGAACCTGTGGGCCCCGGCCGACGGCACCGACGGCCGCGACTACGGAACCCACGGGGCCTTCGACGACCGGGCGACGTCCCGCAGCCCCCAGCTGTGGGCCTCCCACCACCACGGACTGCTGGCCGCCGCCGGCACGGCCGCCGGGGCCGCCGTGTGCGCCCTGACCGTACGGCGCGCGAGACGCGCCCCGGCGTGGCCGGGACATGGGTGACGAGCCGTTTTCGCGAGGAGGTGAGGGCCGATGACCGCGCCTGGCAACAGCACGAACACGCGGGGCCGGCGGGGTGACGGCGCGACCGGCCTGCGGGTGGTCGTCGTGGGCGCCACCGGCAACGTCGGCTCCGCGGTGGTGCGGGCGCTCGGCGAGGAGGCGGCCGTGTCCTCGATCCTGGGGCTCGCGCGCCGCGTCCCCGACTGGACACCGGAGAAGACGGCGTGGCGAGCCGTGGACCTCGGCGACCCCGATGTGGAGCTGGTACCGCACTTCCGCGACGCGGATGTGGTGGTGCATCTGGCCTGGTTGTTCCAGCCCACCCATGAGCCGGTCACCACGTGGCGCGGCAATGTGCTGGGCAGTGTCCGGGTCTTCGAGGCCGTGGCCGCCGCGGGTGTCCCCGCGCTGGTCCATGCCTCGTCGGTGGGCGCGTACTCGCCGGGGCCGAAGGACCGCGGGGTCGACGAGTCCTGGCCCACCCATGGCTGGCCGGAGGCCGCGTACACCCGGGAGAAGGCGTATCTGGAGCGCTTCCTCGACGGGTTCGAGCAGCGTCACCCGGACCTTCGCGTGGTGCGGATGCGGCCCGGCTTCCTGTTCCAGCGGCAGTCCGCCTCCCAGCAGCGCCGCCTCTTCGGCGGGCCGCTGGTGCCGGGCAGCCTGGTGCGGCCGGGACTCGTGCCCGTCGTCCCGGATGTGCCCGGGCTGCGGTTCCAGGTGCTGCACACCGAGGACGCCGCGACGGCCTACCGGGCCGCGGCCGTCCGGGACGTACGCGGCGCGTTCAACATCGCGGCCGAACCGCCGGTGGACGCCGCGACCCTCGCGGAGATCCTGGGCGCGCGGGTCTTCCGCCTGCCCCGGCCCTTGCTGCGCGGCGCGGTCGCGAGCGCCTGGAAGCTGCATCTGGCACCGGCCTCCCCGGAGCTTTTGGACGCGGTGCTGCGGATCCCCTTGATGGACACCACACGCGCCCGGCGGGAGCTGGGGTGGGAGCCCCGGCACACCGCCACCGACGCCATCGAGGAGTTCCTGCGCGGGCTGCGCCGGGGAGCGGGCGGCCCCACGGCGCCACTGGCCGCCGACTCGGCAGCGGGCCGCGTCCACGAAGCGGCGACCGGGGTGGGCGAACGCCCCTAGGGCGTGTCTCGGCTTCCGGTCCTGTCCGCTTCCGCACGCGGCACCCCAAGGGTCCCCTTATGCCCGCCTCACCCGTATGGTGGATCGACGCCACCGGAAGGAGAGGAGTGGCTTCGTTGTCCGGGGATCTGTCATCCATCATCGCCGCCACGTCCCAATGGCTGGTCCGCGCCTATCCGGCGACCGGAGGAGCCATGAGCACCGTGCTCGCCGAGGCCCAGGCCCGGCAGGCCGTGACCGTGGCCGCCTGGCTCCGGTATCCGACCGTGACGGAAGCGGCACTCGTGGCGATGGCGGGGCCGGGCGGCTCCGCCCGGCTGGAATGGCTCCTGGGCACAGAGCCGCAGGAGGTGAACGCGGCGGACCTCGCCTGGCGCACCTGGGTGGACGAGGTGGTGGCGAGCTGGGCGGCGGCCCTGCTCGCCTCGCCCGCCCTGGCCGAGGCGGCCGTGGCGGCGCTCGCCGCCTGCGAGCACGCCGCCGCCTCACCGGTCGACTTCCGGCGCCTGACGGCCCCCGACGCCCACGACCGGAAGGCGGCGCCGCTGCTGCGCCACCCGGACCTGCTGGCACCGGTCGCCGACCTGCACCACGCGCAACTGCTCGCCCGCCTGCACACCGATCCGGTGGGCACCGGCTGACCTCAGCCGTCCCCGCCCATGGCCTTGCGGATGGTGTCACGGGTGCGGTCGATCACAGCCGCCATCGGCCCGAGCGCGATGTTCTTCGCGGCGGTCTCCACGCCCGGATGCGGATGGGTGGGAGCCGTCACTTCGGCGGCCTGGACCGCCTTGGCCATGGTGGCGAGCTGCCGGGGCTCGGTGTGTCGCCGCAGTTGCGCGAATTCGTACCGCTCCTCGGCGCGGGCGTGCGCCATGACCTCGGTGCGCAACTCCCTCAGCAGGGGCATGAATGCGGCGTCGGCGGTGTCCATCCCGTCGAGGCGGCTGAGCTTCTCCTTGGCCTCCTTCTCCTCCCGCAGCCGGTCATCGACCACCGCTTCCGCGCCGTCGAAGGACCGGCGTGCCACGGGGTGCACCACTTCCTCCTCCGCCGTCTCGTGGACGGCCAGCATCCGGACCAGGCGGCGGAAGGCATCCCGCCGGTCGTCCCCCGAGGCCCGCTCCACCTCGTCGAAGAGGTTGCGGATCTCGCCGTGCTGACGCGTCAGGAGCGCCACCACATCGTCCATACCGTCAGGGGCATGGCGCTGAGCGTCGTCGGTCACGATGTCCTCCTTGAGGCCGGGGTGGGTGGTCAGTCGCGGGAGCGCTGGGACGGCGCGGGGTGCTCGCCCTCGGTTTCCAGCCGGTACTCCCGGCCGAACATCTCGCGGTGCTGCTCCATCACGCGCTTGCTCGGCGGCTGATCGCCGTCGTTGAGCCGCGCCTGCATGGCCTCGAACCGCTCGTGTGCGTCCCGTACGTAACCGGTGCCGAGCGTCGTGAGGTCCATCTGGGTGGCCAGCAGCTCACGGACGTATGCCTTGTTGGGTTCGAAGGTGAGCGCGTTCGGCAGCTCGCGGGCGACGACCTCCTCGGGCTCGCGCCCGTCGTTGCGGCGCATCAGATCACCGGCGATGCGCAGATGCTCCAGCTCCATGTTCAGGTGCAGCTCCCAGACGGCCTTCACCTTGGGGTCCGGCTCCTGCTCCATGAAGGAGTGGTAGAGGTAGCACTCGTTGTACTCATGGACCACCAGCCGCTCCCACCAGCTCTCGCCCGGATCGACCAGGGACTCGTAGTGGGTGACGTGCTCCTCCTCGATCAGCCCGATCTCCTGGTAGAGCTGACGGGCGATCGGCTCCATGTAGGTCGGGCCGACGTTCATGTAGAAATTCATGGTCTGCTGCTCCGCCGCCATGATCGTCAGCGCGTGCAGCCTGGAGAGCGGATCGACCCGCGTCCGGTCATAGGGCTCGCGGACGTTGTCGACCGGGTTGCGGTGATGGTATTCCGTCGGACGGCCCGGCATGACCTCCGTCAGCCCCTGGACGATCTCCTCCGCCTTACGGTGCTCGATCATCTCGTACAGGTTCGCGTACCGGTACAGGTGATCGAAGTCCTCCAGCACCCCGAACTGGTACGCCTGCGTGAGATACGGATCGGGCTCCATGCGGGCCACCCACGCCGTCAGGTCCACCGCCACCTGCTCGTAGGCGATCGTCGTCTCCAGCACCGAGGCGACGCCCGGCAGCAGCCAGTTCACCGCCTTCTGCTGCTGCGCCTCGACATAGCGGGTCCGGGCCAGCTCCCGCTTCACATCGAGGTCCGGGCAGTGGCGCGCCATCTGGTGGCTGAACAGGATCGCCTCGATCTCGATGCCGTTCATGGCGATGACGCGGCACCGGGTGTACGGATCGCAGCGATCCGGGTCGATGGGGGAAACGTCCAGCTCACGCCAGTTGCGGATCTGACGGTCGAGGGGGATGCCCCGCTGCTCCAACGGGTTGAACGTCATACGGACTCCTCAGGCGGGCGACAAGACTGTTCCCTACCGCGCGGGTGTCACCGGTATGTCGCTCATGGGGAACGTGCACCCCATTGCCGATGGGTCGTTCACGTCCGATGTGGGTGTGGTTTCACCAGGCCGCTCTGGTACGCGACGACGACGAGTTGCGCGCGGTCGCGGGCGTGCAGCTTGGTCATGGCGCGGTGGATGTGGCTCCGTACGGTCAGCGGGCTCAGCACGAGCTGGGCGGCGATGTCGGCGTTGGACTTGCCGTGTGCGGCCAGGGCGGTGACTTCGCGTTCGCGGTCGGTGAGGGCCTTCACGGCGTCGGGGAGGGCGAGGAAGCCGTCGGTGTCCGGGGTGGCCAGGAAGCGGGTGATGAGGGCCGCGGTGGCGGCGGGCGACAGCAGGGCTTCGCCCGCCGCGACCGTGCGGATGCCCGACAGGAGGACGTCGGGGCTGACGCCCTTGCCGAGGAAGCCGCTCGCGCCCGCGCGCAGGGCCTTGGCGACGTTCTCGTCGTTCTCGAAGGTGGTGAGGACGAGGATGTGGGTGTCCGCCAGTTCCGGCCGGGCGCAGATGGCGGCGGTGGCCGTCACTCCGTCGGCGTTCGGCATGCGGATGTCCATGATGACCACGTCGGGCCGGTGCGTCGCGGTGAGGTCGACGGCTTCGTGTCCGTCGGCCGCCTCCGCGATCACCGTCATGTCCTCGGCCGAGTCGATGAGGATGCGGAAGGTGGCGCGCAGCAGGGCCTGGTCGTCGGCGAGCAGGACGCGGATGGTCATGTGGCGGGGCTTTCGTCCGGGCTGGTGACGTGGCTGTCGATGTGGCTGTCGAGCGGAAGGGTGCAGGCGACCTGGAAGCCGCCCTGCGGGCGGTGGCCGGCGTGGAGGGTGCCGCCCGCCGACGTGGCGCGCTCGCGCATGGTGAGCAGGCCGAAGCCGCCGTGGGAGCCGGGCGCCGCCACGGGGTGGTCGGTGGCGGTGTCGTTGGTGATGGTCAGGGTCAGGTAGTGGCGCGCGTACCCGAGCCGGACCTGTGCGGTGCGGGTGGCGGCGTGCTTGGTGACGTTGGTGAGCGCTTCCTGGATGATCCGGTAGGCCGTCAGGTCGAGTACCGGGGGGAGCGGTTGCTGCCGCCCCTCGACGGTGACGGTGACCTCCAGGCCCGCCGCCGAGCAGGAGTCGACCAAGTCGGGCAGTTGGCGCAGTCCCGGCGCGGGGGCCAGGTCGTCCGCCGGGTCGGTGTCCTGCCGCAGCAGTCCCACGGTGGCCTTGAGTTCGCGCAGTGCCGCGGCCGTGGTGCCGGGCAGCTTGTCGATGATCTCGAAGGCCTTGTCGGGGTGGGTCCGCGCGAGGTGCTTCGCGGCACCGGCCTGGGCGTCGGCCAGGGTCATGTGATGGGCGACCACATCGTGCAGTTCGCGGGCGATGCGCATGCGTTCCTGGATCACCCGGTGCCGTGCCTCTTCCTCCCGTCGGCGGTCGGCGTGCTCGGCACGGGCCACGGCGTACTCGCGGCGTACCCGGATGTAGCTGCCGAAGGCCGCGGACAGCAGGATCCACGCCGCGGGATTGACGACGCCGATGATCAGGGAGTGGAGGAAGGAGGGGAGGAACACGCCGGTGAGGGCCACACATGTGGTGGCCGCCAGCGCACTGTTCCAGGTGGTGCGGCGCGGGGTGCGTACGGCGGTGAGGTACTGCGCGGTCAGGAGCGGGGCCATCAGCAAGGGCGTCATGAGATAGCCCAGCGCGCCCTGGGCCGTGGTGCACAGCGCGGTCGCGACCAGGACCTGCAGGGGCCTCCCCCGTTGCCAGTGCTGCGCGGCGCAGGCGACGGCGGCGATCGCGATGCCGCGCCAGACCGGCGGCGGCTCGGGCGTCACCGCCCGGGCGAGGACGACACCGGCGACGGTGACGGCGAACAGCAGGCCGAGTGACGCGGCCTCGACGGCCTTCGGACGGGCCGCCGCCCGGCGCCGCAAGCTCGTGCTCATCACGCTCCGAGAGAAATCCAGGGACGAACATGCTCACACACCGCGGGTCGCGGCGCCGTCGTTCTCGGCACCGCGACCGGCGATACGGGCCTCGGACACGGGCCTCGGGTACAGGCCTCAGATACGGGCCGTCTCCCGCGGCACGGGCTCGTCGCCCGCCGGTGCGGCTCCCGGTCCAGGTGACGCCGCGAGCCCCGCTCCCTCGACGTCGACGCGGGGCAGCAGCCGGTCGAGCCGGCGGGGCAGCCACCACGCCTTGTCGCCCAGCAGCGCCAGCACCGCGGGCACGAGCGCCATGCGGACGATGAAGGCGTCGAACAGCACCGCGACGGCGAGGCCGAAACCGATGGTCTTGATCATCGACTCGTCGGCGCCGACGAACCCGGAGAAGACCGCGATCATGATCACGGCCGCGGCGACGACCACCCGCGCGCTGTGCCGGAAGCCGGTGACGACCGCCTGGGGAGCGCGGTCCCCGTGGACGTACGCCTCCCGCATGCGGGCCACGAGGAACACCTCGTAGTCCATCGCCAGGCCGAAGACGATGCCCACCAGGAAGATCGGCATCAGGCTCATGATGGGACCGGCCTGCTCCACGCCGAGCAGTTCCGCGCCCCAGCCCCACTGGAAGACCGCCACGACCGCGCCGAGGGCGGCCAGCACCGACAGCAGGAACCCGAAGGCCGCCTTGACGGGCACGAGCACGGAACGGAAGACCACCAGCAGCAGGATCAGTGCCAGCACCACGATGACGGCCAGATAGGGCACGAGCGCGTCCTGGAGGGCCTGCGCGACGTCGATGTCCAGCGCGGTGCTGCCGGTGACCTCGAAGGTCGCCCCGGTGTCCCGTTCGAGATCCGCGCGCTCGGCGCGAATGCTCTGGACGAGGTCCTTGGTGCGCTCGTCGTTGGGGCCGGTGGCCGGGACGGCCGAGAAGAGCGCCGCGTCCCCGGCCGGGTTGAACCGCGCGGGCGAGACGGACACGATCCCGCGGGTCGCGCGGATCTCCTCGGCGATCGCGGTCACGGCCCCCTTGGGGTCGGGGGCACCCTTGACGTCCGCCACGATCGTCAGCGGTCCGTTGAAGCCCGCGCCGAAACCGTCCGCGAGGGCGTCGTAGGCGCGCCGTTCCGTCGACGAGACCGGCTTGGACTCCGCCCCCGGCATGCCCATCTCCAACTGGGCGGCGGGCAGCGCCAGGGCGCCCAGGCCCGCGACGCACACCACCAGGACGGCCACCGGGCGGCGCAGCACGAAACGCGCCCACCGGGAGCCGCCGTTGCCGGTCGGCTGGGCCGCCGGGCCGCCCTTGCGGGTACGGCGGGACAGTACGGCGTCGGGCCACATGCCGAGCAGGGCCGGGACCAGCGTCAGGGCGATCAGGACGGCGACGACCACGGCGCCCGCCGCGCACAGGCCCATCTTGGTCAGCATCGGCACGCCGACCACCGTCAGACCGGCCAGCGCGATGACAACCGTGAGACCGGCGAAGACCACGGCGGAACCGGCCGTGCCGACCGCGAGGCCGGTCGCCTCGCGCGGGGCGTGCCCGTTCGCGCGCTCCTCCCGGTAACGGGAGACCACGAACAGGGCGTAGTCGATGCCGACCGCGAGTCCGAGCATCGTGGCGAGCGTCCCGGTGGTCATGGAGAGACCGAAGACGCTGCCCAGGGCCATGATGGCGGCCATGCTGATCCCGATGCCGACGACGGCGGTGAGCAGGGGAAGACCGGCGGCGGCGAGGGATCCGAAGGTGATCAGCAGGACGACGGCGGCCAGCACGATGCCGATGGCCTCGGACGAGCCGCCCGCCGCGGGCTGTTCGGCGAGGGCGTTGCCTCCGACCTCGACCGTGAGGCCCGCGGCGCGAGCCGTGTCGACGGCCTTCTCCAGGGCGGCCTTGTCCGCGTCCGTGAGGTCGCGGGCCTTCGCCTGGTAGTTCACCGTGGCGTAGGCGGTGGAGCCGTCCTTGCTCACCGCACCCGCCGTGAACGGGTTCACGGCCCCGGCGACCTCGGGCGCGTCGGCGGCCTGCGTCACCAGTGCCTCGATGGCCGCGCGGTTGCCGGCCGCGGTCACCTTCTCCCCGTCGGGTGCGACGAACACGATCCGCGCGTTGGCACCGTTGGCGTCCGAGCCGGGAAAACGCTCTCCGATCAGGTCGAAGGCCTTCTGGGCCTCGATGCCGGGCAGGAAGGACGTGCCGTCGTCGGAGGCGGCCGGAGCCTTGGCGGCGCCGAGACCGACGGCGCCGAGGAGCACTGCCCACAACAACGTCACGAGCCAGCGCCGCCGGAAGGCGGTCCGGCCCAACCGATAGAGCAAGGTAGCCACGGGAAACGGATCTCCAGTCCTGGGTGGGGGTAGGAGACCAGCCTGGCCGGAGAGCCGTCCCGAGGCATCGTGCCGGTGCTGGCACTGCCGCCTGGTGCCGGCACACCAGACGGACGTGGCCCTGTCCTCCCGGAGGAGGAGTGCTCGCTACCGCTCGAGTATGAGACCCGCGCGACGCCGGGGCGCCTGCCGGGCCGGTGGTGCGCACCGGGTCAGCGCGCCGGCCGCCCCAGCAGCGAGGAAGCCGCCGCGATACCGGCCGCCGCGGCCAGCACCCGGACGGTGTAGTCGAGTGCGAGGTGGTCCGGAGTGCCCAGCAGCAGTCCGCGCAACGCGTTGACCTGGTAGCTCAGCGGATTGGCGGTGCTGACGGCCTGGAGCCAGCCGGGCATGAGGGCCACCGGATACAGCGCGTTGGAGCCGAAGAACAGCGGCATGGTGATGGCCTGGCCGATGCCCATCAGCCGGTCGCCGGTCAGCACGATCCCCGCGATGGTCATCGACAGGCAGGAGAAAAAGGCCGATCCCAGGACCACCGTGAGGGCCACCCCGAGGAGCCGCAGCGGATTCCAGGTCAGCGCCACCCCGAGCGCCACCGCGATGACGATCACCACGACCGCCTGGATCAGCGCCTTCACCCCCGCGGCGAACGGCCTTGCCTGATCTGGATCCCGTAGAAGATGGCGATGAACATCGCGGACTGGGCGATGATGCCGGGTGCGAGATAGTCGATGTACGGCGTGCCGCCGGTCGGTATGGCCTTGAGCCGGGTGAACGTCTCGCCGAAGATCAGCAGCCACAGGGCGGGCTGGACGGCCCGCGTGTACAGCTCGGTGCGGTCGTGCCGCAGCTTCTGCAGCTCGACCACGCACATCGCGCCGACCCGCGCGGGCAGTATCCGCCAGCCGGCGCGGGCGCGCGGCGCGGTCACCAGGGGGTCGGGCGGACCGTCCGGCGTGAGCGCGGCGGCCTCAGCCGACCCGTGACGCGGTGCGACGGCTCGGAGCGGAGCCGGCCGGGCGTTCCGAGGGCGTGGATCCGGCCTCGGTGCATCAGAGCGACACGGTCGCAGTACTGATCGGCCTCATCCATGTAGTGCGTGGTGACCAGCACGGTCATCCCGGTGGCGGCCCGTACCGCGTTGATGTGCTCCCACACGCTGGTCCGGGCGATCGGGTCCAGGCCGATGGTCGGTTCGTCCAGCATCAGCAGCCGGGGCGCTGACCAGCGCCTGGGCCAGTTCGAGGCGGCGGATCATGCCGCCGGAGTACGTCTTGGCGAGCCGGTCGGCCGCCGGGGTGAGATCGACCGCCTCCAGCACCCGCGCCACGCGCGCGGCCCGCTCCCGGCGGGTCACGTCGAAGACGCGGGCGAACAGCTCCACGTTCTCCCGGCCGGTGAGCCCGGCGTCATCGACCGCCTTGATCTCCCCGAACGCGTACCCCAGGCCGTCGCAGACGAACGCGGCCGGAGCGGTGCTTCCCTGGGTGTCGGTCATGGCCCTTCCACCTCCTCGTGCAGGTTCTCGGCCAGTCTGCGCAGCGCCGGAACGGCCGCGGCCAGGCTCGCCCGGTCGCTCTCGGACAGCCGCGCCACCTGCTCGCGGACCAGCGCACCGCGCCGTGCCTGCCACTCCCGCAGCCGGGCCACGGCGGCGGGGGTGGCCGTCAGCAGCGCGGACCGCCGGTCCTCGACCTCGCTCCACGTGGCCGGCAGGGGCAGGCCGATCACGTCCTCGTGAAAGCGCCGGGTGGCTTCCTGATCGTCGACCGTCCAGGCGTGGTGGTGGAGGCGAAGGGACAGCTTCTGGCGCATGTCACTCAACTCCCGCCGTGAGATGGGATACGGAAGACAGCGGTCGGCCTTGCCTGATGGGCACGCACGCGTCGGGAAAGCCGCTGACGATCTCGGCGCCCATCGCGGCCACCCCGTCCAGGAACGCCGGCAGGCGGTCCATGGCTCCGGTGGCGATGTCGTGAAGGACCACGACAGCCCAGTCGGTGCGGGCCACGCCCGCGAGTGCCCGGTCCACCCAGCCCGTGGGGTCTTCCCAGTCGCGCGGCAAGGTGTTCCACAGCACGCACGTGTAGCGGTGCCGCTGGAGGTACCGTACGGCCGCCGGGCTGAACACCCGCTCGTCGAGGACGCCGCCGCCGGCGTACGGCCGGAACAGCCGTTCGCCTCGTGTCGCGCTGGTTCCGGCCAACGCGTCGATATCGGGCTCGATGGCGGTGATCTCCGCGTCCACCGCCGCCTCGGGATCCTCGGCGGCGCCGAGCTGCAGGGTGTGGGTGGCGGTGTGATGCCCGATGCGGTGGCCCTCCGCCACCGCACGTGCCGCGAGAGCCCGGCCGCCCGCCTGTCGCAGCCGGGTGCCGACTACGAAGAACGTGGCGGTGGCCCGGTGATCCGCCAGCACATCCAGTACGTCCCCGGTGACGCCCGGGGTCGGCCCGTTGTCGAAAGTCAGCGTCACCCGCCTGCGATGGGCACCGATGTCGGACATGGGCGACCTCCTACGGCGTTGGTGCGGTCCTGACGACCGTAGGCCATGCGCAACGGCGGCCCCGGTGGCGCATATGTTCTGTCGGCATGCCGCTGTGGTTCAAGTGCGCGCTGGTACAGGCCTTTTAGCCTTCGAGAGGGAGGCACACGCCGCTTCCGGTCGTCCCCGGAGTGGCCCGGTGCCCCGGTCCCCCTGAGTCCCGCAGTCCGCCGTTCGATGGAGAACCACGTGCCCGACTTTCCCCTTCCGGGCCTGCGGGCGAAGACTCCGGTGGTCGTGGGGTCCGGGCGTCTGACGGGCCAGGAGCGCACCATCCGGAGGTTGCTGGCGCAGGGAGCGGGGGCCGTTGTCACGCAGACCATCCATCCCTGTCCTCCCGAAGCCCCGGACGAACGGATCCTGCGGCTGCCCGTCGGCATGCTGGGCAGCACAGCCTGCTCCAGACGCCCGGTCGACCACTGGCTGCGGATGCTGCGCTCCTTGGCCGACGAATCCCTGCCGGTCATCGCCTCCGTGCACGCCGACTCACCGGCGGAACTGGGCATGCTCGCGCGAGCGGTCGAGATCACCGGCTGCCCGGGGGTGGAACTCGGTGTCTCGTGCGTCGATGAGGAATCGGGATTGGAGGACGACAGCCCCCAACGCGTCTACGACTACACGTCCGAGACACGCTGCTGGGTCGAACTTCCTCTCTCCGTCAGGCTGGCCGTCGGTGAGGGCCTGGAGGACCGGGTACACGCCGCGATCGCCGGTGGCGCGGACGCCGTCACCATCTCCCCGCGGACCGGCGGCCCGGAGCCGGGCGAGACGTCCGGCCACGGCTGTGCGGGGCCCGGGGCCGTACCACCGGTTCTCGCGGCCGTCCGGCGGCTGCGCAAGCGCGGTTTCGCCCTGCCGATCGCGGCGCGCGGCGGCGTGACCTCCGGCCGCGACGTGGTGGACTACCTGCGGGCCGGAGCCGATGTGGTGCAGGTCGACACGGCGCCGCACACCGACGCGTACGGCGCTCTGCGGTCCCTCGTCACCGGGACCGAACGCCTCCTGACCGGCGCCGACACCGACACCGCCCGGTCCGCAGAAACCGCTCCCTGACCCCAGCTGACGAGATCACGTGCGGCCTTCACCTGCGCGGCGATCCCGCGTCGGCCGGAAGGACGGCCGTCGGCCGGGCGTATTCGGTGGGGGTCTGGCCGTAGCGCTTCTTGAAGGCCCGGTTGAAGTGGCTGCTGTCGGCGAAGTGCCAGTGCGCTGCGAGTTCGGAGATGCTGAGGCCGGACGGCGCGGTGAGAGCGAGGCGGGCCTCTTCCAGCCGCCGGTGGCGGATGTAGGCGGTCACCGACTCCCCCGTCGCGGCGAAGGCCCGCTGGAGGGTGCGTACGGAGACGTTCAGCTCACGCGCCAGCATCGTGGGAGAGAGCTCGGGGTCGGCGAGATGGCGGTCCGCGAAGTCCTTCGCGGCCTGGGCGAGCGCGGGAGTCAACAGGGGCTCCACATCGTCGAAGCGACGCATCGCCACTGCCTTGGCCAGCTCGATCAGCGTGCCGCGGACGGCCTGCACACCGGCCGGGCTCAAGTCGGCGACGGTGGAGTGGACCATGTTCGCGTGGGCCACCAGCAGCCGCACCTCGGCCCCATCCGCCGGCCCTTTGATGGTCCGGCCCCCGAGCAGCGGTTTGAGCGCCCCGGCGGGCAGGATGATGTTCTGCGCCACGGTGTGGGGCGCCGTCTCGAAATTCGCCAGCCGCCCTCCGTGCCGGAGCAGGAACTGCCCGCCGGATACGGTGTGCGTGCCGCTGTCGGGCGAGCCGTCGATGATCCATGCGCCGCGCCGCACCAGGAACATCTGCACCCAGTCCTCATCTCCGTTCGGGCCGGGCGCGGTTCGCAGGGGCAACGCAGTGTGGAAATCGGTGAGTACCACGTCGCGCAGCTTGACGACGCGGCCCTTGACCCGGAAGTCGTCCGTGGTGGCCGGGCTGAAGGTCGTCAGCGGCAGGCCATCACCGAGCCGTGCCTGCCACTCGCGCCTGAAGGCGTCGAATCCCCCGGGTGAGGCAACCGGGCGTGTGGAGTCCCAGCGGAAGCTCACGCGCGACGCGTCAGCCACCCCTCCACCACTGTCCATCGCCGGTCGGCCCACCTCGCGTTCATTGCCCCAGCTTCACTATAGGGCACGGTTGTTCGAACCGAGGGGTCATCGCCTCAGCTCACGTCGATGCCGATGAGACACGTGTCGTCGTCGGTGTCGGAGCGCGCGTGCGTCAGCAGGACGTCGAGGTGCTCACCGAGTTCCGGGGTGGCGGCGCCGACGGTGGCCAGGAGCTGTTCGAGCGCCTTCTCCACGGAGCGGTCCCGGCGCTCGATCAGCCCGTCGGTGTACATCAGCAGCCGGTCGCCGGGCACCAGGGCGAGCCGGCGCTCCTCGTACGTCGCCTCGGCGACCGCGCCCAGCAGCATGCCGCCGGGCAGCGGCAGGGCGGCGGCGGTGCCCTCGTGGATCAGGACCGGCGGCGGGTGGCCGGCCCGCGCCCAGTCCAGCACCCGGGTCGGCTGATCGTAGATGCCGCAGACCACGGTGGCCGTGACCTGTTCGGTGAGATGGTGGGCCACGGTGTTCAGCCAGCCCAGGAGCCGGGCCGGGCCCGCCCCCGTCGCGGCGAGACCGCGCAGCGCGTTGCGCAGGACCACCATGCTCGTCGCCGCCTCGATGCCGTGGCCGGCCACGTCGCCGACCGCCAGCAGCACCTTCTTCTGGGGCAGGACGACGACGTCGTACCAGTCGCCGCCCACCAGGTGTCCCTCCTCGGCCGGGCGGTAGCGCACCGCCACGTGCAGTCCCGCGATGTCGACCGGGGCGGGGGACGAGGGCATGATGGCCCGCTGCAACTGGAGGGCCAGCCGGTTGCGTTCCGCGGCCTCCTGCTCGGTGTCGGCGAGCCGGTCCCGCGTGGCCGCGAGCGCCACCTCCGTCCAGTGCTGGCTGGAGAAGTCCTGGTAGGCCCCGCGCACCGCGAGCAGGTGCCCGGCCGGATCGGTGACCGGCTCGGCGACGACGCGGATGTGGCGGACGGCTCCGTCGGCCCGCTGCATGCGGAACGCGGTCGAGGCGGCGTGGCGGTGGTGCAGAAGGGTGCGCAGGAAGCGGCCGATGGCCACGGAGTCATCGGGATGCGCATGGCGGTGCAGCCGCTCCACCGGCACGGGGGGCGCGGTGGGCGGGAGGTCGAAGAGCGAGAACAGATGCCTGTTCCACAGGATCTCGCCGCTGACGGCGTCCTCCTGGAAACCGCCGATCCGGCCCAGCCGCTGGACGTGTTCGAGCAGGGCGGCCAGCCGCGCCGCCTCGTCCTCCAGCCGCCAGCTCAGCAGCACCGCGTCCCCGTAGCGGCCGATGCCCACGGTGATGAGCCCGGTCCGGGGCACATCGTCGACCAGGACGCGCAGGGACATCCGTTCCGCGCGGAACGGCTCGCCCGTCGCGTGGACCCGCAGCACCTGCTCGTACAGGCCGCCCTCACGAGCGGTGCGGGGGTACGCCTCCAGCAGCCGCATGCCCGTGATCGTGGCGCGTGGGCGGCCCGCCGGGTCGGCGAAGCGCTGATTGGCATAGGCGATGACGAAGTCGGCCACCTGGTCGCGGTCATCGAGCACCGGCCGCAGGACCAGCACCGGATCGAGCAGGCCCTCGGCGAGATCCATGGCGGGGCCGACCGGGAGCGCCGGGTCCGCCACGGCGTCGATCGCCGTCTCCTCGGTGCCGGGCAGCGCGTGGGCGCACAGGTCGGCCAGCGCGTTCAGCTGGCGGTTGACCGTGCCGGACAGCGGGGGCCGCGGATGGGGCCAGCACACCTCCAGCACGCCGAGGACGCGGCCGTTGGTCTCGGCCGGGAGTACGGCACGGGCGCCGTCGCCACCCTGGGGCCTGCCGATGCCCGCCGCGTCGGCGGGCATCGACGGGAACCAGTGCGCCCGCTGTTCGGTCAGGGCGCGCTGAGCGGGCACCCCGAGGCCCGGCGGTACGTACCGCCACCGCTCGCCCTCGCCGCGCGGAAAGCCCGCGTGTCCGGCGAGGACCAGCGCGCCGCCGGAGGCCACGGCCCACAGGGCCACCGCGCTCACCCCGAAAGGGGCGAGCGCCTGCTCCAGCAGCGTGTCCACCACCGTCTGGGCGTCGCCGGTGAGCGATCCGGCCTCGGCCGCCCGCAGCCGCAGAACATCGGGAGCGTCGTGGCGTGCGCCGGCGGGCCCCCGCGGCGCGCCGGGCAGGGCCCGGGCGACCGTGTCCCCGGCCGCCCCGTTGACCACGTCGGCGGCAAGTTCCGGAAGCGGTAGCCCGGCGGCCCCGGCCAGCTCCTCCAGATGGCGGGCGGCCTCCGTCGGGCCGCCGTGGCCGCGTTCGACGAGGATTCCGGTGGCGATGCCGATCAGGGCCGCCGCGTCCGCCGCCTCCCGCGCGGCGGTCAGTTCGCCGCCCAGTCGCTCGATGGCTGCCGCCAGCGCGTCCAGGCTCGGTTCGCGCCCGCTCACCGGTTCAGCCAGCGGCGCACACACGCCACGAGCTCATCGGCGTCCAGCGGCTTGGTGATGTAATCGCTGGCTCCGGCGGCCAGTGTCTGCTCCCGGTCGCCCGCCATGGCCTTGGCGGTCACCGCGATGATCGGCAGATCGGCGTACTCGGGCATGCCCCTGATCGCCGCGGTGGCGGCGTAACCGTCCATCTCGGGCATCATGATGTCCATCAGCAGCAGCTCGACCGCCTCGTGCCGGGACAGCATCTCCAGCCCCTTGCGCCCGTTCTCGGCGTGCAGGACGCACATGCCGTACAGCTCCAGGATGCCGGTGAGCGCGTACACGTTACGGGTGTCGTCGTCCACGATCAGCACCACCCGCCCGGCCAGGTCGCTGTCCGCGCCCGTACCCGCGGCGGCCGGCCGCGTGGCGGCGCCGGGCTGCACCAGGGGCAGGACGTCGGCCGGCCGGCCGGCCGGCCGTCAGATGCAGGATGATGCGCTCGCGCAACTCGTCCAGGCTCGGCAGCAGCTCCCACCGCGCGCCCTGGAAACGGTCCGTCAGCCGCCGGTTCCCGTGCGGGTCCAGCCGCCGGGTGTGGTGGGCCAGGACCGGCACGTGCCGGGCGGCCGGGACGCGGTCCAGCTCGTCGAGGAAGCGCAGGGCCGCCTCGTCGGGCATGTCGAGGCCGAGGACGACGCAGTGGCACGGCTCGTCGGTGAGCGCCGCTGCGACCTCCCCCGGATCGGCCACGGTCCGCATCCGCACCGCGCCGGTGGCTGTGCCGCCGTCCGCGAGCTCGGCCACCGCGCTCTCGGCCAGGAGCGCCAGCAGCCCGTGCGGCTGCTCCTCGACCACCAGCAGATGGCGCTGCTCCACGGCACCGGCGGCCGACTGCGCCGCAGCGGGCTTCTGCTCGTCCTTGGCCCGCGGTTCCTGGTCGGGGCTGCCGACGGGCAGATAGAAGGAGAAGGTGCTGCCCTCGCCCAGGGTGCTGGCGGCCTGTACCGCACCGCCCAGCAGATGGGCGATCTCCCGGCTGATGGAAAGGCCGAGCCCGGTGCCGCCGTACTTGCGGCTCGTGGTGCCGTCCGCCTGCTGGAACGCCCCGAAGATGGCCTCGAGGTGCGGCTCGGCGATTCCTATGCCGGTGTCCACGACCCGGAACGCCAGGACGGGCCCCTGGCCTCGGGCCTCCTGGGGCAGATCGGATTCCGCGGCGGGCGCGATGCGCAGCTCCACGCAGCCGGACTCGGTGAACTTCACCGCGTTGGACAGCAGATTGCGCAGCACCTGGCGCATCCGGGAGTCGTCCGTGAAGAGTTCGTCGGGGACGGCGGGCGAGACGCTGATGCGGAAGTCGAGGCCCTTCTGCGCCGTCATCGGGCGGAAGGTGGCTTCCACGTAGTCGAGCAGCCGCTGCAGCGGCACCCGCTCGGGCTGGATGTCCATCTTGCCGGCCTCGACCTTGGACAGATCCAGGATGTCGTCGATGAGCTGCAGCAGATCGGAGCCCGCCGAGTGGATGACGCCCGCGTACTCGACCTGCTTGGGGGTGAGGTTCCGGGACGGGTTCTGCGCCAGGAGCTGGGCGAGGATCAGCAGGCTGTTGAGCGGGGTGCGCAGCTCATGGCTCATGTTGGCCAGGAACTCCGACTTGTACTTGGAGGCCAGCGTGAGCTGCCGGGCCCGTTCCTCCAGTTCCTGGCCGGCCTGTTCGATCTCCCGGGTCTTGGTCTCGATGTCGCGGTTCTGCGCGGCCAGCAGGGCGGCCTTCTCCTCCAGTTCGGCGTTGGAGTTCTGCAGTTCGTCCTGGCGTGCCTGCAGCTCCTGGGAGCGCGCCTGGAGTTCGGCGGTCAGCCGCTGGGACTCCTCCAGCAGCTCATCGGTCCTGGCGTTGGCCACGATGGTGTTGACGTTGACCCCGATGGTCTCCATGAGCTGGTCGAGGAAGTCCCGGTGGACCTGGGTGAACCGGCCGACCGAGGCCACCTCGATGACGCCGAGGACCTGCTCCTCGACCACGATGGGCAGGACGAGGAGGCTGGACGCCTCGGCCGCGCCGAGCCCCGAGGAGACGGTGACGTACCCGGGCGGAAGCTGCTCGACGGCGATGGTGCGGCGGCTGCGGGCCGCCTGCCCGACGAGCGACTCGCCGAGCCGGAACGCCACCGGCCGGTCCCCGGCGTCCGCGGCGTTCCCGGCCGGCAGTCCGTAGGAGCCGAGCAGCCGCAGTTCCACGCCCCGCGGGGTGTCGTGGGCGAGGTAGAAGCCGCCGTACTGGGCGCCGACCAGCGGGGTGAGCCGGTCCATGACCAGTTCGGCGACGACCGCCAGATCGCGCCGGCCCTGCATCAGCCCGGAGATGAGGGCGAGGTTGGTCTTGAGCCAGTCCTGCTCCTGGTTGGTGCGGGTGGTCTCGCGCAGGGACTCCACCATGGCGTTGATGTTGTCCTTGAGCTCGGCGACCTCGCCGGAGGCGTCCACCGTGATGGAGCGCGTCAGATCCCCCTCGGCCACGGCGCTGGTGACCTCGGCGATGGCCCGGACCTGGCGGGTCAGGTTCCCGGCCAGCTCGTTGACGTTCTCGGTGAGCCGCTTCCAGGTGCCGGACACGCCCTCGACCTCGGCCTGACCGCCGAGCCGCCCTTCGCTGCCCACCTCGCGGGCCACGCGCGTGACCTCGGCGGCGAACGAGGAGAGCTGGTCCACCATCGTGTTGATGGTGGTCTTCAACTCCAGGATCTCGCCCCGCGCGTCGACGTCGATCTTGCGCGTGAGATCGCCCTGGGCCACCGCCGTGGTGACCTGCGCGATGTTACGGACCTGATTGGTCAGGTTGTTCGCCATGGAGTTGACGTTGTCCGTCAAGTCCTTCCAGGTGCCCGCGACATGGGGCACTTGCGCCTGACCGCCGAGCATGCCCTCGGTGCCGACCTCGCGGGCCACCCGCGTCACCTCGTCCGCGAACGCCGAGAGGGTGGTCACCATGGTGTTGATCACCCCGGCGAGCGCGGCCACCTCGCCCTTGGCCTCGACGGTGATCTTCTGCGACAGATCGCCGCGGGCCACCGCCGTCGCCACCTGGGCGATGGACCGCACCTGGCTGGTGAGGTTGGACGCCATCACGTTGACGTTGTCGGTCAGGTCCTTCCAGGTGCCCGAGACACCCCGGACGGTGGCCTGACCGCCGAGGTTGCCCTCGGTGCCGACCTCGCGGGCCACCCGCGTCACCTCGTCCGCGAACGAGGACAGTTCGTCCACCATCGTGTTGATGGTGTTCTTCAACTCGTGGATCTCGCCCCGGGCCACGACCGTGATCTTCTGCGAGAGATCGCCCTTGGCCACCGCCGTGGCGACCTGGGCGATGTCGCGCACCTGCGTGGTCAGGTTGCCGGCCATGGCGTTGACGGAGTCGGTGAGGTCCTTCCAGGTGCCGTCCACCCCGGGCACCGCGGCCTGGCCGCCGAGACGGCCCTCGGTGCCCACCTCCCGGGCCACCCGGGTCACTTCGGAGGTGAACAGCGACAGCTGGTCGACCATGCCGTTGAAGACCGTGGCGATCTCCCCCAGGAGGCCGTCCCGGTCGGTCGGCAGATGCGTGCCGAAGTCGCCGTCCCTGACCGCCGTGAGGCCGACCAGCAACTGCCGTAACTCCGGCTCCGCGACCGTGCCGGCACCGCGGCCCGCGGCCGTACGCGCCCCCGTGCGCTGTCCCGCGCCGGAACTCACCGCCATGGTTCTCCGCCCCTCGAGTAGCGGTCCCGCCCACCGGATGCCCCCGAATGAAGGGCCGGTGAGCCTTCGGCCCGGGACTGATCAGGCGCTCCGAGCCGCCATACTGCCATAGTTGCCGCCCGGCAACTATTGACGGACGGACCTACCCACCCGAAGGCTGACACGTTCGAGCGCCACCGCGACAGAGATGAGCGAATGCCGGACAAATGCGGTATGGCGCGGGAGCCTCCCGGCACGTCCCACCCACAGCGGGCGATCAAGAGCGTGACGAAGGGGCACCCGCTCCGCGCGACCGGAACCCCGGAGATAATTGCCGTACGACAATTGTTGTCGCCATGGTGCATAGAATGCGCTCGCGGTGATCACACACATCGCCGCGCCCCCGGCGCGTTTCGAGAAGCAGGACGATGTGGACAAAATTTCTACGGTCGAGCGGGCGCTGCGCACAGCCCCGCCTCACGCTCTGCTCGATGTCGTCACGGCCGCCCTGGCCGAGCAGTGCGGCGCCGAACAGGTGGAGCTCCTCATGGCGGACTACGCCATGCGCTCGCTCCAGGCTGTGAACCCGGGGGTCTACGGCGCCGAGCCGGTGCCCATCCAGGGCAGCCCCCAGGGCCGCGCCTTCGGGTCGCAGGAGCCGTGCGTCATCCGGAACGGCGGGCACGGCCGGGAAGGCGGGCACGACGCGGTGACCGTGCACCTGCCGATGACCATCCGCGGCGACCGGATGGGGGTGCTGTCCGTACGGCTGCCCGCCGAACAGGACGCCCGGGCCCGGATGCACTACCTCCAGGCGGTCTGCGAGGCCCTGGGCCATGAGATCCTCGTCGCCGAGCGCGATACGGACCTCTATCTCCTGGCCCGGCGCACCACCCGGCTGACCCTGGCCGCCGAGATGCAGTGGCAGTTGCTGCCCGGCCGCTCCTGCGCGCGTCCCGAGTTCTCGCTCGGGGCGCATCTGGAGCCGGCGTACGCGATCTTCGGCGACAACTTCGACTGGTCCGCCTCGGCCGACCATCTGACGCTCACCATCACCAACGGCATGGGGGAGGGCATCGAGGCGTCGCTGCTGACCAGCCTCGCCGTGAGCGCGCTGCGCAACGCGCGGCGCGCCGGTCTGAGCCTGTGCGATCAGGCGAGCCTGGCCGACCAGGCGGTCTACGCCCAGTACCGGGGGGAGGCCCATGTGTCGGCACTGCTGCTGCGGTTCGGCTTCACGACCGGGGACGTGGAGGTCGTGGACGCGGGGTCGCCGCGGATGTGGCGCCAGCGGGAGCGCTCGGTGGAGTCCGTACGGTTCGACGCGCAGTTGCCGCTCGGGATGTTCGAGGACACCGTCTACGTCGCCGAGCACTTCACCGCCCAGCCCGGCGACCGCTTCCTGTTCGGAAGCGACGGGGTGTACGAGGCGCTGTCCCCGTCGGGCGAGAGCTACGGGGAGCGGGCGCTGGCCCGCGCGCTGGGCAACACCCAGCTGCTGCCACCGGCCCAGGTACCCCAGGCGGTGCTGCGCCAGCTCGCCGATTTCCGCTTCGGCACCCCGCTGGACGACGACGCCCTGGTGGTCTGCCTCGACTGGTACGGGCGGAGGGAACGGGGAGAATCCGGCGAAGGGGCACCTGAAGCGGAATCTCCGGAAATCGTTGCCATTTGACAACCATGCTCGGATGACAAGAATCTGGTGCCCGGATACACCATTTCACGGAGGTCGCGCCGGGGTACCCGCGGCGCTCCTCCGGCACCCTCGGCGACGACAGCCGAAGACGGACCGCGGCGACGACAGACGGGGGGACGGACCGTGGCGCATGGGTCGATCCGGCATGCGGGCCCGCGCCCGGCGAAGGGTTCAGGCGAACCGCACCGCGCCGTCCTCGGCGTCCCCCCGGCGGAGGATCGGCGCCGTCTCGTCCACGGCTTCCTGAAACCCCTTCAGCCCCTCCAGCAGCGCCTTGCGGGCGGTCGGGGTCATGGCGGCGATGGCGGTCAGCAGGGCCTCCTCCCGGCGGGCCCGCAGCTCCAGCAGATACGCCTTGCCGTGGCTGGTCAGCCGCAGTTCGAGCTCCCGGCGGCTGACCGGGCTGGGCGCGCGCTCCACGAATCCGAGCGCCTGCAGCCGGTCGCACAGACGGCTCACGGACGAGGGCGCCGAGCCCAGCAGCTCCCCGAGCGTGCGGAGGTTGATCCCCTCCTCGCGGTCCAGGCTGTACAGCACGCGCAGCTGTGACGCCGACACCGGGGACGAGGAGACGGCGTCCCGCCCCCGCTCCCACAGCACCTCGAGCAGCTCGATCACCTCGCACGCCATCCGAGCGGATTCGCGGGACCGGCGGTGAGAGGGTGCCGGATTCACGCCCATAACAGTGCACTCCGAATCAGCGTCTTCGGCCCCTTGGTGCCGACCTTGCGCCTTGCTCCCGCTGCAACCTTATCCCCGGTCCGCCACCCACCCCCCTCCCGGACGTGCACACGGTCGCACCGGGCACCCCTTGGGTAGAGTGGGGCGGTCCTCAGACCACTCCCCCACCCGCTCGCCGGGGCGGCCCGGGCCGGGTCCTGTCTTTCCGCGATCGGGGTGACGCCGTGGTGAGCACCGAAGCCGTCGCCGGCCCCTTCGTCCACCCGGCCCTGTTCTACCGGGACGACGAGGACTATCTGACCGGCACCCTGCCCTTCGTGCTCGACGGCCTGCGCGCCGCCGAGCCGGTGGCGGTGGCCGTCCCCGGCGCCAACCTCCGGCTCCTGCGGAGCGCGCTCGGGCGGGATGGCGCGCATGTGCGGTTCCTCGACATGACCGAGGCCGGGCGCAACCCCGGGCGGATCATCCCCGCGGTGCTGCGGGACTTCGCCGACCGGCACCCCGGCGGCCGGGTGCGGATCATCGGCGAACCCATCTGGGCCGGCCGCACCGCGGCCGAGTACGGTCCGTGCGTCCAGCACGAGGCGCTGATCAACCTGGCCTTCCGCGGCCGCGCGGTCACCATCCTGTGTCCGTACCACAGCCGACGGCTGGACGCCGACGCGCTCGCCGACGCCTGGCTGACCCACCCGGTGATCATCGAGGACGGCCGGGAGCGCCCGAGCCACGCCTACGACCCCGAGCGCGCCACCGCGGCGCACAACGAGCCGCTGCCCCCGCCCGCCGGCATCCCCGCCTTCTCCTTCGATGCCGAACGTCTGCCCCTCGCCCGCGAGTTCGCGGTCGCGGCCGGTGAGCGGCTCGGCCTCGCCGGGCAGCGCCTGGGCGATATGGCCCTGGCGGTGTCCGAGTTGACCACCAACAGCGTGCTGCACGGCGCCGGCCGCGGCACGGTGCGGGTCTGGGAGTGGGCCGGGCAGGTGCTGTGCCAGGTCGAGGACGGCGGCCGCCTCAGCGATCCGCTCGCCGGCCGGCGGCCGGCCGCGCCCGGTCAGATCGGCGGCCGGGGCCTGCTGCTGGTGCATCGGGTCACCGACCTGGTCCGGGTGCACACCGGTCCGGACGGCACCACCATCCGGTTCCACCTCGGCCGGTAGTCCCGGTCCGGCGACGAGGCGCACCGCTCATCGGCCCCGTACGCCGCAGGGCACCGGCTCGGCCGCCACCCGGGCCCTCCCGCCCCCGCAACGCCCGGCGGCAGAGCGCCGGAGTGGGCGCGGCGGCTACCACGAAGACCACGGCGAGAACGGTCCAGCCGCCGGCCAGCGCTCCGGTGACGAGGGTGGTGATCATTGCCGGTCCCACGGTGGCCACCGCTCCTTCGGTGCTCGCCGCCAGTCCCCGGTACTCGCCCTCGGCGTCGCGGCGCATCAGACGCAGCGACAGGCCCCAGCGGGAGGCGACGTAGTGCCACAGCGAGCTGACGAGCACGGTCACCGGCACCAGCCATACCGGCGCGGCGGTCCGGTACCGCAGCCACAGGGCGCTCTCGCCCCGGCTCGGGCCCGAGGGCCGGGGCGTGGGCCTGGACGCCGAGCCCCGCATGATCGAGATGGCCCGCCGCACCGTCGGCGAACGGCACCTGCGCAACGTCTCGCTCATGGCCGCGGACGCGGCGGACACCGGCCTGCCCCGCTCCTCCTTCGACCTCGTCCACACCAGGCTGTTCCTGATGAACGTCCCTCACACCGACGACGTGCTCGACGAAATGGTCAACGGCATGGACGTCATGCCCGGCCGCCAACTGCCCGGCATGCTGCGCCGACGCGGGTGGCTGAACGTGCGGGTGCGTGCTTCGACCACCGCCTCATCACGGACGCCGAACTCGACGACCACATCGAAGCGCTGTCCCGCCACCTCGCCGACCCCGGCACGCTGGTCGTGCACGCCACCCTGTTCCAGGCCTGGGGCACACGCCCGGCCAACGCCCTGACACCGTGGCTCCGCTCATCGGCCCTGTTCGTGCCCGTTGAACGCGGTGATCAGGCCGTGGGGTGCGTCGTCGCCGAACATGAGCTCGTGGAGCTCCACGCCTTCGGCGGCGGCTGCGGCACCGCGGGGGAACATGGCCTGCTCGTACTCGGTGAGCGCGGTCTCGATGTCGCCGGGGTGCGCGGCGAGGGCCTTGCCGAGTTCGGCGCCGTCGTACATGGCCAGGTTGGCGCCTTCGCCGTTGGGGGCCGACAGGTGGGCGGCGTCGCCGAGCAGGGTCACCCCCGGCACCCGGTCCCAACTGTGCCCGACCGGCAGCGCGTTGAGGGGCCGCAGGACCGGCGCGGTGTCGCTGTCGGTGATCAGCGCGGTGAGCTCCGGCGCCCAGCCGTCGAACTCCTCCGCGATCCGCGCGGTGGCCGCGGCGGCGTCGGTGAAGTCGATGGCGGCGAACCAGTCCTGCGGCTCGGTGAGCGCCACGTAGGTGTGCAGCGTGCCGCCGCTCTCGCGGTGCGCCTGGATCCCCTTGCCCGGCGCGAGCGCGAGCAGCGACCCGCCGCCGACCGCTTTCGCGGCGGCAGGATGCCGGGAGTCGCCGTCGAACAGGTAGGTCTCGACGAACGACCGGCCGATGTACTCGGGGGCGGCGTCGGAGAGCAGCGGGCGGACCCGTGACCACGCGCCGTCCGCGCCGACCAGCAGGCTCGTGGCGGCGGTGGTGCCGTCGGCGAAGGTCACCTCGTGGCGGCCCTCGCCGAGCGTCTGGACGCCGCTGACCTTGTGGCCCCACCGGACGGTGCCGGCCGGGAGCGCGTCGAGCAGGATCCGCCGCAGCTCGCCGCGTTGGACCTCGGGGCGCCCGCCCGTGCCGTCGTCGGGCTGTTCGAACAGGGCGGTCCCGTTCCGGTCGAGGATCCGCATCGCCTGGCGGCCTTCCAGGATGAGGCCGCGGAACTCGTCCATCAGATCCGCCGCCTCGAGGGCCGGTTGGCCGTTGTAGTCGTGGATGTCGAGCATGCCGCCCTGCGCGCGGGCGGTCGGCGACGGCTCCGCCTCGTAGACCGTGGCCGGGATGCCGTGGACGTGCAGGACGCGGGCGAGCGTCAGCCCGCCGAGTCCGGCGCCGATGATCGTGACGTCAGGGGTCATGGTGATTCCTTGCGTGTCGTACGCCCACCGGGTGGGCACCCGGCGGGATCTCCGCAAAGCTCCCAGGCCCCGCCGACGAGCCGCCGACATCGGACCGACAGACCCCCGACACCCCCTAAACGGCGACCTGGCGGTACTGGAGCGCCGCCGCCTTCAGCAGGCTCACCACGGCGGCGACGTTCCGGCCGATCGTCGAGTTGATCCGCTCCAGCTCCCGCTTCTCCGGGGCCTCGCCGGAGGCCCGGCCCTCGGCCAGGATGGCGACGCGTGACAGCCCGGCGGCGGCGAATCCGCACACCCCCGCTTCTCCGGCCACGGTGGCGGAGTCGCTGCGGGGCAGCGTGACGCGGTTGACGTCCGCCTCGGCGATCAGCATGAAGGCATCGAGGGAGAAGCCCGTCAGCTCGCCGGGCGACCGCTCCCCGATCCGGCCCGCCGCGGTGTCCTTCACGCCGCGGCCGGTCTGCGCGTCGGCGTCGGCGGCGCTGGGCGGCGCCACGAGGGTGGGGTCCAGGGGCAGGCCGCCGAAGGTGACATGGGTGAAGATCTGCTGCGCCTGGACCGGGTTGGTGCCGCGGGTGATCACGATCGTGCCATGCGCCCTGAGACCCGCGAGCGTCGTGACATGGTCCTGCCTCCTGTCCTCCAGCTCCTGGGCGGTGGTCCATGTTCTGCCGGCACCACGCGCGGGCCGTCGCGGCCCTCGCGGCATAGTCCGTCGCCTGCGCGACGAAGTCGGCGTAGACCTGCTGGACGTCCTGCAGCTCGAAAGCCGCATTCTATCCAATAGCGGTCATCACACCTCATTAGCTCACCAAAGCTGACATGAACGACAGGCGTCGAGTGTTCACGCCGTCTTCGCCATCCGTGGGACGACATGGCCACCAAGGGGTTGACGCCGACACGGCATCGGGGTTGTCATTCCATATGACAGAAATAACTATCCGCATTGCGGAAGTTCTGTCTATTCCGGACCGCATCCACACCACTCACCCCACCGGCACCGTCGAAAGGTCACCATCCATGACGCAGGCCACTCATTTCTCCGGAGACGCACAGCCGTACGGTGGCGGCGACCCCTACGCCGACTACCGCAGCGCCGAGGTCCCGTTCGGCCATCTGGTCGACCTGGCCGACCGTCGGCTGGGGGGCAGTGTCATCGCCGCGAACGATGAGTTCTTCGCCGAGCGGGAGAACCTGCTGATCCCGGGCCCGGCTGTGTTCGACCCCGAGCACTTCGGCCACAAGGGCAAGATCATGGATGGCTGGGAGACCCGGCGTCGCCGTGGCACCGACGGTGACGCACCCCATCCGACGGATGACGATCACGACTGGGCGCTGGTGCGGCTGGGGGCGCCAGGGGTCGTCCACGGGCTGATCGTGGACACCGCGCACTTCCGGGGCAACTATCCGCAGGCGGTCAGCGTGCAGGCGACCTCGGCGCCACGGTCCGCCTCGCCCGCCGAGCTGCTGGCGGACGACACGGAGTGGACGGAGATCGTGCCGCGCACCCCGGTGGGTGGTCACGCGGCCAATGCCTTCGCGGTCGACGTGGAGCGGCGCTTCACCCACCTGCGCATCGCCCAGCACCCCGATGGCGGGATCGCACGTCTGCGGGTGTACGGGGAGGTCACCGCGGATCCGGAGTGGCTGGCCGCGTTGGGCACGTTCGACGTGGTGGCGCTGGAGAACGGCGGTGCGGTCGAGGACGCGTCGGACCGGTTCTACTCGCCGCCGACCAACACGATCCTGCCCGGCCGGTCGCGCAAGATGGACGACGGCTGGGAGACGCGACGCCGACGTGACCGCGGCAACGACTGGGTGCGCTACCGGCTCACCGCACAGGCGGTGATCCGGGCCGTCGAGATCGACACCGGCTATCTCAAGGGCAACTCGGCGGGCTGGGCCGCACTCTACGGACAGAACCAGGAGACGGGCTCGGACGAGTGGTTCGAGATCCTGCCGCGCACCCGGCTCCAGCCGGACACGGTGCACCGCTTCCTCGTGGACGAGCCGACGGCGACACACGTACGGATCGACGTCTTCCCCGACGGTGGCATCTCCCGTCTGCGGCTGCACGGCTCGCTGACCGACACCGGCGCCAAGAACCTCGCCGAGCGCACCGCCGAACTGTCCTGACCCCCGCGGTCACCGCCGGCGAATCCGCCACGACAGCAGAAACGGCAGGAATGAGATGACCGAACTGGATCTGGTGTTCCGCGCGCCCCGGGTGATCACAGCCGCCGGAGAGGTGTCCCGGTGCGTGGGCGTCGCCGACGGCAGGATCGTCGCCATCGAACCGCTGGACGCGGCCCTGGAAGGGGAGCGTGCCGTCGAGCTCGGAAGCGACGTGGTGCTGCTGCCGGGCCTGGTGGACACCCACGTGCACGTCAACGAGCCGGGCCGCACCGAGTGGGAGGGATTCGCCAGCGCGACCCGCTCCGCGGCCGCCGGCGGGATCACCACCATCATCGACATGCCGCTCAACAGCATCCCGCCGACGGTCGACGTCGACGCGCTGCAGGTCAAGCGCAAGGCCGCGGAAGGCAGCGCATGGGTCGACGTCGGCTTCTGGGGCGGTGCGGTGCCCGGCAACCTCGACGGGCTGCGCGCACTGCACGACGCGGGGGTGTTCGGCTTCAAGTGTTTCCTGCTCCATTCCGGCGTGGACGAATTCCCACCGCTGGCGCCGGAGCAGCTGGAGGGGGCGCTGCGTCAGCTCGCCTCCTTCGGCGCCATGATGATCGTGCACGCCGAGGACGCCCACGCCATCGACCGGGCAGCCACTCCGCACGGGGAGAGCTACGGCGATTTCCTGCGGTCACGGCCGCGCGGCGCGGAGAACCTCGCCATCGCGCAAGTGATCGAACTGGCCCGATGGACCGGTTGCCGCGTGCACATCCTCCATCTGTCGAGCTCCGACGCACTGCCGATGATCAGCTCGGCGCGCCGCGAAGGCGTGCAGCTCAGCGTGGAAACGTGTCCCCACTACCTCTCCTTCACCGCGGAGGAGATCCCCGACGGGGCGACGCAGTTCAAATGCTGTCCCCCCATACGGGAAGCCGGCAACCGCGAGCTGCTGTGGCGGGGGCTCGGCGACGGGGTGATCGACCAGGTGGTTTCCGACCACTCCCCCTGCACGGAGGAGCTGAAGCGCCTCGACATCGGTGACTTCGGCATCGCGTGGGGCGGTATCGCCTCGCTGCAGCTGGGCCTGCCCGCGGTGTGGACCGAGGCCCGTCGCCGCGGGCATGCCCTGACCGACGTCGTGCGCTGGATGGCGGAGAACCCCGCCAGGCAGGCCGGGCTGATCCACAAGGGACAGATCGCGCTGGGCAGCGCGGCGGACTTCTGCGTCTTCGCCCCGGACGAGGCGTTCGTCGTGGACGTCGCCAACCTCCACCACAAGAACCCCGTGTCCGCCTACGTCGGCCGCCCGCTGGCCGGGACGGTGCGCAGCACCTGGCTGAACGGCGAGCCGGTGGACATAGAGGAGCCGCCGCGCGGACGGCTGCTGAGGCGAGGAATGGCCTGACCGACGGCCTGATCCACGGCCTGATCAAGGCATGGAAACTCTTCCGACTTACGGAAACCGCGATGATGGGCGGCCGGTAATGAGTGCAGAAATTCCTGTGGAGCCACTGCGGGCAACACATTCCGAGCGGATCACGGGTGTGATCGACGGCGATCGGGACGATCGCGGAGCCGCACCGGCCGACCCGTCGGCATCGGCCCGCAGCACGGTTTCTCCGAGTCCCCGCCTGTACAACAAGGACTTGGCGCCCACCCAGGTGGAAGGACGCCGCTGGCGGAGCTACAACGTCTTCACCCTCTGGGCCAACGATGTCCACAGCCTCGGCAACTACACCTTCGCCATCGGCCTGTTCGCCCTGGGACTCGGCGCCTGGCAGATACTGCTCGCGCTGGCGATCGGGGCGGCGCTGCTGTTCGGGATCCTCAATCTCGCCGGCTACATGGGGCACAAGACCGGCGTTCCGTTCCCGGTTATGAGCCGGATCAGTTTCGGCGTCCGTGGCGCCCAGATTCCGGCCCTCATCCGCGGGGCCGTCGCCATCGCGTGGTTCGGCATCCAGACGTATCTGGCATCACATGTGCTGAACGTCCTGCTGATCGCCGTCTACCGTCCGTTCGCCGGGCTGACCGAGCACTCCTTCCTGGGGCTCTCCGCTCTCGGGTGGATCTCCTTCGGGCTCCTGTGGACCGTGCAGATCGTCATCGTCATGTACGGGCTGGAAATGGTCCGGAAGTACGAGGCGTTCGCCGGCCCGGTCATCCTCGTCACCCTGTGCGCCCTCGCCATCTGGATGTTCGTCAGGGCGGGAGGCTCCATCGCCCTCTCGGCGCCCAATAATCTGGAGGGCGGCCACATGTGGCGGGAGATATTCGCGGGAGCATCGCTCTGGGTGTCCATCTACGGGACCTTCGCGCTGAATTTCTGTGATTTCACCCGGTCCTGCACAAGCAAAAGGGCGATCACGGTCGGTAATTTCTGCGGAATTCCGGTCAATATCATGCTGTTCGGCATCATCAGCATCGTCATCTCCGGCGCCCAGTTCCAGATCAACGGCAAAACGATCACCAGCCCCGCGGACGTCGTACAGGACCTGCCCAATACCCTGTTCGTGGCCCTGGCCAGCCTGGCGCTGATCATCCTCACCATCGCGGTGAATCTGATGGCCAACTTCGTGGCCCCCGCCTACGCGCTGGCCAACCTTTTCCCCAAGCACCTGAATTTCAGGCGGGCGGGAGTCGTCAGCGGCGTCATCGGCATCGCGATCCTGCCGTGGAACCTCTACAACAACCCGACCGTCGTCAATTACTTCCTCGGCGGCCTGGGCGCCCTCCTCGGCCCGCTGTTCGGAGTGGTGGTAGCGGACTACTGGCTGATCCGGAAGGGGCGCGTCAACGTGCCCCAGCTCTACACCATGGACGCCTCCGGGCCGTACCACTACACCCGGGGCTTCAACCCCCGCGCGATCGCGGCCTTCGTCCCCGCGGCCGTGCTGGCGGTCCTGCTCGCCCTCGTCCCGGCCTTCGCCCCGGCCGCGCCGTTCGCGTGGTTCATCGGCGCCGGCGTCGCCGCCGTCGCATACTTCCTGGTGTCCAACCGCAAGGAAGTCCACGAGGACGTTTCCGGAGCCGAGATCGCCGTCCCGTGCGCGGACTGAGCCCGAACCACCCATGACGCGAACACCACCCGTCCGATGATCCACCCGGAGGCATTCCGCATGCGCATCCTCGTCGTGAACGTGAACACCACCGAGTCCATGACCGAGGCGATCGCCGCCCAGGCGAGAACGGTGGCTTCGGCCGGCACGGAGATCGTCGGCCTGACGCCGCGCTTCGGGGCCGAGTCCGTGGAGGGGAATTTCGAGAGCTACCTCGCGGCGATCGCCGTGATGGACCGCGTCCAGTCGTATCCGGAGCCCTTCGACGCCGTCATCCAGGCGGGGTACGGCGAACACGGCAGGGAGGGCCTGCAGGAACTCCTGGACGTACCGGTCGTCGACATCACCGAGGCCGCCGCCACCACGGCGATGTTCCTCGGACACCGCTATTCGGTCGTCACCACCCTGGACCGGACGCTCCCGCTGATCGAGGACCGGCTCACACTGGCCGGTCTGCACACCCGGTGCGCCTCGGTCCGGGCCAGCGAAATGGCCGTGCTGGACCTCGAAGAGGACCCGGAAGCCGCCGTCGAAGCGATCGTGGCACAGGCCGAGCGCGCCGTACGCGAGGACAAGGCCGAGGTGATCTGTCTGGGCTGCGGCGGCATGGCGGGCCTGGACGACCGGATCAGGGAGCGCACCGGCGTCCCCGTCGTCGACGGCGTCAGCGCCGCCGTGACCATCGCCGAGTCGCTGGTCAGGCTCGGGCTGTCCACCTCCAAGGTGCGCACCTACGCGCCGCCCCGGCCCAAGAAGGTGACCGGCTGGCCGTACGCCCCGGGGGCACACACGGGGCCGCGCTGATGATCGCGAAGGCCGCCCAACGGCTGCTCTCGGGCGTCTGTACGCCGTTGAGGAAGATCGTCGCGGCGGCCTCGGCGGCTTCCCGCAGGAAGACGGCGATGATCCGGGCGATCGCCCGGTCGGCCGGAAGCTGGTCGAGGCACGCGGCGCCGAACGCCTCCACGAGCTCGCTGATCCCGGGCATTGCCGATGGTGTGCATCTCCCCGACGGAACCGGGTCCGACATCGTCTGGTGCCTCCGCGGGGCCGGAACCGGCCGGGACCGGTTGCGATCCCGGCCGCCGACGTCATGGTGCGAGGACGGAGTACACGTGTTCCACCTGCGGCGGAGCCGCGAAGTGCGGTCCGGCCAGGGCCCTCCAGCGGGTGAAGCCCTCGGAGCCGCGGAAGGTGACGGTGTGGTGCTCGACCGTCTCCCACCGGACCATCAGCCGGTAGCGCGAGGGGTGTTCGACGCTGCGCTGCAGGTCGACTCCGTCGCAGCCGTCGGCCTCGAGGAAGAAGGGCAGCGCCTTGGTGACGGCCTCCTCGAACTCCTCTTCCTGGCCCGGGTGGATCTCGATCTGGGCGATCTCGGTGATCACGGTGGTGTCCCTGTTCTCGGGTCGCGGCGGTGGTCGGTAGCGGGTCTCGGCGGGCTTGGCGTGTCGGCGTCGACCCGCGTGGTGACACCCGTCTCGACGAGGGTACGCGTGGCGTCGACGGAAGCGTAGATCCACAGGACCCGCATGGCCATCCCACGATCACGTGACGCGCAGAGCCGTCACGGCGTGCGGAACCCCCGAAAGGTCACCTGCTTGCGGGTGGTGAAACCGAGGCGCCCATACAGGGCGATCGCGCCGGTATTCGCCTCGGCCACGTGCAGGAAGGGGCATTCGCCGCGGGCCACGATCCGCGCCACGAGCGCGTTGATCAGACGTGCCGCGTGGCCGCGACCGCGTGCCTCGGGAGCGGTGCAGACGGCGCTGATCTCGGTCCAGCCCGGGGGCCGCAACCGCTCCCCCGCCATCGCCACCAACGTGCCGTTGTCGCGGATGCCGAGATAGGCGCCGAGTTCGTGGGTGCGCGGCCAGAACGGCCCCGGCTCGGTCCGCGCGACGAGGTCGAGCATCTCGGCCACGCTGTCCGCGCCCAGGTCGACGACGCCCTCATCGGTACCGGTCTCCGCGTGGAAGTGCCGAGCACCACCGGGCCCGATCATCTGGCGGCCCTGGAGGGAGAAGACCGGTTCCCAGTCCGGCGGCGGAGTGGCGGGGCAGCTGAACATGTCGGCGAACGCGCCCGGCCCGAGCAGCCCGGCCAGATCGGCCCATTCCGCCGGGCCCGGGTCGGCGGACACCGCGGAGAAGGTCGCGACGTCCGGCAGATAGGTGGCGGCCCGGCCGAGGCGACGGGCGAGATGCGCGTGGTGACCGCCGAGTGATCGCCCCACCGGGTCGTCGAGTGCCGGGGAGTCGCGGTTCACCATGGTGCCGTACCTCTCATGTCGGACGCGGGTGCGATCATAGGCACACCCCCCGAAGGAGACGCGACGCGGCGGCGTCGGACGCCCTCGCGACCCACGGGCGGCACTGCGGCGAGCGCGGCCCACCGGGCGAGGGGCCCGGACCCGCCTCATGACGGTGCGCTGTCCCGCCAGGTGCGCCGGTACGCCGACGGGGCGACCCCCGCCTCCGCCGCCAGGTGGCGCCGCAGCGAGGTGGCGGTGGCGAAGCCGACCTCGTGGGCGATCCGTTCCACCGGCAGGTCGCTGGACTCCAGCAGCTGCCGCGCCCGCCGCAACCGCTGCTGAGTGAGCCACCGGCCGGGGCTCAGACCGGTCTCCTCCCGGAAGCGCCGGGCGAAGGTACGGGTGCTCATCGCCGCGTGCGCGGCCAACTCGTCCAGTGACAGCGGCAGTTCCAGCCGCCGCAGCGCCCAGTCACGGGTCGGCCCGGTGCCGGTTCCACCCGTCGGCGGCACCGGCCGCTCGATGTACTGCGCCTGCCCGCCGTCCCGGTACGGCGGTACGACGCAGCAACGGGCGACGTGGTTGGCCACCTCGCTGCCGTGGTCCCGGCGCACCAGGTGCAGACAGACGTCGACACCGCTCGCCGCCCCGGCGGAGGTCAGCACGTCACCGTGGTCGACGAAGAGCACACCGGCGTCGAGCTCGACCCGGGGGAACAGCTCCCGGAAGTGGTCGGTGAGCGCCCAGTGGGTGGTGGCCCGGCGCCCGTCCAGGAGACCGGCGGCGGCCAGCAGGAAGGCGCCGGTGCAGATGGACACCAGACGGGTGCCGGGGCGGACGCGGGACAGCGCGGCGAGGGCCCGCGGGTCCGGTGCGGTGGCCGAGGCCCGGGAGATCGCGTACGGAGGGATGACCACGGTGTCCGCCTCGTCCAGCACCTCGGGACCGTGCCCGGGGGTGACCGTCAGGTCCGAGTCGGTACGCACGGGCCGCCCGTCCACGCTCGCGGAGCGCACCTCGTAGCGGCCACCGGCGGAACCCAGGACCCGGTGCGGGATGCCGAGTTCGAAGGGATAGACGCCGTCGAGGGCAAGGACGACGACCTTGTGGGCGCCGGGAACGCGGCGGGCGGCAGGGACGACGGACATGGCAGGAATGTATCGGAGCCTGACCATCTTGCCATCGCCCCGGGCCGGGCCGTACGGCCAGGATCGAGGCATGACTTCGACGGACACCCCTGACCACCTCGGCTCCCCGGACCCGGCGGCCGCCACGGACTCCCCCGGCCCCGCCGCGCCGGGCGGCGCCCCCGTGATGCTCGCCCTGCACCAGACGGCCCTCGGCGGCCCCGAGGTCCTGCGGCTGACCGAGCTTCCGCGGCCCGCGCCCGGCCCCGGGGAGATCCTCGTCGCCGTGCACGCGGCCGGGCTCAACCCCACGGACTTCAAGCACCGCGCCCTGAGTATCTTCCTGCCGCCCCCGCCGCTGACCCTCGGCTGGGACGTCTCCGGCACCGTGGTGGAGACCGGCTTCGGCGTCACCCTCTTCCGGCCCGGTGACGAGGTGTTCGGCATGCTGCCCTATCCGTACGGGGCAGGCTCCCACGCCGAGTACGTGACCGGCCCCACCCGCGCCTTCGCCACCAAGCCCGCCGGGATCGACCACGTCCAGGCGGCCGCGCTGCCGCTGGCAGCGCTCACCGCCTGGCAGGCCCTCGTCGAGACCGCGGACCTCCGGGCCGGGCAGCGGGTGCTGATCCACGCCGCGGCCGGCGGCGTCGGCCATCTCGCCGTACAGATCGCCAAGGACCGCGGCGCGCACGTCACCGGGACGGCGAGCGCCCCCAAGCACGACTTCCTGCGCGAGATGGGCGCGGACGCCTGCGTCGACCACCGCTCCGAGGACTTCACCGACACCGACGAGCGCTACGACGTGGTCCTCGACGCCCTCGGCGGGGAGACCGCCACCCGCTCCGTGGGTGTGCTCCGCCCTGGCGGCATCGTCGTCTCCCTGCTGCCGGGCGCCCAGGACACCCCGGCCGCGGCGGAGAAGGCCCAGGTCCGCGCCGTCAGCCTGCTCGTCGAGCACGACCGGGCCGGGATGCGCGCCGTCGCCGAACTCGTCGACCGGGGCAGGCTCCGCGCCCACGTCTCCGGCACCTTCCCCCTCGCCGAAGGCGCCCGCGCCCACGCCCTGGGAGAGACGGGCCGCACCACGGGGAAGCTGGTGATCACCGTGCGCTGAGGCGGGACGGTTCGGGCCGTACGCCGTCCTCCGTGAGAACGTCGTTCATGCGCTCGTCGTAGCCGGTGGCGGGATCGACGACGCGCCCGGCCGCCCACCAGTTCTCGCGGGCCGTCTCGCTGATCATCATCAGGATGTCCTCTTCGGGGACCTCGGCGAACAACTGGAGGTTGGTGACGATCGCCTGGAACAGTTCGGCCTTCTGCTCGGCGGTGCGGGGGTTGAAGGACAGCTGGATGAACATGGCGCGCTCGCCGCGCCTCAGGCCGAACACCACCGGCTGCATCTGGAAGTTGTCAGGCGCGACCTCATGGAAGACGTGGAACTGGTCGTCCTGGGGGATCTTCAGCACGTCGACCATGGCCTTGTGGAGGCCGAGGGACACATTCCGGCGGTACTCGGGAGTGGTTCCCCGGCGCAGGTAGATGTTGATCAGAGGCATGTTCTCACGCTAGGAACCCGCAGGGCATTCCGCCAGCGAATGATCGGCATAATGGATATGCCGATTACTCATGGGGGCGTGGCTCATGGAGATGACACTGGCCGGGCTGCGGGTGCTGCGTGAGGTGGCGGAGCGGGGCACCTTCACCGCCGCGGCAGACGCGCTCGGGTACACACAGTCGGCCGTCTCCCGGCAGGTGGCCGCGCTGGAACAGGCGACCGGCACCCGGCTCTTCGACCGCCACCCCGGCGGTGTCCGGCTGACCGGCGCGGGCCGTGGCCTGCTGCGGCACGCCGTCGTCGCCCTGGACGCCCTGGACGCGGCCGACCGGGAGCTGCGCGGAGAGGAGGAAGCCGAGCGGGGCCGCGTCCGGCTCGGCTTCTTCCCCACCGCCGGAGCGGTGATCGTGCCCCAGGCGCTGGCGACGCTGCGCCGGGAGCACCCGCACATCCAGGTGACGACGCGTGAGGGGACCACGCCCTCACTGGTGCGCGCGCTGCGCGCCGGCACCCTGGATCTCGCCGTCCTCTCCTCCCGGCCGCCGCACCGCTCACCCGACACGGACGATCCGCCCCTGAGCGTCGAGCCGCTGCTGGAGGTGCACCTGGCCGTGGCGGTGCCGGCCGGCGGCCTTTTCGCCGAACGGGGCAGTGTCAGCGTCCACGACCTCGCGGGCGAACCGTGGATCGCCAGTCCTGGCACCGTGGACGAGCCGCTGCTCGGCGTCTGGCCCGGTCTGCCCGGGCGGCCCACGGTCCGCCACACCGCCCGCGACTGGCTGACCAAGCTCCACCTGGTCGCGGCCGGCGCGGGTATCACCACCGCCACGCCGACGCTGCTGCCCGCCGTTCCGCCCGGCGTGCGTATCGTGTCCGTCGAAGGCGTCGCGGAGGAGGTACGACGCGTCAGCCTGGTCCGCGTGCCGGGCCTCCTCACGGCACCCACGGACGCGCTGGCACGCGCCCTGCGCCGGCAAGCCGCGGACCTCGCCGACCTCGCCGACTGATCACTGAACAAAACCGGTTGTCTGTGGGCGATGGTGATGGATGCAATGTCCGGCATGATCCCCAGGCGCACCCTCCACCGCGAGATGAGGCGAGCGCACATCGGGCCTCGCCACCCGGCGACCTGGGCTCGCTGCAAGCAAATCGCCATACGGGAGCGGGAGACGTCTACGCATGCATACGCCACCATCGCCACCTGGGTCGGAGCCGGCGGACCGATCGTCCGTCCGGATCGGCGCTCTCGTTCCGCTGACCCGGCCCGGCTGGGTCGGGGCAGGGCAAAGCCTTCTCGCGGGAATGGAGTTGGCCGCTCATGACGTCAATGAGGCGGGTGGGATCGGCGGAAGACCGCTGGAGCTGGTGGCCCGAGACACCGCGGCTGATCCGCAGAGGGCCGCGGCGGCCGTAGAGGAATTCGCCGGCCTGGGCGTGGCCGCCTTGGCCGGGGAGTATCACAGCGTCGTCGCTCGCGCCGCTGCCACCAGGGCCGACGCCCTCGGCCTGCCGTTCCTCTGCTCGTCAGCGGTACTCGACGCGCTCACCGAACACCCGACGGAATGGGTCGCGCGCCTCTCCCCGCCGCAGTCCCGCGGCTGGCGGGTCTACGCGGACTTCCTCCTCGGCGCGGGCCACCGTCGCATCGCCGTGGCAACCCAGCCGAGCGTCTACTGGGCGACCGGGACCCGCATCCTGCGGGACCACCTCGCCCCTCGCGGCGGCACCGTCACCGAACTCGACGCAAGCGCGCTCACCCCCACGGCCGTGTGCGACGCGCTCGTCGACAGCCGCGCGACAGCCCTCCTTCTTCTGGTCGGCCACCCGGATCCGGCGGTGCCGATCGTCGAGTCCGTACGCGGCGGCCATCGCCTCGCCGAGATCCTGATCGGTGCTCCGGCCGGGCAACCGGAGTTCGCCGAATGGGCGACGCCGCTGGGCACCGCGATCCCGTTCTTGCGCTATCTGCCCGAGCGCCTCGGCCCACTCGGCGCACGAGTGGAGACGGACCTCCGCGAGCGGCTGGGCGAAGCGCCGTCCTTCGTCGCCTTCGAGGGCTACGACTCGGTCACCGTCCTCGCCGAGATGCTGCGTTCCCACGGCGCGGACCGGGCCCGCATCGCCGAATCCTGGCCGCGCGTCGCGGTCGAAGGCACCCGCGGGCAGATCCTGTTCTCCCGCACGCCGGGCGTCAGCGTGTGGCAATGGGCTGGGCCGCCGATCCAGGTCGTCGATCGAGACCCGGCGGAACCCGATCGCTTTCGGATCCTTCACGTCGGCTGAGTCTGTGACAGCCGGGGAAGCCTCAGCGTCCCTACGGGGGGTACCCCCCGGCACCGCCCTGAGGGCAGCGCAGCGGCACGTCAGGGGGAAAGCCGGATGGGCCGTTCCCCTCTCCGCTGGTGGGATGGTCGTCGGCCATCTGCTCCGGGGGCGATACAGCCGCGCGCCACAGCGTGAGCGGTCCCTGAACGCGCAGGCAACCTGAACGGGAAAGGGGTCACCATGCAGGTGTCAGGAAGGCGTCGGGGAGGCTCATTCGTCCTGACCAGTCTGGCCGCGGTCGTCCTCGTCGCATCGACCGGGCTGACGGCGGCGGCGAAGCCGCGGCAGGCCGATCCGCTCCAACGGCAGGTGGACGCGATCCACGACACCGGGGCCGTCGGCGTGTTCGCCGAGGTGACGTCACCGCACACACGGGACAGCGCGCGCGCCGGGACGGCCGAGAGGGGCACCGGAAGACCGATGCCGCAGAACGGCAGGTTCCGGATCGGCAGCGCCACCAAGACCTTCACCGCCACGGTCGTGCTACAGCTCGTCGGCGAGGGGCGACTGTCCCTGGAGGACACCGTAGAGCAGTGGCTGCCGGGAGTGGTCCAGGGCAACGGCCTCGACGGCAGCCGGATCACCGTGCGGCAGCTGCTGCAGCACACCAGCGGCATCCCTGACGTCGAGCCGGACATACCCGCGTTGAACAACGCGGACGGCTATCGAGCCGAGCGGTTCCGCACCTACGCCCCCGAGGAGTTGGTGGGGCTGGCGACGCAGACCCGTCCCTACTCCTCCCCGAGCGCTGACTGGTCGTACTCCAACACCAACTACGTGCTCGCCGCGATGATCATCCACGCGGTCACCGGCCAGAGTTGGGGCCAGGAGGTGAAGGACCGAATCATCCGCCCGCTGGGCCTGAGGAGCACCAGGACACCCGGCACCTTCCCCTTCATCCTGGGCCCGCACGCCCAGAGCTACGCCGCGTTCGGCACCGGCACCAGCATCGACGTCACGACGCTCAATGCGAGTATGGCCGTCGGCTCCGGCTCGATCATCAGCACCACGCACGACCTGAACCGGTTCTACACCGCACTGCTCGGCGGCCGTCTGCTGGATACGGCACAGCTCGACGAGATGACGACCACCATGCCCGCGCCCGAGCTGGGCGTGAGGTATGGACTCGGTCTGGGCGAGATCCCACTGCCCTGTGGCGGCAGCTATTTCGGCCACGTGGGCGAACTGCTCGGCTATCACGCCTTGGCCGGCGCCACCCGAGACGGGAGCAGGAGCGCCGTGGTGTATACCACCAGTGACGGCGGCCGGGACACGCAGCAGGCCATGAGAGCACTCGTGGCCCAGGAACTGTGCAGGCCCTAGCCGCTTCGAACACCTGAGGATCGGCCGCGAAACCCAGCGCCCCCATCCGGCGCCCGTTCCGGGGCGCGGGATTTCGGACAGCGCTTGAGGTGAAACGTTCTCTTAACAGGAATTTACTGGTGAGAAACGACACCCGTCGGCGTTGGCGGCAGAAGGTAGCGATCCGCCTCCGGAGAGGTAGATGGTTATCCCAGGCAACCGTTCGGCTCCCGATCGAAAGGGTTGATCACCGTGTGTGGCATCACCGGCTGGGTCTCCTACCGCCGCGACCTGACCTCTCACCGACAGCTCCTCGACACCATGACGGAGACGATGGCGTGCCGCGGCCCGGACGCGGCGGGCACCTGGGTGACCGGCAGGGCGGCGCTCGGCCATCGCAGGCTGGCCGTCATCGATCTGCCGGGCGGGGCCCAGCCCATGACCGTCGACACGGCCGACGGCCCCGTCACCATGGTGTACTCCGGCGAGGCGTACAACTTCACCGAGCTGCGCGACGAACTGCGCCGCAGGGGCCACGGCTTCACCACCGACTCCGACACCGAGGTCGTCCTGCGCGGCTATCTGGAGTGGGGCGAATCCCTCACCGAGAAGCTCAACGGCATGTACGCCTTCGCCATCTGGGACTCCCGCACCGAGAAGCTGGTGATGGTCCGGGACCGGATGGGCATCAAGCCGTTCTACTACTACGAGACCGACGACGGCGTACTCTTCGGCTCCGAGCCCAAGGCCATCCTCGCCAACCCGCTCGCCGCCCCCGTGGTCGGCATCGACGGACTGCGGGAGATCTTCTCGTTCGCCAAGACGCCGGGCGAGGCCATATGGAAGGGCATGAGGGAACTGCGCCCCGGCCATCTGGCCGTCGTCGACAGCAACGGGCTGCGCGAGCGGGCGTACTGGCGTCTTGAGGTGTCCGAACACACCGATGACCAGCAGACGACCGTCGCCCATGTGCGGGAGCTGCTCGAGGACATCATCGCCCGCCAGCTCGTCGCCGACGTGCCCCGCTGCACCCTGCTCTCCGGCGGGCTCGACTCCTCCGCCATGACCTCGCTCGCCGCCCGCCGGCTCGCCGAGGTCGGCGAGACCGTCCGCAGCTTCGCGGTCGACTTCCCCGACCAGGCGGAGAACTTCCGCGCGATCGATGTCGCGCCCAGCGTCGACACGCCGTACGTGCACGCGGTGGCCGACTATGTGAAGTGCGACCACCAGGACATCGTGCTCGACGGCTCCGCCCTGTCCGACCCGGCCGTCAGGCAGGCCGCCATCGCCGCCCGGGACCTGCCCATCGGGCTCGGCGACCGGGACAACTCGCTCTACCTCCTGTTCAAGGCCGTACGCGAGCAGTCGACGGTGGCGCTGTCCGGCGAGTCGGCCGACGAGGTCTTCGGCGGCTATCCCTGGTTCCACGACGAGCGGCGCGAGGCCGACACCTTCCCGTGGCTCGCCGGAGGGCCGATGCTCGGCGACACCAAGAGCCTGCTGCCCGACGACCTCGCCGACCGGCTCGACCTGGACACCTACCTCCGCGACCGCTACGTCACCGCGCTGAAGGAAGTCCCCCTCAAGGAGGGCGAGTCCGGTCTGGAGAAGCGCATGCGAGAGGTCTGCTATCTGCACCTCACCCGCATGGTCAACACGCTCCTCGACCGCAAGGACCGGATGAGCATGGCCGTCGGCCTCGAGGTCAGGGTGCCGTTCTGCGATCACCGGCTCGTGAGTTACGTCTTCAACACCCCCTGGTCGCTCAAGACGTTCGACGGGCGGGAGAAGAGCATCCTGCGCGAGGCCACCCGTGATGTGCTGCCCGAGTCGGTCGCGAACCGCAAGAAGAGCGGTTACCCCGGGAGCTTCGACCCCGCCTATCTCGCCGCCATCAAACGGCAGGCGAGCGACCTCGTCACCTCGGGACACCCGGCTCTCGAGCTGTGCCGCCTCGAGACGCTGAACGAGGCCATCGCCGCACCGGGCGAGCACATCACCCCGCAGCAGCGCGCCGCCATCGAACGCGCCCTGGACCTGGCCACATGGCTGGACCTGCGCAAGCCCACCATCACGCTGGACTGAGCCGCGCCGGCGCCCCGCCGCCCGGACCGGAGCGGGGGCATGCGCCCCTGCTCCGGTCCGGGCGGCCCCGCGGGTGGCATCACTCGGTGGCGGCGGTGAAACGGTCGGTGCCCAGCACGGTGAGCAGGGCGAGCTTCTCGTGGCTCTCCGTCACCAACCGCATCGACCGCTTGGAGGCCAAAGGGCTGGTCGAGCGGGTGCGCGACAGCGCCGACCGGCGCTCGGTGCGGATCCGTCTCACCAGGCACGGCAAGGACCTCTCCGACCGGGTGATGGCGGCCCACCTGAGGGGCTGCGAGGACATTCTGTCGGTCCTCACCCCGGAGGAGCGCGAGCAGTTCACCTCGGGCCTGCGCAAGGTCCTGGAGGCCCAGGGCGATACCGCCCTCAGCTGACCGGCCGAGCGCCGGCTTTCAGCGGCCTGCCCGGCCGAAGAGCGCACCCTGCCGTTTCTTGACGCACGTATCCCCGCAGGACCAGGGCCGGGAGGCCGAACACCACCGGCATGGTCCGCAGGGATGGGCCCGCGCGTCACGGGGCGGCGTCGAGATCCACTTCGAGGTTGCCGGTCTCGCTCCAGAATCCTTCGTCCGCCTCGTGCAGCCGGGACGCGGCGTGCTTCAGGTGGAGGAGCGCCGCGTCGCGTGCGGCCTCGGCGTCGCGGGCCTCGATGGCGGTCAGGATGGCGTGGTGCTCCTGCCGGACGGCTTCGAGGAAGTCACTGCTACGCGCCTCGTTCGCACGCGTGACGCGGATTCCGCCGCGCAGCACCTCGCCGAGATAGCGCACCGTCGAGACCATCACCGCGTTCCCCGTCGATTCGGCGATGGAACGGTGGAAGGCCAGATCCTCGTCCACACCGTCACCGCCGGCCGAGACCGCGGTGTCGATGGCCTCCAGGGCCTGACGCATCCGGGTGAGGTCGGCCGGGGTGGCGCGGGTGGCCGCGAGGTACGCCGCCTCGCCCTCGATGGGGCGGCGCACCTCCACGATCAGCCGCACCTTGGACTCGGTGTCGTGGGCGGTCTCGGCCTCGAGGTCGAGCGGCCGTATGCGCCGTGGCATGACGAACACGCCACGCCCCTGGCGCGGCTCGACCAGGCCCGCGTTGCGGAGCCGGGAGACGGCCTCGCGCACGACGGTGCGGCTGACGCCCAGCTGCTTGACCAGCTCCACCTCGGTCGGCAGCTTGTCGCCCTCGGCCAGCCGCCCGGACTCGATCTCCTCCGAGAGCATGGCGGCGACCCGGTCCGCGAGCCGTAGGGGACCGCTCACCTTGGAAAACATGGTCTTCAGTCTATCGGCATGGGCCGCTCCGCCCGCGCGGCTGCCGCGTCGGCCACGACCGCGTCGGCGTGGTCGGCGACGTACTGGCGCACCACCGACGCGAAATCCGGGTCGGGCTCCAGCCCGAGCGCGGTGGCGCGCGCGTTGTCGAAGTCGGCGGGCCACGAGCCCACGATGGCCTCGACACCGGGATCGGGTGCGAGCGTCACCCGGTCGGCGACGGCGTCGCCGGCCACCCGCCGCAGTGTGTCCAGCATGCCGGCGACCGAGACCGTGAGCGCCGGAAGGTTGACCGGCAGTCCGCCGTCGAGGAGGCCAGGACCGGCGCCGCGCTCGACCTCCGCGATGCGCAGGATTCCCTCGACGGCGCGCCGCGGCGAGGCCAGGGCCACCCGCAGATCGGGGCGGACCGGGCAGGTCGCCGGGAGGCCCGCGAGCGGTTCCCGGATGATGCCGGAGAGGAAGCCGGAGGCGGCCGCGTTCGGCTTGCCCGGCCGTACCGACACGGTCATCAGGCGGGCGACGCGTCCGTCGACGAAACCGCGGCGGGTGTAGTCCGCGATCAGCTGCTCGCAGACGAGCTTCTGGACCCCGTAGCTCGACCGCGGCGTGGGCAGGGTCGCCTCGCTGACCACCGGGGGCAGCGGCAGCGCGGGGTCGGAGCCGTAGACGGCGACGCTGCTGGAGAACAGCATCCGCGGCGTCGGCCCGCCCGCGGCCGACTGGGCCCGGGCGGCTTCGAGCAACGCGCGGGTCGTGTCCACGTTGGCGCTCATGCCGAGGTCGAAGTCGGCCTCGCACTCGGCCGAGACGGCGGAGGCGAGGTGGATCAGCACATCGACGGGCCGCGCGAACAGCTCATCGAGCCGGTCGACGACGTCACCCCGGACGATGTCCACGAGCGGGTCGGCCGCCGACGGACCGGACGACGGGCCGGACGGCACGACGCGGTCGGCGAGCACCAGCCGGCCGATCGGTGCGCCACGGAACGTCCGTGTCGTGAGCAGTGCGTCCGCGACCTGTCGTCCCAGAAAGCCGAAGCCGCCCGTGATGACGATCCTCATGCGTTGTCTCCTCGGTAGTCGTCGAGCCAGCCGAGCCCTTCGCTCGTGCCGGCCGCGGGGATGTACTCACAGCCGATCCACCCGTCGAAGCCGAGGTCGTCGACGACGCCGAAGAGGTGGCGGATGTCGAGTTCGCCCCGGTCGGGCTCGTGGCGGTCGGGCACGCCCGCGATCTGCAGATGGCCGATCCGGCCCGTGGTCACGTCGCGGCGCAGGGTCGTGGTGAGATCTCCTTCGACGATCTGGCAGTGGTAGAGGTCGAGCTGCACCTTGAGGTTCGCCGCCGCCACCTCCCGTACCACGGCGTGTGCTTCGGCCTGCCGATTCAGGAAGTAGCCGGGCATGTCACGGCCGTTGATCGGTTCGATCAGGATGTCGACGCCCGCCGCGGCGGCCCGTTCCGCGGCCCGGGCGAGATTGGCCAGATAGGTGTCGCGGTGGCGGGAGGACTCCGCGGGTGTCGCCTCCGGCCGTACGAGTCCGGCCATCACATGCACCTGAGAGCAGCCCAGTTCCGCGGCGTACTCCAGGGCCCGGTCGATCCCGGAGCGCGTCTCCGCCTCGCGTCCGGGCAGCGCCGCGATGCCGCGCTCCCCGGAATCCCACACACCGGGCGGTGCGTTGAAGAGCACCTGCCGCAGGCCGTGGTCGTCGAGCCGGCGGCGCAGTTCGGTGGCGTCGTACGCGTAGGGGAAGAGGTATTCGACGGCCTCGAAGCCGTCCGCCGACGCGGCGGCGAAGCGGTCGAGGAAATCGTGTTCGGTGTACATCATGGACAGGTTCGCGGCGAACCTCGGCATGCTGGCTCCTGGGTACGGGCCGGGATCGTCCCGGTCAGCGGTTGACGACCTGCCTCTTGGTGGTGAGCACCGCGGCGGCGCCCACGACGAGGCCGAGTGCCAGGACGTACATCGGGATCGACGCCGATCCGGTGGCGTCCTTGAGCGAGCCGATCATGTACGGACTGACGAATCCGGCCAGGTTGCCCACCGAGTTGATCAGTGCGAGCCCGGCAGCGGCCGCGGTGCCGCCCAGGAACGCGGTGGGAAGCGACCAGAACAGCGGAGCGCAGGTCAGCACCCCGGCCGCGGCGACGGACAGCGCGATCAGGGACAGTACGGTCGACCCGCTCCAGACGGCGGCCAGCGAGAACCCGGCCGAGCCCATGAGACTCGGGATGATCAGATGCCAGCGGCGCTCACGCCGCTTGTCCGCCGACCAGCCGAACAGGTTCATCGCGACGAGCGCGGCCAGGTACGGCACGGCACTGAGCATACCGACCGTGAGGTTGTCTTCGATGCCGGTGGACTCGACGAAGGAGGGCATCCAGAAGGTCAGCGCGTACTGGCCCATGACGAAGCAGAAGTAGATGAAGCACATCAGCCACACCTTGGGCTCGCGGAAGGCGTCCCGGACCCGGCCGTGCACGGTCCGGTGCGCGGTGTCGTCGGCGATCGCCCGCTCCACGACGGCCTTCTCCTCATCGGTGAGCCACTTCGCGCCGCGCACGTCGTCGTCGAGGTAGAACAGCGTGACCACACCGACGGCGAGTGCGGGGATCGCCTCCAGCAGGAACATCCACTGCCAGCCCTGCCAGCCGCTCACGCCCTGGAACCGGTCCATGATCCAGCCGGAGAGCGGATTGCCGAAGATGCCCGCCACCGGGATGGCCGACATGAACATCGCGATCACCCGGGCACGGCGGTGCGAGGGGAACCAGTAGGTGCAGTACAGGATCACGCCCGGGTAGAAGCCCGCCTCCGCGGCGCCGAGCAGAAACCTGAGCACATAGAACGACAGCTCGTTGGTGACGAACACGAATGCCGCCGAGACCAGCCCCCAGCTGATCATGATCCGGGCGATCCAGGTGCGGGCCCCGACGCGTTGCAGCATCAGGTTCGACGGCACCTCCAGGAGGAAGTAGCCGATGAAGAACAGCCCGGCCCCGAGGCCGTACGCCGCCTCGCTGAACCCGAGGTCGTCGGACATCTGCAGCTTCGCGAACCCGACGTTGACCCGGTCCAGATAGGAGACGACGTAACAGAGGATGAGGAAGGGGACGATGCGCCGTACGACCTTGCGGAAAACGGCGTTCTCACGGACGAGGCCGGAGGCTTCGGCCGCCACTACGGGCAGGGGCATGGCGGATCCTTCGTGCGGCTCAGGGGATTCTCTGACGGGGAGGGCGAGGTCACCACGCGGCGCCGAACGTGGCCCTCAGCTCTTCGATGGCGTCCGCGGTGAGCGGGCTGGGACGACGGTCGGTCAGGAGCCACAGCCGTGCCGTTTCCTCGAGTTCTTCGAGGACGGCGAGAGCGGTGGCCGCGTCGGGCCCCCAGACCACGGGGCCCAGCCGGTCGAGCAGCACGGCTCTGATCGGTGTGCGGCTCGCCAGGTGGCCGGTGATCCGGGCACTCACCAGGTCGGCCACCCGCGGATCGCCGGGCCGGTGGTACGGGATGAGCGGCACGTGCCCGACCTTCATCACGAAGTAGGGCGTGAGCGGCGGGAGCACATCGTCCTGGCTCCACACACCGGCCAGGGTGAGCGCGACCAGATGGGTGGAGTGGGTGTGGAGGACGAATCGGGCCGTGGGGTCGGCCTCGTAGATGCGTCGATGGAGCGTCAGGGTCTTGCTCGCGCGGTCGCCCGCGAGCTGTTCGCCCCCGGCGTCGACCAGCGCGAGGCGGTGGCGCTCCAGGAAACCCAGGGCGGCGTCGGTGGGCGTGATCAGATGGCCGTCGCCCACCCTGGCGCTGATGTTCCCGGCGCTGGCGTGGACGTAGCCCCGGTCGAACAGGCTCGTCCCCACCCGGACGATCTCGTCGCGCGCCTCGTCCACGGCGGTGCCGCGCAGCTCGGTCATCAGGCCTCCCGGTCCAGCAGGGCGAACGAGTCGGTGAAGAAGCCGGGGCCACCGAAGTTGCCGGACTTCAGCGCGATGTGGAGCGTGTCCCCGCCGGGAAGCGCCGCCGCGCACCAGGGCACTCCGGGATCGATCTGCGGTCCGATCCGCAGTCCGGTGATGCCGAGCGCCCGGACGACCGCGCCCGAGGTTTCCCCGCCGGCGACCACGATCTGGCGGACACCGCGCGCCACCAGACCCTGGGCCACACGGGCCAGGGTCCGCTCCACCAACGCGCCCGCCTCGACGGCGCCGAGCCGGCTCTGGACGGCGCGGACCGCCTCGGGGGTCTCGGTGGAGTGGAACAAGACAGGCCCGTCGGGCCCGTCGGCGAGGTGCGCCGCGCCGAACGCCAGGGCCTCCCCCGCCACGTCCTCACCGGCCGCGATGCGCAGCGGATCCACGCTGAACGCGGGTCGGCCGCTCCGCAGGAACTCCGCGACCTGCTCGTTGGTGGCCGCGGAGACCGATCCGGAGATGATGGCGCGGTGGCCACTCGGCGACGGCAGCTGTGCGGCGGCGGCCGACGGCTTGAACCCCCAGTTCGCGGGCAGCCCGATGGCCAGCCCGGAGCCGGCGGTCACCAGGGGCATCTCCCGGACCGCTACGCCGAGGCGCAGCAGGTCGTCGTTGGAGACGGCGTCGGCGATGGCGATCTCGATGCCCTGCCGGCGCAGCTCGTCGATCCGGGCCCGGATCGCCTCGGCGCCGTGGGCCACGGCCGTGTGGTCGATCAGGCCGACCGTGCGGGTGGACTGCGCGCCGAGGACCGAGACGAGGTTGGGGTCGGCCATCGGCGTGAGCGGGTGGTGGCGCATCCCGCTGTCGCTGAGCAGGACATCGCCGACGAAGAGATGCCCCTTGAACACCGTGCGCCCGTTGTCGGGGAACGCGGGTGTCGCGATGGTGAAGTCGGTGTCCAGCGCGTCCATCAGAGCCTCGGTGACCGGCCCGATGTTGCCCGCCGGTGTCGAGTCGAAGGTGGAGCAGTACTTGAAGTAGATCTGTTCGGCGCCCGCGGACCGCAGCCAGGACAAGGCCCGGAGCGATGCCTCGACGGCGTCGGTGGCCGGAACGGTCCGCGACTTGAGCGCGATGACCACGGCGTCCGCGTCCACCGCCGCCTCGCGGCCGTCCGGCGGTACGTCGATCAGCTGGACCACGCGCATCCCCGCGCGCACCAGGTTGTTGGCCAGGTCCGTGGCGCCGGTGAAGTCGTCGGCGACGCAGCCGAGTCGGATTGCCACCTCAGGCCTCCACCGGAGCGGGCAGGTCGATCCCGGGGAAGATCTTGATGACCGCGCTGTCGTCCTCGGAGCCCAGACCGGACGCCGACGCCTGGAGGAACATCTGGTGGGCGGTGGAGGCGAGCGGGAGGGGAAACCGCTCCGGCCGTGCGGAATCGAGCACCAGACCGAGGTCCTTGACGAAGATGTCGACCGCGGAGCGGGGGGTGTAGTCACCCGCGAGCACATGGGCCATGCGGTTCTCGAACATCCATGAGTTCCCGGCGCTGTGGGTGATGACCTCGTAGAGCGTCTCGGCCGGGACACCGGCCTTCAGCCCCAGCGCCATCGCCTCGGCGGCCGCGGCGATGTGCACCCCCGCGAGCAGCTGGTTGATGACCTTGACCTTGGAGCCGAGACCGGCCCGCTCGCCCAGGCGGTAGACCGTGCCGCTCATGGCCTCCAGCACGGGGTCGGCGACCGCGTAGGCGTCGGCGGAGCCCGACGTCATCATGGTCAGCTCACCGGTCGCCGCCCGCGCGGCACCGCCGGAGAGAGGGGCGTCCAGGTAGAGCACACCCCGCTCGGCCAGGCGTCCCTCCAGTTCGGCGGACCAGCCGGGGTCGACCGTGGAGCACATCATGAAGACGGCCCCCGGGCGAAGCCGGTCGGCGGCCCCGCCGGCACCGAACAGCACCGACTCGACCTGCGCCGCGTTGACCACCACGCAGACCACGACGTCCACGGTGGCCGCCAGATCGCCGGGGGAAGCGAACGCGGTCCCGCCGTCGCGGGCGAAGTCCGCGGCCACCTCCGGCCGCAGATCATGGACCGCCACCTCGTAGCCCGCCCTCCGCAGGCTGCGGGCCATTCCGAGCCCCATGGCCCCGAGGCCCACCACGCCCACGCGCGGTCGTGCGCGCCTGTCCTGGTCGTTCATACCCCTCCTCATGTGTGCTGTGGCGCGCCCGTTCGGCAGCACGAGCGCGCCCCCGATACCGCGACGGTCAGGTCATATGATGACCTGATGACATGACTCTCGCTACCGTGATGCGCGTCACATATGAATGAGGGGATCCGGGCGGGTCCGGCGGCCGAGGTCAGCGTTCGAGCATGCCCATACCGGCCTCGCCGTGGGTGTCACCGGCAGCCGGGGGCAGGCCGGACAGCTTCGCCAGGACCTCTTCGGTCAGCCGCAGACTCCCGGCGGCGTTCTCCTCCACCCTGGCCACCCGCTTGGTGCCGGGGATGGGGGCGATGTCGTCGCCCTGGGCGAGCAGCCAGGCGAGGGCGGCCTGGGCGGGTGTGGCGCCCACCGTGGCGGCGTTGGCCTGGACCTCGTCGGCGATGCGCAGGTTCCCCGCATGCATGGCGCGATCCGGTGACATACGGCCCAGGGCCCGGGCGCCGGTTCGCCGGTCAAGCCACTCCCCCGACGTGTGCCTCGCCGCCGCGGCGAACGCCACGTTCGTGTCACGGCACCACCAGCGCTGCTCGGCCCCGGCCCCCGGCCCGTGGCGGCGGCAGCGTCACGGCGTTTCGTCCGGGCCTCGATCCGCGGATTCTTCGACGAGGCCCTCCTCGTCCACGACGTGAACAGCCGCTTCTTCGGCGCCGGCGGCACCGGCGTCGATGCCGACGTCGGAGGCCCACAGTTCCTTATCCGTGTCCGAGCTGACTCCCTCGTCCGGAGCCACCAGTCGCCCTGCCCGCTCCTCGCCGGCCTCGGGGTCCATCGGCTCTCCCTCGCCGCCGGGCAGGTCGCCGACACCGTCGCCCTCCTCCGTTCCGACGTCCGGGTTCTCCTGGCCGAGCCTTTGGCCGAGGGATTCCCCCTCGTGCTGTTCCGCGGCCGTGGTGCCCACCTTGCCCACGCCCAGGGGCTTTTCCGGTGGCGAGTACCCCTCCTCCAGGATGTCGTCGTAGCCGCGTTCGTCCAGCGCGTCCTCGAGGTCCAAGGGCGCCGCGTCCTCCTGCTCCTCGTTGCTGCCGACGGGCTGATATGCGTCGTCCGCCATGCTGTCGTCGCTCATGATCGCCTCCATGCTTATGAGTCCTTGGGCTTGATCGGCCGAGTACCCACTCGCGGCCTGGTCAGCCTGCCCCCTGATCGCGCCATGTCGTGGCCGTCGGCTGATCGAGGGCGGGGCTCGCCTCTGACCTCGTGCCATTGCCATCGGGCCGCGCTTGGCACACTTTTCTCCACAACCGGGCCCACCTGCGCGGACGCGAGGCCAAAGTGACCACCGGTCCCTGCCGACAGGGCCGTCAGGCAGACGGCCGGCTCCGCAGGGCCATGTCGGCCACCTGCTGCAGGTCCTCACGCGTAGCGCCGCTGGCTGCTTGGACGGCGATGCCGTTCGCCACGGCCATGACGTAGCGGGCGAGCAGTCCGGGATCCGTGCCGGGAGACAGGTCGCCTTCGTCGACGGCTTGCTGGAACCGGTCGCGGAGAAGGGAAGTGGCCTCGTTGCGCCAGGCGATGAGGGCGTCGCGGGCGCTGCGTCCCGGGTCGCCGGCGGCGAGGGAACCTTGGACGCCCAGGCACCCGGCGGGGCAGCCGGGGCGCGTGGTGGCGCGAACGGAGCCGTGCAGGAACGCGGTGGCCACCTGCCGGGCGGTCGGTTCCTGCAGGGCCCGGGCCCCGTACGAGGCGGGGCCTTCCGTATAACGCTCCAGGGCCTTGCGGAACAGGTCCTCCGGATCGGCCTGGCAACCGCCATCCGGCTGGCAGCCGAGGGCGCGCAGTGTTCATCACCGGCCGGCGCAAGGCCGCACTGGACGCGGCCGTGGAGACCATCGGCCCGGCGGCGGCCACCGCGGTGGTGGGCGACATCTCCGACCTGGATCGCCTGTACGACGCGGTCCGCGCCCGGGGCCGGCCTGGACGTGGTCTTCGCGAACGCGGCGAGCTCGTCGTTCGCGACACTGGAGCAGATCACCGAGCAGCACTTCGACCAGACCTTCGGCGGCGTTCGGCACCTACGCGGCCTCCAGGGCGGCAATCCGGTCCTACGCCCGGACCTGGGCCAACGGGCTGAAGGACCGGAACATCCGGGTCAACGCGATCTCCCCGGGCACCATCGACACTCCTGGACTCGATGCTGTCGCCGGTACGGGGGACGCGTCTCCAGGTCACAGTTCACCGCAGGCATCCCCCTCGGCCGGATAGGGCACCCGGACGAGGTCGCCGACGTGGTGGCTTTTCCTCGCCTCCGAGCAAAGCAGCTTCATCCTCGGAGCCAACCTGTACATCGCCCGCGGCGAGACCCAGATCTGACCCGCGGGAGACAAGACCCGTATCTCCCGCAAGCCGGACACCTGGCGCTACGAGTGGGACGCCGAGGATCACCCGACCCAGGACACCACGCCCGACGGAACGGTGTGGCGCTGCACATACGACCCGAAGGGCCGGCGCACGGCGAAACTCCGCATGGCGGCGAACGGCACGACCGTCGCCGAGCGCACCGCGCCGCGTGGGGCCGGGATTCACCGGCCCCATGGACGGGTCCGTCAAGATCGGCGGCCGTGGCATCGGCTACCGCGTCTCCCGGACACCCGACCCTGTGTACCGTGTGGCCACCTACTGGCTCACCCCATGAATGACATCGGATCATGCCTGACCTGACTCAGCTGACCCAAGAATTGATCGGGTCGACTTACGAGGAGGGTGCGCCGCGCCTCCCCGACCCCGTCCGGGATTTCATCGAGAGCATCACGTTCGCCACGCCCGAGGAAATCCTCCCGGCGCTGCGCGGCGCGCTGGCCGAGGACTGGATGGCCATGCCGGTCTGGGCCCGGAATCTCGCGTACCGCCTGGCCTGTCTACAGCGCCCGGACGACCCCGAACTCCTGCGCGAAGCGGCGGCCGACCTTCTCTCTTTCGGACCCGACTGGGATGGTTTCGCGGAAGAGCTGAAGGCCCGAGCCGCCCGCCTGGACAGCTGAGTCCCCGGCCGGCACCGAAAGGGCCGCCCCTCAGCGGCCCGGTGTGACCAGCCCCGTCTCGTAGGCGATCACCACGGCCTGGGCCCGGCTGTCCAGACTCAGCTTGCTCATGGTGCGGTTGAAGTGTGTCTTGACGGTCGCCTCGCTGATGAAGAGGTGGTCGGCGATCTCCAGGTTGGTGAGCCCCCGCCCGATCAGCTCCAGCACCTCCACCTCACGCGAGGTCAACGTGGCAAGGTCCGGCGGGCGTTCGCCACCGCCACCGACACCGGCGCCGCCGGTCTGCCGTGCGAAGGCTTCCACCAGCCTGCGTGTGACGCTCGGCGCGAACAGCGCGTCGCCGCCGCTGACCGCCGCCACCGCGGCGAGCAGCCGCTCGGGCCCGGAGTCCTTCAGCAGGAATCCCGAGGCCCCCGCGCGCAGCGCCCCGTACACGTACTCGTCGAGGTCGAAGGTGGTCAGCACCAGCACCTTCGGCGCGGGGTCGGACGCCTGGGCGAGGATCTTCTCGGTGGCCTCGATGCCGTTCATACCGGGCATGCGGATGTCCATCAGCACGACATCGGGGGAGGTGCGGGCGGCCAGAGCCACGGCCTCCTCGCCGTCCCCCGCCTCGCCGACGATCTCGGTGCCGGGCGCGGCGTTGAGCACCCCCACCAGCCCGGCACGGATGAGGAACTGGTCGTCGACGACGAGCACTCTGGTCATCCTGGAGCGTCGTCTCCCTGCGCGTCGTCCCGGTGGCGTACGGCCTGCGGCGAGGTCGGCAGGGTCAGCCGCACGGCGAAACCGCCCTCGCTCCGCGGGCCGACGCGGACCGTCCCGCCATAGAGCTTGGCCCGCTCCCGCATGCCAATCAAGCCGTGTCCGGGGCCCGTCGGCAGTCTGTCCTGAATCACCTCCTCTCCGTCGTCGATGACCGAAACCATGACCTCGTGGCGCCCGTAGCGCAGCTCGACCGTGGTCCGAGCCCGCCCCGCGTGCTTGATCACGTTGGTCAGGGCCTCCTGTACGACGCGGTACGCGCACAGCTCGACGCCGGGCGCGAGCGGCCGCGACGTGCCCTCGACGCGCAGCTCGACCGACAGGCCGCCGGCCCTGACCCGTTCGACCAGCTCGCCGAGGCGCGCGAGCCCCGGCATCGGGCCGGGCGGAGCCCCGTCGCCCTCCTCCTGGCGCAACACCTGGAGCATCCGCCGCAGCTCTTCGAGGGCCTCGGCACTGGTGTCGGCGATGGTGCCGAGCGCGGTCCGCGCGGTCGGCGGGTCGGAGTCGAAGACGAACCGCCCGAGGCCCGCCTGCACGGAGATCACCGACATGTGGTGCGCCACCACGTCGTGCAACTCCCGCGCGATCCGGCCACGCTCCTCCATGACGGCGCGCCGGGCCCGCTCCGCCTGCTCCCGCCGCAGCCGCCGGGTGAGCTCGGCGGACCTGCGCGCCAGGGTGCCGAACCACCACAGGATCAGCGGGAACCCCACGGCCTGCCCCACCACGGAGGGCATCGAGGCCCGGGGCGCCAGCACACCGGCGTAGATCCACACCGCCGCGAGCAGCACCGCGCAGCCCGCCGAGACACGCGCCGTACGCAGGGACGTGACGGTGTAGAACGCGAGCATCGGCCCGTAGGAGTTCACCACGGGCCAGTAGCCCGCCGTGATGTAGCCGGTCCACATCAGGACGGCGGCCAGGAACACGGCGACAGGAGCGCGGTTGCGGGCGATGAGCGGCAGGTTGACCGCGCCCAACAGCGCATAGCCCGCTGCGTCGAGCGCGGGCCAGCCCTCCGCGGTCGCCTCCTGCGCCACCAGTACGGCCACGGTGGTCGGCGCGGCCGCGATGAGTGCGTCGACAGCCAAGGGGCGGATCCGCATCGCCGCAGCGTAGCGCCGAAGCGGAAGGCAGGACATCAAACCACCGTGGTATCGGCCCTACCGCAGGAGTTGACCCGTACCGCGAGAGTTCACGCGCATCTTCCCCCACGGGTTGACGTCGGTCGTATCCGGCTTGCGTAGCTTCTTCCCCGTGCCGGTCACCCAGGCCGGCGCCCACGGCTCACCGCCGCGGCACACATCGCAGAACACGGGGAAACCACCATGCTCACACGCTCACGCCTCGTTCCGCTGGCCCTCGCCACCCTGCTGGTGGGAGGCGGCACGGCCGCCGCGACGACGGCCTCGGCCGCCACGCAGGGATCGCAGGTGATCCAGTCCTGCTACGGCAACGCGGAGAACTACACGGCCACCGGCAATGGTGTCGATGCCGCTTATTGGCCGGGAACCGGGTTCAAGTACACCACCGGCAACTGCGCCGACATCAACGTCAAGGTCAACTACTCCCGCAAGGTCCGGGTCTGCTGGAAGTACATCGAGTGCGACTCCTGGGTGCAGGCCTACAAGGGCCAGTGGAAGGTGGTCAACAAGGAGCACGCCGACGTCCCGGACGGGTGGGGCTTCTACCTGGAGTTCAGCGGAGGCAACAACGGGACGGGACAGGCCGCCTACTGACCCCGGCCGACCGCACGACCGGATGACCACGGGGGGCGCTGAGCGCCGTACGGACCGAAGCCTTCGGCCCGTACGGCGCTCGTGCGTCGCCGCGGGGCTACGACAGCAGGTGGTCGAGGCAGAGGTTCAGCCCGGCCTCCAGATGTTCCGCGGAGCCGGTGGAGAGCAGGACGGTGACACCGCCTTGGAACGAGGAGGTCGCGGACTTCCTGCCCGGAGTCGCTTGACGCTCAGGGCGCCCTGGAGGGCGACGATCGACGCGGCCGAGGGCCGGCTCGGAAGGGCGCCGGAGGAGAGTGCCGGGGTCGTCGTGCGTTGAGCGACTCTCGATGCGGACGGCCCGAAAGGAACCTTCCAGGACGACAACGGAGACGTGCCCTGGTAGACGTCCAGGCACGATCGGGGGGGCAGGCCGGCCGCCTGGGCTGCCCCCCGGATCGTGACCATCAGGCCCCACGAGGCGCCAGTTCGAAAGTCAGTAGGTGTCCGGCAGCAGCCGGAAGTCGTCGAAATCAAATCCGGGCGAGACCACACAACTCACCAGCACCTCTTCATCGCCGGCCGGGATAGCGGCCTGCCAGTGCCCAGCGGGCACGAGAGCCTGCGGCCGCTGGCCGCTCGCGAGCTCGGGGCCAAGCATGACCTTTTCTGGGTCCTTTTCTGGCCTCTCCCCGGAACCGCCCAGCAAGAGCAGCAAGGGACCGCCACGGTGCCACAGCCATAGTTCCGGCGAACGAACCATGTGCCAGCGGGACTCCTCGTTGGGAGGCAAGAGAAAATAGATGGCTGAGCAGATGGACCTCCGCCCAGGGTAGCCCTGCGGCTGCGTCTCAGTGGCACTGCGCCACGTTTCCTTGTACCAACCTCCTTCGGGGTGTGCACTCATCTCGAGCAGGCGGGCCGTCTCGGGCATTTTCTCGATCACGTGAGCTTCCCTTCCTCTCAGCAGGTCTACCCGATCGCCGGCCAAACCTTCCGTTGGCCGGCCCTGTTCGCTCGTTCTGAGCCGTAGCCCCGACCGACACCGCGCCGCCGGACATGAAGCCGTCGCTCCGGGGAGCACGAGCACGCCACCGGATTGATGCACATGACGCATCAACAGATCCCGGTCGCGATGCTGGACGCCATTTGGGCACGGCTTGGAGACTCACCCATGGCAAGGCGACGCCCGCCACCTGCCCCGCCCCGGCACGACGCCGCGTCTCGCCCGCTCGTCAGCGCGCTCGCCACACCGTACGGCTCGTTTCACGGTTCACCGCACCAGGCAATCGGCCCCACGTCCGGCCTTCGCGGGCCGCCCGACACCTTACGGATGACCCATGGGAGACATCACCAGACGTACGGCGCTCACGATGGCCGCGGGTACCGTCACCGCCTCGACGGTGACCAACGCGACCACCGCCGCGGCCGACGCCCCGGCACCGGGACGACCGGCGGCGTCCGGGGCAGGCCCCGCTCTGCGGACCGCCCTCATCACACGGGTGACGCCCAGGAACAACTGGCGGGTGACCGCCGTCGCCATCCGCTACGCGCACCCGCTCCACCTGCGCGGCGGCGTCATCCCACCCTCCGCGTTCCAGGTCACCGCCGACCTCGGCAGGCAGAGCGCGGCCCGAACGGTCACCCGGGCCTACCCGAACACCGTGGCCAGGACGGACGACCGCCCCGAGGCGGGGCGGCCGGGCAGATACCTCATCATCGAGCTCGACCCGGACGACACCAATGCGCAGGCCGCCGGCACCGACCCTCTCCCACTCCACCGCGCCTACGCCATCCGACAGGTGGCGGACGTGAGGACCCCCGGCGGCGACCTGGTGCTCCCGGCCGGTCCGCTGGCAATCCGGAACGACGACGTCATCACCCCGGTGGTCGACGACTTCACCGCGGGATCGTACCCTGCACGGCGGCGGCGAAGTCGCCGACAACAACATGACCCAGCTCACCGCCCATCGCGTCGCCGTCACCTTCGCCAAGCCGGAACGCCAGCGTCGAAACCCGGCGTTCGTACTCGCCTCCCAGATCCCACTGCCCCGCCCCACGGACGGACCCGACAACACGGACTGGACCGACGCCAAGGTCCGTGCGGCGCTGGTCGAACTCATCGACACCTTCACGACGCAGCGCCCCGTCGACACGGACCGGCTCTATCTCGTCGGCCTGTCATCGGGTGCGCGAGGCATCTTCAACCTGCTCCCGAGGCTTCCCCACACCTTCGCCGCGGCCCTGGCCACCGCCGGCTGGGGTGAGGCATCGGCCATGGACAGCATCACGCACATCCCGATCTGGGCCGATCACTCCATCGACGACCCGGTGGTCCCCCACCGCGAGGGACGGTTCGGCAAGCCCGGCACCTGGACGCTGATGAACGCGCTGGAGAGTGCCGGTGCACGGATCACCCGCGGGGAATGGGCCAACGACCTGCCCAAGGCGGAGTTCGAAGCCCGGTCCAGGGCCCTGCTGAACCCGGCACGGCGAGCCGGCAGCCATGTGCTGTTCACCAGCTACACGCCCGGCACGACGCCGGTGAGCCCGCACTTCGCGTGGGCACAGACATATCAGAACGACGTCGTCATCGACTGGCTCCACGACCAGTCCCGTTAGGCCCTGCCATGGCCGACGCGGCGACCCGCGAGCGCCACAGAACACCACCGGGATGTTCTGTGGCCACATCACGAACGAACGCTACGAGCCCGCGGGTCCGGTCCAGTCGGCTGCCACATGACCGATGCGCACCCGCTGCGGGTGATCGCCGACCGCCACGGACGCGGTCTTCTCGCCCGTCGCGAAGTCGATCGCGGTGACCCGGTCGGCACCGCTCTCGGAGACGACGCAGGAGGTGCCGTCGCCACTCACCGTCGCCCAGTACGGCTTCGAGGTCGGCACCAGGGGGCCTTCCTGAAGCGATTCCCGGTCGACGACGGTCGCGTAGTCGTCCATCGTCCCGGCCACGCACAGCTTCTTGCCGTCGGGGCTCATCGACAGCCCGTGGTGGCGGGAGTCGTTGACCCAGGTGGTGCGGTCCTCGCTGGTGGCCGGATTCTTCGGGAGGGTCTTCGCGCGGGTGATCTTGTCCTTGGCCACGTCGTACTCCAGGAACCCGTTGAAGAAGGAGACCTGGAAGTAGAGCTTGGACTCGTCGGGGGTGAAGGCGACGGGCCGGACCGCATCGGACAGGTCCTTGCGACCGAAGGCGTCGAGCCGTTCGCGCATGTCGATGACCTTGACCTGCTTGAACGTGTTCGCGTCGACCACGGTGATGCGCCGGTCGCCCTTCGTCCAGTCCATCGACGGATCGTCCAGTGCGGTGTTGACCTCGCCGATCGACATGTTCCAGAGGTACTTGCCGCCATCGGTGAAGACGTTCTCATGGGGCTTGTCACCGGTGGAGAACGAACCGAGTTGCTTACCCGTCTCGATGTCGAGGACGTGCACCGTATTCGACGTCGAAGCCGACACCGCCACGCGTTTGCCGTCGGGCGACACGGCCATGTGGTCCGCGCGGAATCCCGACACGGGGAAGCGCCAGTTGATTTTGCCCGTCGCGACGTCGATCGAGACCACGTCGGCGAAGCTCGGCCGGGAGACGACGATGGCCGAGCCGTCCGGGGTCGAGTACATGTCGTCCACGAACTGGTCGTGCCCCTCCCCCGGCCCCAGCCGGACCCCCAGGAAGAAGGCGAGCTTGATGGGGTTGAGGTAGATCTCGGCGAGCCGCTGATCCTTGTCCGGTATGACGTTGATCCGGCCGATCCTGGCCAGGTCACCACTGGACTTGATGACGTCGGCGGTGCCGTCCCAGTTGTTGCCCACGAACATCACCTCTCGCAGGCCGGTTGCTTTGGCCTGCGCGGAGGCACTCACCGCCGTGGGACCGGTCACGGCCAGGGCCACGGCAGCGGCGAGAGAGAGAACCATCCGGGTGGAGCCACGGTGCTCTGAAGGCATGGCCACTCCATTCGAAGCGGGGGTCTGTCATCGTCGGGGCGCCACCTACTGGAAAGTAATGAAGACGGATGCCTGCCACAAGTGGTCTGACGACAAAAAATGACAGCCGCTCAACTTTGCTGGACGCCACGACGCCCACCGCCGTCGGCTCGGAACCCACTTCGATCGGCTGGGCGGCCTCCATCCACGAGCACACGCGGGGCAGGAAGCTCGCCAGGGCCGTGGGCGACGCGTGTTCAGCGTGCGCAATCCGCGGCGTCACCAGTTGGCGGGTTCCGCCAGGCTGTACGAGTTCGCGATGCGTGCCTGGTCGTGGAAGACGGAGAGCTCCCGGGGCCCGGCGGGGAGATTCTCTCGCCAGCCGGTGCAGTAGATGCCAGAGGACCAGCGGATCGTGTTGGACGTCTTGGGCAGTACGGGGACTCCGGTCTTGCTATACGCCTTGGCACCGTTGACCCAGATCTCGATGGCGCCGTTGGTGGCGTCGAACTTCAGGCGCGTGACGATCCGGATCCAGGTGCCGCGCAGATTCGTGACCTTGGCGACGTTCGCGCTGAAACCGCCGGAGCCGCCGATGCGCAGGTCGTCATTCTGGATGAACATCAGCTCCCAGGGGCCCTCCGGATCCTCGGGCGACCATTGCTGGAACGTCACGTTCTGGTTGTGGAACTGCCAGGTGGGGGCAACGTAGACGGCCTGGCCGTAATAACGGTCCTGGCCGACGGCCTGGGTGGAGCCCTGGATGGTCTCGGAGTGGTAGCCACCACCCTCGTCGATGTAGGTCTGCTTGGCCTCGATGGCGTTGCCGCCCTTGTAGGCGGGGGTGGAGACGTTGCGTATGACGCCTTGCTTCTGCGGCTTCTGCGGGTAGTTGGACCAGCCCTGGACAGTGCCTTCGTCCTGGAAGTAGACCCCTGCGGGCAACGCCTGGCCGCTCATGTCGACGCGGGTGCCTGCTTCAGCGGACCCCCCGGTCAGGGCGAGGCCGGCGACCAGGGCTACAGCGCACACAGCTTGGACCCACTTCTGGCTCGACTTCCTTAACATCCGATCAATCCCCTCAGGATCTCAACATGCCTGATTTTCACGCCGAGAAAGTAAGGGAGGCAGCGCAAGTTGTCCAGAGCGTCAGAGCAGAGAGATCCGATGTATTGCTGCGCCGCCGCGTGAACGAGTCCGAACCCTGATCCATCCGCGACGGGGCCACAGAGGCGCGCGCTCCCCAGCGCGAACTGTCCGAGGGATATCGCCGAGGTGGGCCCTCGATCCGGAAGGAGGCCGCAGCGAAGAACCGCCCGGCGGACCTGATCAACATTGCGCTGGAGAAGGTGGTGGAGCCGGTCCGCCTCGGGCTGCGGCGTTCATCCGGCGGGGTCGGATGCCGGTGTCGGCTGGGGCTGGGGCTGGGGCTGGGGGAGGTTATCCATGATCAGGCCGAGGGTGAACTCGAACCGGTCGTGCCCGGTGCCGGAGGTCAGCTCAGCGGCATAGCGGCGGGTCTGCGGAAACATGTCGGCCGGCAGCGCGGTGAACCGGCGGATCAGCTCCTCGCGGCCGAGGACCCATTCCTGGTCCGGGTGTCTGCGCCGCTGCTGGACCAGCGACTGCTCCAAGGCGTAGGCGCTGACGTAGAGGGACAGGGCATCGAGCACCCAGGCGGCGCTCTGCGGTTCGATTCCGCCAGCGAGCAGGATCGCCAAAAGCCCTTCCCTGACCCGCAACGTGGAGAGGTTGGTCGGGACTACGCCCAGCGCGGCACGGGAGACTCCGGGGTATTTCAGGTACTGGTCGCGGATCTGCGTGTACACGTCGATGATTTGCTTGCGCCACGTGACCGGGTCCGGTTCGGGCAGCACGACCTCGGAGCAGAGCCGACCGACGAGCAGATCGTCGATGTCCTCTTTGCTGACGATGTGCGCGTACAGCGACGACGGCCCGGTACCGAGCACCGCGGCGACCCGCCGGATGGTCAGTGCGTCGTAGCCCTCGGCGGCCACGACCTGCAGGGCGGCGTCGGTGATCCGGTCGACCGTGATGGGCTTCTTGCGTGGGGACGCCGCCGAGGGCTCCCCAGCGGGCTGGGCGTGACGAGCTGCTCGGCGTTGCCGGGGATCGGAGGGCATACCGATGACTATAGCTTGACACGATCTAAGTTCGCCTCGTAGAACTTAGATCGTACATGCCGAACTAAGTTCGTATCTGCGTGGTTGGCGTACTTACCCCCTGCTCAGGTCCTGAGCAGGGTTCGGACAGTCTGTTCAGGAGGTGGTGTGATGCGAGTTTCCGTGGCCGGAGCCGGCCTGGGGGGCCTGTGCTTGGCGCAGGGTCTGCGTGGTGCCGGGATCGAGGTCGACGTGTACGAGCGGGACCCAGCGATCACCGCACGATTTCAGGGGTACCGGCTCGTACTGGATCCGGTCGGATTCGAGGCGCTGCGCAACTGTCTCCCACAGCGTTGGCACCCACTGCTGGACGCGGTCGTCAGTGACGCCTACGTTGAGCGACTGGCCCTGGACGCCCAGCTGAACAAGATCGGCGAACTCGGCCCTGCCAGGAGTGGGGTCGTGGTTGACCGGCAAGTACTCCGGCACCTGCTGCTGACCACACTCACTGTGCACACCGGGGCCGCGCTGACCGGTTACGACGTCTTGGACGACGGCAGGGTCGAAGCCCGGTTCGCGCAACGCGATCCGGCAACCGCTGATCTGCTCGTCGGGGCGGACGGGGTCGGCTCCGCGATCCGCCAGGTGCTGACGCCGCGGACCACCCCGACTGACACCGGCGTTCGGTTCGTCATCGGCCGCACGCCGCTGACGGAGCAGTTCGCCGGCCTGTCCCGGGCCTACGGCGGGAAGATCGTCGGGGGCGGAGTGAGTCTGTTGCTCGGGGCAATGCGGTTCCCCATTCCGCCAAAGGAAGCGGCGGAGAAACTGGCACCCGAAGTAACGCTCCCTGACATCCATGACTACGTGCGCTGGGCCATGATCCTCCCGCCGAACGGCTCTCTCGGCACCTTGACGGCACAGGAGGCCGCGCTGTCCAGAATGAAAGGTTGGCACCCGGACCTGCAGGCGCTCATCGAGCAGGCCGACCCGGACAACAGCACCCTGCTGCCCATCGGGGTGGTCGAGCCAGGTGAGCGCTGGGCACCCGGTCCGGTCACGCTGCTCGGTGACGCTATCCACGCCACCTCTCCGACCGGCGGCAACGGCGCGAACACCGCCCTGCGCGATGCCGACCTGCTGGGCCGTTGCCTGGTTGAGGCCGCCGAGGGCCGTCAAGACCTTCTCTCCGCGGTCGACAGCTACGAGCGGCAAATGTTCGAGTACGGGAGCGAGGCCGTGCGCCACAGCCTCGCCGCGCTACCCGCCTTCGTCCCGAACCCGGACCGACCCGAGCCGGCCTAGGTTCAGAACCTCCCAGCCACGCCCTCAAAGTCGAGCGGCACGTTTCCGGCGCGTTCCGGCTCGCTGGTTGCCGGTCCTGGTGCGGATTCACCGATGAGCGGCCAGCACTGCCGCGAGGCCCTCTTGCAGATCTTTGACGAAATACTCGGGAACCTCCAGCGACGGGAAATGTCCCCCGCTTTCGGGCGCCCTCCATCGGACGATTTGCCGGTACCGCTCCTGTGCCCAGGGGCGCGGGCACTTCTCGATGTCGCGGGGATACATACTGATTGCCGACGGGACGTCGACCCGGAGTTCGGGGTCGAGCGAGTTGTGGCTTTCGTAGTAAATGCGGGCCGACGATGCGCCGGTCCGCGTCAGCCAATACAGAGTGACGTTGTCAAGAACGCGGTCCATGGAAATCGTCTCGAACGGGCTGTCTTCGGTGTCCGTCCACTCAGCGAACTTGTCAAGGATCCAGGCGAGAAGCCCGACCGGTGAGTCGACGAGCGAGTAGCCGATGGTCTGCGGTCGGGTCGCCTGCTGCTTCGCATACGCCGCGCGGTGGCTCCAGAAATCGCGGGTGTCCTCGGTCCACTTGCGCTCGGCCGCCGTCAGCCCATCCGTTGTCAACCCGGGCGGCGCCTCCGCGAACGTTGTGTGGATGCCGAGAACGTGCGCCGGGAACCTGCCGCCGAGAACCGTGGTGATATTACCTCCCCAGTCCCCGCCCTGGGCTGCGAACTTGCCATAGCCGAGCCTTCCCATCAGTTCCACCCATGCGGCCGCGATCTTTTCGGTTCCCCACCCGGTGGTGGCCGGCTTGTCGCTGTAACCAAAGCCGGGTAGCGACGGGACCACGACGTGGAACGCCGGCGCGTCTGCATCTTTCGGATCTGCCAGCTCGTCCACTACATCGATGAACTCAGCAATGCTGCCCGGCCAGCCGTGCGTCAAGATCAGAGGAGTGGCATCTGCGCGCGCGGATCGTCGGTGCAGGAAGTGGATTCCCAGATCATCAATGGTCGTGCGGAACTGGCCGATGCGGTTCAGGCGCTCTTCGAACGACCGCCAGTTGTATCCGGTGCGCCAGTAGTCCACGACATCGACGAGGTCGGCGAGAGGAACGCCCTGTTCCCATCGGCGAGGGTCGGGCGCGGCGCGATAGACCGTCTCGGCCTCCGGTAGTCGCGCCGCGGCCAGTCGCGCGCGCAGATCGTCGAGGTCGGCGTCAGTTGCGTGGGCTTCAAATGATTGCACGTCGCTGGTTGGACGGGACATGAGACCTCCTGGCCATCGCGGAACCGGCTGCGACCCATCGCGAACCAGCTAAGAAGGTTCTAGCAGCTCTCCGAGCCACACCGCAACCTGCTAAGGTGGTTCCATGCGTGCTGGGTTCCCTGACTTCCGCCTCGGTAGCGTGCTGGCGACCAGCTTCACGGGGACTCTGTCGGAGCGGCGTGGCAACGCCGTGGAGCGCATTCCCACGCCGCAGCGACTCGTCGACTGGCTGGCAGTGAACGGCCTCGCCGTGGACTCGTGCACCACTGCCCAGCTCGACCTCGCCCGGGAACTGAGGGAGTCGATTCATGCCGCCGCGACAGCGGCCGCACTCCAGGACGCTCTCCCTGCGTCTGCTGTCCAGGTCATCAATGACCGCAGCGCTCAGGGTCGGGCCGCGGCGATCCTGACGCCCGAGGGTAAGCGGCGATGGCAGCTCAGCTCGGCTTCCTGCGTGGAAGATGCCCTCAGCGTGATCGCCGCCGACGCGGTCAGCATCATCGCGGGCGAACGAGACGGAAAATTGGCCTTGTGCGCATCACCGACCTGCCAAGCCGCCTTCTTCGACACCAGCCAAAGCCGCACTCGCAAGTGGTGCGACATGAACACGTGCGGGAATCGTCAGAAGAAGGCGCGCTTCAATGCCAACCAGCGCAAAAGCCCCAGATCAGCGGAGTGATCGATCCCCTGGGCGGGATCAGGCGGTGATCGAGTGCCGGGTCGCCGAGCCGGATCCGTGCGGTGCGACTCGTCGAGCATGCCGCGGAGGCACACCGGGTTCGGCGACAAGTACGTCACCGCGATGGGGCGAAGCGTTCATCGCCGAGCAGCGGCAGCGAGTCGGCCACCACGGCATTGTTCTCCACCGCCGGGATTGACCGACTACCGGTAGGATCAGAAGGAGAGCTGATCCTGATCCCCTGGGCCAAGGCGATGGCCAGGCCGGCGAGTTCGGGGCTGCGCTGGAGGGTGGTCGGACACGACGGGGGGCTCGCGTTGGATCGGCTGGCCGGAGCTGACCTGGATGTCGGCCCAACTCAGTTCGTGGCTGACGATCCCGGACATGTCGGCGGATGGCAGGGGGCGGTTCTTGCGGGGCTCGACCGCCACCGCGTAAGGGGTTGCGGCGCGGTCGAGTTCGGAGAGGGCGCTACCGCCGGTCGACCGGACGCGGTGGGCCTGTGACCGGCCGGCCGGCGCCCGCGGTGCTGCCCCGGTCGCTGCGCGCGTGGCTCGGGTGGATCGCGGTCCTTGCCGTGCTGGTGGTCGGCGTGCTCGGCGTCCTGTACGCCGGCCACGGCGAGCCCGGCAGGGTGGACAGGTGGATCATCGAGCCGACGGCGGACAGTGTGGGGCCGCCCTGGAGGCGCGTCGCTCTGGCCCTGGACTTCTTGGGGGAGCCCGCCGGAGCGGCGGTGCTGATCGTGGCCGCTGTGGCGGGCTGCCTGCTGCTACGGCGTCCTCGCGCGGCGGTGCTCGTCGTTGCCGGCGCGGCCACGGCCGTGGGGACGGCGACGCTGCTCAAGCATCTGGTGGGACGCACCATCCACGGCGACGGCAACCTGTCCTATCCGAGCGGGCACACCGCCTTCTTCACCGCACTCGCCCTCATCGCGGCGCTGCTCGCTGCCGGCCGGTTCGGTCTCGGCAGGGCGGCCGGCACGTCACTCGCGCTCGCCGCGGCGCTCGTGGCCGGGGCCGCGATGGGATGGGCTCAGGTCGCCTTGGGCGCGCACTATCCGACCGACGTGCTCGGCGGCTGGTGCACCGCACTGGCGGTGGTTCCGGCGACCGCGTGGCTGGTCGATCGGATGGCCGACGCCCGTCGGCGGGAGCGGCGCTGACGTCACATCACTCCAAGCGGCGGAAGACGGGCTTCACCGGTCGTCCACCCAGCCAGGGGGTGGGGTCGGCGGCATCGAGGGCCTTCCGGTACACCGCACATGCCCGGGCCACCACGTCGACCGTGTGATCGATGTCGGCGTCGCTGAGCGCACTGCTCACCACGAACGACGGGGCGAGCACCCCGCCCTCGAGGAGCCGGCGCAGGAACAGGGTGCGGTACTGCTGCGACGGCTGCCCGTTCTCGTCGAGGGTGGCGAAGACCAGGTTGCTGGCCCGGCCCCGGACGACGATGTGTTCGCCGACGCCCATGTCGGCCGCGGCGGCGCGGACATCGGCGGCCAGCTTCTCGCCGAGGGTGTGCAGCCGCGCGGTGACGCCCTCTTCGGCGTAGATGGTTTGCACCGCCATCGCGGCGGCCAGCGAGTGCGTTTCCGCACCGTGCGTGGTGGACAGCAGGAACACCCGGTCGCCGGAGTGACGCAACCCCCCCAGCTCCATCAGTTCGCGGCGCCCGGCCAGCGCGGAGACGGCGAATCCGTTGCCCAGCGCCTTGCCGAAGGTGGAGAGGTCGGGGACGACTCCGTACAGGCCCTGGGCGCCCGCCTCGGACCAGCGGAAGCCGGTGATCATCTCGTCGAAGATCAGTACGCAGCCATGCCGGTCGGCCAGCTCGCGCAGGCCGGCGAGGTAGCCGGGCGGAGGCTCGGTGTGGGTGGCGGGTTCGAGGATCAGACAGGCGACCTCGTCCGGGTACCGGGCGAGCAGCTCCTCCGTGGCGGCCAGGTCCCCGTAGGGGAACGCCACGGTGAGTTCGTTGGTCGCCGCCGGAATGCCGGCGGACATCGGCGTGGTGCCGATGAACCAGTCGTCGACGGAGAAGAACGGATGGTCGGCGCAGATGGCCACCCGCGGGCGTCCGGTGGCGGCGCGGGCGAGGCGCACCGCGGCGGTGGTGGCGTCGGAGCCGTTCTTCGCGAACTTCACCATCTCGGCGGTCGGCACCGTGGCCAGGAAGCGTTCCGCGGCTTCGACCTCCACGATGGACGGCCGGACGAAGTTGCTGCCGCGGTCGATTTCCCGCCGCACCGCCTCGGTCACACGTGGGTGGGCGTGGCCGAGGCTGACCGACCGCAGGCCGGAGCCGTACTCGACGTAGCGGTTGCCGTCGATGTCCCACACGTGGGCGCCGCGGCCGTGGCTGATGACCGGGGTCAGGTTCTCGGGGTACTGGTCGTCGCCCTTGGCGTAGGTGTGCGCGCCCCCGGGGATCATGGCGTGCAGCCGCTCGTTCGCCGTCCGCGACCGGGGCAGGAGGAACTCCGTGGTCTGCTCGGTGTGTTCGGTGTCCAAGCCGGCTTCACCCTTCCTTGTGCTTCAGGACCTCGGCGAGGCTCGGCGCCTCCCGGTCCCGCTGGGACATCGATGTGACCGGCAGTGGCCAGGGAACGGCGAGCTCCGGGTCGTCGAAGGCGATCGTCACGTCCTCGGACGGATCGTGCGGGCGGTCGATCCGGTACGAGGTGTCGGCGGTTTCGCTCAGCGCCTGGAAGCCGTGCGCGCACCCCGCCGGGATGTACAGGGTCGCCTGCGTCTCGCCGGACAGTTCGAAGAAGGCCCGCCCCAGGTAGGTCGGCGAGTCCGGGCGCAGGTCCACGACGACGTCGAAGATCTGCCCGTACGAGCACCGCACCAGCTTGGCCTCGCCGGCGCCGGAGCGCAGGTGGAGGCCGCGCAGCACACCCCGGACCGAGCGGGAGACGCTGTCCTGGATGAAGGCGTGCGGGTCGAGACCCACCGAGCGGATCACATCGGCGTCGAAGGTGCGGCAGAAGAAGCCGCGTTCGTCGGCGTACGGCGTCGGCTCGAACAGGTACGCGCCGGCGATTTCCGGGACTTCGGTCGCTTTCATGGAGCCTTCCGTGGGACGTGGGCGTGGTCGTTCGCCGGGAACAGGGTCGTGGTCAAGGCGGTGAATTGGGAAGCGAGTTGCTGTGCGGCGACCCGGTTTCGCTCGGTGAGGGTCTGTCGTAGCTCCGCCGATCGCTTCTCCAGCGCCCGGAACTGCTCGATCAGCCGGTCGGCGTCGACCTCGCGTGCCGGGTGGCAGTACGCGCCGAGGCCCATCCGGTCCATGAGCGCGTCGCTCTTCGCCGCATAGCAGAGGGCGAGCACGGGCGTTCCGGTCTTCAGCGCGCAGATCAGGTTGTGGTAGCGGACGGCCACCACGGTGTCGGCGGCCGCCATCTCGTTCATCAGGTCGGCCAGTGAGGCCGGTTCGGCCGCGGTGACCAGTGGTGAGTCGACCGCGTCGAGGATCGCGGCGACCACCGCCACATCGCACTGGTCGCCGGTGAGGAGCCGGACCGGTCGGCCCTCCTCGACCAGCGCGCGGACGAACCGGATCGTCCCGTCGAGGTAGCGCCGGTGGATCTCCTCGGCCCGGGCGCGGTCGTCGTTGCCGCCGTGGAAGTCCATGACACCGAGGCAGACCAGGCCCGGCGGGCCCGAGGGCGCGCTCGTCGGCGGTGTCGGCAGGGAGAAGGCGAGGTCGGGGTAGACCTCGTCGCGCGTGGTGTCCACGCCCATGGCCCGCATCGCGTCGCGGGACGGGGCGTCCCGGTACGACCGGTACGCGGCCAGCCGCGCCGACCAGCGCACCAGGGCCCGGGTCGGCCGGTTGCCGATCTCGGCGGCGCCGACGCTGACCAGCGCGACCCGGGTGCGCAGCAGCCGGCCACTCGCGCAGAGCAGGAACAGCGAGTACGGGAAGCCCCACGGCCGCAGCGGCAGCGTGGCCTCCAGGACGCCCATGCCGGGCACGATCACGACGTCGTGCCGGCGCACCCAGGCGGCGGTGCGGAAGACGTCGACGAGTTTGCCCAGACCCTTGCCCGCGATCGCGCCCGCTCGCGACGCGGTCCGGTACTCCCCGCGGTACCAGTGCAGCCGCGTCGCGGGTATCCCGAACCGGGCCGTCACCGCCTCGGGTCCGCCGCACAGCGCGTCCACGACCGCGTCCGGGTGCTCGGCGCGGAGGTATCCGAGGACGGCTTCGAGTGATCCGTCGTTGCCGAGGTTGCCGGAGCCGAGCAGGCCGAACACCCCCACACGTGTCGCCGTCCTCATGCCCGCCTCCCTTCACGGCCGGCGACGAGGGCGTCGACGGAGACGGTCAGCTTGGCCGGGTCGACCGGGGCGCGGTCCTCGACCCGCTCGCCGGCGCCCGGCCGGGCCCGGCTGGCCATCCATGCGGCCAGGTGGCGGAAGCAGGCGCGGCGGTCGGCCGGGGACAGCGGGGCCCGCCGGATCGCCGAGGCGAAGCCCCAGACGTACTCGGCGAGCAGCCGGGGCGTCGGGTGCAGCGGGCCCGCCCGGCGCGGGTCCAGGTTGACGCATCGGGAGCGCTTGGAGGGGTTCGCCCGCTCGGCGCGAGTGGGGTGGTCGCGGCGGAAATACAGGAGTTCGGGCACCTGGTGGAAGCGCCCGTGCAGGGCGATCTCGGCGACGAACGTGCGGTCCGCGTGGTGGTAGCTGTCCATCGGCTTCACCCGGCGCAGCGCGTCGGCCCGGATCACCCCGTAGAAGTCGTCACCGCCGGGCTCGAACAGCATGCTGCGGAAGCGCTCCGGCGGGTGCGGTGAGTCGGTGGCGAGCGTGTACTCGTACGGGACCTTCACCTGGCCGTCGCCGTCGATGACCGCCTGGTCGGCGTGCGCGAGGATCACGTCCGGCCGCTCGTCCAGCGCCTCGGCGCAACGCCGCAGCAGATCGCGGGCGTACAGGTCGTCGTGCGAGGCCCACTTGAACAGCTCGCCGCGGCACTGGGTGAACACGTAGTTGTGGTTCGGCGTGGCGCCGACGTTCCGGAGCAGCCGGATGTACCGGATGCGCGCGTCCTGCGCCGCGTACTTGCGGCAGATGTCCTCGGTCCCGTCGGTCGAGGCGTTGTCGGAGATGACCAGCTCGAAGTCCTCGTAGGTCTGGCCGAGCAGCGCGTCGAGCGACTCGGCCAGGTACTCCTCGCCGTTGTACACGGGCAGGCCGATGCTCAGCCTGGGGTGGGCGGTCATGGCGTCCTCACTTCGCGGATGGAGTCTTGGTGGTGCTCGCGCAGGGCGGACCGCAGGTGCAGCCACCACACGGCCGAGCCGCTGACGGTCGCGGCGGCGACGCCCCAGGCCGAGCCGACCGTGCCGGCGACGGCCGCCCCGCCGAGCCCGCCGCCGACGTAGCAGGCGGAGGCGAACAGCTGGGAGCGCAGGCTGCGCCGGGCCGCGCCGAGCGCGCGCAGCCCGGCCGCCGCGCCGGTGCCGAGGCCGGCGCCCGCGACGCCGAGGGTGACCGGCACGATGAGCTGTGCGGCGGAGTGCCAGACATCGCCGAGCGCGAACGCGCCGAGCCGGTCCGGCATCAGCAGCAGCGACCCGCCCCAGAGCAGCGCGCCGGCCGCCTGTCCGCCACCCAGCAGGAGGCAGAACGCGCCGAGGCGGTGCGGGGCCCGCCGCAGTACCCGTGCCGCCTCCGGGACGGTGACCAGCGAAAGGCCCATCAGCACGGCGAGGAACGGGCCGAGCAGGAGCTCGGCGCCCCGCACCGCGCCCACCGCGCCGACCCCGGCGATCGCGCCGAGCCCGTACGCCCGCAGCTGGCTCGCGCCGCTGAGGCAGGTGTTCTCGACCAGGTAGCGGTAGCCGAGATCGCGCTGCTCGCGAAGCCACCCGCGCGCGCCGGCCACCCGGGGCCGGATGCCGGACTGGAGGTAGCCGTACCCCGCCGCGACCGTGGCGGACGCTCCCCAGGCGAGCAGATACGCGGCCACACTGCCCACGCGGGCCGCCACGATCATGGCCGGGACGAGCGCGACGCCCCACACGACGTCGTTGACGAACGCCTTCCGCCCGGCGCCGGCGGCGAAGAACGAGAACCGCCAGGCGTCTTGCAGCAGCAGCCCCGGCAGCATGACGCCGAGGCAGACGAACGCGGGCCCCACGCGGCCGCCGAGGGCCGGCCCGGCCACCAGACACGCCGCGCCGATGGCCGTGCCCACGCCGAGTGCGGTGCCCGTCGACCGGGCCACCGCCCCTCGCCAGGATGCGTCCGGCACGCCACTGAAGCGCACCACGAGCGGATCGGTGGCCAGCCCGCGGGAGATGTTGAGCACCACGCCGTAGGTCACCCAGGCCAGGCTGAACACGCCGAACGCGGTCACCCCCAGCGAGCGGGCCACGTAGATGCCCACCGCGAAGTTGGACATGCTGGAGGCCGCCTGGTCAGCCAGTCCCCAGGACAGCCGGCCGACGAGCGCCCGCTTGGCGGACCCGGCCGGTGGCGCCGTCGTCCCCGGATTCTCCCCCTCGGTGGTCATGGGCGTCATGCCTTGATCAGCCCGGCGCCGTGCAGGGCGCCGGCCGCGGTGGCGACGGTGTCGAACGGCAGCCCGGACCGCTCGGCGACGTCCAGCAGACTGTGCTCGCCATCGGAGAGGTTGAGCACCCAGAGCATGGCCATCTGGGCCTGCTTGGTGTCGCTGCGGCCGCCGAGCGCGTCGTACAACCCGCGCCGTCCCAGCTGTGGTTCACCGTAGGGACTGAGGTTGAGGTACCGCCGGTTGCGGTCGAGGACGGCGAACGCCTCGCGGCAGACCGCGAGGGTGTCCGCCATCGCCTCCGGGGAGACGAAGTCCAGGTTGTCCGCCGACGTGTGGTACTCGGGGTAGCCCGCGTACGGGGTCCGGGTGAGCGAGCCGACGCCCAGATTGAACCCGGGCGAGCAGTACTGCCGCTCGTCGTAGCCGTACGGGGTGAACTCGGCCACGTGGTGCGGGCGTTCGGAGGCGGCCAGCACGTGCCGCATCACCCGGTCGATCTCCGCGTCGCCGCGCCTGCTCTGCTTGTACGTCAACGAGCCCGGGTCGCCGGCGCAGGCCAGCACCAGCCCGTGCTTGACCAGTTCCACCCGCTCGGCGTTGCGGGCCAGCCAGGTGATCGCCCCGATGGTGCCGGGCGCGAAGATGAACCGGTAGGTGTAGTACGGCGACCGCTGTGCCAGCGCGCGGGCCAGGAACGCCGCCACCGCGATGCCGGCCAGGTTGTCGTTGGCCAGCGACGGGTGGCAGACGTGGCAGGAGACGATCACCTCGTCGGCGACCTGCCCGGGGACCACGTGCTCGGCGTAGGTGAGGTGGCCGTCGGCGAGGGTGGAGTCGATACGCACCTCGTACTCGCCGTCCGGCAGCGCGTCCAGGGTCTCCTGGGCCAGGCAGAACCCCCATTCCGGCTTGTAGTAGCTGGTGCGGTACGGCACCCAGGACGGGTGGTCGGGCAGGGTGTGCAGGTGCGCGCGCAGCTCGGACAGCGGCATGGTCGCCGACACCGGCACGCTGTAGCCGAGCACGTGCAGGCTGGACGCCCGGAAGTCGACGACCCGGTGGCCGGCGGGGTCGGCGATGTACGCGTCCCGGATGTTCCACTCCTGCGGCACCGTCCAGTCGAGTACCTGCGTCCCGGTCGGCACCTCGTGCACCTGCAGCGGGATGTACTCGCCGACGATGTCCAGGGTGGCGCGCACACCGTCACCGGTGATGCTCCGGCAGAGCGGGTACAGCCGCTCCACCAGGGCGTACATCTCCTCGCCGGCACCTTCTCCTCCATGCGCGGTCACCGGCGCCACCGCAGCGTGTCGTCGACGGTGCCGGCGTCGGACGCCGCGCGCAGCACGGCGAGGCGGGTGAAGCGCTGCTCGAAGTCCTCCCGGGTCAGCCCGTGTTTCCGGTAGGCGTCGGCGAGTTCGAGCGCGCCCTGTTTCACCGTCCACTCGCAGTCGAAGCCGGGTATCGCGGCGCGGAACCGGGAGAAGTCCACCCGGTACGACCGCGGATCGGCGCCGGTCTCCCCGGTGATCACCACCTCGGCACCGGGCACCGCCTCGGCGACCTGCCCGGCGATCTCGGCGACCGTGACGTTGTTGGTCTCGCTGCCGATGTTGAACGCCCGGTCGTGCACCGCTTCCCTCGGCGCGGCCAGCGCGGCCGTGAAGGCCCGTGCGATGTCGGCGGCGTGCACCAGCGGGCGCCAGGGGGTGCCGTCGGAGAGCACCAGCACCTCGCCGGACAACAGGGCGTGGCCCACCAGGTTGTTCAGCACGATGTCGGCACGCAGCCGGGGCGAGTAGCCGAAGGCGGTGGCGTTGCGCATGAACACCGGGCTGAAGTCGCCGTCGGCCAGGTCGTGCAGGTCGTCCTCCACCCGCACCTTGGACTCCGCGTACGGCGTCACCGGGCGCAGCGGGGCGTCCTCGGCCACCAGGTCCTCGCCGCCGGCGGCGCCGTAGACCGAGCAGGTCGACGCGTACAGGAAGCGCCGCACCCCGGCGTCGCGGGCCAGCCGGGCCAGCCGCACGGACGCGTGGTGGTTGATGTCGTGGGTGAGCTCCGGCGCCAGCGATCCCAGCGGGTCGTTGGAGAGCGCGGCCAGGTGGATCACGGCGTCGACCCCGGCCACGTGTTCGGCCGTGACGTCGCGCAGGTCCACCCGCCGCCCCGGCGGGTCCGTGGGCGTCGGGCCCAGGACACAGTCGGCGAACAGGCCGGCGTCGAGGCCGACGACCTCGTGTCCGGCGGCGGCGAGGACCGGGGCCATGACGGTCCCCAGGTAGCCCTGGTGTCCGGTCAGCAGTACGCGCATGGTTCAACCCCCCAGGTTGAGCGTGAGTTTGGTGACGGCGAACGCTTCGGCGTATCGCTCGTGGCATTCGATGCCGCGGATCCGCGCGAGGCCGAGGAAGGCCTCCCGGTCGTACCAGGGCCGGTGCCGCTGCGAGGGGTAGTGCTCCTGCAGCAGCCGCACCTTCTGTTCGGCGATCTCCGTTGACAGTGGCTGGTACGCCGCGAGGCGGCCGAGGTCGCCGTCCCACTTGACGATCTCGTAGCCGAGGACGAGGTGGTCGCGGAAGGCGGTGGGTATCAGCTGCGCCAGGCCGCGGTGGTCCTGGTGCGCGTCATCGGTGCGCGGGGCCAGGATCAGATCCGGGTCGGTCTGCGCGCGCAGTTCCTCGAGGGCGGCCTTGGCCTCCTCCCAGTGCGCGGGCAGATGGCCGTCCGGCAGCTTGTGCACGGTCAGCCGCAGGTCGGCGCCCGGGCAGAAGGCGGCGAGCGCGGCCCGCTCCTCCCGCTCGCGTTCGCTGCCGCCGCCGGAGAGCACCAGCGCGTCGACCCGGAGACCGGGCCGCGCGAGGCACATGGCGAGCAGCGTGCCGCCGGCGCCGATGGCGATGTCGTCGCAGTGCGCGCCCACGGCGACGATCCGGTCCAGGGGTCCGGCCCCGAGCCGGATCACGCGCCCACCCCGGCGTTGTCCCGTTCCCACACGGCCCACGGGCGGTCGCCCCGGGCGTAGGCGGCGTCGAGCGCGGCCCGCTCCTTCACGGTGTCGGTCGGCTTCCAGAAGCCGCGGTGCTGGTGCGCCACCAGCCGGCCCCGCTTGGCCAGTTGGGCGCATCCGTCGGCGACCAGGTCGCCGTTCTCCGGGATGTGGTCGAAGACCTCCTGGCGGAGCACGAAGTAGCCGCCGTTCTCCCACAGCGGCAGTTCGCTCACCGCGGTGATGCCGCCCACCAGGCCGTCCTCGCCCAACTCCACGCAGTGGAAGGAGGACTGCGGCGGCACCACCATCATCGACGCACCGGCGTCGCGCGCGGCGAACCGGTCGATCATCTCCGGCAGCGGGGCGTCGGTGAGCACGTCGGCGTAGTTGGCGAGGAACATCTCGTCGCCGTCCAGGTGGTGGCGCACGCGGCGCAGCCGCTCCCCGATCGGCGACTCGACACCGGTCTGCGCGAACGTGATCGTCCAATCCGAGATGTCGGTGGACAGCAGCTCGGTCCGTCCGCCTCGCAGCACGAAGTCGTTGGACGTCGTCTCCTCGTAGTTGAGGAAGAAGTCCTTGATGTGGTGGGCCCCGTACCCGAGGCACAGGATGAACTCCGTGTGCCCGAAGTGCGCGTAGTAGCGCATGACGTGCCAGATCAGCGGCCTGGGGCCGACCATCGCCATCGGCTTGGGCACATCGTCCGCGGCACCGCTGCGCATCCGCATCCCGTAACCGCCGCAGAACAGAACGACCTTCATGCTGTGCCCTTTCAAGACGCGACCTCGGCAATGCTCAGTTCCGGGATGGGAAAGACCAGCCGGCCGCCCCAGTCGTGTACGAAGGACAGCTGCTCGACCAGTTCGGCCCGCAGGTTCCACGGGAGGACGAGCACGTAGTCCGGCTTGTCTTCGGCTATCTGCTCGGGCGGCAGGATCGGGATGCGGGTGCCCGGGGTGAACCTGCCGTGCTTGTAGGGGTTGCGGTCGACCGTGTACGGGAGCAGGTCGGGCCGGATGCCGCAGTGGTTGAGCAGGGTGTTGCCCTTGCCCGGGGCGCCGTAGCCGACGACCTTCTCGCCGCGCTCGGCCGCCTCGATGAGGAACCGCAGCAGATCCCGGCGCACCTTGGCCACCCTGGCGGAGAACTCGGTGTACCCGGACAGCTCCTGCAGCCCGGCGGCCTTCTCCCGGGCCAGTACGTCGGCCACTTGCTGCGTCGGCTCGCCGGCCACCTCGGTGGGCCGGGCCCACAGCCGGATGGAGCCGCCGTGGGTGGGCAGCAGCTCGACGTCCACGAGGGTGAGTCCGCCGCTCGCCAGGGCCCGGATCGCGGACGCGACCGTGTAGTACTGGAAGTGCTCGTGGTAGATCGTGTCGTACTGGTTCTCCTCGATCAGGGTCAGCAGGTGCTGCACCTCGATGGAGACCCAGCCGTCGTCGGCGACCAGGGCGCGCAGCCCTTGGGTGAACCCGACCACGTCGGGGATGTGCGCGTACACGTTGTTGGCCACGACCAGGTTCGCCGGGCCGTGCTCGGCGCGGACGGCCGCGCCGGTGTCCGGGCTCAGGAACTCCGTGAGCGTGGGCACCCCGGCGTCCCGCGCCGCGCCGCCGACGTTCTCCGACGGCTCTATGCCGAGGCAGCGGATCCCCCGGTCCACCACGTGTCGCAGCAGGTACCCGTCGTTGCTCGCCACCTCGACCACGAAGGCGTCGGTGCCGAGACCGAGGCGCGCTGCGGCGTGGGTGACGAACGTGCGCGCGTGCTCCACCCAGGAGGTCGAGTACGAGGAGAAGTACGCGTACTCCTTGAACGTCTCCTCCGGCGTGATCAACGGCGGGATCTGCGCCAGCCAGCAGTCGGTGCAGACCCGCAGGTGCAGCGGGTACGCGGGCTCCGGCTGGTCCAGTTGGTCCGCGGCGAGAAAGCTCTCACATGGTGGCGTCGCCCCGAGGTCGACGACGCTCGCCATCGCTTCCGAGCCGCAGAGTCGGCATCGTGTCATCTACTGTCCCCATCCCCCCTGCTCGCGCGGGAGTCCCCGCCGCGAGTCAGTGCTGACCGACCCGCGATCGCGGTGCGGTACTCCTCCACCAGGCGCTCCAGCCCGACGGCCGGGCTGAAGCCCTGTTCGTAACGGCGCCGGGCCGCCCTGCCCATCTCCCGGCCCAGGGACGGCTCGGCCGCGATCCGGCGTATGCCGGACGCGAGCGAGGCGGCCTCGCCCGGCCGGTGCAGCAGCCCGGTCACGCCGTCCTCGACGAGTTCGACGAAGGCGCCGTGGCCGGCGGCGACGACCGGGACCCCGGCCGCCATCGCCTCCACGACCACCAGGCCGAACGCCTCCAGCCACGTCGAGGGAGCCACCACGGCGACCGATCGCGCGATGGCCTTGGCGCACTCCGCCGGGTCCAGCAGGCCGACGAAAGCCACGTCGTCCCGGCCCGCCGCCCATGCGGTCACCGCTGCCTCCAGTGGCCCCGCGCCGGCGATCACGAGCGGTACTCCCACACCACCGCTCGCCGCGATCTCGTCCCACGCGGCCATGAGCAGCGTCACGCCCTTGGCCTCCGCGAGCCGGCCGAGATAGAGCAGATGCTCTCCCCCGCCTTCTCGGCGGGCGCCCGGGTCGGGCACGAAGTTGTGCTTCACCGCCAGCCGCTCGGCGGGCATGCCGGCCCGCACCAGGACGTCGCGCTGCGCCGCGGAGATGCAGAAGAACCGCTCCACGCCGGACCACCATCGCCGCCGGTTGACCGACAGGCTGACCGCGAGCGGCACCGTCGCAAGGCGGGAGCTGCGGTAGCAGCCGTGCCGGACGGCGGGCAGCGGAGCCGCCGCCCCGACGCACTCGGTGCACGGCCGGCCGTCCCGCTGCAGCGTGCCGGGCGGGCACACCTGGGTGTAGTTGTGCAGCGTGGCGACGGCGGGCACGTCGGCGTCGGCGCAGGCGGCGAGCACCGCGGGCGACAGGAGCGGGAAGACGTTGTGGACGTGGACCACGTCCGGCCGCCCGGTGCGCAGCCGGGCGGCGAGCTCCGCGCGGACCGCCGGGTTCCACGGCACCCGCAGTGGCACCGCGGCCTTGGCGAGGAGGGACATGGCGGCGATGTCGTCGCTGCGCCGCTCGAACACCTCGACCCGGTGGCCGGCCGCGCGCAGCAGCTCCACCTCCTGGTCGACGACCTTGTTCTCCCCGCTCGGCTGCGCCGAGGCGTAGCGGTTGTGCACCACGAGGACGTGCATGCTCAAGGAACCTCCGTTCGAGCCCGGGCCCAGCGCGGGATGTGTCGTCGAGGGACGTCGGGTGTCGCGAGAGGTGTGGCCGCGGCAGGCGTCGCCAGCAGCGAGGCGGCCAGGGCCAGATGCAGCAGATACGGCGAGGCGTCGCCGAGGCCGGCCTCGGTGTACGACGCGATCGCGCAGTAGCTGATCAGAAAGATCGCGCAGGCCCTCTGCAGCGACGGTGGCCGCAGCAGCGCGACGCCGCCGAGCACGATGATGATCGCCGCGACCAGGACGACGCCGACCAGACCCTGCTCGTTGTAGACGGCCAGCCAGCTGTTGTCGATCGGCAGCCCGCCGAACGACTTGTCGCCCAGGCCCACGCCGAACAGCTTCTCCCCCGTCGTCCGGGGCGCGGCCAGCAGGGCGTCCCAGACCTTGGCCCGGCCGGTGAGGCTGGAGAAGTTCTCCTTGGTCTGTCCGCGCAGGAACCACGCCTGGAGCACGGAGGCGAACCCCACAGCGGCCACCGTGGCGCACAGCACCGCCCAGGTGAAGAACCGACGGGCCGCGCCGCTGGTGAGGAGGAGCGAGCCGATCGCCAACGCCAGGCCGACGAACAGGCCGAGCGTGGCCGTCCGGGTATGGGTCAGCGCGAGCAGGACGAGTGACGGCACGATGACCAGCGCCGCGCTCGCCCTGTCGGTCCGGCGGCCCAGGACGAGCAGCACGGTGAGTCCGATGATCACCGCGGCGTACTGTCCGATCTGCGGCGGAGTGAGCGGCCACAGCGCGCCGACCAGCCGCCCGCCGTAGAGGTCGGGCAGGGCCGCGCCCGGTGAGATGACCAGGCCGGCGGCCACCGACCCGAGCACCGCGAAGTACATCCGGATGTGGTGCCGGATGAACGTCGGACTGCCGTCCCACCAACGGCTGAGCAGCCACAGCGTGCCGACGAAGAGGGCCAGCCGGGCGCAGCGGAACAGCGCGCCGAACCCGGACTCCAGGTGTGCGCTGGAGATCACGCTCGTCACCAGGAGCAGGGTGAGCAGGAACACGTACGCGCCGGCTCGGATGCGCAGCCGGGGATTGATCGCGAGCGCCAGCGCGAACGCGGCGACCAGCGCGCCCATGGTGGCCATCTGGATGAGGGAGCGGGGCAGCGGGACGATGGTCTTCGCCCCGGCGGAGCCGAGGGTGTTGAGGACCAGCAGCCCCCAGACCGTCCCAACGATCTTCGGTGTGTGACCCCCGCCCATCTCAACCGCCGTCCCGTGCGCGGAGGGTGCTGCCCGCGTCCTGCTGGTACGGCGTGACCTGCCACTGCCCGAAGTCGAGCACCCGGCTCGGGTCGTGGGCGACGAATTTCCATGGTCCGATGTAGACGTTGTCGTGCCAGCGGTTGTGCTGCTTGGTGGTGATCGCCTCGGCCACCCCTTCGCCCTGGTACGGCGACCAGTCCGGATAGGTGCCGTAGTTGGCCAGCATCGCCATGCGGTCGCACTTCACCACGCACGTGACGACGGACGTGTCCAGCACGAAGCGGTTGTCGTGGATGTCCACCCGCTGGGTCTTCCAGCGGCAGTCGGCGAAGAGCGGTGCGGTGGCGATCGCCGGTTTCGCGCAGCGGTCGGTGTCCCGGACCAGCAAGGTGCAGTCGCCGGATGAGGTGTTGGCCGGGCTGTTGCAGAACCGGTCGGCGTTTTCCCACAGGGTGATCCCGGACCAGTTGTTCTCCAGCGCGTTCCGGTAGATCTCGATCTTGTCGGTGCGGGCTTTGATCCGTGGTTCGCCACCGGATTCGGACAGGTAGATGGTCGCGAGCGGGAAGCTGTCGCCGCGGTCGGCCGCCTTGCGGCCCTCGACCCAGTTGTTCCGCCGGATCGTGTTCTTCCGGATGACCGCGTTGTAGCTGGTCTCGTAGATCAGCGCGGCACCGTCGTTGGCCTCGAGCACGTTGTCCTCGATGCGGAAGTCGTTGTTGTTGGTGTCCGCCCACAACCCGGTGCCGCGGTTGTCGTGCACCCAGTTGCCGCGTACGTCGGCGCCGTTGACGGCCCAGAACTTGATGCCTCCGGTGCAGCCGCAGCCCTTCCGCCGCCGCTCCCAGTCGTCGGTGTTGTTGCCCACGATCTCGTTGCCCTCGACCACCAGGCCGCTGATACGGCCGGTTGCCTTGTACGCGTTCATGCCGTACTGGCCGTTGCCGCGCAGGCAGCTGGCGCGGACCCGCTGGCGGGCACCGGCCATCAGCCCGGCGCCGGAGTTGTCCTGGATCGTCGTGTGCTCGATGACCCACCCGTCGGCCGAGTCATGGTTGACCACGCCCTCGTTGTGCGGCGCGACGAAACCCCGCACGGTCAGGTAGCGGATGGTGACGTCGCGGGCGGTGCCGCCGAACGCGTACTGGTTCTTCTTCCGGCCGTCGAGCACCGCGCCCGGCGCGCCGAGGTAGGTGTCCCCCTTCTTGGGGATGACCTGGGCGTAGCGGTTGGGGTCGAGCCTGTGCTTGCCCGGCCGGAGCCAGAACGTGGTGTGCGGGGGGCTGCTCTTGGTCTTCGCGGCCAGGTCACCGGCCACCGCGGGGTCGACCGTCACCGCGCCCGCCGGCGCCTTCGCCGGCCCGGGCGTGGGCTTGGCGCACACCCGGGCCAGGGACGTGGACCGCGCCCCGGACGTGGTGGGCACGGCGGTCGGGTTCGCACCGGCGCCCGACGTGTTCACACAGCCGGTCGCCGCCAGCAGAGCCAGCGGTGCCACCGCACACGCCCACTTCCGCCTCTTGATCACCACGCCTGCCCCCTCTAGCCGCGGAACCTGAGTACGGTGGTGAACTCCCGCACGCCGTCGGCGAAGCCGGTGCCGACCAGCGTGGTGGTGGGTTCCTTGCGCCCGAAGCCGGCGGAGTACCAGCCCAGCGGCGGAGCGGTCTCGCCGCGATGTGCCCGCCAGGTCAGCTGCCCGGGCAGGTCGAGCACCGCGGAGCGGTCCTCGCCGTCCCGGGTCCAGGTGAGCTGTGCCCGGTGGTCCACCAGGTCCGCGGCGATCGCCGGGCCGAGGTGGAACGCCAGGCGTACGGCCCGGCGCGGGCCGCGCACCTCGTCCACCACCCTCAGCTCCCGGCTCGCGGCCGTCAGCTCCACCCGGCGGCGGTGCACGGCGTCCTGGTAGCCGTCGTGCTCGGCACACCAGCGGGCCACGCCCTCGCCGGATGGGTCGGCGACCAGGACGCGACTCTTGGCATGCCGGGTCCACAGGAACGGGCCGCCGGAGACGGACTGGTCACCGCCGTCCAGCTGCAGCGTGTTGTGGCCGAGGGTCGACCGGAAGTACCGCCGCCACTCGGGCTGTCCGTGGTAGCAGTACGTCCCCGGGTCGGCGAGCACATCGATCCCGTCGTGCCGGACCTCCACGGACAGCGCGTCGGCGTGAGCATGCGCGGCGATGGACAGGAAGCCGTGCGGACCACCGTCGCAGCGGCACCAGATCTCTTCCGGACCGCGCAGGATGGTGAGCCCCGCGTCGGCGAAGTGTCCCGGTCGGCTTGGAGGGCGGGCCACAGACGGTTCCGTGGGTTTGATGAACGCGGCCAGCAGCGGGGTGCGCACATCGGTGCCGGTCACCGCCGGCCACCAGGCGAGCCGGCCGAACACGGCGTCCCCGGTGGCCAGCAGCGAGGCCCAGCGGTCGGTGCCCGCGCCGTCCACGACCAGGCCGTGCCCGTCGTCGGCGTCCCCCTGGCGCGGCGGCCGTAGCCGGCCGTCCACGATGGCCGCGAGCGCGTCGGTCATCCGCAGCAGCACCAGCCGGACCGTCGCGGGGACCGGCACTCCGGCGGCATCCGCCTCGGCCACCGCGGCGAGACCCAGCTCCAGCACCAGTCCGTGATACTCGGTGGCCAGCTCGCGGTTGAGGCCGGAGCCGAAGGTGTTGCCGCGCAGATGCCGCTCCAGCGACCGCAGCGCGTCGGCCCGCCAGCGCGCCGAGGAGGGGAACCACCCGAACGCGCAGGCCGCGGCGAACTGCCCGGCGGCCTCGGCGATGACGTGGTTGTTCGCCGAAGACCCCCGGCTCGGGAAGGCGGCCAGCCAGCGCTGGTGGTGCCAGATCTGGTTCCGCGCCACCGGGTTGTCCTCGAACAGCCCGGCCGCGCCCGGCCAGCCGTCGAGGAGCCGGCGGATCCACACCCAGGACAGCAGCCGGATCCCCAGCTCGATGCCGCTGGTCCAGTGCACTCCGCGCAGCGGCGCGTTGGCCGTCCACCACGACCGCAGGTGTTCGGCCACCCGCTCGGCGTACCGCTCGTTCCCGGTGATCGCGTAGGCGGCGGCGAGCTGGGTGAGGTACTGGTGCCGGGAGGGCTCCCAGATCTGCTTGATGTCCCCGACCGCGTCCTCGTCGCGGTACGGCACGTCGAAGGCGTAGCCCGACGGGGCCCGGCGCCCGGTCTTCGGGTCGTACCACCAGTCCGGGTCGGCCAGGTCGTCGCGGTCCACCCCGAAGTACTCGGCGTGCCCGGCCATCAGCCGGTCCGCCTCGGCGATGAGGCGTTTCGCGGCGTCCGGTGGCACCTCGGCGATCGCCCCCGCGGGCAGTACGGCGGTGAACCGGGCGCCGGTCACGCCCGGGCAGTCCGGCCGCGCCGACCGCCACCGCCGTCTGCGCACCGCGTCGCCCACCCGGCCGCCGACCTCCCGCGGTCCCATCCGGGAGAGCCGCCGCAGGTACCAGCCCGCGCTCATGGTCACAGGGCCCTCGCCAACGTCACCGGCGCACCGCCGGCCAGGCCGGCCTGTACGGCGAGGGTGGCCGCCGTGGTGGCGGCCAGCGACTCCAGCGGCACCGGCATCGGCCCGCCGGTCCGCACGGCCTTGATGAACGCGGCCAGTTCGGCGTTCTGGCCCTTGTCCCGGGCCTTGGGCAGCCGCGAACTGACCCACCGGCTGCGGCGGCCGTCGTACACGGTGGCACGGACGAAGTCGTCGAGCCGCAGCACCTTGCCGTCCGCGATCAGGTCCAGCGTCTCTTTCGGGAAGCCGGGCGCGCCGGTGGTGACGTAAGCGATGGTGGCGGTGGACCCGTCCGGGTAGCGCAGCACGACCTGCAGGTCCTCGTTGCCGGGCGTGGCGACCGCGTACACCGAGACCGGGTCGGCCCCGAGCAGCCAGCTCGCGGTGTCGATGAAGTGTCCGCCCTCGCCGGCGAACCGCGTGCCCTCGGTGCCCTGTTGGAGGTACCAGCTGCCGTGGTCGAGGCGGCCCGCGTTGACCAGGTAGCGGAGGCTCGCCGGTCCGGTGCGGGAGCCGAATCGCTTCCTGGCCTCCTGCAGCAGCGGCGCGAACCGGCGGTTGAATCCCACTTGCAGCCGGTCGTTGCCGGACTCCTCCACCGCCGCGAGGACGCCGGCCAGCTCGTCCTCGGTGAGGGCCAGGGGCTTCTCCACGAACACCGCCTTGCCGGCCCGCAGCGCCCTCATGGTCAGTTCGGCGTGGGAGCTGTGGCGGGTGGCCACGAACACCGCGTCGATGGACGGGTCGCCGAGCACGGCGTCGAGGTCGGTGGTCGCCTCGGCGAAGCCGAACTTGCGCTTCGCGTTGGCCGCGGACAGCGCGGTGGTGGTGACGACGGTGGACAGTTCGACGCCGTCGCGCCGTTCCAGGTGCGGCAGCAGCATCGACGTCGCATAGTTTCCCGCGCCGACGAACGCCAGCCGCACCGACGCGTTGGCGAGCCGGGCCGGGGTGGACGCTTTGCCGCCGCGTCGCACCGCGGGCACGGCCACCGCCGGGGTCCCCGTTTCCACGGCCCGGCCGGGGTGGCCGGGGTACCGGAACAGCACGGCCACGGCCTTCAGGTCGCCGTCCTTCAGGCGCTGGTACGTCTCGACGGCGTCATCGAAGTCGGCCATGTGGGAGACCAGGGGCTCCACGTCGACGCTGCCGCGGGCGAGGAGATCGAGGAAGCACGCCAGGTTGCGGCGCTCGGTCCAGCGCACGTAGCCGATGGGGTAGTCCCGCCCCTCCAGCTCGTACTCCGGGTCGTAGCGCCCGGGGCCGTAACTGCGGGAGAACCGGACGTCCAGCTCCTTCTCGTAGTACGCGTTCCACGGCAGGTCCAGGCGGCACTTGCCGATGTCGACGACGCGGCCGCGGTCCCGGCTCAGTCTGGCGGCCAGCTCGACGGGCTGGTTGCTGCCGCCGCCGGCGGCCAGATACACCTGGTCCACGCCGTGCCCGCCGGTGAGTTCGGCGACGGCGGTTTCCACGGCCGTGGAGGCGGGATCGCCGCAGGCCGCCGCGCCCAGGCGCTCGGCGAGCTCGCAGCGCGAAGGGTCGGGGTCGGCGCCGACGACGCGGACTCCCGAGGCGGCGAGGAGCTGCACCACCAGCTGCCCGATCAGCCCGAGGCCGATGACCAGCGCCACGTCGCCGAGCTGTGGCTCACCGCGGCGGACGCCCTGCAACGCGATCGACCCGACGGTGCCGAAGGCCGCGTGCCGCGGCGCGAGGCCGTCCGGCAGCCGGGCGTAGAGGTTCTTCGGCACCCAGTTCAGCTCGGCGTGCAACGCGTGCTCGTTGCCGGCGCAGGCCACGAGGTCGCCGACCTTCACCTCGTCGATCCCGGCGCCGACCTGCTCGACCACCCCGCACAGCGAGTAGCCGAGCGGCGTGTAGGAGTCCAGCTTGCCCATCACCTTGCGGTAGGTGGCGGGCAGCCCGTTGGTGGCCACGCTCTGGACCACCTTGGCCACCTGGTCCGGCCGGGAGCGGGCCTTGCCCACCATCGACATGCCGGCCTCGGACACCTTCATCAGCTCGGTCCCGGTGGATATCAGCGAGTAGGCGCTGCGGACCAGCACACCACCCGGCTTGCACCCCGGCACCGGCACGTCGAGCAGCGCCAGCTCGCCGCTCTTGTAGTTCTGCACAACCTGCTTCACCCGAACTCCTCTGATTCCTAAGCCGTCAACCGAGTGCTCTGGCCGGACCCAGAGGTCGCGTCGCGATACCAGTACTCGAGGGTCAGCACATGCCACAGATGCTTGGAGAAGTCCCGCTGCCCGGCGGCGTCCTCGGCGACCATCCGCGCCAGCGCGTCGCGGCGCAGGAGCCCGGAGCGGACGAGCACACCGTCGTTGACCACCTCGCGCACCAGCGGTGCCAGGTCCCGGCTCATCCAGGCCCGCAGCGGGGCGCTGAACAGGCCCTTGGGCCGGTACACGATCTCCCGGGGCAGGATGGAGGTGGCCGCCTCCTTGAGGACGGCCTTCCCCTGCCGTCCGACGATCTTGCGGTCGCCGGGCACGGCGAACGCCGCCTTGACCACCTCGACGTCCACGTACGGCACCCGCACCTCGGTCGACGCGGCCATGCTGGAGCGGTCCGTGTACGTGAGGTTCAGGCCCGGCAGGAACATCCGGGCGTCGCCCAGGCACATGCGGTTGACGAAGTCGTCGAGGTCGTTGTCCTGGTAGACATCGGCGTGCTCGGTCAGCACGTCCTGAACCGTCCCGGCCAGGTCCGGATCGACCAGGGCGAGCAGCTCGTCCTGGTCGTACATGGTGTAGCTGCGCCGGAACGCGGTCTCCTCCGGCAGATCGGCGAAGGAGAGGAACCGCTTCGCGAAGCGCACCGACCGGTAGCCCCGGCGGGCCGTTGCGACCGGCAGCCGGTCCACGGCCCTGGACACCCCGCGCCGCAGGGGCCGCGGGACGCGCTGGTAGCGCAGCGCGATCAGGTTGGCCAGGTGCTTGCGGTAACCGGCGAACAGCTCGTCGGCGCCCATCCCCGAGAGCATCACCTTGACCCCGGCCTCCCGGGCGGCCGAGCAGATCAGGAACGTATTGATCGCGGCGGGGTCGCCGATCGGCTCGTCCAGGTGGTACGTCATCCGCGGCAGCAGGTCGAGCACGTTCGGAGCGATCTCGATCTCGTGCAGGTCGACGCCGAACCGCTCGGCCACCCGCCGGGCGTAGCGCAGGTCGTCCGGCATCGCCTCGAACCTGGCGTCCTCGGCGCGGAACCCGATCGTGTAAGCGGAGATCCCGGGTTGGTGGCGGGCCGCCAGCGCGGTCAGGTAGCTGGAGTCGAGACCGCCGGAGAGGAAGGTCGCCACGGGCACGTCGGAGAGCAGGTGGCGCCGGGTCGACTCCTCGACGATGGCGGCGAGGTCCGGCTGCTCGCCGCTCCGGGCCCGCTCCCGGCCCTCGGCGGCGACGTCCTTCAGGTGCCAGAACCGGCCGCGCTCCACCCGGCCGTCGGGCCGGCACCTCAGCCAGCTCCCCGGCGGCAGCTTCTCCGCTTCGCGGAACGCGCAGCGCGAGTCCGGCACCCAGTAGTACAGCAGCGAGGCCACCAGCGCCGCATGGTCCACCTCCAGCGGCACGCCGGTCGCGGTGGCGAGCGCCTTGAGTTCGGAGGCGAACACCAGGCCCTCGCCGCGCCGGAGCAGGAACAGTGGCTTGATGCCCAACTGGTCGCGTGCCAGCACCAGTTCGCCGGTCCGTTCGTCGAAGATCCCGAACGCGAACATGCCGCGCAGCCGGGGCAGGCAGTCGGTGCCCCAGCGCCGCCAGGCCTCCAGCAGCACCTCGGTGTCGGAGGTGCCGCGGAAGCGCACCCCGGCGGCCGCCAGTTCGGCACGCAGCTCGGGAGCGTTGTACAGCTCGCCGTTGTACGTCAGGACGAGGCCGCCCGAGACCATCGGCTGGGCGCCGGTCCCGGACAGGTCGATGATGGCCAGCCGGCGGTGCCCGAGGTGCACTTCGCCGTCACCGGCGGGGTGGCTGTACCGTCCCGTCCCGTCCGGACCGCGGTGGGCGAGGGTATCGGTGAGCCGGTCGGTCACGACCTTCCCGTCCGGCCATCGGTAGGTGCCTGCGATACCACACATGTCCTACCGTGCCTCCTGGTCGCTGTCCGGGACGCGTGCGGCCCACATCGGCGGCCGCTCCGTCCGTAGTTGGCCCATCCCCTGGCGCAGGGCCGGCCGCTCGCCATGGCCCCGCAGCGCGATGTGCAGCCCGTCCCACAGCGTGCCGTCGGTCCGGTCACCCGGATCGGGGTCGATCAGCACCACACCGATCACCGGAATGCGCTGGTCGGCGAGCTGCCGCGCCACGGTGTGCAGCCATGCGGCGCTGCCGTGTCCGGCACGTACGACAAGCACGGTCCGGGTACCGAGGTACTGGAGGTCGGTCCACGCGGTGCCGGGCGCCACCGAACCGACGCCGACCCGGCGCTCCTGATGCGACACGGCAGCGGCCTGCTCGCCGCTGACCACGGTGGGGTCTCCTGGCTTCGGGCGGCGGCCCGCGAGCTGCGGGCCGGGCAGACCATCGATGATGGCCACCGGCCCATCCGCCGCCAGTTCCCTGGCGAGGTCCAGGGCGATCTCGCTCGTGCTGCGCGCACAGCCCAGTTCCAGCAGCGACACCGGTTCCGCGGAGCCGCGTACGGTGCGGGCCAGGGACGCGGTGAGCCGTGTCCGTACCGCCCGGACCCGTCGGCGCCGCCACAGCCTGCCCGACCGGCGGGGCAGCTCCGCGATGACCGAGGCGCCCAGGTTCGCCGCGATCGCCCGGCGCAGCACGGGGCGGTCCGCCACCACCGCGCCGACCGCGGCCACCGCGAGCCCGAGGACGAGCCCGAGGACGAGCCCGATCGCGGCGTTGGTGGCAGCGGCCTTGAGCGGGGAGTGCGGCAGCGCGCGCGGGGCGTCCACGATCTGTGTCCCGGCGACGACCCGGGGCGTGCCGGTGCGGGCCTCCGCGGCGCGCTGGTCGAAGTCGGCGATCCGCGAGTTGAGCTCGGCCCGGCGGGCGAAGAGCGACTCGATGCCCGCCGACGCTTGCGGGTCGCTGCCCGGCGATCGGCCTCCGATCGCCTTGTTGACCTCGGCGAGTTCGCGCCGCACGCGGTCACGCTGGTCCAGCAGGGCCTTGGACTCGGCTTTCGCGGCCTCCCGCATCCGCCGCACATGGTCCGCGACGAACGCGTCGGCCAGCGCCTTGGCCCGGGCCACCGCTTCCGCGTCGCTGTCACCTGTCACATCGATCTGCAGCAGGTTGTTGGTCAGGCCGGTACCCCGGTAGTCCCGCATGAAGTCTTCCGGTTTTTCCGGGGACTTGAGCGACTGCAGGGCCTTGCCCGCGATCCGCGTGGTCCCCAGCAGCGCGACGTCGGTGCGGATCAGCGTTCCGGTGTCGTTCGGCTGGTCCTCCTGATGCGCGACCAGCACTTTGGTCACCGCGGTCGGCGGTGGCGGCAGCAGGACCGCCATCGCCGCACCGGCCAGCAGCCCCAGCACGGCCATGGAGCACCGGAGCCGGCGGCGCCTGCGCACCGCCACCACCAGCGCCTGCAGGTCGAACAGCGGAGTGGCCGCCGGCCACTCCGGTGTCGTGCTCGCCGTCACACGGCACCTCCCGTCGCGTGGCCGCGAACGGCGAGCGCCGGAGTGGCGTCATCGGGAGGCGTGCCGGCAGACCGCTTCGGACGGGCCCGGACCGTACCGGCGACGACGATGCCGACGACCTCGTGCTTGCCGTCCGCACACGCCTCGGCGATGCCGGCCAGCTCCGCCGCGGTCCAGCTGCCCGCGCTGAGCACGACCAGGGCGCCGGACTCGGTGCCGCGGTCCGGCACCAGCGGCTGGGACACCGAAACTCCCACCACCCGCAGCACGGGGTATCCCCTGCTCGAGGAGGACGGGGAAGGATCGCCCTCGGACACGGCGGCGAGCTGCTCGGCGGCCCGGCGGGCGATCTCGTCGCCTTCGGGTACGACCACCAGCAGCCGCCGGGGGGCCGGCACCCGGTCCCGGAGGCGGGCGCACACCCGCCGGTAGCGTATGTGCCTGCTGGCCTCGTCGCCGGACGCCTGGGGCGTCGGCAGGTCCCACCGGGTGTCGACGCCGAGCAGCCGGCGGATCCGGGCCCGCGGGCCACCGCCTTCCGGCCGGTGCGCGCGCCGTTCACCAGGCACGTCGACAGGTACGTCGACGGTACCGAGCGGCGCCGAGCCCAGCGCCGCGGCGATCTCCGGTTCGGTGCGCAGCCGGCGGCTCATCCGTGCGGCGGTGAGATGGCCGATGACCGCGAGCAGGAAGAACAGCAGCGCTCCGGCGACGATGAGCTGCGTCCCCGTCGGCGGTGCCGCACCGGCCGGCCGGGCCGCCGGCCCCATGACGACCATGTTGGACTTGTTGGTCACCGGGTCGGCCTCGTCCAGCTTTTTCATGGCCTCCTGCAGCGCGATGCGCAGCTTCTCGAGCTCGGTGCGGCCCTGCACGCTCTCCACGGTCCGCCCCGGATCGGCCGCGTCGGCCAGCTGGGTGATGCGGCGGCTGGTCTGCACCACCATCTTCCGCAAGTCCCCGGGCCCGGCCGACGCTTCGGAGTCGGTGTCGTCGCCTGCGAGCCGCGCGGCGAAGGTGACGAATTGCTGGGCCACTTGGTCGGAGAGCCGCTGCGCGCGCTCCGGCGTCTCGGCCGTACCCGAGATCTTGATGATGTTCCCGTCGGCGGCCCCGGCGCTCACCCGGTCCCGCAGCTCGCTGCCGCTGACCCCGGCCCAGCCGAGCGTGGCAGCCGCGCGGTCGACCACCACCGAACTGGTCGCGATCTCCGCCTGGGTCAGCAATTCGCGCTCCTCCCACGCCCCCGGCAGCAGTACCGATGCCGACGTCGTGTAGCGCGGCGGAAACAGCAAAGAGGTGCCGTAGCCGAAGAGCGCCCCCACCACGGCGAGGACGGTGAGAAGCCGCCAGCGCCGACGGATAATCCGCCCGATCGTGACCAGGCGTATCGTGTCATCGCTCAACGGCGCGGCCTCTTCCTTGCCCGGCCCGGGTCCCCCGCCGACGCGTAGGCGGCGAGCAGCGACGTTTGCGAGTTCCGCCAGGAGAGCGGCCCGCTGATCCGCTCCTGGCCGATCTTGCCCATCCGGGCGCGCTTCTCCGGATCGTCGAGGAGCAGCGCGATGAGCCCCGCGAACTCGGCCTCGTCGTCGGCGGGGGCGTAGACGGCGGCCTCACCGGCGGAGACCCGCGCCTCCTTCAGGTCGAACGAGACGATCGGCCGGCCCATCGCCATGTACTCCAGAACCTTGTTCATGGTCGACACGTCGTTGAGCGGATTGCGCGGGTCCGGGGAAAGGCACACGTCCGCGGTGGACAGGTAGCGCACCAGGTCGGCGTCCGGAACGCGCCCGGTGAACTGCACCTGCTCGGTGAGCCCGAGCCGCCGGGACAGCCCCACCATCGCGTCGAAGGCGTCGCCGGAGCCCACGAACACCGCGTGCCAGTCGGTCCGCCCGAGTTCGTCGCGCAGCTTCGCGAGGGACCGCAAGGCGTAGTCGACGCCGTCCTGCGGGCCCATGACGCCGAGGTAGCACAGCAGATGTGGCTTGCCGCGCTTCAACTCCGGTTCGGGCGGCACCGGTTGGAACCGGTCGACGGCGGGCGCGCTGCGCACCACGAAGACGTCCTCCGGCCGCTTGCCGCCTCGGCGCAGCGCGACGTCCCGGTAGCTCTCGTTCGTGGCGAGCACGACGTCCGCGGTTCGGTAGGTCCGCCGTTCCAGCGCGCACACGGCGCGGTAGAGCAGATCCTCGCCGCGGCCGAACCGGGAGAGGTACAGCTCGGGCACCAGGTCGTGCTGGTCGAAGACGAACCGCGCACCGCGCCGCTTCAGCCACAGTGCGGGCAGGAACAGCAGGTCGGGCGGGTTGCACGCGTGGACCACGTCGACGGGGCCGACCTTGCGGATCAGCCGGACCGTATGCCACAACGCCGATCCGTACTCCCGCAGATAGCCGGCCGGTCCTCCGGTGGCCGCGCGCAACGGGTAGCGGTGGATCCGCACCCCGTCGATCACGGCCTCCGGCTCCGTGTCCCGCTTGCTCCCCCGGGGGCAGATGACGTGCACCGTCCAGCCCGCGTCGCGCAGTGTCGTGCACTCCTGCCACACCCGCCGGTCGAACGGCACCGACAGGTTCTCCACCAGGATCAGCGCACGCCGGCCCGACCCCTCACCGCTGATTGCGTTACCAGGCAAGGCCCACGTACCCCGGTTCGGTCCGGCGCGCCTCGGCGTCGGGAAGGCGGATGAGATCGACGATCACCGGGCCGTCGCCGCCATGGGGCAGCGCCGACAGTACGGCCGGGTCCCTGGTCCCCACCAGGCACACCTCGGCGTGTTCGAGCACCTCGCCGACGGAATCCGCGAGCAGCTGCGCGAGGTGCGGCAGCCGGTTCTCGATGTACTCGCGGTTCGCGCCGAGCAGCCGGGAGAGGCTCACGTTGGCGTCGTGGATCCGCAGGTCGTATCCCTTGCCGAAGAGCCTCTCCGCCAGTTCGACGAGCGGGCTCTCGCGGAGGTCGTCGGTGCCGGGTTTGAAGGACAGCCCGAACAGGCCCACCCGGCGCTTGCCGGTGCGCTCGACCAGCTCCACCGCGCGCTGCAGATGGTCGGAGTTGGAGGGCAGCACGTGGGCGAGGATGGGCACCGAGACGTCGGCCCGCTGCGCCGCGTACACCAAGCTGCGCAGGTCCTTGGGCAGGCAGGAGCCGCCGAAGGCGAAGCCGGGCCGCAGGTAGGCGGGGCTGATGTTCAGCTTGCGGTCGGCCAGGAACACGTCCATCACCTGGTGCGAGTCCACCCCGAGCGCCTGGCACACCGCGCCCAGCTCGTTCGCGAAGCCGATCTTGAGGCCGTGGAACGCGTTGTCCGCGTACTTGATCGCCTCGGCCGTCGGGACCGGCACCCGGAACACCTCGCCGGGCAGGCCGTCGTACAGCGCCGCCACCGCGTCGCCGCTCGCCTGGTCGAGCTCGCCGATGACGGTCTTGGGCGGGTCGAAGAAGTCCCGCACGCTCGTGCCCTCGCGCAGGAACTCCGGGTTGACCGCGACCCCGATGTCCACCCCGGCCGTGCCACCGACGTACTTCTCCAGGATCGGCACCAGCAGGTTCAGGCAGGTGCCCGGGAGCATGGTGCTGCGGAACACGACGGTGTGCCGACCGCCGCGCTCGGCGAGCGCCGCGCCGATCTGCTCGGTGACCCGCTCCAAGTACGTGGTGCACAGGCTGCCGTTGGGCTCCGACGGCGTGCCCACGCAGACCAGCGACACCTCGCTGCCCATGATCGCCTCGCGGACGTCGCCGGTGGCGCGCAACGCCCCGGTCCGCACGACCTCGGCGATGAGCTCGCCGATCCGCTCCTCGACCACCGGGGCCTTGCCGTCGTCGACCAGGTCGACCTTCACCTGGTTCACGTCCACCCCGATGACCTCGTGACCCATGCCGGCCAGGCACGCGGCCGACACGCAGCCCACGTAGCCGAGCCCGAAAACGCTGACTCTCATGACTGTTCCCCCCTCAGGCACGCCCTTCCGGCCTGCCTTCCGTGCGCCGACCGGACGACGCCCCCGCCCATCAGTAGGCCCCCTGTCCCTGGAGCACCGCGCGCAGCGTCTTCCACAAGATCACTGTGTCCAGGGCGAGCGACCAGTCCTCCACGTACCGCAGGTCCAGCCGGACCGCCTCCTCCCACGGCAGGTCGCTGCGTCCGCTGATCTGCCACAGGCCGGTGAGGCCGGGCTTGACCAGCAGCCGCCGCCGGATGTCCGGGCCGTACGCAGCGGACTCCTCCGGCAGCGGAGGCCGCGGGCCGACGAGCGACATCGACCCGGTGAGTACGTTGAAAAGCTGCGGGAGTTCGTCGATCGAGTACCGGCGCAGCACCGCTCCCACCCGGGTCACCCGCGGATCCCGGCGGAGCTTGAACAGCAGGCCGGCGCCCTCGTTGCGGTGGGCCAGCTCGGCTCGTGCCCGGTCAGCCCCGGCGACCATGGTGCGGAACTTGAGAATGGTGAACTCGCGGCCGTCCTTGCCGACCCTGCGCTGGCGGTAGAACACGCCACCCCGGCTGTCCACCATCACGAGCAGCCCGACGAACACCATCAGCGGCGCGAACAGCACCAGCAGGATCGCCGCGCCCATCCGGTCGACGATCCCTTTGACCGCCCGGCGGCCCCCGGTGAAGGTCGGCATGCTGACCCGCAGCAGCGGGATCCCGAGCACCGCGTCGATGTGCAGCCGCGGGCCGGCCACCTCCATCAGCACGGGGGCCACGACCATCTCGGCGTCGCTGCCTTCGAGGTTCCACGCCAGCCGCTGCAGCCGGTCCGGTGACCAGTGCGGGTCCGGTGTGACCGCGACGACACGGTAGCCGTCGCGGCGGACGTGGCCCGCGACGTCCGCCAAGTGGCCGACGACCGGCACTCCGTCCAGTTGGTCACCGTCGGGGCCGAGACCGTCCGTCGTGCACACCGCCTCCACCCGCCAGCCGAGGTGCGGGAACTTGCGGGTCCGGGTGATCAGGTCGCGTACGGTGGCCAGGCTCCCGGCAGCGAGCACCGGTCGCAGGCACCGTCCTTCCTTCCGCTGTTTGTGCAGCCAGAGGCGCAGCAGATACCGCGCGGTCATGGTGATGAGCGCGATCGCGGGGATCGCGACGAAGATCCAGAGCTTGATGTTGCGCGAGGTGAGGGCGATCCCGCCGAGCGCCAGTACGACGGTCGCCGTGAACAGTGAGCGTCCGAGCCGGCGGAATTCCTCGGCGCCCTGGCCGAGCACGGCCGGAGCCCACGACCGGCTCACCGCAAGCGCCCCCAGCACCAGCAGCTCGGTGCCGAATGCGAGAATTCCCCACTTCTCATGCCAGTTGGCCGCGTCCCGGGCCCCGAAGAAGTTGCCGATCGCCGCCACCACGACGGCCGTGGCCACCGTGTCGCTGGTGATCACGGTACGGCGGTACCGCTGCTCCCAGTCGGTCGCGGGCTGACTGATTGCCCCGTCCGCCACACGCCCGCGCGCCGGCGAAAACGGGTTGACTAATCCCCCTTGCCGCACAGAACCCCCCAGGTCCCCAGTGGTTCGACGTATTCGCCTAGCACTGTTCCTCCCCCTCGGGAGGCCCCCGCCTCCCGTACTGTTCCTCCCCTCGGGAGGCCCCCCGCCCCCCGCGCCGCGCTGTTCCTCCCCGTGGGAGGCCCCCGCCTCCCACGCATGACATGCCGGCTGTTTCAGAGGTACGTGAACGGCCCACCCTGGCGGCAGCGGACCCGCATGTACTGCCAACTCTCAAGGTGCGCGAAAGCCCGTCGAAACCTCGGGTGCTCCCCACACCCAAGGGGCCCCCTCTCGGGCTCCAAGAATTGATCACCCCCACGTCTGGCGCCGACGACGCGACTGCTGGCTTTCCGTAGAGCCGGACCCATAGATCATCGTTTGTCGCCTGGTGTCCAAACATGTGAAGCACGGGTCAATCTAGACCATCGCGGCCCCGCTGAAGAGGGGATGTGTGGAATTTGTGCCCAAACCTTGAAGCCGGAGCCACCGATCGATGGCCGCCCGCGGGTGCCTCGACGACAAAGACGCGCCCCGTGACCTGCGATGACGGGAGTTCTCCGGGCCGTCGGCACCGGCAATCCCAAGACGCGCCGGCACTGCCGACTGAGCCGCGCTCAGGGCCTGTCCGGTGGCGCCGCACGCCGAGTGTGCGTGCCGGGCGGCGCGGGACCCGGCAAGATCCGCTGGACAGCACACGACGACGCCGGCAACTCAGCGGTGTGACTGAGCGCTCCCGTTGGCCGCAGCGCTTCAATTGGCCCCGGCGGCACGAGAGTTGGCCCGGCCGATCCCTGACACTTCTGATTCGATCAGCTGTCGGCCGGGCACAGCGAACTCATCAGGCCACGCGGCCGTCGCCTTCGGCCGGCTCGTCCTGAGCCATCAGACCGGCCAGCCACAAGGGCATCAGCCAGTGCGCAACAAGGACCGCGATGAGCACCGGCGCCGCATACGCCGTGGGGACATTGCCTTCGGCCGCACCCTTGACCAACAAGCCGGCGGCGGTTGCGGCAAGGAGCAGGGTCATCGCCCGGTGGGCGCGGGCTTGCACCCGGGCGCGTTCGGCGGATTGCCGCTCGTCCAGCGCTCGTTCGCGCAGTTCGAGCAGGCCACGGGTGGCCGCATTGATCGCCCCGGTCGCCACCATCCACGGCAGAAACAGCACCGCCACGACGACGAAGGCCCAGATCGGTTCCCCCTCCGCGAGGCAGGCGTAGGCCATCAGCCCGCCGATGGCCACGGTCAGCACCAGATGCGCGGCGACGACCAGGCGCCGACGGGCCGCCGTGGCGTACAGCGGCCGGCCTCGGTGGTCGTTCATCAGCCGCATCATGCTGCGGTCGTAGCGCGTCAGCCGCGTCGTTGTCATGGCGTCTTCCTCCCGTAGATCTCATCCGTGAGCGGCCGGAACGGTTCGAGTGAGAACAGCGCCTCCACCGGTAGCTCGAAGAACTTCGCGATCTTCAGTGCCAGGTCGAGGCTCGGGTTGTACTGCCCCCGCTCGATGTAGCCGATGGTCTGGTAGTGGGCCCCCACCTCCTCGGCCAGACGCTGGCGCGACACCTTCCGCTCGGCGCGAACCACGGAAAGTCTGTTGTGCACCTGCTCGCTCATGTATAAGAACTACTACATTCTGAGTGACAAGGGCAACCACAAGCGGCGCACCCAACCCAGAGGTGTGGCGAACAACCTGGATACCCTCGCGGCGCCATCCCTGATCCGCCGCCGGTCGAACGCTGAACCGGATCCCCAGCCCTCTCCTCGAGGTCCATGAGCAGGTCGCGAACGAGTTGGGCGGCCGCGGTTCGCCTTGGATCCTGACGCATCCCCAGGTCGAGGTTCTCTCTCGCCAGGCGCCGGATGAGCGCGACCGTCTCTTCCGGCAATGGTGGCCGACCGGTCCCGGCCACCGTGGGGCGTGCTGGGCGCCGATCAAGGGACGGGCTGACGCGGCACGGGCACCGGACGCTGATGGAAGAGCTGGGCGCAGTCACGCTCACGGAGAGCCCGCGGTCCGTCAAGTCCGAACGGGCCTTCACACACCTCCCCGCACGCCCCGCCGTGATCTACGCCATAAGCGCACTACAAGACCCTTGTCGCCGGGACAGCTGAAGTGTCCGGCTGACGCAGATTGTGACCACGGAACTCGCAAGTAGGACAGCTCGAAGTGACCACGTCAGCCGCGTGGTCGAGGCACGTACCCACCTGTGAAGCTTCTGTGAAGAAACGGAATGCTAGCGTCCACGGCGCCTTGAAGTTGCAAAGAAGAGGGGGAGTTTTGGCACACCTTGATCACTTCAGCGCCGGATGGCTTTCACCTGTCATCGCGTACGTGATGGCCTGCATCGGCGCCGCGCTCGGACTGCACTGCACCATGAAGGCACTGGCGTCGGACGGCCGCTCCCGGCGCAACTGGCTGGTGACGGCATCGGTCGCGATCGGATCGGGCATCTGGACGATGCACTTCATCGCCATGCTCGGCTTCGGAGTCGAGGGGACCCCGGTTCGCTACGACGTCCCGCTCACGCTCCTCAGCCTGCTGGTGGCCATGGCGGTCGTCGGGGCAGGTGTTTTCACCGTCGGCTACGGGCGGTCACGCTGGCGCTCGCTGCTGGTGGGTGGTCTGGGCACCGGCCTCGGCGTCGGTGCCATGCACTACCTCGGGATGGCGGCACTCCGGTTGCACGGAAGCGTCGGCTACAAGCTGCCGATCGTCGTCCTCTCGCTGGTCATCGCCGTGGCCGCGGCAACCGCCGCGCTGTGGGCCGCCGTCGTGGTGCGCGGCCCTGCGGGAGCGACGCTCGCCTCCCTCGTCATGGGGCTCGCCGTGTCCAGCATGCACTACACCGGAATGGCCGCCGTGCACATCGAACTCGCCCCGCAGGGGGGCGTACTGGACGGCGCCACGGCCACCCAGTTCATCTTCCCCCTCGCGGTGCTCCTCGGTTCGTTCCTGTTCCTCGCATCGGCCTTCGTGGCCCTGTCGCCCACGAAGATCGAGGCAGTCGAGAGCGCCGACGCCCCCGCGGCCACACCGGCCGGCTGATTCCGGCTGCCACGTGCCCCACCTCGCTCCCGTCCCCCGCCTCCCTCACCGAACGCCCACACCCCTGACAGCTCGAGGAATTGATGAACACATTCCTGGTGCCACGTTCGATCCGGGCGAAGATCGTCTGTCTACTGATGGTCCCCGCCGTCTCCCTGATAGCGCTGTGGGCCTTCGCCACCGTCACAACGGCGCGCAGTGTCTCGGAACTGAGCCAGTACAAAGAAACCAACTCCACCCTCCTCAAACCCCTGGACTCGCTCGTCACCGCCGTGCAGTCCGAACGCTCGGCCAACCTGCGTCGACTCGCCGCACCCAGCCGTGAACGGGCGGACAACGCGGCGGACAAGGAGAGGAACACCGACGCGGCCGTCGCCGCGCTCCGCAGCGGAATCCGGGCGAGCAGTCTGGACAGCGAGGCCGTGGGGGCGAACCCCGCCGGTCGCGTCGACCAGCTGATGTCCGGCCTCGACGACCTCGGCGCGCTGCGCGAGCGGCTGCGCGGAGGTGATGCCGGGTGGCAGGACACCTACGACGACTACAACAGCACGATCGCCCGGGCCTTCGCTCTGGAAGGGTCCCTGGCCGTCGTGCCGGGCCCCGACACGGCCTCGGCGGAGCGCGTCGTCCTCGAACTGGCGCATGCCCGGGAGATGATCGCCCGCGAGGACGCGCTGATGGGCGCCGCGCAAGTGTCGGGACGTATGAGCAAAGGCCAGATCCTGGAGTTCGCCGGCGCCGCCCACACCCAGCGGTACCTCCTCTCCGCTTCCGTGGACGATCTACGGGCCACCGACGCGGCCCCGTACCGGAAGGTCCTCAGCGGGACCGCGATGCGGGACCTGCGGGACGCCGAGGACGCCATGCTCAAGGCAGGCGATGGCGTACGAGCCGGGCTCGTCGCCGCGTCCGCCGGCTGGGGCACACCCGCCGGAGACGTCCTCCAGCAACTCGCGCAAGCGCAGCAGCAGGCGAGGACGCGCGCCGCCGACAGCCCGGCTCCCCTCTCGTTCGACGCCCTCGGCGGCTCGGGGGTCGCCGTTGTCCTCGGCCTCGTGGGGGTGGTCCTTTCGCTGGTGATCTCGGTCCGGATCGGCCGTGGCCTGATCGTCGAACTCACCGGTCTGCGTAACTCCGCGCTCACGCTGGCCGGTCGTGAACTGCCTCGTGCCATCGCCAGGCTGCACGCCGGGAAACCCGTCGACCTCGATGCCGTAGCCCCCATGCGTCCCCACCGCGACGACGAGGTGGCACAGGTCGGCGCCTCATTGGTCGCCGTCCACCGGGCCGCGGTCAAGGCAGCCGCCGATCGGGCCGAGGTCTTGCACGGCATCTCCGGCGTCTACGTGAACCTCGCGCGCCGCAGCCAGGTGCTGGTGCACCGGCAACTCGCGCTGCTCGACACGATGGAACGCCGTAACGAGGACCCGGCCGAACTGGAGGACCTGTTCCGGCTCGACCATCTCACCACCCGGATGCGCCGCCACTCGGAGAGTCTCATCATCCTCTCCGGCGCCGTGCCGGGGCGTGGCTGGCGGCGTCCCGTCGCGCTCATGGACATCGTCCGGGCAGCCGTGGCCGAGGTCGAGGACTACGGCCGGGTGCTGATCACGGATATCCCAGCGGTCCGGCTGCCCGGTGCGGCGGTGGCTGACCTCACCCACCTGGTCGCCGAACTCGTCGAGAACGCCACGGCGTTCTCACCCCCGCACACCAGGGTGCGCGTGTCCGCCGAGCGCGTCGGCGCGGGCATCGCTCTGGAGATCGAGGACCGCGGCCTCGGCATGGACCAGTCCGCGCTCGCCGAGGCCAACCGGCGCATCACCGACGCCGAACGGATCGACCTGCTCGACAGTGGCCAGCTCGGCCTGTTCGTGGTGAACCGGATCGCGCACCGCTTGGACGTGCGGGTGGCCCTGCGATCGTCGGTGTACGGAGGCATCGTCGCCGTTGTCCTGCTGCCGGGCCACGTGGCGGGCGAACCGATCGAGGAGACCGGCGAGGGTGCGGCGGTCGGGGAAACGGCCGCGGACGGCGCTCCCGCCGGCCTGCCCCGCCGCATTCCGGTCAGGCCGGGTGCCGCCGTCCCGGCGGAGACGGCGATCGCGGACGTGGACGCGGGCCAGGTGGATGCGGCGCCCGCTGCCCCCGTCCCGGCCCCGACGCGACCGCCGGAGGAGCCGGTGGGCCGGCCCGAGCTGCCCCGTCGTGTACGCCGGGCCGGTCAGGCACCCGGACCGCCCGAGGAGTCCGAACCGTATGAGCAAGCGCGGAAACCGTCCGAGCGAACACCGGAGGAGGCTCGCGCCGTCATGGCGTCCTTCCGGACGGGCTGGACCCGCGGCCAGGCCGTCAGGACGGCGCCGCGCGACCACGACACAGCAGGCGAAGGAGAGCACCCATGACCGGCACGGCCCAACGCTCCAGTGAACTCGACTGGCTTCTGGAGGAGCTCATCGCCCAGGTACCGGAGATCAGACACGCGATCGTGCTCTCCGGCGACGGACTGCCGGTCGGCACGTCGAAGACGCTGTCCCGGGACGACGGAGAACGGTTCGCCGCCATCGCCTCCGGCTTCCACAGCCTCGCCAAAGGCACCGGACGCCACTTCAGGGCGGGCAGGGTCGTCCAGACGCTGGTCGAGCTGGAGGACGGATTCCTGTTCGTCGTCACCGCGGGCAAGGGCTCCTGCCTGGCGGTGTTCAGTGAGGCCGGCGGCGATGTCGGCCTGGTCGCGTACGAGATGGCCCGGCTCGTCAAGCGGGTCGGTGCGCACCTCGGCACTCCGGCGCGCGGCGAGGCCGGTGAGACCTCACGCCTCGATGACTGACTCCGATCAGCGCTGGTACGACGAGGAGGCGGGGCCCTTGGTGCGTCTCTACGCCGTGACGACCGGGCGGGCACGCGTCGGCGCCGAGCAGCGACTCGACCTGATGACCGTCATCCATGCGGTGCCGCCGGACCCCGATCACGACCCGGTGCTCTCGCCCGAGCAGGCGGCGATCCTGCGCCTGTGCGGCACACGACCGCATCCGGTGGCCGACATCGCGTCCGACTCCGGACTGCCACTGACGGTCGTACGAGTGCTCCTCGGAGATCTGCTGGGAACAGGCCTGATCCGCGCCACGCCGCCCGTCCCCCCGGCCCGGCTCCCCGACGCACGCACCCTCAGGAGAGTGATCGATGGACTCCGAGCGCTCTGACGCGCCAGCGCCCTTGCTCGCCCTCAAGATCCTGGTGGCCGGGGGCTTCGGGGTCGGCAAGACCACGTTCGTCGGCGCGGTCAGCGAAATCCGGCCGTTGAACACGGAGGAGCTTCTGACGGAGGCGGGCCGGATGGACGACAGCCTGGACGAGGTCGCCGACAAGCGCACCACCACCGTGGCACTGGACTTCGGCCGGATCACCTTCGGCGACGACCTCGCGCTGTATCTCTTCGGCACTCCGGGCCAGGACCGGTTCTGGTTCCTGTGGGACGAGCTCGCCACCGGCGCTCTGGGCGCGGTGGTGCTCGCGGACACCCGGAGGCTGCGGGACTCCTTCCCGGCCGTCGACTACTTCGAGCGGCGCCGGCTGCCGTTCGTCGTGGCCGTCAATTGCTTCAACGGCCTCCGGGACTACAGCGCGTGTGAAGTGGCGACAGCGCTCGACCTGGACGAGAAGACTCCGGTGGTGCTGTGCGACGCGCGGGACCGGGAATCCGGGAAGGAGGTCCTGATCACACTGATCGAGCTGGCGGGCGAATCCGCCACCACTTCCGCCACCACAGCACCGTGGACCAGCCCGTAGGCGAGATGTGGCCTGGCCTTCGCCATGTCCGTGTCCGCCCGGACGAGGTTGCCGGCCAGGCGGCCGCCATCGGCCGCCACCGCGGCGGGTCCATGGAGGCGGGCCACGCTCTGGACCGTGTCGGCCTGCGCCGCGTACAAGGCGGCCGCCGGCACCGCGAGGGCGGTACCGGGCAGGCTGAACGTGATGGTGCCGCCGAGCAGGGCTACGAACGCGATGCCGGTGACGGCAACCGCCGTGGCGACGGCCCAGGTACGGGTGACGGAGCGCCGTCTTACGAAGCAGGCGGTGAGGCCCGCCAGGATCGGGGCGCCGCCGATGGCGATCACCGTGCTGGTGGCCACTCCTGACAGCGCGACGGCGTAGGCGTTGGGTCACGTTCGACTGTTTCGGCACCCTCGTGAACTGGCGCCACGGCATCGCCACCGGTATCGAACTGGTCGCGCCCGGCAAGGGCTGGGAGCTGCTGGAGGTCTACAACCGGCACGAGCCGCAGGTGCGGCGCGAGCACCCCTCCATGCACTACAGCGATGTCCTGGCGGAGCCGCTGAAGCGGACGGCCGCCGAGGCGAAGGTCGAGCTGGTGGAGGAGGACACCCGCGCACTGTCGGCCGGCATCCCGTGCTGGCCGGCCTTCCCCGACACCCGGCAGGCCCTGCGCGAACTGCGGGAGTCCGGCTGGAACCTTGCCCCGCTGACCACTTGCGACCGGGTCGTCATCGGCGAGACCCAGCGCCGGCTGCGGGTTCAGTTCGACGCGATCGTCACCGCCGAGGACTCCGGTGCGTACAAGCCGGCCCACAACTCGCCGAGGTCGAGGGCTTCCCCGCCGGCTTCGCGACGCTGCGCGCACAGGGGGACGGCACGGTCGAGATCAAGGAAGTTCGTGCGCCCCGGGCAGCGCGGTGCGCACCTGGGCTCGCGGAGTCCGGACCGTCCGGCTGGGGCCCCGCTCTCGTCGTCTTCGGCGAGAGCGGGGCCGGCCGGCGGTTGAAGCACGGGCGAGCGAGGACGGTCGGCCCCGGAGGTACTCAGCGGGGCAGGCGCCAACTGCGGACGTGTTCCCAGGTCAGTGTCTGCCACCAGCGGCCCGTCCAGTCGTCGCTGCGGGTGCGGTAGAGGGCGACGGTGTTTCCCGGGAAGCTGTCGGAGAAGGGCACGGGGAGTGCGGTGGCGTACTCCTCGACCTCGGCGAACAGGTCCGGGTCCGGGCGTACGTACATGTCGTGCGAGAGCAGCGACAGGTGGGCCCGGAAGGTATCGGCGTCGAAAGGATGTGCCGCCGGGTTGGGCGCCGGTGTCTCCAAGGGGGCGATGGCCGTGTCGATCCGGGCGGCGAGGGCCACGAGCGCCGTGTTCGGCGTGGTGCCGTCGGCGAGGTGGTGGACGTCGTAGACCAGCCCCACCCCCTGGCGGCGGATGCCCGCGTTGTGGACGGTGAAGGCGGGAACGTCGGCCACCGCCCGGGTCACGGCCTCGACGATCTCCTCTTCGGGACCCGGGAGGTGCCGGCTGCCGACCAGGGTCGCGTGCGGCGGGAACGCGCCCGCCGAGACGAGCCCGTACTGCGCCCGCAGCTGGGCGGTCACGGCGGTGACCGCGGCACAGGTGACGGGGTCGGGGCGCAGATAGACTCCGTAGCGGTACGGGTCTCCGGGAGCCTGCGCGAAGCGCTCGTTCGAGGTCGTGGCCGTAGTTGCCGCCGTGATGATGTCGTCGGTCACTGCCCCGCCTGCTCCCGGTAGTCCTTGATCTTCGCCGTCGCCGCTTCCTGCGCCGCCTTCAGCGCGGCGTCGAGCGGCTTCTTGCCGCTGAACGCCTGCTGCATCTGCGGCACGACCGCGTCGCGCACCCCCTGCATGGCGCCGGTGAGGCAGCCAGAGGTGGCCGTCGTGGCCGGCGTATCGGCGAACTGCTTGTCGAGCACGGCGTAGGGCTCGTGCTGGGCGAGGAACGTCTTCCACGTGGACGAGTTGTCCACGTCGGTGTTGATGGGGGCGTATCCCGACGCCTTGGCGAATCGTTCCTGCGCTTCGGGCGAGGCGAGGTAGCCGATCAGCTTCCAGCTCGCCACCTGCTCGGCCGCGCTGTGCCCGGTCCGGTTCAGCCACATCGCGGCGCCGCCGATCGCGGCCCCCGCCGTGGAGGGCGAGCCGGAGAGCGGGTAGGGCAGCGCGCTGTAGCCCTTCATGCCCCCCTCGTTGAGGCCGCCGATCGCGCCACTGGAGTTGAACATCATGGCCGTCTTGCCGGCGGCGAACGCCGACAGGGCGGCGTTGCCGTCGTCGCCGGTGTCGAGGCCGACGCCGTCGGTGTAGAGCTTGGCCATGGTGCCGAACGCGGAGCGCTGCGGCCCGCCGGCCAGGGACAGCGCCGTGGCCCCGCCGGCCTTCCGGCCGTTGTCCGGGGTGCAGTAGGGGACCCCGGCCGCAGCGGTGAGCTGCTCGAACCACCAGCCGTCGATGGGCTGGTCGATGCCCTTCACACCCGGCAGCACGGCATGGACCTTCCGCGCCGCGGCGGCCACGCCCGTGAGCGTGCCGAGGGTCGAGCGGTCCACCTTCGCCCGGTCCAGCAGCTTGTCGTTGACGTACAGCAGGGGCATGGACGTGTTCAGGGGTACCGCGAGGAGCTTGCCTTCGGCCGTGTAGTAGTTGCGTGCCGCAGGGCGGAGCTTGTCGAGGTCGAGGTCCCCCGGGTTGGCGGCGGCCATGTCCTGGGCGGAGACCGTCTGCCCGGCGTCGCGCAGATAGCCGCTGGTGATGTCGTTGGTGATCATGACGCTCGGGGTGCCGCCGCTGCGGATCGCGGAGGTGTACTTGGCGATGGCGTCGGCATAGCTGCCCTGGTACGACGCCTTCACCACGATCTTTCCGACGTTGGCCTTGTTGAACGCGTCGATCTCCTTCTGCAGCGCCTGACTGGCCGGGGCGCCGATGCCGTGCCAGAGCGTCACGGTCACTGGTTTCTTCGCATCGGCCAGCGCCGACGGACCGGGCACCGCGTCGGCGGACTTGCCGCCGTCGGCGCTTCCGCAGGCGGTGAGGGTCAGGGCGAGGGCAGTCGTCAGGCAGCCGGCCGCGACGCGTGCTCGCGGTCCGGTCCGGGAGGGAGAGGGTGAGGGAAACAGGGGCATGGCGGATCGGCTTTCTTTCTCGGTTGCCCATGGGCGGGCTGTGGGGGCTAGGTGGTGACCCGCGCGGCCAGGCCGCGGACCAGGAATCGCTGGCCGAACAGGACGAGCAGCAGGGTCGGCAGAAGGACCAGGAGGGTGCCGGCGTAGATCACAGCTGGTGTGGTGACCCGGTCCACAACGAGTTGGGAGAGACCGACCTGGATGGTCCGCCGCTGGGGGGAGTCGGTGATGAGCAACGGCCAGAAGTAGCCGTTCCACGCGGACAGGGCGCACCACATCGCCGCCGTGACCAGCTGAGGCCGCGCCATGGGCAGGACGACGTGGAACAGCGCACGCAGGTCGCCGCAGCCGTCCATGCGGGCGGCCTCCCACGTTTCGCGCGGCAGCCCGAGGAACGCCTGGCGGAGCAGGAAGACCGCGTAGCCCGCGGCGAGATACGGGATGACGATCCCGAGCACGGTGTCGCGCAGCCCGAGCCCGCTGACGAGTTCGAAGTTGGGAATGACCAGGCTCTCCCCGGGGAAGGCCAGGCTGGCCAGCACCAGAGCGAAGGCGGCACCCCGGCCGCGCCAGCGGGGGAAGACGAACGCGTAGGCGGCGAGCGCGGCCGTGGTGAGCTGGGCGGCGGACTGCAGGGCGGTGACGGCCACGCTGACCATGTACTGCTGGGCCAGCGGCGCGGAGCCCAAGGCGGCGCGCACGTTGTCCAGGGTGAACCGGTCCGGCAGGGGGACGAGCCGGCCGGCGGCCACGTCGGCCGGAGGCAGCAGGGCGGTGACGACCGTGACGTAGACGGGGAACGCGACGACCACGACCACGGCGCCCAGCCACAGCCAGCGCAGCAGGGAGGCCACTCGGCTGCGTGTCATGCCCACCTCTTCACCATCCCGAACTGGAGCGCGGTGACCAGCAGGACGAGCAGCAGCAGGACCACGGCCAGGGCCGAGGCCGAGCCGACGTGCGGCAGCGCCTCGCCGAACGCGCGCTGGTAGAGCTCGAACACCAGCGTCGAAGTCGAGCCCGCCGGGCCGCCCCGGGTGAGGACCTGGACCTGGGTGAAGACCTGTAGTCCGCTGATCGTCTGGGTGACCAGGAGGAATATCAGGCTCGGCCGGAGCATCGGAATGATCACCGAACGCGCCATCCGCAGCCCCGACGCGCCGTCCAGTGCCGCCGCCTCGATGACCTGCTGGTCGAGCTGGGTCACCGCGGCCAGCAGGACGAGGAAGGCGAATCCGAACTCGTACCACGCGGTGGCGAGCGAAACGGCGACCACGGCCCACTCCGGAGAGCGCAGCCACTCCGGCCCGGTGACGCCGATGTGGTGCAGCACTTCGTTGAGGGTTCCGACCGCCGGAGCGAACAGGCCCGCGAACACGGCCGCCGAAGCCGCCGCCGAGTACGCGAACGGCATCGACAGCAGCACCGACACCACGGCCCTCGGCCTGCGCGCGGCCCGGCGCAGTGGGAGCACCGCCGCGAGCGCGCCGCCCACGGAGAGCAGCACGCTGAGCCCGGCGATCGCCACCGTGGTCAGCAGCGCCCGGCGCAGGTCCGGATCGGTGAACAGTTCGGCGTATTGGTCGAGGCCGACGAACCGGGTCGGATCGCCCAGCAGGTCATTGCCGTACAGGCTCAGTACGACGCCGCGGACGACCGGCCAATACGCGAAGACGAGGAGAAGGCCGACGCACGGCAGGACCATCAGCGGACCGGCGAGGCCGCGTGGGCGCCGGACCGGGCGGCGTGCTGCGCCCCGGCGGAGTGGAACGTTCCCAATCATGGGTGGAACGTTCCCACCCAGCGACGGACGGGCGCAGCGGCCCTCGGGTGAACACTGCGCGAAAAGCGGGTCAGCCGGTCGGCGGGCCGGTCGTACGGCCCACGACCAGCGTGCCGGACAATGCCTGGTGGTGGTCGGGCGGTTGCTCGCCGTCGAGCAACCGCACCAGCGAGTCCACGGCCTGGCTGCCGATCAGATCGATCGGCTGGCGCCAGTGCGTGAGCCCGATCAAGGGCGTCGCCAGGTCTCCGATGCCGTCGTAGCCGGTCACCGACAGCTCCCCCGGTACCTCCACATCCCGCAGACGGAGTTGTTCCAGCAGGGCGACCGCGTGCCGGTCACTGGGGGCCATCACAGCGGTGATCTCGGGATGTCGCAGCACTTCGGTTGCCCACGCGCCGGCCGTCTCGCGACGCGGCCCCGAGATCTCGAGCACGCGCGCTCCACGCTCCCGCAGGTAACGGGTCATGGCCGCCGTCCGCGGCCCGAGCGTCACGGAACTGCTGGTCGGGACGGTAACCACCGCGATCTCGCGGTGCCCAAGACCGAGGAGATGGTCGGCCAGCGCGGCGCCCCCTTCGTCCTCGTCACAGTAGACGCTGGTGATGCTCGGATGGGTCTCGGGACGCCCGGCCACGACAGTGGGCAGCCGGGTGGCGAACGAGAGGATCTGCTCGCTCGGCAGCAGCCCGCTGCACACGATCAGCGCCTCCACCCGCAGCATCGCCAGGGTTTCCAGCGCCCGGTACTCGTCGCTCACCTCGAACCCGCCGGAGCCCGTCGCGGTGACGACCCGGTAGCCGTGGAACGCCGCGCGCTCCTGCATCGCGGTGAGCAGGTGGCCGTAGAAGGGCGTCGCCGCGTCCCGGACGAACGCCCCGACGGTATAGGTGCGGTGGGCGACCATGGCCCGGGCCACGGCATTGACGACGTAGCCCAGTTCCTCCGCGGCCCGCAGCACCCGCCGTCGGGTCTCCTCCCCCACGCTGCCACGTCCCGAGACCACCCGGGACACCACCGACTTGGACACCCCGGCCCGCCGGGCCACGTCGATGATCGTCGGATTGCGAGGCCGGTCAGCCACCGAGCACACCCTCCTGGGCGAGCACGGCCGCGGCCGCGTCGGCTCCCGTCCACCTGTGGGCGCGCCAGCCGTGGGCGCGGGCCGCCTCGACGTTCTCCCGCCGGTCGTCGAAGAACACGACGTCCGAGGGGGCACGGCCGAGCCGTTCGTCAGCACTCCGGTAGACGAGGGGATCGGGTTTCATCAGCCCGAGATCGGACGAAAAGACCAGCGTCGAGAAGAGGCCGCTCCATGACGCCCGACGGATCGCCTTCGCCAGCGAGCCCGGCGCGTTGGACAGGACTCCCAACGGTATTCCGTGGTCTGCCAACCGGCCGAGCAGTCCGGCCGCTTCGGGCCCGAGGACCGACCAGCACTCGGTGTCGATGCGGTCGAGCCGGTCGACCCAAGCCTCGTTCAGCCGGCGCCCCAGATCCCTTGCGACCCGTTGCCAGTACTCATCGGGAGAGACACCCAGGTCGTAGGCATCGCGGTAGGCCCAGTACGGGCCGGCGAGGTCGGACTCGGGTACGTCGAGAGCAGCGGCCAGCGCGCCCAGCGCACGGCCGGACGGAGCGAGGACGCCGCCGAGATCCCACACGACCATCGTCGACGATTCATTTTGGGAACGTTCCACAAGCGACGATCCTAGCGGCTCGAAGAACGGCCGCCCGACCGGCCCTCATGACGTGGGCGGCCTCCCTGGCGAACCTCAGACCTCCAGCGTGATGCCGTACCGGCGCAGCCATCCGTCGAGGCCGAGGACCATCCACGGCATGTGCGCGTACCACAGGCCGCGGATGCGGGCCTTGAATCCCGTGCCGTGCAAGTTCGGCGAGTGCGGGTCGCCCTCGCGGTCGGCGAACTTGTGATGCCGGCGGTGGGTCGCCACCCAGAACAGCAGCGGGCCCTGCGCGGCCATGGAACCGGCGGCCATCAGGACGTCCTGGAACCACGGTGAGGTCTTGAACGCCTTGTGGGCGAGGTACCGGTGCAGCCCGATGGTGACGCCGCCCAGGTGCACGCAGTAGAACAAGCCGAACAGGACCACATCGGTCACCGTGAACCGCCCGGTCACCAGCAGGTACGCGGCCGCGACGGTACCGATGAGCGGAAGGACCATGGTGGTCAGCGCGGAGAACCTCTTGATCCGCAGGCTTCTCGGGTCGAGCCGGACGATGCCCGCCGGGGCGCTGGGAGCCGACATGGTTCGGTCTTCCTCCTCTCAGGTTTCCCGGGCCGCGGTCCTACGCGCCGGATAGCGGACCTCGGATACCAGTCCCGCGCGGTCCAGGAGGCTGATGACCCCGCCGGTGATGTCGATCTGCCAGAAGCGGTGCCGGTTGTGCGCCAGCGACGGCTGGGAGTGGTGGTTGTTGTGCCATGACCCGCCCACGGAGACCGGCGCGAGCACGGCGAGGTTCTGACTGGAATCCCGGGTCCTGTACGGGCGGCGGCCCAGGGTGTGCCCCAGCGAGTTGACCGTCCACGTCACATGGTCGAAGGACGAACATGCGGGCGAACCCGCCCCACAGCAGTCCGCCGAGCGCGTCCACCGGCCGGCCGGTCACCGCCCAGCCCACCGCTGCCGGCAGGGCCAGCCCCAGAGCGATCCACCAGGCGTAATAACGATCAACCGTGCAGACATGGCGATTGCGCAGCAGGTCGGGGACGAACGTGACCCAGCCCTCCCGCCGGACGGTGAACAGCCAACCGACATGGCTGTGCCACAGACCGCGCAGGGCCGCCAGCCGCCCCTCACCCCGCGGGCGCGGCGAGTGCGGATCGCCGTCCCGGTCGGCGAAAGCATGGTGTTTGCGGTGCACTGACACCCAGAACAGGATCGGCCCCTGTGCCGCCATGCTGCCCGCGACGCCCCACAGGAAGGTCAGCACCGGGCCGGCGGAGAACGAGCGGTGGGAGAAGAACCTGTGCAGCCCGCCCTCGACGCCCAGTGATGTGACGAGGTACATGCCGAAGAACAGCGCGAAGTGCAGCCATGACCAGCCTTGGTGGACCGTGAAGACGATCGCGGCCGCGAAACCGGCCGTGGATCCGCCAACCGTGGCGCAGGCGAGCACGAGCGCGGAGCGATCCCTCGGTGGCGCGGTATCGGCTTCAGCGTTCATGGCCCGGCTCCCCCGCGAGATCGCAGGGCACGAGATCACAGGGCACGAGAGCGCCGCCCAGGGTGCCTTCCAGATACGCCTCCTGCGCGGCCCCCCGGCGGATCTTCCCACTGGTGGTCATGGGGATGGTGCCGACCCGCACGAGGTGCGCGTCGGCCGGCCGGACGCCGTGTTCGGCGGCGACCGCCGCCAGCAGACTGCCGCGTAAGGCGTCGAGCTCGACCCGGGTCCGACGGCTGTCGCGCACCTCGGCGACCACGATGATCTGTTCCTCGGACGTGCCCCGGTACCCGAAGGCGACGGACCGGTGTACGGACGGGTGGACACGGTCGACCGTGCGCTCGATGTCCTGCGGGTAGAGGTTCCGGCCGGCCACGACGAGCAGACCGCTCATCCGGCCGGTGACGAACAGCTCGCCGTCGCGCAGATAGCCGAGGTCACCGGTGCGCAGATACTTTCGCGGACCGGCTCGACCGGCGGGCGTCGCTCCGAACGTCGAGCGGGTCAGACCGGGTTTGCGGTGGTAGCCGGCGGCGACGCCCGGCCCGTGCACCCAGATCTCCCCGATCTCGCCATCGGCCAGCACCCGGCCGACATCCGGATCCACGACAAGCAGCTCGTGGCCCTCCGGCGCGCCCCCGCAGCCGACCATGGGCACGCTGTCGCCCTCCGTGCCCGCCACCCGGCCACGCGACAGCTCCTCCCGGTCCACCCACTCGACGCTGAGGGGCGTCCCGGCCGTTTTGGCCGTCACCAGCAGCGTGGCCTCGGCGAGCCCGTAACACGGGATCAGGGTCTTCTCCCGGTAGTCCCGGGGCGCGAACCGCTCCCGGAAGGCGTTCAGGGTGTCGAGCACGATCGGCTCGGAGCCGCAGAAGACGTGCCGGAGCGACGACAGGTCCACACCGGCCAGATCCTCCTCGTCCACCGTGTCCGCACACAGCTGGAAGGCGAAGTTCGGCGCGACGGTGATGGTCACCCGGTGTTCGGTGATCGCCTGGAGCCAGCGGGCCGGCTGCTGCACGAAGTGCTCCGGCGTCATCATCAGCAACGGCCAGCCGCCGTGCAGCGCCAGCATGATGGTCCCGATGAGCCCCATGTCGTGATAGGTCGGTAACCAGGTCAACCCGATGCGATCGTCCTCCGCGCCGATGTGCCGACCGATGGCGTGGCAGTTACTCATCAGATTGGCGTGCGTCAGCTCCACGCCCTTCGGATCGCCCGTCGAGCCGGACGAGTACTGGATCAGCGCTGTGTCCGTCGGCCGCACCGGATCGTCCAACGCCGTCGAGACATGGCTGTCGGCCGCCTTCGAGGGAGGTTCGTCGTCCAGCGGAATCAGCTGCGGCACCCTGTCCCCACCGGCCGCCATCCCGGCGAATCGCCGCTCATGGCGGGAATCGGCCAGGATCGCACCAGGCAGGCAGTCGGCCAGGATCGAACGCAGCCGGGTCACGGCCCGCCGGTTGGTCGGAGGAAAGGCCGGGACGGCCGTCGCACCGGCCTGGAGTATCCCCATCAGCCCCGCCACGAACCGCAGTCCGGGCTGACCGGCCAACACCACGCGGTCGCCACTGTGTCCTCCGGACCTCAACCGCGCCGCCACGGCGTCGGAGTACCGCTTCAGGTCGCGATAGGTCCACGATTCAACGCGGTTACTCGTCCCGTCAGCCAGAAGGCGGAACGCTGGGCGGTGCGGCGTGAAGCGTGCCCGGACAGCGAGGATGCCGGTGAGCGTCGCATCCGGCCGGGACATGTACAGCGCGATCTGTGAGCACGCTCGATCCTGCTGACGTGTCGCGACCTCCTCCAAACCCCTTTCCAGAGCCGACCCGTTGAGCGCTCCCACCACTCAAGATGAAACTCCTGGAGTCCAATGGCCTGGTCACGTTGCGATCCCTCACCAGGGCGGTGGACAGCAGACAACAGCCGATCAGGCGCGGGCGGTAGCGTAACTCTTCACCTTCCGCTTGACCACAGGGCAGATGGCCGGTCGTCCGCGCTGCGCTCGGATGCCGGGAGGAGAGGACGGCGGGTTCTCAGATGTGGGACAGCGCGAAGGAGACCAGGAAGCCGCTGACCGTGACCAGCCCGATCGCCAGGTGAGCCTTCTGGAACGCCTCGGGGATCATCGTGTCGGCGATCATGGCCAGGATCGCCCCGGCGGCCACGGCGGTCACCCCGGCGACCACGGACGGCGAAAATCCCCCGACCACGGTGTAGCCAAGCACCGCGGAGAGGGTGCTCGCGGCGGCGATGGCACCCCAGGCCCCGAAGACATAGCCCTTGCTGCGCGCGGCCTTCTTCATCCCGGCTGAACTGGACAGGCCCTCGGGGACGTTACTGATGAACACCGCTGCCACCGTGACGAGACTGACGGCGCCACCGTCGAGCAGGCTGACCCCGATCACCGCCGACTCGGGTACGCCGTCCAGCAGCGCCCCCAGCGCCAGAGCGAGCCCCGAGCCGCCGTGTTCCTCCTCGGACGGCTGGGCCTGCCCTGTGTGGTGGCCGGCCATCACCAACGCGATGGCCTTCGGCGGCACGCGCAGCCCGTAGCCCAACGATGCTCCCAGCAACAGCGCCGAGTCTGCCAACAACCCCCAACCCGCCTGCCTGTATTACCTCGGGCATGCCGCCCCGTGTACCCGTGCGAGCGGCGATGACTCCGGGCAGCGTCGACCGGCGGCGGGCCACCACCGGATCCTCACTGGCCGCCCACCTCAAGCGCCGCTTCGCCGCCACGCCGGACGGCGAGCTGCGCGGCGTCGAGCGCATCGAGCACTGCGTCGCCGTTCGCCCTCGCCCACTCGGTCAGCATGTGGATCGGATCGATCAGCGTCGCCCCGAGCGGGGTGAGCTCGTACTCGACGCGGGGCGGCACCTCGGCGTAGGCGTGGCGGCGGATGAGTCCGTGCGCCTCGAGCCGTCGGAGCGTCTGGGTGAGCATCTTGCGGGAGATGCCGCCGATCAGCTCGATCAGCTCGCCATGACGCACCGGACCCTCGCTGAGGCCGTAGAGCACGACCACCGTCCACTTGTCGGCGATCAACTCGACCGCCAGCCGCGCCGGACAGTCGGCGAGAAAGAAATCACCGGGAACGAAACCGCTCATGGCGCCAAAGGTAACCGCGCCACAGGTACCTGCTGGTTCCTATCGGAAACCTAGCCTGGGCTCTCCCCCCCCCGAAGCCAGGAGAGTCATGCGAGTCATCACCCAGCAGACGCTCGGCGGTCCCGAGGTGCTCACCATCGTGGACGCGCCCGAGCCCCAGCCCCTCCCGACCGAGGTTCTCGTGCGCGTCAAGGCGATCGGGCTGAACCCGCTGGAGGCGCGCCTGCGCGCCGGCGAGTTCCCGCTGATCGGCCGGCCGCCGTTCATCCTCGGCTGGGACATCAGCGGCGTGGTCGAGGAGGCGCCGCAGACGTGGCGGTTCAGGCCCGGCGACGAGGTGTTCGGGATGCCGCTGTTCCCGCGGGCGGCGAGCGCGTACGCCGAGGTCGTGTCGGCGCCGGCGCTGCACCTGGCCCGCAAGCCGGCGTCGCTCTCGCACGTCGAGGCGTCGGCGCTGCCGGTCGTCGGGCTGACGGCGTGGCAGGGCCTCGTCGACCTCGGCGGCGTGAGCGAGGGCGACCGTGTCCTGGTTCACGGCGGTGGTGGCGGGGTCGGCCACGTCGCCATCCAGATCGCGAAAGCGCTCGGCGCGCACGTGATCGCGACCGCCGGCGGGAGCAAGCGGAGGTTCGTCGAGGGGCTCGGCGCCGACGAGGTGATCGACTACACGGTGGTCGACTTCACCGAGGCGGTCCGCGACATCGACGTCGTGCTCGACACGATCGGCGGTGACACCGTCGAGCGGTCGCTCGAAGTGCTCCGCCCAGGTGGTCACCTGGTGACGGCGGTCGCCGAGGAGGATGCGGAGCTGACGGCCACGTACGAGGCGGCCGGCATGCGCTTCAGCGGTATCGCGGTCGACCCCGATCCGGTCGCCCTGCGAGGTCTCGTCGCACTCGTCGAACAGGGCAGGCTCCGGGTCCACGTGCAGCAGACGTTCCCGTTCGAGCGCGTCGCCGACGCGCACCGGCTCCTCGACGGCGGTCACCTCCAGGGCAAGCTCGTCCTCACCGTCCCCACGGCAACGCCGGACTGCTCGGCTGGGTGCCAGGCGGATTCGCCGTCAGTATCACCGTCTACGTTCTCGCCGTCGTGGGCGGCGTAGCCGTTGCCACCTGGGCCCACGCTGCGGCGAAGGCAGTCGGACGCGACAGCTGATGGGTCGGCTGGACGGGCATCGCGACGCAGCTGGATCGCTGACGGCGTCGGGCGCTCGACAGTGAAGAACAGTCCGGCTGTGCCGGCGCGGGGTGATGCAGCAGGCCGTCCGCGACGGTCTCGTACAGATCAGCCCCACACGGATGTCCGGCTGGCAGTCCGAATACCAGCGGGCCGAGGACGAAATCGACGACCTTCGTACCCTGGCGCCGTCCGACCGGACACCCTTGAGCAAACTCGCCGAGGCTCCGGTGCAGCGCTCATATGACCAGTATGCGGGCTAGGGCAGCGTCGTCACGATCGCCGCTTGAACCGCTGCTCGGATCGGCGAGGGGGTGCGGGTCAAGGCCATCGATCCGGTCAACTGGATCTGGACCGTGTGCCGTCAGACCACCCCGACACCCCCGGGGGCTCATCGACAAGGGCACCAAGGACAATCGCCTTCTGGCGACACCCAACAAGGACCGCGCAGAGGAAGAAAGGCAGCCATGCTGGCGCGGGATACTCATGGTCTGCCCGAGAGCACCGCCTGTGTGCCATATCTCCGCACACACCACGCGCACCGAGCCGGGAGCCAGGCATCAGCCAAGCGTTGATCATTCCAGCCGCACAAGTTCGTCAGCGCTCGTAGCGGCGGGGGAAGGGGAAGTAGTTCTCCAGGAAGGTGTGGAGTTCGGCGGTGACGCGCTCCTGTTCGTTCTCCGGCGTGTTGACATCGTTCAGGCAGAAGAAGTCGTGGCTGCGAGAGGTGAGTTCGGCGAGAGCGTCGGTGATGTTCGGCCGGGCCACGTCGATGTAGCGCAGCTTGTACTTGGCCGGCACTGCCCGGCCGGTGAGGTAGGTGTAGTGGTGGTGCAGGGATGTGGCCATGGCGATGTCGGTGACCGAGCGGAAGCGTGAGCGACTGGTGCGGGCGATGTCCTCGGCGAAGCGTTCCTCCAGCTCCTGCATGACCGTGCGCCGCTGGGGGTGTGGGGTGTGCATGAACTTGTTGACGGTGAACCGGGCGTGGGTGTTCCGCAGCAGTGCGCGGACGTTCTTGCCCGCGGAGTTCGGCGCGGGGTCGTCGGGGTGTGGTGCTCCCAGGCCGAGTTGGAAGGGTGAGAAGGGGAGCTTGGCGACGCCGTTGCCGTGGAAGAAGTGCCCCGCGGTCAATTCGACGCTCTACGCCTCGATGCCGTGGCCGAGGCGGCGACCGGCAAGCGCGATATTGAACTGCTCGCGGGGCTCCCGGACACTTTCGCTGACGGCCGTGACGGACAAGCTGTCGGGCTCTTCCGCCTGTACACCTACAAGGGCGGGCAGTTCAGTCGTCGGCTCTTCCAGCTGAGCAGAGAACTGCGCCATGCGCTGATCGTCCTCGCCGATCGCTCGCCGATGCCGTCCCCTACGTGCGGGGACGTCTTCCGGTGGGCGGCCGAGGCCGGCCTGCCGCAGTGACCACGGAGACCAGACGAACTGCCGAGGGCCGCTGTAGGCGAGCGGCGGGCGCGTCGCGTACCGGGCGGCGAGTTACGGCGACCGAGCGCGGTGATGGCAATCCCGGACGCGCGGTCCGGACGGTGGCCTGGGTCCCGCGGCCGCGCGACCGGTCGAAGTCCTGTACTTCTCCAGCGGCCGGCTCCGGCACGCCGGACCGGATTCGCTCCACCGGAGGCGGGTGTGGTGCGGAATGCTGAGCCACGTGGCGGAAACGCAACCGCGCTGGCGCGCCGGCACGAGCAGCCACGAGCCGGTTGCCAGGGAGCGGATGTCCTGAGCGGTGCACCGGCGGGCGGTGCCGGGGGGGACGTGGACGGACTCATGGGAATTCCTGCCGCTCGCAGAGCGCGCATTCCGACAACGCGGAGAAAAGTCCCGGTGTCGTAGGGGTGAACGCGAAATGGGAATTCGGAAAGATCGGTGAACAGGGCATGGGAGTGGCACAACCCCGCGCGGATTTTCCACGTCGAAACGGGTGATCGGAAATCAGATCCACTCCCCACGGAGGTCTTTCGTGTCCACCCTTGGCCCGCGCTCCCGCCGCGTCCGCCCGGTCGGTGTCGCCGCCTTACTGGCCGTCGCTGCCAGCACCGGACTCTTCGCCTGGAACGCCCAGGCCGCCACCTCGCCCGCGTCGTCGTCGCCGGTGTCGCCGGCCGCGTCGCCGGCCACCGTGACCGTCACCGACGGAGTGATGGCCTACACGACGGCAGACGGCCAGACCAACAAGCTCATCATCAAGCGGGTCAGCGAGACCGACACCACGCTGACCTTCGGCGTCGACGACGTTGTCGAGATCACCGCCGGCACCGACTGCACCCACCCCACTACCACCGACCTGACGTATGTGACCTGCACCGTGCCCGTACCCGACCCGGACCACGGCGGCGACCAGGGCAACGTCGAACTCGGCGACGGCAATGACAGCGTCAAGATCTCCGGCGGCGATGTGAACGTCTACGGCGAGGCCGGGGACGACACCATCGTCGGCGCTTCCGTCGCGGTGGGCGGCGACGGCGACGACACCATCAGCCAGGCCACGAACGCGAACGGCAACGCCGGCAACGACACCATCACCGACTCGTTCGCGGTGTGGGCCGGGGACGGCGACGACACCGTCATCGGCGATGACGTGGCCAACGAGATCTACGGCGGCGCCGGCGACGACTATCTCGACGGTGCCGGCAACGATGACTCCATCGACGGCGGAGAGGGCGACGACACCATCAAGGGCGGACCGGGCAACGACTACCTCTTCGGCGGCCCCGGCCAGGACGGCATCGACGGCGGGCCCGGCAACAACGTCATCGACCAGGACGGATCCCTCCCTGAGGGGTTCTGAGGGGTCCTGAGGGGACCTCAAGAGATCGCAAGGGACTCAGGGACCTGAACTACAAGACGGCCCGGGTCGACGACCCGGGCCGTTCCGCCGCCGAACGGGCAGACGGTCGACTCGGCCGGTTCCGCCCGTGCTTCGTCGGCGGCCGAGGGTCGGGAAGCTCGGCGGAAGCGGTGGCCGAGGAAGGAGCGCTGGGGGCCGCCCAGCTCGGTGAGCCGAAGGCGAGGAGACTGCCCGTGGCCGGCCCGGTGACCACGGCAGTGGCCCAGCGGCGCATCATCCTCATGCCCACCACCGTCCTGAGGAAGAATGCCGGCAGCGATCAAGAAAGGGAGCGTCGTGCGGCTGACGATCGACACCGGGACGGGCTGGACGATGGCTCGGACGGCGTCCGTTGATGGCTCCGGCGGCGCGGGCGATGTCGATCACTCCAGGCGGCCTGGCCGGCGCCCGAGGTGGAACCGCCGGTCAGCTGTCGTGCGAGGCCCCGGCGACCTCTCTGGCCGGGGCGGCGACGGCGGTTCGATCAGAGCCCACTACTCGTCGTCCACCATCCACAGCCGAGCTCTCACACCTCACGAACGGCCGAATCACTCCATGCCTTCGCCAACGGTGCGGTCAGTGCACGAGCAGGCCGCCGTTGGCGTCCCAGCACGCTCCGGTGACCGCGTCCGCGTATTCGGCAGCGAGCAGGATGGCCATGTCGGCGACGAACCTGGGGTGCCCCAGCCGTCCGGGGTCGTCTGCTCGATCCTGGCGGGCGTGTCCGGATCGCCGCTCCGGCAGACCACCGGAAGGTCCTGCGGTCCTGGGGAGATCGCGTTGACGGTCACACCGTGCGGACCCAGTTCGCAGGCGAACACCTTGGTGGGCGTGGCCACTCCCGCCTTGGCCGGCGCATAGTGCGCGTCGGTTGCGGTACCGCCGTTCTGCCCTGCGAGGGAGGCGATGTTGACGATGCGCCCGTAGCCGCGTTCGGCGAAGTCCTCGCCGAAGACCTGGCAGCCGAAGAGGGTGGCGTCGAAGTTGGTCGACACTGCCGTGCCGAAGCTCTCGGCACTGATCTGCAAGCCCCCTTCGACCGGGGACAGTCCGGGGTTGTTGACCAGGACGTGCACCGCGCCCCACCATTCGGCCAGCTGGCGGCCAACTGGTCGAGCACTCGGCTGAAGGCGTTCTTGTCGTGCACGTCCAGGCCGAGCCCGACCGTGTTCTCCCGACTCGGGTCGAGGTCCGCGGCCGTCTTGGCGGCGGCCCCCGCGTCGAGGTCGGTGAGCGCGACGCGGTAGCCCCGGTCGTAGAACCTCCCGGCGATGCGGGCCCCGAAGCCGCATGCCGCGCTCGTCACCTCGTCCGGGGCTGCGGTTGACCAGGGTCGGCGCTGGACGCGGTTCCACGCCTCGGCGTCGTCGGGGTCTCCGAAGCCGAACGGTTCCTGGAGAGGCTTGTGGATGCGCAGCGGCTCCCGGTTGGGGGCTTCCCCTGCGCGGCAAGGGGTGGCCGGGGCCGGAGGGCCGCTTATGCCGCGAGCTTTCCGGCCGCCAGGTCCGACGGGTGCTGGGCCAGCGGTGTGACGTCGAGCGTCAGGTAGGGGAAGAGCGGCGCCATGCTCGCCGTCCGCGAGGGCGACGAGGTCCCCGCCGCGAAAGCACCCGGCATCAGGGCGATGCAAGCCGTCGCCCAGTGAGGCCGGGCAGCGCCGTGCCGCGTGAGCCGCGGCACGGCACGCCGACCGCTCGATCGGCATCGGGGCCGATCGCAGGGACCGGCGCGTAGGACATCCCGCACATTCGACCGTCGCACGCACAGCAGTCCAGGAGGAATGCCGTCATGCATAAGACAGAGAAGATCGCACTCGAAGAACACTTCGGGGCCATCGACCCGAACATCGTGGAACAGTCCGCGACACACTTCATCGCCGACGCCTGGCCCGCGCACCGCGCCATGCTGCTCGACATCCACGACAGCAGGCTCCGCCTCATGGACGAATGCGGCATTGAAAAGGCCGTACTGTCCCTGCTCTCGCCCGGCATCCAGGCGCTGCACGACCAGGCACAGGCGGTGGACGACCCGGCACAGGCGGTGGACTGGTCGTATCGGCTCAACGACCACGCCGCCAAGCAGGTCTCCGACCGGCCGGACCGTTTCGCGGCGTTCGCCGCGCTTCCCCTCCAGGACCCGGACGCGGCGGCCGCGGAGCTGCGCCGGGCGGTCACCGAACTCGGGCTGGTCGGGGGCCTGATCAACGGCTTCTCCCAGGTGGGCGACGAGGACACGGTCGTCTACCTCGACGACAGCCGCTACGCCGCGTTCTGGGCCACCGTGGAGGACCTCGGCGTACCCGTCTACCTCCACCCGCGCGGCCCCCTCCCGCACACCAGCCCGAAGTACGACGGCCATCCCTGGCTCTACGGCTCGGCCTGGGCTTTTTCCGTCGAGACCGCCACCCACGCCCTACGGCTCACGGGCAGCGGCCTGTTCGACCGCCACCCCGGGATCAACGTGATCCTCGGCCACCTGGGCGAGCTGCTGCCGTTCAACATCTGGCGTACCGACCACCGGCTCGCCGTCGCCCCACGCGGCCTCGGCGTCCAGCACACGTTCGGCCACTACCTGCGCACCAACTTCTACCTCACCACCAGCGGCAACTTCCGCACACCCGCGCTGCTCAACACGCTCGTGGAGGTGGGCGCCGACCGTCTGCTCTTCTCCGCCGACTACCCCTTCGAGGACATGCGGGAAGCCGCCGAGTGGTTCGACCGCCTGGAACTCAACGAAGGCGACCACACCAAGATCGCACGCACCAACGCCCAGCGACTTCTGCGGCTGTGACGACAAGACCGCCCCCGGCGAGGACCGACAAGTGATCGTCGATGCGCCAAGCATCCACCTCAACGGTGGATCACCAGGGCATCTCACCGTGGCGGTCACGGAAGGTTCCGGTCGGTCCGTCCGCCCCGATGGTGGCGAGCTCGACGATCGCGTCGGTCCCCTCGGTCACTGTCTGCGGACCGCTGCGCCCGGTGAAGTCGGTCGCGGTGTAGCCCGGGTCGGCCGCGTTCACCTTCACGTCCGGCCAGGACTTCGCGTACTGGGTGGTCAGCATGGTCACGGCAGCCTTCGACGCCGTGTACAGCGGCGCGATGGCCCGGCCCTCGACGCGCCCGGCGTCGTGGGTGGCCGCGAAGGATCCCATGCCGCTCGACACATTGACGATCACCGGGCTCGCGGACTTGCGCAGCAGAGGCAGGAACGCGTGCGTCACCCGGACGATCCCCACGACGTTGACCTCGAACACCGCGCCGGCGTCAGCGGCCGTGATCTGGTCGGCGGGGCTGTGCGTCCCGAAGACGCCGGCGTTGTTGATCAGGACGTCGATGCCGCCCTCGCGAGCCGCGATATCGGCGGCGGCCGCGGCCACCGACGCGTCATCCGTCACATCGATCTGGACGAAACGGGCACCGAGTGCGTCGGCGGCCGCCTGGCCGCGCTCTGGATCGCGTGCGCCGATGAGAACGGTGTGGCCGGCCTCGATCAAGCGGCGGGCGGTCTCGTACCCGAGGGATTTGTTGGCTCCTGTGATGAATGTGGTGGTCATGTGTCCACCCTCGGTCGGTGAAAGCAGAACCAGTGCCCTCTGCGACGGTAGGACGGCCAGCACCAGAAACAACAGCTGCCCAGGGCATCGCGCCGCTGGTGCGACCGGCTTTCTCCGATCGACATCGGCCAGGCTCCGCAGCCCGAACGACATGCGGTGGGTTTTGTCGACGGGCTGCTTGATGGGGGTGGTCGCCTCGGTCATCGGGGCCTCCTACCGGCGTCCGTACGTCATCAGCCAGCTGCAGAACACGGCGCACCAGGTCGGGGCCGCAGAGTTCCCCCGCGCCCTCGGTCCTATGGCATCGATCGCCACGGTGATCAGCGAGGTGGGCGCGGAGAGCACCCGCTTGTACGAGGCGCCCGGCAACGGTGAGCCCGTCATCTGCAAGCTCACCGCCCAGCGCCGTTGTCGGCGGTCGGACCAGCGGTCAGACCATGGGAATCAGGACCGCGGGAAGATCACCGGCCTGAACGGCTTCCTGATCGATGGACAGTCCGCAGTAGTTGCCGACGGCTGTCTCCTCGCCCGGTGCGGGCCGCATCGACTCCACCGTTCGGTAGCCGGTGGCCCACGTCGCCATGCCCCAGTCCTCCAGCACGTACACCCAGTCGCCGCACGTCCCGTACATCGCGCGATTCACGGGAGGCGACTGGTCGCCTCGCCTCCTCGCCGGCACGACGAGCCCCTTGCAGGGGGTACGGCCGGCGAGCTCGTCGAGGCCGGCACCCAGCGCGATGAGGACTCGTCCGCGTCGACGCCACGGGCGCAGGTAAGCGATATCCCTCCGAGCATGCCGGGCAGGGCGGCTGAAGTGCCTGTGGTGCCGTGTGTGCCTATCCAGGCGATTCCGTCACTCATGCGGGTTCCTCTAGATTCGGGTCTCCGGGCAGACGTCGAGTGTGGGTGTTCCGGCCGGGGCCTTGCGGTCGGTGAGGGCGCGGGTGCGTCGCGCGATGGGGCGGGGCAGGAACTGGGCGGTGCCGGACTGCCGGTGAATCCTCTCCCTGTGCGCGCGACAGGCAGTTCGCGGTTGGTGGTGTCGGCGTCCATCTCGCCCGGGCAGTCGCCAGGTCGGCCGGCACCTTCGGCAGCGCGCCGCGTCGGAGAACATCCTCAGGCGCCGGGGCCGGGCGCTCCGTCGCGGACCGCCCGCGGCGAGGCGCCGAGTTCGCGGCGGCAGGCCTTGTTGAACGCCTGGAGGTCCCCGATCCCCACCGACGCCGCGATCGTCGCGATCGGCAGCGTCGTCTCGCGCAGCAGGTGCCTGGCCCGCTCCATGCGGCGGTGCCGGATGTGGGCCACCACCGTGTCCCCGGTCTCGGCCCGGAAGAGCCGGGTGAGGTGGTTGTGCGAGACGCCCGCCCCGCGCGCCACGTCCGGCACGGTGAGCGGCTCGGCGAGACGCGACTCGACGTACGCGATCGCGGCGGCGACGGCGGGGTGCCCGCCGCCCGTGCCGGTGGGGACGGACAGCTGCGCCACGCGCCACAGCACTGACCACACCTCGGCGACCGCCTGCGCCGGGGCCCTGGGGACGGCCGCGATGGCCTGGAGCAGGAGGCTGGAGAGCAGGGCCGTCTGGGCCCCCGCGTTCTGCACCACCGGCACCGTACGGGCCGCCCCGCGGTCGGGTAGCCGCAGATGGGCGTACAGGTGCTCGGAACGCCCGCGATAGCGGTAGCGCACCAGGACACCGGGCGGGACGAGGCTGACGTAACCGGGCCGCACGGTGTACGCGACGCCGTCGACCGTGAGCTCGGCGGTGTAGCGGTAGAGGTGCAGCTGCCACAGGTCGGGCAGGCGGAAGACGTCGCGGGGGCGCCGCGTGCCGTGGACGCCGACGCCGAGCCCCTCGATGTGCGGGGGCGAGTCGAGCCGGACCGGGACCCGCTGCGGCTGGGACTTGGGAGCTGCTCCCGTCATGCCGGTCATGCCCGTCATGGTGAAAAATTACCAGAGGTAGTGAGCAAGGCCCACGCGTCCCGGGGTGGCCGCGTTCTAGCGTCGTGGAGACGAACCACGAGTAACCACCCGCTCCCGCTCTCCCGACCGGAGGAGAACATGGCCGCCCGACCCGTTCGCGAACAGCTCCTGACCTCGGCGCGCATGGCCCGGTTCGTGGCCCACGGCTTTCTGCGCCTCGACTCCGTCGTCCCCGACTCCCTCAACGACCAAGCCCTCGATGTGCTCGCCGCGGGCGTGCCGGCCGTCCGCTACGGCACTCCGGTCGCCGAGGCGTTCCCCGAGGGCTCCTTCGCGCGCAGCCTGCTCGACCTCCCGGCCATGGCCGGTGCGCTCTACAGCCTGGTCGGCCCGGACCCCACCATCGACCACCACGCCGTGCACATCCGGCAGCCCCGGGAGGGCCAGGCCCAGCCGCTGCACGGTGACGCCATCATCGATGTCCGACCGGACGCCTTCGACGTCCAGCTCATGTACTACCCGCGCGAGGTGACGCTGGAGGCCGGCGGGACTCTGGTCGTGCCGGGCAGCCATCTGCGGCGCACCAACGAGAGCGACACCGGCCGGTACCAGAACCTGCTCGGCCAGCAGCGGATGGTGTGCCCGGCGGGCACGGTGCTGATCCTGCACCACGGCATCTGGCACGGCGGCCGGCGCAACGACAGCGGTGTCCCCCGCTACATGTTCAAGATCCGCTTCAATCCGACCGTCCCGCAGGTCCGCCTGTGGAACACCGACGACCTCGGCGACCCGGCGGTGGCCGAGGAACTGCGGACCCGGTTCCCGTGGTACGAGCAGGCGACCGGGCGGCTGGAGTTGCACAACCGGATCAGGCTGTGGCGGGCGCTGACCGGGGACCCGTCCTTCGATCTGGACCACTGGGTGACCCGGGTGACCAACCGGCCCGGCAGGGCCACCGTCGACGCCTGAGTGCCGTCCCGCCCGCCGCCTCCGCCCCCCTCCTCCCTCCCCCGCCGTCGCCTCACACCAGGAGCTGTCCACCGTGACCACACAGCCCACGACCGCCGAGCCCGCCCTCACCAGCGCCGTCCGGCAGCAGGTGCTCGTCCTCTACCTGAACAACTCCTCCCTCGACAGCGGCGTCATCGGCTGGGCGCGCTACGACGGCACGGGCGCCACGTCACCCACCGCCGGGGACGGGGACGAGCCGCCGTACGCCACCGGCGTGGCGGCACTGCTCGACGGCTGGCGGCTGTTCCAGGCGTCGCAGCTCATCCCGCCCTACCCGGGCCACGAGTACGACGTGTCCTTCCTCAAGCACGAGTTCCTGTTCGAGAAGCTCGTCAACACAGCCACGGCCACCGGCCCCGCGTAACGGCCCCGCCGGGTCCGGCCCCGCCGTGATCCGACGCAGCTCGGGCACATCACCTCAACGCACCGTGTCATCAACGGGATTCAGCCCCCGGACGGCCCGGCGAGGGTCGTCATCTGACCTGCGCCGCCGTGCTCCCCGGGCCATCAAAGGTTGTCAATATTCAGATCAGCGGTGGCCGACCGGGCGCGGTTGCAGTTTGGCGCCATTTCCAGGCCCCATAAGAGGAGGCAGCCCAGTAGTCGGCAGAAGATCAGGTAGAGCAGTCGCAGACCTACGACCACGGATCATGCCCATGCTCAGGCAATCGCAAAGCCCCAGGTCAGCCACAACGACGTCACCCACCTGATGCCCCCGCTCGGCGACACCTTCCCGCCGGCCCGAGGCGGGTCGGTCACGAGGGGAGGGCCCCGGCGCGTCGGCGGGCTTCGGAAGCAGGGGCTCCCGCGAAACCCGCATGCTTCGACGCCCCGTGCGGATGGCGTACGCCGGGCAGGTGTGCCGAACTCGCGCTGCCTGCGGAGCAGTTCGGCTCCGGACACCCCGCGGCCCCATGATTCATCATTCTGAACAGATTTCAGATGACCGCTCTATTGACGCAGTCACGACACGTTCCTACCGTCTCAGAAAGCGCTTTCCCCTCGGCCGTGTCAGCACGACCAGTTCAGCACCCCGAACAGCACCTGCCCGGCCGGAAGGACCACTTGCCCTGCCCGGGCGACATGGACCACGGCCACCTCATACCCCCACAACCGAAGAATCTGGAGACAGGCGATGCAATCGAGAGCCGCAACAGCATCGGTCAGCCTGCTGGCAGGCGCGCTCATCACGCTGTCCGGCACCACGGCGCAGGCCATTTCCGTTCACGGCGATCGCGGCAGCGCCACGCCCGCGACCATGCGCGTGAGCGCCGCGAAGGCGGCGAGCACCGTCCTCTACGTCGCGCCGGACGGCAAGGACAGCGCGTCCGGAACACAGTCCGCCCCGACCACGCTCACCTCGGCGATCAGCCGCATCTCGTCCGGCGGGACGATCTACCTGCGCGGCGGGACGTACAAGTACTCCTCCACCGTCACGATCCCCGTCGGCAGCAACGGAACTTCCAGTGCCCGCACCACGCTGTCCGCCTACCCGGGCGAGACACCGGTGCTGGACTTCTCCGCGCAGAGCGAGAGTTCGTCCAACCGAGGCATCCAGCTGAACGCCGACTACTGGCGTCTGTACGGCCTCACCGTCCAGCGCGCCGGGGACAACGGCATCTACGTCGGCGGCAGCAACAACGTCGTCGAGCGCACGGTGACGGCGTTCAACCGCGACACGGGGCTGCAACTCGGCCGGATCGCCAGCAGCACCCCCACGTCCCAGTGGCCGTCCAACAACCTGATCGTGAGCTCGGAGTCACACGACAACAAGGACTCCGCCGGGGAGAACGCCGACGGCTTCGCCGCGAAGCTCACCACCGGCACCGGGAACGTCTTCCGCTACGACGTGGCCCACAACAACATCGACGACGGCTGGGACCTCTACACCAAGACCGACACCGGCGCCATCGGGCCGGTGACCATCGAGTACTCCCTCGCCTACAGCAACGGCACCCTCAGCGACGGCACCCAGAACAACAACGGTGACCGCAACGGCTACAAGCTCGGCGGCTCGGACATCAAGGTCAACCACACAGTCCGGCACAACATCGCCTACAAGAACGGCCACCACGGGTTCACCTACAACAGCAACCCCGGCACGATGGCCGTCTCCGACAACGTCGGAATCGACAGTGTTCAGCGCAACTTCTCCTTCGACAAGGGAAGTTCGGTGTTCCGGAACAACACCTCGTGCCGCAGCGGCAGCGGATCCAACGACAAGGTCGTCGGTGACGCCGACAGTTCGAACCAGTTCTGGCTCGGCTCGAACGGGTCGCGCTGCTCCTCCTACGCCGGCGCCCTGGGCTGGTCCTTCGCCGGGGACGGCCCCCTCGTCGTGACCTTCGGCGGCAAGGTGGTGACGCCGTGAGCGGTCGGTGTTCTCGTACCGGCGCGAGACGCCGGCCGGAGCAACGCCCGGCATTGCGGACTCATGAGGAGGCGAAATGAAAAGACCACACGCACTGCGGCTCCGCGCGATGCTCGCCACGATGGGCCTCGCAGCCGCGGCCGGTGCGCTTCTGCCGGTACCCGAGGCGTCGGCGGCGGCCGGCGGTGCCACCGGCTACGCGACCCAGAACGGCGGGACCACCGGCGGCGCGGGCGGGCAGACGGTGCGGGCCACCACGGGAACCGCGATCCACACGGCCTTGTGCAACCGGGCCGACAGCAGCACGCCGATCACCATCGAAGTCCAGGGGACCATCAACCACGGCAACACCAAGAAGGTGTCCGGCAAGAGCTGCGACACCGCCGACGGAGTGATCGAGCTCAAGAAGGTCAGCAACGTCACGATCATCGGAGTCGGCAACGGCGCCGTCTTCGACCAGGTGGGCATCCACCTCCGCGAGGCCGGCAACATCATCATCCAGAACGTGACCGTCCGGAACGTCAAGAAGTCGGGCTCCCCCACGTCCAACGGCGGTGACGCCATCGGCATGGAGCGCAACGTCCGCAACGTCTGGGTCGATCACACCACCCTGGAGGCGTCAGGCGGGGAGTCGCAGGGGTACGACGGCCTCTTCGACATCAAGGACAACACCCAGTACGTGACCCTCTCCTACAGCATCCTGCGCAACTCCGGCCGTGGCGGTCTCGTCGGGAACAGCGAGAGCGACCGCTCGAACAGCTTCATCACGTACCACCACAACCGGTACGAGAACATCGACTCCCGCGCGCCCCTGCTGCGTGGCGGAACCGCCCACATGTACAACAACCACTACGTGCGCCTCAACGAGTCCGGCATCAACTCCCGCGCCGGAGCTCGCGCCAAGGTGGACAACAACTACTTCGAGGACTCCAAGGACGTCCTGGGCACCTTCTACACCGATGTGGCCGGTTACTGGCAGGTCGGCGGCAACGTCTTCGACAACGTGACCTGGTCCGAGCCCGGCAGCGAGAACCACCCGGCCGGCCCCGACCCGCAGTCCAACACCACGGTCGGCATCCCCTACTCCTACAGCCTCGACACGGCTGGTTGCGTGCCGAGCATCGTGAGCCGGACGGCCGGCGCCGACAAGGGCCTGCGGGTGTCGGACGGCAACTGCTCGTAGACACCGGCACGACCGGCCGCAGGCCGGGAGGAGGATGTCTTTATCGCCGCACGGTGGCTGACCAGGGGATGGTCGCTTGAGTATGGGCATAACCACTGATCGTGGATCTGCGACTGCTCACTCGGGATCCGTCCCCGGCGTCATGCTCACCGTGCGGTGTATCCGCCGTCCGCGTAGACCTCCGAGCCGGTCATGAAGGCTGAATCGTCGCTGACCAGGAATGCGACGACGGCCGCGATCTCCTCCCCACGGCCCAGCCTTCCGATCGGGGTGCCGGCCAGCATGGCTTCGTGGCGGGCCGTGCCCTCGTACCTCTCGAGCAACTGCCGGGTCCCGATGAAGCCAGGGTGCAGGGAGTTGACGCGAACTCCGGAGCCCGCCCAATGCAGCGCCGCGTTCTTGGAGAGCGTGCGGACCGCCCCCTTCGCCGCGTGGTAGGCCGCGCTGTTCCCCATGCCGCCCACCGTGCCGAGGATCGAGGAGACGTTGACGATCGATCCACCCCCCGAGGAGGCGATGAGCGGGCCGAGGTGCTTCATGCCGAGCCAGACCCCGGTGGAACCGACCGACATGACCGCCTCCCAGCGCTCGATCGTCTCGTCCTCGACCGTGGCGATGCTGCCGATGGCAGCGTTGTTGACCAGTCCGTCCAGTCGGCCGTACTCACTCCGGATGAAGCCTGCCACGTCAACCCACTGCGATTCCTCGGCCACGTCGAGCCGTGCGGTCAGATGCCGCCCCGGCGTGCCGTCCAACTCGGTGGCGAGAGCGGTGCACGCCTCCTCCTCGAGGTCGGTGAGCACGAGGTGGGCGCCCTCCTCCGCGAGCCTGGCGGCCGCGGCCGCGCCCAGTCCTCCGGTGGCGCCGGTCACGCACACGACCTTGCCCCTGATGCGTTCGTCCACCGCTGGCACAGCACACTCCATTCATCGAGTCAGCCGAGGCTGACGCGTGTCTTTCCGGTCGTTCGGCCGGCGATCATCGCTGTCAGCGTGTGCGGAGCCGTCGTCCGGGCCAGGGCGGCGCGTGTTCTCCGGGGTGGATCAGCACGCCGGGAGGCGAGGGGTTGCACATCGTCAGCGAGGATCATATTGAACCAATATCAATTTAGTTTGGAGGGGCGCAACGGTAAGGCGTGGGCCTCATACGGTGTCGTACGGCGGTGGCGATTCTGACGGCGGCCTCCCGTCCCTCGGCGATCGCGTGCGCCACGCGTCGCGGCACCACGGCGTCGCCCACCGTCAGCACCAGGGGGGCGGTGCAGTCCATGGCACCGTGCGGGCGGCGCTCCCCCACCACGACGACACGGTCCGCGGGCACGGTGGTGGTCCCTCCGGAGATGCGGTGGGCGACGGTGACACCCTCGGGCCCGATGCCGTTCGCCGTGCACAGCGGCAGGATCTCGAGTTCGCAGGTGCCCGACAGACGTTCCAGCAGTTGGACGCGGCTCTCGGGCGGGATCGCCCCGGCGAAGGCCGTACCCGGGGTGACGAACGTGATGCGGGGCACTCCCGCGGCTACGGCCAGTTCTACGACGTCGCACCCTGGCCACCAGCCGAATCCGTCGTCGGCCACGAGCACATGCGCGGCACCGGCCAGCGACGGAACTCCCCGCGCCAGGGCGACCGACGAGGCCATGGCGCCGGCGTCCAGCAGTGGCGATGTCTCCACCGCGCCCGTGGCCAGCACCACGGCGTCGAACCCTTCGAGTTCAGCGCCCGGCTCCGCGGTCTGCCCGAGACGTACGTCGACACTCGCGGCGGACAGCCCCCGTTCGTAGAAACCGAGCAGCGCGGCCCAACCGGTGCGATGGGGTGCCAGAGCCGCCGTGGACATCTGTCCGCCCAGCCGGTCGGCGGCCTCGAAGAGGACGACATCCGTCACCCCGGCATGGGCAAGGCCCAGCGCACACTCCAGGCCCGCGGGTCCCGCCCCCACGACGGCGACGCGCTCCCCGCCGGCGCGTGCCGGGACCCACGCGCGCACCAGCGGTGCGGCGGGCCGACGCGGTTCGCCGGGCGGTGCGAGGTCCGGGTTGACCACGCACAGCAGCACCGGGTCGAACGTCCGGCAGTCCTCGTTGCAGGCCACGCAGGGCCGGACTTCCGCCGCACGGCCGGTGAGCACCTTGCGCGGCAGGTCCGGGTCGGCGATGAGTGCGCGCGCCATTCCCACCAGGTCGGCGCCGGCCGCCAAGGCGTCGCCGATCGCGGCCGCGGTACGGAAGGCGTGGGACGCCACGAGCGGCCGGGTGACGAGTGGCCGCAGACGCGCCAGATCATCCAGCACCGGCGGGCTTTCGGTGGCCATGTCACGGACGTACGTGGTCCGCACCCCGACGGTGACGTTGACGTAGTCGACCAGCGGATCCACGGCCGGCAGCAGCGCGGCCAGTTCGTCCGGCGACAGCGCCACGTCCTCCGAGGCGTCGACGCTGAAACGGATGCCCAGCAATGCGTCGGCCGACAGCCCGCGAACCGCGGCGATCACCCGCTCCAGTACCTCGAGTCCGTCACGGCGCGGGTTCGTGCGCGGCGAGAGGAACTGCTCCAGCAGATAGGCGTGAGCGGCGTGCAACTCGATGCCGTCGAACCCCGCCTCCAGGGCGTGGGCGGACGATACGCGGAACGCCTCCACCACATCGTCGATATCGCTGCCGCGCAGAGCACGCGGCGCCGTCGGCTCACGGGGAGAGCGCACGGCCGAGGGGGCGACCGGCGCGTAGTACGACTGCGCACCGAGCGTCTCCCGGCCAAGGTGGACAAGCTGGCAGACGGCGACCGCGCCTTCGGCGTGCATGGCCTCCACCCGCTTCCGCAGCGGACCCACCGCCTCCGGACGATGGAGCTGGAGGATGTTCCCCTGCCGCGGCGCGGACTCCGGCGCCACCGTCGTACCGCCGCAGACCAGCATCGCCGCGCCGCCGGCCGCCAGACGGCCCCAGTACTCGGCGTCGCCGCCGAACGGCAGCCCGTCCCGTACGAAACCACTGGCGTGGGCCGTGGCGACCAGCCGGTTCCGCAGCGTCGACGAACCGACGGCCAGCGGCGCGGCGGCCGCCGGAAGATGTGATCCGGCCATGAGCGCTCCGGCATCGGTCATGATCATGACTCCGCGGGGGTGACGGCGCTCTCGCCCGCGACGGGGCCGGCGAGACGTCCGCGGATGAGGTCCGACAGCCGTTCCGCCGCGGCGATGACCGGCAGGTTCGTGTTGGCCCGCGGCACCTCCGGGAACACGGAGGCGTCGGCCACCCAGAGCCCGTCGAGGCCGAGGACGCGGCCGGACGGATCGACCACCGCACGGGGGTCGTCGGGCGCGCCCATGCGGCAGGTTCCGCAGATGTGGCCGGTGTCGCCGATGGTCTCCATCAGCCAGCGGTCGACCGTCGCGTCGTCGGACAGCGCGTCGAGGCTCCGGCCGGTGATGTCGATGGCGATGTGTTCGAAGGCGGCGTCGAACGGTCCGCTGCGCAGCAACTCCACGCAGTGCTTGACGCCGTCGCGCATCCGTACGAGGTCCGAGGGGTCGCTCAGCAGGTCCTGGTCCATCACCGGATGCGCGTCGGGGTCCGCAGAGGCCAGGCGCAGCACGCCGCGCGAGAACTGCTGGTTCGCCCACAGACAGAGCAGGCCAGGACCGCCCGCGGCGTGGCCGCCACCTGCGCCGCCCCAGGTTCCGCCGGTGCTTTCCGCGACGAGGTGGGAGTCGCCCGGGTTCGGCAGGGCGAGCGTCTGGTTGATCGAGGTGATCATCATGTCGTTCTCACCCGCTCCCGCCAGTCCGGAGGAGTAGCGCAGACAGCAGTTGGCATGCCGGGCATCGATGTCGGGCTGCTTCCCGGGCCGGGCGTACAGCCAGAACAGCGCCAGAGGATGTTCCTGCATCCCCTCACCGACCGGGAGCGCCGCCACCGGGCCGTTCGGCCCGATGCCGGATCGCAGCAGGATCGCCGGGGAGTGCACCGCTCCGGCGCACAGGACGACGTGCTGGGCACGGACTTCCGTCCAGTCGTTCCCCCGGCGTACTCGCACCCCCACGGCCCGGCCGCCCTCGATGAGCACCGTGTCCACCGTCGCCCCGCCGAACACCCGCAGATTGGGGCGCTGTCGGGCCGGCTCGAGGTAACCGTCGTTGGTCGTGACGCGCGCACCGTCGCGGGAGCTGATGGCGTACGGCGAGACACCGGTCCCGGTGGGCCCGTTGTGGTCATCGCACCACAGGTGGCCCAGCCCCAGCGCGGCCTCGGCGAGCGCGTGGTCGGCGGGGCCCCAGTCCTCGCGGCCGAGCCGCTGCACCGGTATGGGCCCGCGATCGCCGTGGTGAGGGCGGTCACCGAAGTCCGCGTCGCTCTCCATGCGCCGCAGGTACGGCACCATGTCCGCGTACGACCAGCCGGGACAGCCGTACGCCGCCCACCGGTCGTAGTCGTCCGGCATGGCCCGGAAGGCGATCATGCCGTTGACCGACGACGAACCACCGAGGCCCCGTCCGCGCACATGCGGCCGCGGCGCCTGCGCGCGACTGCGCCGTGAGGTAAGACCCGGCCACTGGAACTCCGCGCAGGCCGTCTCGTCCAGTGCCCGCCAGCCGTTCATACTGCGCAACTGCGGTGGGGCCTCGGCGGACCGCCAGTCGCGCCCGGCCTCCAGCAGCACAACCTCGCTGGCCGGATCCTCGCTCAGACGCGCCGCCAGCACGCTCCCGGCGCTACCGCCGCCGACGACCACCCAGTCGGCTTCCAGTGCCGGCTTCATGGTGCCCCCACCTTCGTCCACACGCTCTTCTTCGCGGACAGCTCCTCCGGCGAGCCGGCTCCGAAGGCCCGTCCGTGGCCGGGGCCGCCTGGACCGCCCCCTGGCACGTGAACGGCCGCCCCGAGCGGTCCGGTGGCCGGGTCGATCACGGACATCGTCACCCCGCCGAGCGAGGCGACGATCTCACCATTGATGGACTGGGTGGACATGTGCGGCTCCCCTTCGCACGACGCTGTGCGCGTGGCCGGCCGGTCTGCTCGGCCGTGAAGGTCGTCACCCCACGACGACCCCGCGCCGGGTCGCGCGTGGACGACAGAGATTGAACTAACTTCAATTCTGTGGGGAGCGTACTGGCCCGAACGGAACAGCGGCAAGACTCGTGCCGGGTCTTGATGTCGTACGCCGACTTCAGCGCCTTCTCAGTCCGGCCGTACCTTGCCCCGGGCCCTGCCCCCGCCCTGACAGCCAGGCCCGCCATCCACGGCATGGCGGCCGGCCACCGTCGCGCCTTCCTGGAGATGAACGCCTGGATCGAGAAGCAGGGGCCTGGATCCGGTCATCGGCACCGTCTACGGCTTCGAGGACGCGCTCAAGACGTACGAACACCTGGCCCGGCGCCTTCGGCGAGATCGTCATCCGCGTCACCGACCGGCCTGTCGCCCCACCCTGCGGGATGCGGCCAGCCCCCACTCCCGTGGTCCGCTCAGCCGCGCCCTGGGGCGCCAACCTGATTCGAAACACCACCGTGGACGAAGCGCCCTTCTGTGTGTCCACGGGGGCGTTGTTCAGGTGCGCGCATACCGTGTGGCCCCAAACTGGTCCCAGGAGAGTCGAGGAATTTCGCACAGACCTGTCCGCATTGAACCGCCCTCCACAAGCAGCTCTTGACGACCGCTCAACCCGGTGGGCACTGCTGGACCGTCCGAAATCGACCAGGCCACTTGCCTGGCAACAGTCCAGCTCAACGCCCGAGCCCGGCCCCGGGTATGGGCAGATCCACCCCGCCCACCCGCCAACTCCCCCGCAGAGAACGCTGCGCTGGCGGGTCAGCTGGTGGTCTCGGCCTTTACGCGGTGGCGTGCGGCTGGTGGGACGCAGGATGGGGCAGGGGGATCTTCTGCGTGAGCTTGTCGCCTTCGACGTCGAGGTCGGGCAGGAGGCGCTCCAGCCGGGCGGGCAGCCACCAGGCTTTCTCCTGCGCGAGTGCCATGGTGGCGGGGATGAGGGTCATGCGGATGACGAAGGCGTCGATGAGGATGCCGGCGGCCAGTGCGAAGCCGGCCTGTTTGATCATGGGCTGGGGGTTGAAGATGAATCCGGCGAAGACGGAGACCATGATGGTGGCCGCCGCGACGACGACGGAGCTGGCACGTGCGAATCCCGTGACGGTGGCGTTGAGCGGAGTGGCGCCGTGGACGTGGGCTTCCCGCATGGAGGTGACCAGGAACATCTGGTAGTCCATGGCGAGTCCGTACAGGACGCCGGTGATGATGATGGGCAGCAGGCTCACCACGGGGGCCCTGGCGTCGAGCCCGATCAGGTCCTGGAACCAGCCCCACTGGAAGACAGCCGTGGTCAGGCCGAAGGTGGCGCCGATGGAGAGCAGGAAGCCGAGGGTGGCCATCACCGGGATCATGAGGGAGCGGAAGACCAGGAGCAGGACGATCAGGGAGAGCGCGAGGACGGTTGCCACGTAGAGGGGCAGGACGTCGGCGAGCCGGTCGGAGACATCGATCGCGAGGGCGGTGAAGCCGGTGATACCGATGGTGGCGCCGTGGGCGTCGCCGATCTGTGCGCTCTTGTCCCGTACGGCGGTCACGAGGTCCTTGGTGGCGTCGTCGTTCGGGCCGCTGCCGGGAACGAGGCTGAGGATGGCCGTGGTGCCGGTGCTGTTCATTCCGGCCAGGGACACCGAGGTCGAGCCCTTGATTCCTTTGATGCCGGAGGTGATTGCGGCGAGAGTTGCCGGGGTGAGGGACTGCCCTTTGGCGGTCGAGGTGACGGCGACCATGAGCGGGCCGTTGTAGCCGGGCCCGTAGACGTCGCTGACCAGGTCGTAGCTCTGTCGCTGTGCGGTGTCGGTGTTGTAGCTGGCCCCGGAGGGCAGGCCCATCTTCATGTCGGCGGCAGGCACGGCCAGGATCACCGGGATCAGGAGCGCGGACGCGAGGGCCGGGTACTTGTGGCGGATCAGGCGCGCTCCCCAGCGACTTGCCCGCGCGTGGTCGGCGGATGCCTTCTGTTGCCGCACCCTGTTCCGGGTCCGGGTGGGACAGATGCGTTCCTGGACCAGCCCCAGCAGCGCCGGCAGCAAGGTCAGGGCGAGCAGGACGGCCAGGGCGATCGTGGCGGCCGCCACGATGGCCATGGTGCTGAGCAGGGTGATCCTGACGACCAGGAGTCCCATCAAGGCGATGATGACGGTGCAGCCGGCGAAGAAGACCGCGCTCCCGGCTGTGCCGACGGCGCGGCTGGTCGCTTCGTGCGCGTCCAGTCCGTCCTCCAGGATCAGCCGGCGTTCCCGGTTGACGATGAACAGGGCGTAGTCGATACCGACGGCCAGCCCCAGCATCAGAGCCAGGACCGCGGTGAGCGAGTGGATTTCAAAGACGGCGGAGAGAGTGAAGGCTCCCCCCACCCCCACCGTGACCCCGACCAGGGCGATGGCCAGGGGTAGCCCCGCCGCCACGACCGACCCCAGCGTGACCAGCAGGACAATGGCCGCGACGACGACACCAACGATCTCTCCGATGCCGATGATCTCGGGGATCTCCATCATGGACGCGGACGGCAGGACTTCGAGGCCGCCATGTGCGGCTTGCCGCTCGGCGGCCTTGACGGTGCTGTCGATCGTCCCGGAGGGAAGCTCGTAGGTCTGTTCATCGAACTGGAACTGCATCAACGCCGTCGAGCCATCGGCGGAGACAGTGACTCCCGGCACCGGCCGGCCGTCCACCTGTAACGGGACGGGCGTCTTGCCGGAGGACGGCTGTCCGGCAGCCTGAGCCACCGCCGCCTGGCCCCGTATCAGGGGGCCGTTCTCCCCCTGGGCGGCTTGCTGAGCCATGACCTTCCGGGCGTCGATGACGTGGTCGTGGCGGTAGACGGCATCCACTGCCGCGGCCAGGGCGGCCCGGACCTTCCCGTCGTGGATCCGGGCACCGTCCGGCGCTTTGAAGGCCAGCATGCCCTGGCCGCCGGAGGCCTCCGGCAGGGATCTGGCCAGTTCGTCGATGACCTTCTGGGACGGGGTGCCGTCGATGCGGACCTCGTTGCTGAGTTTGACCGGGTTGGCCAGGAGGAGGCCCACCACGGCCGCCACCACGGCCAGCCAGCCCCCGATGACGTACCAGGGTTTGCCGTAGGCGAACCTTCCCAGCCGGTACAGCAGAACGGACACAGTTCCCTCCCTCTTCCGTGCGTCGAGGCCACGCCAGACGCGAAGTGATAGTGTCCTATCAAAGTGATAGGACACTATCAAGCGAGGGAGGATAGCCTTCATCACGGAGCAGGGAGGAGTCGTCGATGACAACCACGAAGGACCGCGGCCGCCGGCGCAGGGTCGACGCACGCACCAGCGTCGAGCGCATCACCGCTGCCGGGCGGACCGTCCTCGCCACCGGCGAGGCATCTCTGGAACAGATCGCAGCCGAGGCCGGCGTGGGCATCGCCACCCTCTACCGCCACTTCCCCAATCGGGAGGCGATCGTCCGGGCCGTCCTCGACGACATCCTCGAGACGGACCTGCTGCCCCGCATCGACCGCGCCGCCGATGCCCCCGACCCGCGCCGGTCCCTCCAGGACATCGCCACGCACTTGCTCGACCTGATCACCGAGGAGCGGGGACTGGTCAGCTTCGCCGGCAACTTCACCGACGTGGCCGTGGAGGCTCTCCAGCGTTTCAGCGACTCCCTCCACCCCTTGTTGCTGCGCGCGCAGCAACAAGGGGAGATCCGCTCCGACCTCACCGCGGAGGACATTCCACGTTTCCTGGTCATGGCGGTCGCCGGTCTCGCCCTCCCCGGCACCGCACCCTCGCTGCGCGCACGCTTCGTCGCCCTGCTCTTCGACTCGCTCAACCCCGCCAACGCAACCCCCCTGCCCCCGCTGCTTGCCGGGGATGACGACCTGCGTACCGCAGTCAGCAACGTCGCACGCGGGTAATCCGTCCGCCCCGGCCCTCGCCGGCACCGGAGCCGATACAGGACGCCGCGCCACGTCCGGCGGCGTGAGGGACTGCGGATCAGGCAGACGCCGGCTTCCGGATGCGCGGATGGTTCTCCAGCGCCCACCGCACGGTCTTCGGCCGACGCCCGAGCAGCGTTTCCAGCTGGTCGGTGACGCCGCGGTACCCCCCGCCGCCGATCAGCCGGGTCAGGGTCTTCATGTGCTCCGCGGTGTGCGGAAGCTCGGCAAGGGCGGTGTCCACGTAGTTCTCGTTCCAGGTTTCGACCTCTTCGGGAACGTAAGTGACCTGACGTCCCAGCACAGCCCCGAAGTCCTCCGCGAACCCGTGCATGTCCTTCAGTTCCGGACCGTTGAGCTCGTAGGACTTCGAGATGTGCGGTGCCGGGTCGGCCAGGATCTTCGCGCACGCCTCCGCAACGTCATAACCCGCGATGGGCGCGAGCCGGTGGCGGCCGAAGGGCAGGCGCAGTTCACCGTCGCTCAGCGGCTCCAGCGCCAGCCAGGTCATCAAGGGGTTCTCGACGAACATGGCCGCCCGCACGTTGACGGTCGGGAGGCCGGACCACTCCAGCACCCGCTCGGCGACCCAGTGGGCCCGTTGCTGCGGCGACCAGTCCGCGACGAGTCCGCCGAGCCACGCACGCCGTTCTTCCTCTGGGGCGGTCATCTTCTCGAACGTCATGAACGACTGCTCGAACTCCGACATGTTGACGAAGACCTCGATATCGCCCTGGGCCCGCGCCGCCGCGGCCATCAGGCTGACGGCATCGGTGTAGTACGGCGACAGGCTCATGCTGAAGTAGATGCGCCGGCAGCCCTTCAGCGCGGCGGTCACGTCGGCGATGGTGAGCAGGTCACCGACGAAGATCTCGGCCCCGGCCTGGCGGAGCGAGTCCGCGCGTTCGTCGTCCTGCCGCACGAACGCGCGCACCGGGTGACCTTGTTCAAGCAGCATGTCGACCATCGTTCGGCTCACACCGCCGATATGGCCGGCGGCGCCGGTGATCAGGATGGGATTGCGCTCTGGCATCGACGTGTCCTCTGTCTGATTGGGGTGGGCCATTCACCAAGCCCAGGATGGGGTCAGCGGCCTCTTGGGCCGCTCAGGGGCAGGAAGCCCTCTGCACGGGGTACGAAGGTCCGCTCGAAACCGGGCCCATGGCCGGGCGACCGTCCCGCCGAAGCCGAGTCGATGAAGGCGAAGAAGTTGAACTCGATGACCGCCTCCACGTGAGCCTTGGGCTCCGCTCCAGCCGAACGACGCCGGCCAGGCACATTCTGCGTAGCGTCATCCGGACACCGAGCCATCGATGCGGGCGAGGAAGTCGAGGAGCGCGGCGTTGACCTCGGCGGGACGCTCCTGCTGGGTCCAATGCCCGCACCCCGGCAGTACCACGGGGCCGTGCAGTCGTGGCGCGAGAGCGCTCAGCGGGTTGCGAGACCCGCCCTGGCCACGCAAAAGATCGCTCAGCGGGCTGCCTCCCTCCGGGTCACGCAATGCGGTGACCATGTCACGGTCTCCCACCACGTACAGCGCGGGGACGTCGATGCCGCGCCCCCGGAAAGGCGCGAGCAGTTCGTTGTTGCGTTCGATGTTCCGGTACCAGTTGAAGGCTCCGGTGAACGCCTGATCGCCGTGCAGGGCGAAGTCATCGGCGTAAACCTGGATGTCCTCCTCCGTCAGCCAGACCGGTAGAGCGGGCGACTCCGGCATGGTGTCCAGGAGGCCCAGACCTTCGGGTATGACCAACGGGCGGGGCTCCCTGCCGAGCGGATTGTCGCCCGAGGCACCGACCAGAAGGCGGCGGAAGGAGTCCGGGATGTCCCGGGCGAACTCCGCGTCAGCGACTCCCGGCTGCTGGAAGTAAATCTGGTAGAAACCCTCGCCGTACTGGGTGCGGGTGATCGAGGGCGGGACCATCCCGCCGGGCAGAATCGGCGGAATGCTGAGCCCGGCCACCGCGCGGATCTTGTCCGGGCGCAGCATCGCCGCCGTCCAGGCAACGGGCGCGCCCCAGTCGTGACCGACGACGACCGCCTGCTCCTCCCCGAGCTCCTCGATGAGCGCGATCATGTCCCCGACGAGGTGGAGCAGGGTGTACGACGTGACGTCCGGCGGCTGCTCACTTCGGGCGTATCCGCGCTGGTCGGGGGCGACGACCCGGTACCCGGCCGCCGCCAGCGCCCCGAACTGGTGACGCCAGGAGTACCAGCTCTCCGGCCAGCCGTGCAGCAGCAGGACCAGCGGCCCCTGCCCCTGCTCGGCGATGTGCAGCCTGACCCCGTTTACGTCGACGAAGCGGTGGGTGAGCGGGCCTTCCACAAGAATGTCCTTTGAATCAGCAAAGCGCGTACTACTGGGTCAACTGCGCGTACATGGCTTCCAGGTCAGCAGCCAGCTGCAACTTGACCCGGCGCGTGGTGTCGTCGGCCAGCACCTCGTGTGCCCCCGCCGCGATACCGTCGAGCGCGGCCACGGCGACGTCGCGGGGGTCCGCCTTGGGCGCGTCGACGGCCGACGTCATGTCCGTGTCCACATAGGCCACATGGAGCCCGGTCACCGCGATACCGCGAGGCTGCAACTCCAGGCGCAAAGAATTGGTCTGCGACCACAGCGCGGCCTTGGACGCGCTGTAGGGCGTGCCGTCAGCCAGCCAGGACAGGGCGGAGTGGACGTTGAGGATGTGGCCCCCTCCGTTGCGCTCGATGATCGGCAGGAAGGCCCGGGTGACCAGCAGCGGCCCGTAGAAGTTGGTCTCCAGGTCCCGGCGCACGTCCTCCATCGCGGAGTCGAGGTACGAAGCCCGGACCGAGGCGCCGGCGTTGTTGATCAGAATGGTGACGTCCTGGGCCTGCTCGGCGGCTACCGCCACGGACGCCGGGTCGGTGACCTCGAGCGCCACCGGAACGGCATCGGGGTGCGTCACCGTGCGCGGGTCACGGGCCGTGGCGTAGACCTTGCCGGCACCGCGCGCGTACAGCTCCTCGACCAGCTCCTTGCCGATACCGCGAGCACCTCCGGTGACGAAAGCGGTTGCGCCCTCGACTGCTGTCACGACTGCCTCCCAAGCAAGAAACCGACCGGTTTCCTCCACCGTAAACCGATCGGTTTCATCCCGCAAGGCGGTCGAGCCTTATCGCGACGACGACCTTCGCGCGCGACGCCGATCGACAGGACTTGGCCGCGATCCGGGCGCCGGCGAGGCGGGGGCCGAGTTGACCGGACACTGCCTCCGCTTTACGCTCGACCCTGCACGGAGACAGCCTCCGTTTTACCGGGACCGCAACATCACGTGAGGCAGGAAGACGGATGAGCGTCAACGGGCAGCAGGGGCGAAGGCCCCGGGCGGACGTTCAGCGCAACCGTGCGGCCCTCCTGGAAGCGGCGCAGCGCCACTTTTTGAGGTCCGGGGTTGGCGCCTCGCTGGAGGCGGTGGCCAAGGAGGCGGGAGTCGGTCCCGGCACGCTGTACCGGCACTTCCCCACCCGGGAGGCACTGCTGGCAGCGGTGCTGCAGACGCGCTCCGAGGAACTGGTGGCCCGCCGGGCTGACATAGCGCAGCTCGGTGATGCTTCCGAGGCGCTGCGGCAGTGGCTGCGGGCCATGGAGGAGTACTTCAGTGCCTTCAGTGGACTGCCGGAGCCGCTCATGGCCGCGGCCAGGGAGCAGGAGCCGGACAACCCGCTCACCCTGCCCTGCGACTACCTGATCGCCACCACCGACGAGTACGTGCGGGCCGCACAGCTCACCGGGCACGCGCGCTCGTCGGTGCAGGGGTACGACCTGTTCCTGGCGGCCGTCTCCGTTGCCTGGATCAAGGGCACCGGCGCCACCGACGAGGAATCGCTCGACCGCCTGCGCGCACTCATCGAAAGCGGATACCGCGAGCGGGACAACGGGGAGTAGGCCACCAGCCACTCACCGCACGGCGGGCTGCCGGAGCACCTTACGGCGGTGTCTCGCCGCACCGTCAGCACACCTCGCCATCTCCTCCCCAGGAGTGGCGCGACTTCAAGAGGGACGAATCATGAGAATTGGCGTTATCGGTACGGGAGCGATCGGGACGACCCTGACGCGCACGTTCAGCGCGGGCGGACACGACGTCCAGGTGGCGAACTCCCGAGGGCCGGAGACGATCGATGCCGCTGCGCTGGAGTTCGGGGCGCACGCGGCACACGCGGCCGATGCCGTCCAGGGCAAGGACGTGGTCATCCTCTCCATCCCCTTCGCCCGCATCCCGGACGTGGCGGGCCTCTTCGCCTCCGTGCCCAGCGAGACCGTGGTCATCGACACCTCCAACTACTTTCCCCACCTCAACGGCCCCATCAACGCGGTCGAGGCCGGCCAGGTGGAGAGCCTGTGGGTCGCCGAGCAGCTGGGGCGCCCCGTGGTCAAGGCATGGAACGCCGCCCTGGCAGGCACCTTGCAGACCAAGGGCGTTCCGGCCGGCACCCCGGGCCGCATCGCGCTCCCGGTCGCCGCCGACTCCGACGAGGCACGGCACGTGGGCATGCGCCTCGTCGACGAGAGCGGCTTCGACCCGTTCGACGCGGGCGTGCTGGCCGACTCCTGGCGGCAGCAGCCGATGACTCCCGCCTACTGCACCGAGCTGGACCTTGAGGACCTGGGGCCGGCCCTTGAGGCGGCCGACCGGACCGAGGCCCCGCGCAACCGCGACCGCCAGATGGAGCGCTTCACCACCCTCACCTCCACACCCACGCTGGAGGAGGTCGTCGAACTCAACCGCTCCCTCCACCGCTGACACACCCGCCACTGCCACCCCTTGCCACAACCACCCCCATGAGGCACAGCCGCGATCACGCGAACTGGGCCCACTTGAGAGGAATCGTTTTGCTGCCCACCACAACCATGCCCTTCGCCGATGTCGTGCGGGCCCGGCGCTCCGTTCGGAAGTTCCTGCCCGCCCCGCTGTCGCCGTCGGACATTCGCGGCGTGCTGGAAGACGCTCAAACCGCCCCGTCGAACTGCAACACCCAGCCGTGGACGGTGCATGTCGTCTCGGGCGCGGCGCGGGAGGCCCTGAGCAAGGAACTGCTCCACGCCGATGACGAGGAGCGGTTCTCCTACGATTTCACCTTCGACTACGCCGACTTCGGCCAGGGCACCTACCTCGACCGGGCGCACAACCATGCCGCGACCCTTTACCAGGCTCTGGGGATACCGCGCTCGGACCGGACAGCCCGGAAGGCAGCGGCCCGGGAGAACCTGAATTTCTACGGCGCGCCCCACGTCGCCCTTCTCTTCGTGCCGGCGTTCGGAGACGGGGTGCGGGCGGCCGGTGACATCGGCATGTACGCGCAGAACTTCCTGCTCTCACTGACGGCCCGGGGGTTCGACGGCATTCCGCAGACCATGCTCGGGTTCTACGCCGACACCATCCGCGAGTTCTTGGGTGTTCCCGAGGAGCTCAAGCTCCTGTTCGGCATCTCCTTCGGCACCGCCGACGAGGCCGCACCGGCCAACAGCTTCCGCATGGGACGAGTCCCGCTCGAGCACAGCGTCGTCCTCCACGACACCCCCGGCGTTCTCGACGCGCAGTAGTTCTCCACCGACGAGAGACACCGGCAAGTAGACCGGCTGACGTTTTGCCAGCCGCCCGAGGCGTCCACCACTGCAATCCGCGCTCTGTCGCGCGGGCAACAGCCCCGGACTCCTCCCATGAGTAGCGCAGGAGCCGGACCATGCGTACCTCCGCTACACACCTGGGCCGCAGTCAGGGCTGAACTCGTGGTGGTGATGGCCGCATGACGCCCCCGAAAGGCCGGCGCCGTGCGGGAATGCGTCAGCATCGCACCGGGGACTCTCCCGCACTGTTCCCCCGCAGGACCTCCGGCCCGCTCAGGCGATGCGCCGCTCCCTGCGCCTCTTTTGCTCGTGGGCGTGCTTGGGCCGGCGTGGGCGGGCGTCAGCCGGCCAGCCGGTTGTACTTGCGGATCTGGCTGTAGAAGATCCGGGAGGGAACGATGCGGCGCAGCGTGCTGATTCGCCCGGCCATCGGGCCGGCGGTGTACCGCACCTTCGGATGGGTATCTGTCGCTGCCGCAATGATCGCCTTGGCGACGATGGCCGGGTCGTCACCGTCCCTGACGGCCGCGGCGATCACCTGATCGGCGACGCGACGCTGCTTGTCGTAGACGGGCAGGGGCGTGTCGGGCTGCGTACTGTTCGCCTCGAAACTGGTGCTGGTCCCGCCGGGCTCGACGAGAAGGACCCGCACGCCGTGTTCCCGGACCTCGTGGTCCAAGGACTCGGAGTACCCCTCGACCGCGTGCTTGGACGCGGCATAGGCAGCCAGGTACGGCGCCGGGATGAGCCCGAAGATGGAGGAGAGGTTGATGATGCGTCCGCCTCCCCGGGCTCGCATGTGCGGCAGCACCTCCTTCACCATGCGCATGACGCCGAAGACGTTGATGTCGAAGACGCCCTGGGCCTGCGCGACGGAGTTTTCCTCGGCCGCGCCCGTCAAGCCGATACCGGCGTTGTTGACCAGGACGTCAATCCGCCCGAACCGGTCGACCACCTGCTGGACCGTCGCGCTGACCGACGTGTCACTGGCCACGTCGAGGTCGAGGAAGGCCACTCCGTCGACCGGGGCGACGCGCGAGGTGTCGCGGCTTGTGCCGACCACGTCGAAACCCGCTTCGACCAGCGCGAGCGCGGCCGCCTTCCCGATGCCGGATGACGCACCCGTCACGAGTGCGATCGGCCGATTTGCCGTCATCATGAACTCCCGAAGCCACTGAGAAACCGATCGGTTTCCGCCACGGTAAACCGATCGGTTTTCACATGCAAGCCCAGGAGGGAACTCATCGCGGACCGCGTCGCCGACTATGTCCGGATTGGCTGATCCACCGGCGGAGGGTCCCGTTTCGGCCACAGCAGGGGCCAGAGGCGTTCACGACAGGAAGGGCTGCGAGCAGACCCTCCGCCCAATGCGACCGTGCGCCTGCATCACTGGGCGCGGATGCCGGCCAGACCACGACCTTCCTGGCGCAGGGCATGCTCCGACTACACGGTTACGACCCTCGGGTTCCTCCCGAGCGCCAGGAGGAATGACGCCGTGCGAGCTGCTCCGGCCGCCGGAGACCGCCATGCACTCGTAGAGCACATCAGTCACCCAGCCGCCCGAAGAGTCGATGCCTCAGCGCATGTCCGCAGCATCGAGCAGGGTGACCACAGTGGGCGCGATGAGCCCTGTGAGGTTGTCGGCTCCGATCCCCGCGCGAGCACTGGCGCCGTCGAAGACCAGGCTGAGCTGCCGGGCCAGCAGGTCCGGATCGCTCGCGCCACCCTGTTCGGCCTCGGCCCGGAAAAAGGCCGTCAGGTTTCTTTTGATCCGGTGCGCCACCTGGCTCGCAGGGTGGCTCTGATCCTTGAGCTCGATCTGCACCGCCAGATACCGACAGCCTCGGAACTCGGGAGCACCCGCCTCCGATTCCACGTTCTCGAAGACGCGCAGGATCCGCTCGCGGGGGGAGCGGCCATCGCCCGCCGCAGGCAGGAGCCTCGCCACGAAGGCAGAGGCACGCTCCTCCAGGCTCGCCGCCAGCAGTTCCTCCTTGCTGTCGAACAGCATGTACATCGAGCGCTTCGAAACCCCCGCCGCCTTGCACAGCGCCTCGACGCCGATGCCGACACCGTCTCGGTAGGTGAGCGTGGCCGCCGCCTCCAGCAGCCGCTCTCGGGAACTGGGCTTCACCTCGGTGCTCATAGGGGGAGGATAACTCGATTTCAGTGAAATGAAAACCGATCGGTTTTCAGGGTGTCTCGGGCGATGTCCGGCGCCGCGCACAGTCGATCGGACACCTGAACTGTGCCAGGGCTCCGCGCGACACGAGGCCCCGGCCCGGGGGCGACGTTCCGCTACGCCGGGACGGCGGTCTCATCAGGCTTCGTCTCGACGGGGATGCGGTGCAGTCCCTTGCGGTCGTACCAGCCTGTCACGCCGAAGCCGAACAGCACGGCCACCACGAGACCGACGGCCATCATCACCCATCCCCGGGCCAGGCCGGCGTCGGCCTGGGCGTCGTAGTAGAGGATCGAGCGGACGCCGCCGGTGATCTGCCGCAGCGGCTCGAACTCCGCGAGGAAGCGGTAGAAGCCCGGCAGCGCCTCGATCGGGGTGGTGGCACCGGCCGTCGGCACCGCCATCCCGATGAAGACCAGTGTGACGACCAGCATGCCGGGCGTGCCGAACACGGCAAGAAGGGTGAGCGCACCGATCCCGGAGACCGCAATGGCACACACCGAGTACAGCCACAGCAGCGGCAGGTGGGAGGCGGCCATCCCCATGATGCCGATCGCGCCGACCATGACCAGGGTGCCCATCAGCAGCGCCAGAGCGATCATGAGTGTGCTGCTGATGGCGAGGGTCTGCGCTCTCGTCGCCCGGATCAGCGGACGGTGCAGGCGCAGTGGGCCCATGTCGTTGTGGGTGTAGCCGAGGACGTGGTCCGTCTGGCCGCTGATGACATTGGCGGAGAGCATGCCGCAGACCACGAGGACGAGCGCGTAATAGAACGCGGTCAGGCCCAGGCCGCTGTGCGGGTCGAGCGGATGGCCGTCCTCAACCGTGACGGCGGCCGGGTCGGCCAGCAGGACGCGCGCCGCGGCGGGCAGCTTCGCCTGCCCGGCCACGGTCTGCGCGGTCAGTTCCTTGCCCAGCTGGAGCGAGGCACTCTCGGCCGCCGTAGTCGAAGCCGCCCGAGCCAGGCTGGAGCCCAGGCTGCCGGCGGACTGGTTGGTCAGCACCGTCAGTGCCGGGCGAACCGGGCTCTTGGGGCCTGCGGTGCCGGTCAGTGCGGTGACGGAGGAGGTGAAGTTGCCGGGCACGACGAGCGCGCCGTACAGCTTGCCCTCGCCGATCTCCTCCTTCACCTCCTTCTCGTCCATCATCTTCCAGTCGATCTTGTCCCCGCTCGTGGTGGATTTCTTGATCGACTCGGTGATCCGCGCTCCCAGATTGACCTGCTTGCCGCCGACAGCGGCCCCCGCGTCGACGTTGACCAGACCTACGGGCAGCTTCTTCATGTGATCGGCCGGATCGATGTTGGCGCCGACGTAGAACACGGTGAACAGCAGCGCGAGGACGCCGGTGATGGCGCCGTTGACGATCCACAGCGGCTTGGCTCGCAGGACGCGGAAGGGGTGGATTTTCTTCATGGCTCACTCCGGTCTGGACAACACAGCTACTCGGGAGGAGACCGGACGGCGTCGTCGCAGACCGGCGGCCCTCGGAACGTTCGCCCCTCGGCGGACCCGACCGCCACGGAACGGTGGCGCTCCTGACTCGGCGAGGGCCATCCGACGAGCGCTCGAAGCTCCATCGGAGGAGTCGGGCACCAGGCCGGATGACGTGAGAGGTGCGCCGTGCGCGAGTACGGAGCCCTTGTAGGCGTCGTATACCGAAGGCGCCTCATGCAGTACGAGCAGGCTCCAGTGTTCGCCGACGCCGGCGGGGGCGTTCACGACCGGGTACGGGTGCGGGCGCAGTGCGCCGGGTCAGGAGGACGCGGAGCGTTTCGCCGGGGGCTGCCACCCGCCGGTGACCTCTTTGACAGGCTTGTGGGGGAAGCGGCGCTGAGCGTATTCCTGCGCGTGTGAGCCCGGCAGGACGTAGAGGGTTTCCCTCTTCTCCTGGAGCGGTCGCAGCACGGTGTCCATGAAGGTCTTGCGGTCCTCCAGGTACGGGCCGAGAACATCCTCGCCGCCAGGACAGACGGCCAGGCAGTAGCCGGACTTGTAGCCGGGCGGAGAGGCCAGGCTCTGCCACATGGATGCGCTTTCGGAATCGGTGACCCGGGAGCGGTAGTCGGCGGCGTCCTGGCTGTCGGCCACGGTCTGCGCCCAGTCGGTGAACCCGCTCATGAACTCTCGGTAGTTATGTGTGGTGCAGGCGAAGAAGTCGAAGTCTCCGTCCTTACTGATGGCGCCGACCGGGCAGGAGGCGACGCACAACTTGCAGTCGATGCAGGGGTTGTAGTCCAGCGCCTGCCCGTACTCGCTCACCTGGGCGTCCACCAGGACGGTGGCCAGCAGCACGAAGTTGCCGAACTTGGGGTGGATGACGTTGCGGTGCAGACCCATCACACCGAGCCCCGCGGCCACCGCGACGGTCTTGTGCGCCACCACCCAGATCCGCTCGTTGGGGAAGCGGTCCATCTCCTGGGGGAAGCCGACAGACGGATTGAGCGCGCGGTAGCCGGCGTCCTGCAATGCTTGGGTAACGCTGCGGGCGGCATGATTGGCCTGCTCGTCGGTCTGATGGAACTCCTGGTTGGCCACGCTGCGAGCCGGGGAGCGGCAGTTGTCGCGGTTCATCCGGACCACCATCGCGATCAGGGTGCGGGTACCGGGCAACGCGGCCAGCGCGTGCTCCCGCTCGCCGGCCAGGTCGGGGTGATCCAAGCTGACCGCGGCCGCGTCGTCCGCACCGGCCGCCAGGCACAGTTCGCGCAGCCAGCCCGCGTCGATCACCGCCGGTGGGCTCGCTACGTCACCGGCCCTGCGCCGAGCGAGTACGGCCTGCACCGACGGGTGCGCAGCCAGCTTCGCCGGAAGCTCCGGAGCCGGCGGTTGCCGATCGGCGTCGCGCGCGGTAGTCATCCGATCCCCTTGTCAGCATAGTTTTCGATCTCGCCCCATGACGAGAAACCGATCAGTTTCCGACCACCGTAAACCGATCAGTTTCAACACGCAAGCCCAGGCGGCGGGCGGTTCCCGACCACACGGCGACGGCCGCGCCGGCCACTCCCCCAAGCACCGGTGCCACGGCGCGCGTCGCCCGAGCGCCACCCAGCCCACGATCCACTACGCGCGGCGAGCATGCCGCCGGCCAGGGCTTCGAGGAAGGCGGCCCGTTGCCTCAGGCCCTGCCAATCGCAAAGTGGCGCGGCTGGAGTCACCCCGAGGTGCTGATAGATGGTCACTTCGATGGTGGCCTGGCACACTATTCTTCCTGCCCCCCTCCGCCGACCGCGAGCGTCTCCACCGCTGCGGTGGCTGCCATGGCAGCCACCGCCACCAACTCGGAGTCCACTGCCCGCTCGAGCAGAGCGCGGTCCTCCACGACACCCCCGGCGTCCTCGACGCGCAGTAGCCCTCTCTGCGGGAAGCAGCACGACAGCGGGCTCGAACCCGCCGTTCCACGCACTCGTCGAAAGTCGAAATCGGACACCGCGAGCGGAACGACCAGGCGTAGTCCACCGGCTGCCCCTCGCGGCCAGCCGCCGGGACGCCCACGGGCCCACTGGGATTCCCGGCACCGACGACCAGCCCCCACCCGCATGCGCTTGTCCAGGATGCCCAAATCCGGCCGGTACGTCGTGATCGACGAGCAGAGGCCGGCATCCATGCCCGGGCACCTGGACTTCACGGAGGCGGCGACGCTGCCCTGTGCCGCGGTAACAGCCTGGTCGGCGCTGACAGAAGCCGACCCCCGGGGACACGGCGCTGGTCCAGGGATCGGGCGGCGTCTCGCTGTTCGCCCTTCAGCTCGCCCGCGCCGCGGGAGCCCGCGTGATCGCCACGACGTCCAACGAGAAGAAGGCAGCGCGACTCCTCGAACTGGGTGCGAGCAACGTGATCAACTACGTCTCCACGCCGGACTGGGGCAACGAGGTACGCAAGCTCACCGCTGGTCAGGGCACCGACGTCATCGTAGAGGTCGGCGGCGCGGGGACGAGGGCGCAGTCGATCGCAGCGATCGCGTACGCCGGCGTCATCTCGCTGGTCGGCCACCTCGCGCATGACACGACGGGCATGAACCTCCTGGACTTCACCTACAGCGGCGCAACGCTGCGCGCGATCGGCGGCGGCAGCAGGAGCGACCTGGAGGACATGATCAGGGTCATCGCGGCGTACAAGCTGCGGCCGGTGATCGACCGCGTCTTCCCCTTCGAGGAGGCGCCCGTCGCAGCATCCTCCATGGAGCGGGGTGGTCGCTTCGGCAAGGTCGTCATTCAGCACCACTGACACCGACAACGAAACGGCCTAGCTGTTGCGGGACAGCACGTTGTTGACAGAGTGAGACTCTGTACCTACTAGTGTGTACAGTTTCGCCATGACCAATCGTGATCGGCTTCTCGAAAGCGCAAGAGTCCTGCTCTGGGATCGTGGCTACGTCGGCACCAGCCCCGCAGCAATCCAGCAACACGCTAACGCGGGGCAGGGCAGCATGTACCACCACTTTGATGGCAAGCGAGGGCTTGCGATCGAAGCACTCACTGCCGCAACGCAGGACATGCGTCGGCGAGCGGAGGCGACCTTCGGTGGCTCCGCGCCGGCACTGGATCGGGTCATTGCCTACCTGCGCCTTGAGCGGGATGCCTTGCGAGGCTGCGCCGTCGGACGTATGGCGCTCGACCCGGATGTGGTCACCGATGAAGCGTTGCGGCGCCCAGTCGAGGAATTCTTCTCCTGGCTGACGGAACGTCTGCGTCAGTTGCTGGACGAGGCGCACCGTTCGGGGCAGATCGCGCCGCACCTTGTGCCCGGGGATGTGTCGGCTGCTCTGGTGGCTACGATCCAGGGCAGCTACGTGCTCGCTCGTGCCCGACAGGACCCGCGAGTCATGACGGCTTCCATCGACGGGATCGTCGCACTCCTGACCCACCAGGAGGGCTGATCTCTATGCCACTCGTCCGTATCGACGTACTGCGCATGCCGCCAGCCGAACTCGAAGCGGTCGGAAACGCCATACAGCAGGCTCTCACCGAGTCCATCGGCTTCCCGCCCGACGACCGGTTCCAGATCCTGACCAACCATGACGGCGTGACCGGAACGCTCCGGCACGGCACCTACCTTGAGATCCCGCGCGACGACGGCATCGTCTACATCGACATCACCATGCGACGCGGCAGGACCGACGAACAAAAGCGGCAGATGTACGCACAGGTCTGTCAGCGCCTCACGGAAAAGACCCGCGTTGCGCCCCACAACGTCTTCATCGTGGTCCACGAGAACCGCGAGGCCGACTGGTCCTTCGGCCACGGCCAAGCGCAGTACCTGTAGGCGTCGCGCGACACCAGCTCGCCCCGACGCCCTGCGCATAGTCACCCCGAGAAAGGGACCCGTGGCCCACGCCAACGCTCCTCTCAGCGTCGAGGGACGCCGTCGTCTCGTTGAACGCTGCAAGACCAGACCGGTCGCGCATGTCGCCTCAGAGATGGGCATCTCCCGAGCCTGCGCATCGAAGTGGGTCAACCGCTGGCGTCGCTACGGCGAGACCGGCCTGCTCGACCGGCCGTCGACAGCAATACAGCAACCCACCGCGACCAGCGCGGAGGCAGCAACCCAGATCCAAACACTTCGACGGACGCACAAGTGGTCAGCCTCTCGCATCGCCTTCGAGCTCCAAGCCGACGGCATCGAGGTCGCGCCGAACCGTTTGCCCGGGCTCTGCTCGGATCCCGGCACCAGCGGATCACGCCGTACACGCCCCGTCACAACGGAAAAGTAGAGCGGTACAACCGGATCATCGCTGAAGAGTTCCTCTACGCCCGCACATGGCTGTCCGAGGAACAGCGTCACGACGCGCTAGCAGCATGGAACGTCCACTACAACTACCACCGACCTCACAGTGCAGCGGGAGGAAAGCCACCGGCAGCACTGCTCAGGGAGGCCGTCACCAACGTCGTGACCTCCTACAACTAACGCTCGCGTCAAGGCGTCTCAAGGGATGATGCCCGATCCGAAGATCGCGATCCATCCGTCTCTGATCACTTCGAGGCGGGTGGGTGGAAGCTCATGATTTGTTCGTGGAAGGCTGCCTGCAACTCCATTCTTTCGACGGCCCGGAGTCCCCGCCGGCCCGGCTTGCGACCCTCCCCGTTCGGAGCGGATCCTGGAGGGAGAGTGGTTGGCGGCCTGCGCCCCTGCTCCGACGCATCGGCCGGTGAGGGTGCGGCGTTGCTGTTCGCCGGCCGGATCGGACTGCTGAGGAGCACTGTGATGAGTCCTCATCATCAAGAATTCCTAGGTGATCAGATTCCTCCCGACACGCTCGCCGAAGTCCAGGCACGGCGCCCGGTCCTCGGTACGGGAGCAAGGCCGGACGAGCTCCAGGAAGTGGCCATGCACCGCGTTTCCTACGTACCGTCGACGGACGCGCCGCAAGTGCGAGTGGAACGTGTGGAAGGCGAGTCCCTCTGGCGCGTCGCGGTTCCCGTGGACAGCCATTTCAATGGCGTCAGACCCCTGCGCGCACTCCGGCGCGTACCAGCCGAGACGATCGCACGGGAGATCGATTCGAAGACCTCCTTCACGGGTTTCCGGCCCTCGTGGAGTGACATCGTGTACGTCCCCCGGCGCCCCGCCTTGGACCGGTCGGACCTCCTGCGTCGATTTAACGGGACGCGTGTGACGCCGCTCTGGGTCTTCGGCAGGGACGACCGATGGGCATTCCGCGACCCCGCCTGGCCGTGGGGGCTGGTGGGCCGGATCTTCAACAGTGAGGGCTATTCAGGAACGGGCGCGCTGGTCGGAGACCGGATCGTCGTCACCGCCGGGCACATGGTGCCGTGGAAGGGGAAGGATCCCTGGATGCGGTTCGTCCCGGCCTACTACGACGGCACGTCGCTCTACGGCGCCGGCGTCGAGTCCGATGCCGCGGAGGCGTACGGCATCGACACCGGCGGCCACGTGGCCGGCTACGACTGGGCGATCCTCAGGCTGTTCGATCCGCTCGACTCCTGGCTTGGCTACTTTGGTTACAACGGCTATGCCGAGCCCTGGGAAGACCAGCCGTGGTGGAGCGTCATCGGCTACCCGGGCGCCATCGCGAACGCGAACAGGCCTTCCTTCCAAGGAGGTGTCTCCGTGACGGATCTCGATTCGGATGACGCCGGTGGGGCCGAGCTCGAATCGGACACCGCGGACATATCTTCGGGCGACTCCGGCGGGCCGATGTTCGGGTGATGGGGCAACGATCCGCGCCTCATCGGTGTCGTGAGCGGCCAGGAGGAGTCTGACTTCCTCGGGTGGCCTTCGACAAGGACAACATCATGTCTGGCGGGAACGGCTTCACCAATCTGCTGGCCTGGGGGCGCGCCAACTGGAAGTGAGGCGGCCCGGGGGAGCGAGCGGTCCGAATCTCCGCAATCCCGCTGACCATCACCGCGCCCGCCACCCCGGCGCCCGCGCCGAAGGTCCGCGAGGTCAGCTTGTCCTCGATCACTCAATCAGACCAACGACGGCGCCCCGGACACGGAAACGGGACTCGTCCGGCTACCCACGACCGTCTCGCGTGCGAGAGGTCTCGGTGCCGGCGGCGACGGCACCGTGGATGGCGGCCAAGGCGCGGGCGACGTCCAGGAGCCGGTACGCCTGCGAGCGGCTGATGCCGAACTCCGCACCGCAGTACGCCTCCCACGAGCCGTAGCCGAGCGGGAGCCACACCCGAGCGGTGTGAGCGTCGCGGACCCGGGCGGCCAGCACCGCGACAGAGCGCCGGACATCGTCCATCGCCTCCGCAGCCCGGCCGTCACATCGTCCTCCGTGCCAGCGTGCCGGACCAGGGCGAACGGAAAGCACGGCCGTCAGCACCACCTCACACCCTCACAGATCACCGTGTCTACCTGGGGAAATAGGCTGTGCGCCGCACAGATCCCACAGGGCACGCACGGGTGCCCGGCCGCTGAGTGTCCGTTGACATCGAACCTGGTCTGTTTGTCAGCGAAGTTGGACGGCTGGTGGTTCAGTCCTCGATATCCGCAGCGTGCAGGGTGTCGATGATGAGCGCGTACTTCTCTGCGGCCTCCGGATACCGCTTGGCGCCTGCGCGGGCCCCGCTCAGTGCCTTCGCTGTTGGTGTCGCACCTCGGGCGAGCAGTTGGTGCACCATCTGCACCTGGCCGAAGGCGGCCGCCCACTCAAGGGGTGTCTTGTCCTTCATCACCCCGTTGATGTCCACTCCATGGCATAGGAGCACATCCACGGTCTGCGGGTGCCCCTGCTCTGTGGCCGTTGCTGCCAGCACCAGTGGCACGTAACCCATCCTGCCCTGGGCACCGGTGGGGGCGCCGGCGTCAAGAAGGACCTTCACCACTGCCGTGTGCCCGCGCATCGCCGCCAGGCACAGCGGCGTCAACTCGCCGTACTCTCCTGCCCGCTGCCGCAGATCTGCTCCCGCAGCAAGGAGCACACGAACAGTCTCGGTGTGCCCAGCCTGCACCGCGAGGTCCAGCGCGGTACGCGTGCGCCCAGCGCTAATCGGGGCATCCACCTCGGCACCGGCACCCAGCAGGTGCGCGACCAAAGCTACGTCGCCATCGCCTGCAGCTCGTGCCAGCTGATCCGCTATGTCCATACCTTGATCATGCCTGGCCTCCAACTTCGCTGACGAACGGTCCGGGCTCGATGGCACAGGACACTTAGCACGGACGCCGTGCCGTGGACACCGACCTGCTGCCCAGCGCGCGAGGGTTCGTACAGCACTCCTGCGAGTGAACGAGGGCCCGAGTAAGCCGTGGGCGAGGCCGAATCACCGGTACCGTACGGAGCAGGAGCCGAGACAGCCATCCCGGGATCGTTGTCCCTGCCACCCCAACGCGCGGAGGGCCATCAATATCCGCGGCACGGAACGACCCCCGCCGACAGAATCACGTTGTGGGGCCATCGCCTTGGAACCGAAGGAGCCGCCGTTGCGACCGCAGGCATCGGCGATGCTGCGGGTGGTGGTGACGTTCCCGGTGAGGCCGCCGTCGGCGGCGTCGGGCATCGGCATCAGCACGATGTTGCTCCGGCCGGCCCTCAGCATGCGCGCCGAGCCGTGCGGGGAGTAGCCCAGTTCGGCGACCGCGCTCAGCACCCGGGACTGGCGAATGGTGCCTGTTCGAGCTGCCTGCGGAGGATGTCCTTGCGCGGTGGCCCTTCCACGGGCCTGACGATTTCCGTTGCTCCACGCCCGCATTGGGCCCAGGCCGTGGTGCTCATCAGGACGACGAGACAAGAGATCCCTCGGGCAGCCTGTCTGCATCCTCGACCAGTTCCCGGCCGAAGCCGGCCGGCGCCGGTCACGCCGGTGCGCGAGCACCACAGCCAGACCGGTTTCGGGGTTGCCGGAGTCCATGACGATCAGGATCTCGGGATCTCCCGGCTCCCACTGCCCGGCGTGGATCAACCGCTCGACAGCATCGCGGGCTGCCATGACGGCGGTCGCGTCGTCGGTGGGCCCAGGACGCACGGCGTCCAGTAGCGCGACCCAGGAGGTGCGGCCCGTTTCCAGGGCGGCGACGAAGGAGTACGGCCATCCCGGCACGAACTGGTCCCTGCTGCGGGCACCGCGTCCGCAGACGTGGCAGAACAGCCGGTCGTCGCTGGTCGGGGCGCCCCGGTCCAACGCCGCGTACGTAGCACCGTGCCCACGCCGGTGCTCAACCGCCGGCGGGGAAGCGCGACAAGGCGTCCAACGCCTCGCCTGCGGGCCCTGGGACGGGGAGACTCATACGCAGCGGCCGTTCTCTCATGCTTCGTTACTCGACATCTCGAAGCGTGGAGAACGGCCGCCTCCGCTGTCGCGGAAAGAACCGCAGATCAGCAGGTCGGTTGACAGGCGAGGCTGAACGTCAGGCTCAGGCAGTCAGGCGAAAGCCGCCAACTCGCGAGGCCGGCAGCCGTGCATGGATGCACCCCCGCCCGGCCACCGTTCGGTGCACGGCACCGCCAGGACGCATCCGAAGGGGGGTGGGCGTGACGCGATCCTGCCCCGGTATACGCGGTTCGCTCCGGGGTAGACGCGGGGCAAATGCCGCTCAAGGGCGGCGAGTGCGATGAAAGAGCCCTACATGGTCATTCCACTTGAGAATCAGGCGGCAGACGAGCAGGGCCTGGGTGAGCACGCCACGCTGCGCTCTGACGTGGCCTGGGACAGCGGAGTGGCCCACGCCGCTGAGGCACGCCGCGTTGTGCGCGCCTTTCTCGCCCGCGTCCCGCTGAGCGGCCCGCCCGCCCGTGCCGGCCTTTCTGGCCCTGGACGCAGAACTCGTCGTCAGCGAACTCGTCACGAACGCGATATGTGCACCCGGCCCATGCGGGCCGATCCTGCAGTTGTGTGACCGCGAACTGGCGATCACCGTGTGAGACACCTCCACCGCCGAACCGACGGTGAACCAAGGCGACCGGCACCGCTTCGGCGGTCACGGACTGCACCTGGTGCACGCCGTCAGCGACAGAGCCGTCCTCGCATCCCGTGCCCCGGGAAAGCGGATCACCGCCCAGACGCTGCCCCGTTCCCACAGGGCCCAGGAGGCAGGCCCTCATCCCATCCACGTGTAACGCAGCAGAGAACAGGACGAGCAGATGACCAGAACCTTCGCCGCCGTTTTAGAGGCACCATGTGCCGCTTTCGCTCTCCAGGAGATCCAACTCGACGAACCGCACCCGAACGAGGTGCTGGTTCGCATGGTCGCGGCCGGGCTGTGCCACACCGACCTCACCGTCCAGGCCGGCCACCTCCCGTTCGCCCTTCCCGGTGTGCTCGGTCACGAGGGTGCCGGAGTGGTCGAACTCGTCGGCGGCGATGTGAACCGAGTCAGGCCGGGCGATCATGTCGTCCTGTCCTTCACCTCCTGCGGGCGGTGCTCCCACTGCCGCGCCGGCCACCCCGCCTACTGTGCGACCTGGATCCGTGCCAACATCTTCAACGGCGGAGTCCGCACCGACGGAACCCATCCGCTGAGTCGCGACGGGCAGCCGATCGGCGGGCGATTCTTCGGCCAGTCCTCCTTCTCCACCCATGCCCTGGCCGACGAACGCAGTGTCGTGCGTGTTGACGACGACATGCCGTTTGAGCTCCTCGCCCCCTTGGGCTGCGGTATCCAGACGGGTGCCGGGACCGTGCTGAACGTCCTCAAGCCGTCTCCCGGCAGCTCGCTGGCCATCTTCGGAGTGGGCGCGGTGGGCCTCGCGGCACTGATGGCGGCAGCCCTCAATCCCCTGGGTACCGTCGTCGCCGTGGACAGGGTCAAATCCCGCCTGGCCCTGGCCGAGGAACTCGGGGCGACGCACACGGTGAACGCGGCCACCGACGACGTGTCCGCGGTGCTGCGGGAAATCACCGGCGGAGCGGGCCTGGACTACGCGATCGACACCACGGCGAACATGACCGTCCTGCGCTCCGCGATCGACTCTCTCGGCCCCCTCGGTACCTGTACCGTAGTCGGCGCGGCTCCCAAGGGGACCGAGCTGCCCGTGGACGTGACCGACATCCTGGCCGGCAAGAAGATCGTCGGAGTGACGGAGGGCGACGCCGATCCGGAGGCTCTCATCCCGCTGCTCATTGGCCTGTACCGGCAGGGCCGCCTGCCCCTGGACAAGTTGGTACGCCAGTACTCCATCGCCGACATCAACACGGCGGCGGCCGACGTGCACCACGGCGAGACCATCAAGCCGGTTCTGGTCTTCGACCACGAGTGATCGGCCGGGGCGTGCCCTGAGCCTCAGGGCAGGAAGAAGCTCACCCGGGGGCGGGAGACATACTCCCGGCTCATGCAGCAGGGTGTGAGCAGCCGGGAAGCGCGCCGGATCGTCGGGATCGGCAAGCGGAGCGGCCAGAAGTGGCACAACGGGCGTCACGCATACGGAAACCGGAAGGCGCTGCCACCGATCAACGCGGCGGCAGCGCCTTCCGGACCGTCCCGATAGTTACGCGAGGAAGACCGCATTCACATCGCCGACCGGCCGCGGGAGAAGGCGACCGTGCGGTCGATCGCCGCGGAGCTGGGGCCGCAGCCCGTCCACGGTCAGCCGGGAGATCCGCCGTAACCGGCACCCGGCAGGCGGCCACTGCCGCCCTCACACGGCCCGGGCCCGAGCCGATGCCCACCGGCCCCGTCCGAAGCCCGGAAAGACCGGCCAGAACCCGCAGCTGCGGGACTTCATCCGTCTGCCAGGCTCTCTACGTCCAGGGCCGGGGTGAGCTGCGCGGCGAACTCACCCGCGCTCTGCGCACCGGACGGGCCCGACGCCAGGCCCAGCAGCGCCACATGATCAGTGAATGGCCGACGGAAGCGGCGGATCGGGCCGTGAGCCATTCCACCCGTCCGGGCTGGACCTGTCCAGCTCTGCCCTGCGCTTCCTAACTGCTCGTCTGCGGGAGCACCGCCGCGTGCTCGGTACCCGCTGGCGGCGCCTGAGCACCGGCTGGCAGGCCCTGCTCACCCTCGCCCACCTGACGTTCGTCCTGTGCCTGCGTATCCTGCAATCCGCCCTGGTCTATGTGAACCCCCTGATGCTCCAGGGCATCCTCGGCGAACCGGAGTGGCCGGACCTCCTCACCCCTGCCGACCGGCGCGGCCTGACCGTCCGCTTCGAACCCATCGCCGCGGCTTGAGCCGGGGGCCTCACGTCATTCTTGTGTCAGCCCCATCCCGGTCCGAGAGGTCATGCAGTTGGCGAGGAGGGCCGCGAGTTCTTGTGCGGCGAGCAAGGTCGGATAGCGGTCCTTGATCCAGTGAGGGCGGAGCCGGACGCGGGCGACTTCGGCGAGGATGTCGAGCCCGGTCTCCTCCCTCCTGCCGTTCGGAGTCGGGGCCGGCATGCCCTCGAAGCTTTGGGCCCAGACGAAGCAGGCGTGTGCCAGGGCGGTGCGGCGGGGCCCGGGAGCCGCACCGAACAGTTTGTGCAGCAGGCCGAAGGCGGTGCCGTCGGCGGGGGTGCCGTGAAGCATCGCGGCGATTTCCTGCTCGGCACCCTGGGCTTGCTGTCTGATGCGCTCGGTCAGCTGGTCGAGCGCACGGTCGAGGAGTGTCCGGTCCGGGGCGGGGCTCGTGAGGAGTTCGGGATCGCACAGGATGTGCGCGGTCGCTGGGTCGGCGATGTTGAGTTCGACCGTTGCCTCTTCGATTGTCCGGCCGGTGGCTGCTGCGAGGTGGGCGACCCGGGCGCCGGCTTCGTGGCCGTAGAAGGCGGCGACGATTGCGGACAGGCCCAGGGAGCGTTCTGGTTCCATGAGGTGGTCAGGGCGCATGCCGTGCACGCAGCGGTCGGTGAGCAGACGGGCGGCGGCGGTGAGCAGGCCGCAGGAGTCCAGAAGGTTGGCGGCGATGACGGTCTCCCAGACGTTGAGGTCCGGATCAGCGGCGGCCATGGTGGCTGTGACCGCTTGGTCGTTGCCGCGGACCTGGAAGCCGATCTGGATCACGGTCTCGGGGACGGCGGGGTTGACCTTGCCGGGCATGATCGAGGAGCCGTCTTGGAGGGCTGGTAGCACCAACTCGCCGAAGCCGCCGCGCGGGCCCGAGGCCAGCAACCGGAAGTCCTGGGCGATCTTCGCGAGCTGGACAGCAGCGTTCCTGATCGTCGCAGCAGTGCTCAGGTGGTCACCGTGCTGTAACTGGGCCAAGGGGGCGGGGTGGGCGCGTACCGGTAGCCCGGTCACCTCGCCGAGGTGTCGGTGTACGGCTTCGTCGAATCCCGGCGCGGCGCCGACGCCGGTGCCGACGGCCGTGGCGCCGAGCGGTCACGTCGTCATCGTGGGGGCGGGTCTGGCCGGCCTCGGCGCCGCGTACGAGCTGACCAAGCAGGGCACGCGCGTCACGGTGCTGGAGGCGTCCGGCCATCCGGGTGGCCGGACCAGGACCCTGCGCGCCCCGTTCGCCGACGGTCTCCAAGCCGAGGCCGGCGCGATGACGGTGACGAACCAGTGCGACGACTACACCGTGCACTATCTGCGCGAGATGGGGGTCGAGACCGAACCGAGCGACCTCGTCGGCACGGACTTCTCGTACTACCGCGACGGCACGCGCATCCGGCCGGACCAGACGGCGGACCACGCCGCCCTCCTGGGCCTGCACCCGGACGAGCGGGACCTGACCATCGAGGAGATGGTGGCCAGGTACGTCACAAAGCCGAACAAGGACATCGGCCCGGAGGTCCTGGCGCCGGTCTGGAGCCCGTCGCCGCGGCTGCTGGAGCTCGACCAACTCTCGGTGCGCGAGGTGCTCCAGGCCCGGGGCGCCTCCGCCGCCGCGATCAGCCTGATCGAGCCGTACTTCCTGGAGATGCGCGGGAACGAGCTGGGGACCGCGTCGGCCATGGCGTGGGCACGCTACGAGTCGGGCCCCTGGTCCCTGTCGGCGCCGGGTGCCGATTGGCGCAAGATCAAGGGCGGTACGGACATGCTGGCCCGGGCCCTGGCCGACAGGGTCGCGGATCATGTCCTCTACCGGGCGCCCGTGATGCGGATCGCGCAGGACGACCACGAGGCGCGGGTGACCTTCCTCGACCGCAACCGGCTCCAGACGCTCACCGCGGACCGCGTCATCGTCACCGCGCCCTTCGCGAGCATACGCCACATCAACCTGGGGATGGCCCGGCTGTCCCCGGAGAAGCACGCGGCCATGCGCCGGATGCGGTACGTGTCGGCCACTCGCGTCTTCCTTCAGATGCGCAGGCAGTTCTGGCCGGAGAAGCAGCTGATGCTGTCCACCGACGGCCCGGTCCACACCGTGCGTGACGCCATGCCGCGGCGGCCGGCGGGACGGAAGATTCTCGAGTGCTGGTTCAGTGGTTGGTCCGCTCAGGCGGTGGCGAGCATGGGCCCGGAGGAGCGCGTCGATTTCGCGCTGGACGAGGTCGAGCCGCTTCTCCCCGGCACGCGCGCGAACTTCGAGCTCGGCACGTCCTTCTCCTGGGACAACGAGCGGTACATAGGGGGTGCGTACGTGCTCCCGGAGCTGGGCCACCACGCGGTGATGGAGCACGCACGGCGCCCGGAGGGACGGATCCACTTCGCCGGCGAGCACACCTCCTACGAGCCCAATGGCGGGTCCATGAACTACGCGCTGGAGTCCGCCGTCCGGGTTCTCCTCGAACTGTCGGGCTCGTGATGTCGCGCGCCGCCGGGACGGCGGGCCGGTCACGCACGGCCGAGGCGGGCGCCGAACCGCCGCAGCACCTCGCGGAACTCCGCGGGCTCCTCGACGCGGAAGTCGGCGTCGAGGAAGGCGAGACGCGGCAGGAGCCACTGCCAGGAGTCGAGCATGAGGACGGCATGGGTCCCGCCTCCGGCGGCCGCCGTGAGGTCGATGTCCTCATGCGCGAACGCGTCCGCCACCTCCGTCATCGGGGCGTCGATCGTCACCACCACACGCTGCCGGTTTCTGTTGATGCCCTGGCGGAGGTAGTCGACGCCGGTCCCCGCGGGCAGCGCGTGCGGTGCGAACGTCCTGCTCTGCGCCTGGAGTTCACTGACGCGGTCGATGCGGAACACACGCCAGTCCTCCTTGTCCGTGTCCCATCCCAGCAGGTACCACCTCAGGAGCAGGTGGATCTGGCGATAGGGCTCGACCCTGCGCGAGGTGGCCGTCCCGTTCGCGTCGACGTAGTGGAACGTCACGACGCGCTCGTGCGTGATCGCTTCGGCGAGCGTGCTCATCGTCTCCGCGCTGATGCTCGGCGTCGGCGTCGGCGTCGTCTCCAGGCTGGTGCGCAGCGCGGCCACGCGGGGGCGCAGCCGCTTGGGCAGGTACTGATCGACCTTGCCGTAGGCGCGGATCGCCGCGTCGTCGACGCTGCCCTCGCGCGCGTTGCCGGTCGCGCCGAGGGCGGCCAGGCCCAGGAGGGTCGCGATGGCCTCGTCGTCGTCGAGCAGCAGCGGGGGCATGGTCCGCCCGGCCGTGAGCCGGTAGTAGCCGCCCGGGCCCGGCTGCGTCTCGACCGGGTATCCGTAGCCGCGGAGCCGGTTGATGTCGCGCCGCAGGGTGCGCGGGGGGACGTGCAGCCGGGCCGCCAGCTCCTCACCCGTGAACGTCTTGCCCGACTGCAGCACCACCAGCAGAGCGAGGATGCGTTGCATGACATCGGCCATGACCGCATCGTCGCAGACAGTCGCGGCCACTTTCCGTCCACATCTCACGGTACGGTCCTGAATATGTCCAAACGAGCGATCCAGATCAGGCGAGCCCGTACCCACAACCTGCAAGACCTCGACGTGGACGTGCCCCGCTCACAAGTCGTGGTCTTCGTCGGCGTGTCGGGCTCGGGCAAGTCGTCGCTGGTGTTCGACACGATCGCGGCGGAGGCGGGCTACCAGCTGCACGAGACGTTCCCGCCCTACATCCGCAACCGGCTGCCGAAGTGGCCCCGCCCCGAGGTCGGCGAGATCGAGGGGCTCTCCCCGGTGGTGGTGATCGACCAGCGGCGTCTGGGCGGGAACGCCCGCTCCACGGTCGGCACGATCACGGACACCTGGACCTACCTCCGGCTGCTGTTCTCCCGGGTGAGCACACCGCACGTCGGCGAGTCCAGCCACTTCTCCTTCAACGACCCGGCCGGCATGTGCCCCACCTGCTCGGGCATCGGCGAGGTCGTGGCCAGCGCCGTCGACCGTTTCATCGACCTGGACAGGTCGCTGAGCGAGGGCGCCGTCCTGCTGCCCGGGTTCGCCGTCAGCGGTTACTGGTACACGAACTTCGCCGACATCGGCGTCTTCGACGTCGACAAGCCGCTGCGCCACTGGAGCCGGACCGAGCGGGACGCGCTGCTGTACGGCATCGGGTCCGCCGGGTCGCTGGCGAACCGGCTTCCGAAGGGCTACCAGGGCATCGTCGAGCGGTTCGAGCGCATCTACCTGCGTACCTCCGACGACATGAACGACCGCAAGAAGGAAGCCCTCGCCAAGTTCACCCGTTCCGAGGTGTGCCCGGACTGCTGCGGGGACCGCCTCAACAAGGCGAGCCGGGCGGCCACGGTGCTCGACCACACCATCGGCGAGATGGCGCGGATGGAGGTCGATGAGCTCGCGGAGCTGGTGACGGGCGTGACCGACGCAACCGTGGCACCGGTGGTGGCCGCGCTGACGGAACGGCTCCAGGCGATGATCACCATCGGGCTCGGCTACCTCCACCTCGGCCGCGCCACCACGACGCTCTCGGGGGGCGAGTCCCAGCGGATCAAGACCGTCAAGCACCTGGGCAGCAGCCTCACCGAGATGCTCTACGTATTCGACGAACCCACCGTCGGACTGCACCCCCACGACATCGCCTCCATGACCGAGCTGCTCAAGCAGCTCCGGGACAAGGGCAACAGCGTCCTCGTGGTCGAGCACGACCCCGCCGTCATGGCCATCGCCGACCAGATCATCGAGGTCGGGCCCCTCGCGGGCGCACACGGCGGAACGCTCGTCTACCAGGGCAGCTTCCGTGGCCTCCGCACGGCCGGCACCGCCACGGCGGCGGCGCTGTCACAGCGCCGCCGCGTCAAGGACGATCCCCGGACGCCGCGGGGACACATCACCGTGGCCGACGCCACGCGCAACAACCTCAAGAACGTGACCGTGGACATTCCGATGGGTGTGACAACCGTGCTCACCGGCGTGGCCGGCTCCGGGAAATCCAGTCTCGCGAGCGAACTCGTCGCCCAGCACGACGCGGTCGTGATCGACCAGAAGCAGGTCAGCACCAACCGCCGTTCGACCCCCATCACCTACACCGGGATCGCGACCCCCATCCGTAAGGTTTTCGCACGCCACAACCAGGTCCCAGCCGGCCTGTTCAGCGCCAACTCCGATGGCGCCTGCCCCGAGTGCAAGGGCCTCGGGTTCGTCACCACCGACCTGGCGTTCATGGAGGATCAGGAGACGGTCTGCGAGACCTGCCAGGGGCGCCGGTTCACGCCCGAGGTCCTGAAGTACCGGGTCGACGGGCTGTCCATCGCCGACATCGACGACCTCACGATCACCGACGCCATCGACCGGCTCTCCGATCGCACGGTCACGAAGGCGCTGCGCCACCTCGACGAGGTCGGCCTGGGCTATCTGCGGCTCGGCCAGCCCCTCACGTCTCTCTCCGGAGGTGAATGCCAGCGCGTGAAGATCGCCAAGGAGCTCCGGGACTCCACCGGGCCGACCCTCTACATCCTCGACGAGCCCACTACCGGCCTGCACCTACGCGACATCGACACCCTGCTGAGCCACCTCGACAGCCTGGTGGACCACGGGCACACCGTCGTGCTGATCGAGCACAACCTCGACGTCATCCGACGGGCCGACTGGATCATCGACCTCGGCCCCGGTCCCGGGAAGCACGGCGGGCAGATCCTCTATCAGGGGCCCGTCGCCGGCATCACCTCCACGGCCACCGCCGACGCGCTGTACGAAACCGTCTGACCCCGTCGCCACGGCACCGCCCGGGACCACTGCACGACCCCGAAAAGGGTCTTCTAGTCACCTGTTCTCAACTCACCCGATATCATCTCATTGCAGAATCTGAAGCCGATCCCGCGCACCGTGACGATCCACTGCGCAGAACCGAGCTTCTTGCGGATGCTGCTCAGGTGCGTGTCTATCGTCCGGCTGGCCAGCGACGTCACTTCCGGGTCCGTGTTGTCGTAGGCCCACACGCGCCGCAGCAGCTCGGACCGGGAGAAGATCTTCCCCGGCTCGCCCGCGAGAAGGTGGAGGATCTCGAACTCCGTGCGGGTCAGTGCGATGAGTTCGCCACCGACCCGGACCTCACGCAGGTTGGGATCGATCTCCAGTTGGTCAGCGACCAGTAACGGTTGGGGTTTGGCCCGCACTCTCCGCAGCAGTGCTTCAAGACGCGCCATGAGCTCGCGACTGGGATAAGGCTTCGTAATGCAGTCGTCACACCCTATTTCCAGAGCGAGCACCCGGTCGAGCTCGTCCTTGGAGAAACCGATCATCGGGACGTGACTGGCCTCGCGGATCCTCTTGCACAGCGTGAGTCCGTCGAAATCCTTGAGGTCGAGATCAATGAGAACGACGTCGAAGTCGTGGGCGGTAGCCATTGCCTGTACACCCGTCTCAGCCGCTTCGGTACCGAAACCGTGGCGTTCAAGGTCCTTGACCATCACCTCTGCACCTTCGCAATCCGCAACGACCAGTAATCTCACTTCTTGGTCGATCAACACTTCCTCCTGTCTCGTCGATGCGATCATGACGGACCGACCCTCTGACATCGGGTTCGCGGCACGCGATGATCGCGGCCCAATGACACGTACCCCGCCTAGCGGATTTCGAACAATCCCGTCTGACCGTGCGTTTCTTGCCACCCTGACGCGCCATATTCCAAGATCTCTTGCCGCAATCGACAGCCAGTGGAGGAACGTGAACGGCATCGGAAGATTAATTGATCACGGACACACTTCCGTTACGAGGTGCACAATGGCGACACGAACGCACACTTTCCAAAAACGCATTCTCGCGACGCAAAGACGGTTGCTTCTCCAACCGGGCCAGCGATAAGCTATCACTGGCATCAGGATGGACTCCGGCCAGGCATGGAAGAAACTGACTTCAACTGTCGGCCTCATAACCACTCTTGACCAACGAGGCGTCAACATCATGTCGGCTGAGTGGTCCTACTACGTCAACAAGAACCCCTCTCTACGTATCCGTTGCGCACAGTCCGCGTGCCGACACGCGCGCAGCCCTGGAAGCCGGCGGTGAATTCGGGCTGACACTCTGCTCGGCGGGCCAGGCGGCCCTCGCCGACTTCGCCGGCAGCTTCTCGACGCCCGATGTGGACAAGTCAGCCGGCGAGCTGATCAGCTTCGGGCAGCCCGCCGGCACCGCCACGCCCTGGACCCAGGGCGTGGCGGTGCCGGCACTGGAGTGCGACGAGTGGCACGTGTGGCTACTGCCGCCGGACCGCACAGAAATCGACCTCGGCACGCATCCGTCGCCGGCGTACGGAGACTTCCTCGGCGATTTACCCCTGCCGACTTCCCCTGACGCCCAGCCGGGCACCCGGATCCGGGTGGAACGCCCGGGCGCGCAACCCGGCTACGCCACCTTTGGCCCTTTAAGTCACGGCTGACCGAAGGCGGGTTTGAGCCTTGTCGTGGCAACACTGTCACGACTTTGTCAGCGCCGTCAGGCCGCTCGGCATCCTGTGAAGGTTGCCGGTGAACTCCCGGACCCTGCGGATACGATTGAGAGATCTACTGATGGAAGAATTCGAGGCCACATCATCCGCACATCCATGATGCGCTCTCAAGAGGAAAACCACAGACCAGGACGGCTCAGCAGCAGGGATAATTCTCTGTAGCCGTTGACAGGTCAGAGTCGCGGCAGAGGAGAAGAGAGACATGGCACGACCACATTATTTTTTGGCGTATCTTATTTCTTTACACCTCAGGCCTGACATATTTTTCTTGAGGCTAGCTCCTCCCACTCTGCCAGGTCAATCTTCAATCAAGATGTTGGCTTGGATTGTTCGCCTGCACTCAACCAACGGAGCTTCTCCAGTTGGTGCAGAACCTCAACGACGCCCGCCATGAAGGGCGGCCTCACCCCGATCAACCTGATGAGGACCGCCTGGGGCACCCGTGTGACGCGACCGATGTCGAGCGCCGCGCACCAGCTCACCGGCGGCGCCGACGACCCGATCCCCGTCGAGTCCCGGCCGCATCGACCAGTCCTTGGCGACAACCAAGTACTGGAAGGCAACTGTGACCACCTTCGACCTCGATGGCCACACCCGCCCGGATGATGACCGCCCCAACATACGGAGTCCTGCCATGAGCCGCACCGCCCTCCCCCTGCCCGTGCGCCATCTGGCCCAGATCCACGCCGACGGCACGTGGAAGACCGCCACCAACACCGAGACGTCACCCTGCTGGACCCGGTTTCTCCCTGATGAACAATGTCGACGCCCCGGCGATGGTCCTCCGCTACTACGCGGGCCTGTCCCGTGGGCTGGAACAGGAGGAGACCCGCATCTCCGTCGGGCCCGGCAGCCGGACCGTCGTACGGCGTGAGCCGATCGGCGTGGCGGCTGTCATCCCGCCGTGGAACTACCCGGTGTTTCTCGCCATCACCAAGATCGCACCGGCGTTGGCGGCAGGCTGCACTGTCGTCTTCAAGCCCTCGGTGGAGACCTCGCTGAGCGGCGCCCTGCTGGTCCGGATCGCGCAGGAGGCCGGGCTGTCGGCCGGCATCGACAAGGTCGCCTTCACGGGCGCCACCTCCACCGGCCGCCTCATCGGTGCCGAGTGCGGCGAACGCCTCATCCCGGCCAACCTCGAACTCGGCGGCAAATCCGCGGCGATCGTCCTCAACGACGCCAACCTGGAACACACCCTGCAGGGGCCGGCGTTCCTGTCGTTCCTCAACACCGGGCCCGGCCGCTACGACCGGATCCTCGACGGTCTCGTCGAGATCACGCAGCAGCAGGTGATCGGCGATCCCCTGGGCCCGGCGACCACGACCGGACCGCTGATGAGCGCCCGCCGGCGCGAGAAGGTGGAACAGCACGTGGCTTTGGGCGTTGCGGAGGGGGCCAGGCTGGCGACCGGGGCCGCCGCCCGGACAGCCCGGCCACGGGCTGGTTCTACGAGCCGACCGTCTTCGGGCACCTTCGGAGTCAACGGATACCCGCCCGACATCGTATCCAGGGTTGCTCACACCAGTGACCACGTCCACGACCACGGCGGTGATGGCCGACGGCGCCGGTGCCCTCCTATGGCGCAGGAAGAGGAGCGGGAGGGTGCGATCGTCGGCCTGGTGACGCGGTTCTGCGACACGTCCTGGACGGCTGTCAGCCATGCCGCCGGCAGCTGTGACCAGTGGGACATAAGCGCGACAGCAGTGCGGGTGCCGATAAATCATCCACGCAGCTCAGGCCGCGTGCTGGTACTCGTGGAGTGCTCCGCCGAGTCGCGGCCTGGCGTCGCCTGAGCAGTTCACGATGCCAGCGCAACACCGTGTCGGGCCGGACCAGCAGCAGGAGGTGCCGCAGCCTGTCTCGGACCTGCTCTCTTTCGGACCCGACTGGGATGGTTTCGCGGAGGACCTGAAGGCCCGAGCCGCCCGCCTGGAGAGCTGAACTCCCCGACCGGTGCCGAAACGGCCGCGACCGGCCATCCTGCGGGTACCTTGATCTTGGCGGCTGGTGGAAGGGGCAGGTAGATGTCCGAAAGCGACATCTGTTATCTGGACGCGACCGCGTTGGCGGAGCTGATTGCCACGCGGCAGGTCTCCGCGGTGGAGGTGGTGCGGGTCTTCCTGGCTCGCATGGAGGCAGTCAATCCGCAGGTCAACGCCGTGGTGACGGTCCTTGGCGAGCAGGGGCTCGCCGCGGCACGCGCCGCGGACGAGACCATGGCGGCCGGCGACGCGGTGGGTCCGTTGCACGGTGTGCCGTTCACCGTCAAGGACTCGCTGGACGTGGCGGAAGCGGTGACCACGCGCGGCTCGGCACTGTTCCGGGACCATGTCCCGGTGGCGGACGCCACCGCGGTGGCCCGGCTACGGGCGGCCGGTGGCATTCCTCTGGCCAAGACGAACCTGCCCGAGTTCTCCTACTGGACCGAGACCGACAACCTGATCGTCGGCAGGTCCCGCAATCCGTGGAACGGCGAGCGGACTCCGGGTGGCTCCAGTGGCGGTGAGTCAGCCGCCATCGCCGCCGGGATGTCGCCGCTGGGACTGGGCAGTGACGTGGCCATCTCCGTGCGCGGCCCGGCCCACGACACCGGCATTCTCGCCCTCAAGGCGACCAGGGGCCGGGTACCGATCACGGGGCACTGGCCCCGGGTTCCCAGCCGCTACTGGCACGTCGGCCCGATGGCGCGCAGTGTGCGGGACATCGCCACCGCGTTTCGGATTCTCGCCGGGCCCGACGGTGTCGACGGTCACGTACGGCACTCGCCGCCACACGCGGAGGGGCCGCGGGCCCTGGCCGGGTTGCGGGTGGGCTGGGCGGGCGAGCCCGCGTTCGGCCCGGTGGACCACGAGGTGATGGCCACCGTCACAGCCGCCGCCGACGCGTTGCGGGAGCTGGGCTGTGCGGTCGACCCCGCACCGCCGGCCGGGCTGGAGGCGATCGACGCGACCGAGTTGAGCGCGGTGCTGTACACCGCCGAGGTGGCGCCGTACTTCCGGCAGGTGGTTGCCGACCGCGAGTCCGAAGTACACCCCGTCATCCGGCGGACGATCAGCGCCCCGGAGGTGGCACCCGCCGACTACGTCACCGCACAGCAGCAGGTCGACGCGCTCAGCTCGCTGTTCGCCGCATACTTCGAGCGCTACGACGTGCTGCTGTGCCCGGTGTGCCCCGTCCCCGCCCCACCGCATGCCCAGTCGACGTTCCGCGTCGGAGACGTGACCGTTCCGGCGCGCGGCATCATGCGCGCGACCGTTCCGTTCAATCTCACCGGCCTGCCCGCCCTGTCGTTGCCGTTCGGGACCACCACCGACGGTCTGCCGATCGGTGTTCAGCTCGTCTCGCGCTGGTATGACGAGGCGAGCGTCCTGCGCTTGGGCGCAGCTTTGGAGACGATCAGCCCCATCCGTCACCGCCGTCCTGACCTGGGCTGACGTGGGGACTGTGGCGTCGCGCGCCACCGCGAGGAGGCACTCCTGGACAGGCCCGATCTGTGGGTGGGACCATCGCACCCACCCACAGGTTCGTCCTCCGGACCAGCCTTCCCGTTGTGAAAGCGAGAACCAACTCGGCGACTATCTGCGCGCCCGCCGTGTGATGACGTTGCCGCGGGATGTCGGGTTCCCTGACGGCGGTTCCCGCCGAGTTCCCGGTTTGCGGCGGGACGAAGTGGCATTGCTCGCCGGGGGGCACTGACTACTACATCCGGCTTGAGTAGGGCCGCGAGCGGAACCCCTCTGACCAGGTGCTCCAGGAGATCGCTCGGGCGGGCGTGGACCCGGTGAAGGACAGTTTGCGCAGCCTGCGGTCCTGGAAAAGGGGCTCGGTGACAGCGGCGGCACGGGTGGTGGGGATGACGTTGAGGACGCCGTCGGGCAGGCCCGCGTCGGTGAGCACACCGGCGAGTGCGGCCGTCGTGAGCGGTGTCTGCGGGGCGGGTTTGACGATCATGGTGCGGCCGGCCGCCACCGCCGGTCCGATCTTGCGCGCGGGCATGGCCAGTGGTGCGTTCCACGGTGTTATCAGCAGGTGCCTGCTCGGGTGATCAGCAGCGCGAACTCCTCCTTGCGCTCCAGCAGGAGGTCGTGAGCCTGGCGCAGTATCTGCCCGCGGCGACGCGGCGGAACGCAAGCCCATGCGGACTGCGCCGCATGCGCGGCATCGAGGGCGGCTGCCGCATCGACCGGTGAGACGTCAGCCACCTCGCACAGCGTCTGGCCCGTCGCGGGGTCCTCCACCGCGAACTTCGGGTCTCCCGCTGCCGGCCGCCACTGGCCGGCGATGAGCAGCCCCTTCTCCACACGACCGATGACGTCATGCGGTGCGGTTGTTTCCATGGGACGCTTCTTTCTGGAATCGAGAGGGTGATTCCGCCAGTGACGCTTGAAGAATGGGCCCTCGCGGGGGCAAGGGCGCACTCGTGTGTCCGGGCAGCTCAGATGGTGCGAGGTGCGGACGGCTGATGCGGAGCTGTGTCAGCGGAGCGCGGCGATCATGTCCTCGGCCATCTTGGCGCTGGAGGCGGGATTCTGGCCGGTGAACAGGTTGCCGTCGGTGACGTTGTGCTGCTGGTAGGCCGTACCACCGGTGTGGATCGCGCCCATCTCCCGCAGGCGGGAGGCGAGCAGCCACGGGGCTCCTTCGGCGGTGCCGAACAGCTGCTCCTCCTCGTCGGTGAACGCCGTCATCCTGCGGCCGGCGAAGAGCCAGTTGCCTTCCGCGTCCTTGGCGCTCAGCAGTGCGGCCGGACCGTGGCAGACAGCACCGATGAGCTTGCCGCCCTTGTCCGCCTGAGCCAGCAGCCCGCCCAGGTGGGCGTCATCGAAGAGGTCGACGACCGGGCCGTGACCACCGGGCAGAACCACCGCAGCGTAGTCGTCGATGTCGACCTCGTGGAGCTTCAGCAGCGGACCGAATGCCTTCAGCGCCTGCTGGGCGTGCTCCACGTGGCGGCTACAGTCCTCTCCGGCGACCTGTGCCGCTCGAAAAGTCATCGCCGCAGCTGAGCGGGGTGCGGTCAGTTCGTTGAGATTATGCCTTGCATGATCGTGTCCTTGTTGTACAAGGTGACCCGGAAGCTGCTGACGGTTCCATCGGTACTCCTCCGCCGTGGGACGGCGAAGGACGCCGAACTGTTGGTGCTGCGGCACGGGAACGCGGTCCCGCGCCGCCAGTTGTTCGCCGTCCTGTCCGGGCTGATACCCCGACGCCACTGGCTCAAGGTCTTCCCTGTCACCCCCGGAACCGTGCTCGCCTGACACCGCAGGTTCATCACCGCGAAGTGGGACTACACCGCGCGCCGTGGCACCGGACGCCCGCCCACCCCGCAGCGGTTCAAGAAGCTCGTCCTGCGGTTGGCCAGGGAGAAGCCGAGTCGGGGACACCGGCGGATCCAAGGGGAGTTGACCCGACTCGCACACCGGATCGCCGCTTCGACGGTCTGGTAGATCCTCAACGCGACCGGCATCGCCCCCGCGCCACGTCACTCAGGCCCCAAGTGGCACGAGTTCCGGACCACGCAAGCCGAGGGGATCATCGCGGCAGACTTCTTCCACATCGACACCGCCCTCGGCAGGCGGTTGTACGCGCTGATGTTCCTCGAGCACGGCACCCGGCGACTGCACATCACCAAGGTCACAGCCCGCCCGACGCGGGACCGGACGGTGCAGCAGGCGCGGAATCTCACGGCCGGCCCTGGCATACGCATCGAGTCCCTGCGCTTCCTGCTGCGCGACCGCGATGGCAAGTACGGCGAGGCCTTCGACGCCGTCTTTCGGGCCGATTGGAGGGAGATTCTCAACAGTGCGCCACAGGCTCCCCGCATGAACGCGCACTGCGAACGCATCATCGGCAGCATCCGACGCGAAGCCCTCGACCACATCCTCATCACGGGTGCCGAGCGCGGCTTGCCCGGGCCTGCCGCGAAAGCATGGGGCGGGCACGACGGCAATCGCGTCCGCACGGGGCGGAAGGCGAACGTCACCGGGCGGGCCGCTGTCAGTCTACCGGCGTGATCATCCGAGCCAGGTACGGTCCGGTCACGCTCCCCTCCGCCCGGGCCACCTCGGTCGGCGTTCCCGCCGCCGCGATCCGCCCGCCCGCGTCACCGCCGCCGGGTCCCAAGTCGATCACCCAGTCGGCGCCCGCGACCACGGCCATGTCGTGCTCGACGACCACCACGGTGTGCCCGGCGTCGACGAGGGCGTTCAGCTGGTGCATCAGCACCTCCACGTCGGCGGGGTGGAGGCCGGTCGTGGGCTCGTCGAGGACGTACAGGGTGTGGCTGCGGCGCCCGTGACGCAGTTCACTGGCCAGTTTGATGCGCTGGGCCTCGCCGCCGGAGAGCTCGGTCGCGGGCTGTCCGAGACGCAGATAGCCGAGGCCCATCTCGAGCAGGGTGCCGAGACTGCGGGCTGCCGCCGGAACGTCCTCGAAGAACTCCGCAGCCGCCTCGACCGTCAGGTCCAGCACCTGCGCGATGGTCCGCCCCCGGTAGCTCACCTGTAGTGTCTGCGAGTTGTAACGGGCGCCACGGCACTCCGGGCAGGGCGTGTACGTGCTCGGCAGGAACAGCAGCTCCACGCTCACGAAGCCTTCGCCCTGGCAGGTCTCGCAGCGCCCGCCCGCCACGTTGAACGAGAACCGCCCGACACCGTAACCACGTTCGCGCGCCCCGTCCGTGGCCGCGAACACCTTGCGTACGACGTCGAAGAGGCCCGTATACGTCGCCAGGTTGGAGCGAGGCGTACGGCCGATGGGCTTCTGGTCGACCGACACCAGCCGTCCCACGCCCGCCAAGTCCTCGCTGATCTCACCGATGAGCGTGGATTTCCCGGATCCCGATACCCCGGTGACCGCGGTGAGGACGCCCAGCGGGAATTCGGCCGTCACCCCGCGCATGTTGTGCCGGGTCACCGGTCCGACCTTCACCTGTCCCCGAGGGGAACGGACGTGGCGTGCCGGTGTGGGGGAACGGCCGAAAAGGAAGCGAGCCGTCACCGACTCCGCGACCTCGGCCAGCCCCGCCACCGGCCCGCTGTGCAGCACACTGCCGCCGTGCTCACCGGCGAGTGGCCCCACGTCCACGAGCCAGTCGGCGCCGCGCATCACGTCAAGGTGGTGCTCCACCACGAAAACCGAATTGCCCGCGGTCTTCAAACGGTCCAGCACGGCGAGCAGGGCTTCGGTGTCCGCCGGGTGCAGTCCGGCGGAGGGTTCGTCGAGGACGTACACCACGCCGAACAGCCCGGATGGCAACTGCGCGGCCAGCCGCAGCCGTTGCAGCTCCCCCGCCGACAGGGTGGGCGTCGCACGGTCCAGACTGAGATAGCCGAGTCCCAGTTCGAGGACCGGCTCGATACGGGACCTGAGATCGTCGGTGAGGACACGTGCCGTCGAAGAGGTGCCCGCCGGCAGATCGGCCAGTTCCGCCAGCGGCAGCGCGGCCAGCTCGGCGATCGTGTGGCCCGCGTAGGTCACCGCCAGTGCCTCGGGCCGCAGCCGGCTCCCGCCGCACGCTGGGCAGGGCGCACTCTCCAGGAAACGTTCCGCCTTCGCCCGCAGGGTCGGGCTCTTGGTGTCCGAGAACGTCTTCAGCACATACCGCCGGGCGCTCATGTACGTGCCCCGGTACGGCCGTTGGATGCGATGGGCCTCCCGCACCGATTGCACCGTCACGACCGGCTGCTCGTCCGTGAACAGGATCCACTCCCGCTGTTCGGCGGGTAGTTCGCGCCAGGGCCGACGCACGTCGTATCCGAGCGCATCGAGGATGTCGCGCAGGTTCTTGCCCTGCCACGCACCGGGCCACGCCGCGATGGCGCCCTCACGGATGGACAGTGAGTCGTCCGGGACCAGCGCTTCCTCGGTCGTGTGGTGCACCCGGCCGAGCCCGTGGCACTCCGGACAGGCCCCGGCCGCCGTGTTCGGGGAGAAGGCATCCGAGTCGAGGCGCTCCGCGCCAGGTGGGTAGTGGCCCGCGCGGGAGAAGAGCATCCGCAGGGAGTTGGACAGGTTCGTGATCGTCCCGACCGACGAGCGGGACGTAGGCGCGGCGCGGCGTTGCTGCAGCGCGACGGCGGGCGGCAGGCCGGTGATCTCAGCGACCTTCGGTGCGCCGACCTGGTGAATGAGACGACGGGCGTACGGCGCCACCGACTCGAAATAGCGGCGCTGTGCCTCGGCGTAGATCGTGCCGAACGCCAGCGACGACTTGCCGGAGCCGGACACGCCGGTGAACACCGCCAGCACGTCGCGCGGAATGTCGACGTCCACGCCCTTGAGGTTGTGCTCGCGGGCGCCGCGGACGCGGACGTACGATGCGTTGGGACCGGACACGGTGGAGAACTCCGTACGGGTCGTGCGCTGAGCAGGGACAAACCCCGCGATTTCCTGCGAGGGGCACGCGACCATTCGGGCGTCCCGGCCGGCGGCCAGGGCGGCGGGCCTGGTAGCGCCTGGGCGGGATCAGCCGTTGCGGGTCTTGATCTCGTCGGTCAGCCGGGGGACGACGTCGAAGAGGTCGCCGACGACACCGTAGTCGACGAGGTCGAAGATCGGGGCATCGGGGTCCTTGTCGACGGCCACGATCGTCTTGGAGATCTGCATGCCGGCGCGGTGCTGGATGGCGCCGGAAAGATGCACCAGGCCGCACGACAAGCCGACCGGGACCCCGACCGGATCTCCTTCAACCCGCTCACTGCGCGTGGTGCGCCGCCAGGTCACCGACCAGGCGGCGTTGCCCCCCGGCCGACTCGCCCGCGCGATCAAAGCCACCCACGCTGGACTCCTCGAACGCCTCCTGCCGGAGCGACGCCGCCGGATCGGCCGCGCCCAGGTTCCCGGTCGTCACCCTCCGTCGAGCCGGTGTCGATCCCCGGCGGGCACCGGGCCCGGGTCGCCACCAGGGTTCGTCCCTGGGGCAACGGGACGGCAGCCCCGGGATCGTTGTCGGTGGGTGCCGATCGGCATCCGCTGCGGCGAAGGAGTTGGCGATGGTGGATTTCAGGATCGAGGTCGTGGTCGTCCCGGTCTCGGGCCGTGCACTGGGCAAAGGACTTCCATGGCCTGTGGGTGCCGGAAAGTATGTCACCTGGCCTGACCTGCTGGTTCGAGTTTGCCAGAGCTCGGGTAGCCGCAGAGCGTTCTGGGGGAGCATGCGGTCGTGGTGATACGGCCAGTATTTCCGGCACCCACAGGGGCCGACCGCTATCCAGCGGCCAGGAATGATGCGCTCCGCTGCTGCAGCAGCCGGGCGGTCTCCGACAGGAGCCGGTCGGCCACCGCGTCCACGTTCCGCGCCTGCCACGGTTCCAGGCCGGTGCCCTTGACCCAGTGGTTGAAGGCACCCATGGCCGGCCCGCAGTACACCAGGTAGTCCACCCGCCGCCCGGGGGTGCCGGTGCGGGCCAGCTCGAATCCGCGGTCGAGGTAGGACCGGAAGGCGAGGGCGAGCCTGCGCTTGGCGCCCACCTCCTGGCCGTCGGCCGCTGCGGGAGCGTCCTGGGCCAGGGCGTCGCGCCAGGCATCCTCGAAGGGGCGCCGCAGGTAGGTTTCCTCGATCTGCCGCCGTGTCCCGGCGTCGATGTCGGCGAACGAGTCGTGCAGGCGCCACAACTGGTACAGCCGGTCGGCGCGGGCCGGGAGGAATACACCACGCTTGACCACCCTGGCCCGCACGCCGAGTTCGAACATCTCGCTCCACGGCGCCGGCTCGGTGTCCTGTACGTCGAGGCGCTGGAGCATGTCCTTGACCTCGGTGCTCGTCGCCGCCTCCACGGTGCACTGGTTCACCGAGCCGGTGACCAGGAATTCGGCCCCCAGGACGATGGCGGCCGCCGCGGCCTCCGGCGTGCCGATGCCACCCGCCGCGCCCACGTGCACCCGCGGCCACGGTCCGGCCAGGGTGTCGCGCAGCCGCAGCACGGCCGGCAGCAGCGTGGCCAGGCCGGCCGCGTCGGTGTGCCATCCGGCGCCGGCCTCGACGCACAGGTCGTCCGCCATCGGTAGCCCGGCCGCGCGGGCGGCCTCCTGCTCGGTCACCTCGCCCCGCTCGGCGAGGCCTCGCACCACCTCGTCGGGGGCGGGCCGGAGGAACGCCTCGGCGGTGTCCGTACGGGAGACCTTGGCGATGATCCGGCCGCCCTTCAGGCGGTACTTGACCAGGGCCGGGGTGATCCTGAGGAAGCCGGACGCCTCGATGGTGCCGATGCCCAGCCGTAGCAGCAGATCGACCAGAGCCTGCTCCTGCTGGGGGTGTGCGTTGCGGTGCAGCAGGTTCGCCCCGAACGGCCCGTCGGGGCCCAGCTCGGCCTGGATGCCGCGCAACCCGGCCTCGACCTCCGCGAGCGGCAGCCCGCCGGTGCCGAAGAAGCCCATGCCGCCGGCCTTGCCGAGCCGCGCGATGAGCGCCTCGGACGATATGCCGCCGTACATCCCGCCCGCCAGGTAGGCCAGGCGCAGACCGTAGCGGGCGCGGAAACCGGCCGCCCCCAGGTCCTCGGCGGCCGGCGCGCGCCGGACCGTGGGCGCCGGGGCGGGAGTTGCGACGGGGGCCGGGACGGCAGGGACCACGGGCACAGCGGCGGTGGCCGCCGGTGCGTCCGGGGCGGGTACGACTGGTGCCGGCACCTCCGGGGCCCGGACCACCGCCGCGGCGGCCGGGGGCTCGGTACGGACCGGGGCCGCCACGACCGCGGCCGGCACGGCGGCGGGCCGGGGCACAGCCCGGGGCGCCACGTCGGGCTCGGTCAGCGGCAGGGGGGTCGAGCCCTCGCGGATCTTCCGGGTCATCTTGGTCAGTGCCCGGCCGGGGCCCAGCTCCTCGAACTCGAAGTCCCCCTGCGCCATGAGACGGCGGACGGTATCCACCCACCGCACCTGCCCCACGATCTGACCGGCCAGCGTCTCCCGCACCCGGTCCGGGCGGTACGGGCGGGCGTCCACGTTCGCGATCACCGGGATCCGCGGCGGCCGCAACTCCGCGCCGTCCAGCAGCTCCCGGAATTCCTCGGCCGCGTCGCGCATGTAGCGGGAGTGGAACGGGGCGCTCACGTTGAGCACCACCACCTGGGCGCCCCGGCCCTCGAACACCGCACGGGCGCGGTCGATGTCCGGCGTGGGACCGGCCAGCACGATCTGCTCCGGGGCGTTGTGGTTGGCGATGTCCAGGGCGGTCAGCCCGGAGTCCGACAGCGCCGACTTCACAGCTTCGAGGCCCAGGCCCAACACGGCGGCCATGCCCCCGCCGGTGGCCCGGCCCATCAGCTCGCCGCGCCGCTGGACCAGGCGCAGCCCGGTGGCGAAGTCGAAGACGTCCGCGGCGAAGAGCGCCACGTACTCGCCGAGGCTGTGCCCGACGAGCCAGTCCGCCGGGCGCGGATCCTGGCGGCTGCGCCGCTGGTACGTCAGCGCCTCGACCACGTACAGCGCGGGCTGGGTGTACTCGGTGCGGCGCAGGCGGCCTTCGGGGTTGTTCAGGCACAGGTCGCGGATGGAGTAGCCGAGGATCTCGTCCGCCTGGGCGACCAGCTCGGGGAACTCGTCGAACAAGTCCGCACCCATGCCCTTGGCCTGGGAGCCCTGGCCCGGGAAGCCGAACACCTTCATTGTGTCTGCGCCTTTCGCGTGGGGTGTCGCAGGAGCGGGTGCGGGCCGGCTGCCGCCGGTGCCCGCGCAGTCCCATGCCCGGGCCAGTTGCCGGGTGTCCCGGGCGAAGGGAGTGAGCAGCGCCAGCGACTGCGACCGCGAGTCCGGCACGGCGGTGAGGTTGGCGCGTACGAAGTTGTGCAGCGTGCCCGACGGCCCGGCGTCGAGGTAAAGGTGCGGGCCCTGCGACTCCAGCGCCCTGACCGTCGCGGCGAACTCGATCGGATGCCGGGCGACCCGCCACAGGTGTTCCGCGGTGACCGCGCGCACCGGACCGGCGGTGGCGCTGGAGATCAGCGGGATCCGGGGCGGTCGCAGCTCCACGTCCGCCCACAGGGCGTCGAACGCCGCTCGTGACGGGTCCATCAGCCCGGAGTGGAAGCCGTGCGACACCGGCACCCGCTGGTACGCCACCTCACGGGCGGAGAGCAGCGCCTCGGCCCGGTCCAGGGCGTCCAGCGTCCCGGACACCACGAAGTGGGCGTCATAGTTGCGGGCCGCCAGGTCCAGGTCCCGGTGCAGGTCCGGTTCGCGGTGGTACAGGGCCGGTTCGGCGAGCACGGCGAGCATGCCACCGGGGGCGCAGTCGCCCGCCGAGCGGGCCATCCCGACGAGCCGGCGCAGGCAAGCGCCCGGCTCCATGACACCGGCCAGCACCGACGCCGTGTACTCGCCGAGGCTGGCGCCCAGCAGCAGATCGGGCGTCACACCGTGGGACATGAGGGTCTCGGCCAGCGCCAGCTCCACCATCACGATCGCCGGATGGGTGACGACGGTGTCGGTGAACGGCGCCGCAGCCGGGCGGTCCGGATCGTACAGCCGGGCGATGACGGAGCCGCCGACGTCCGGCGCGACGAGGTCGTCCAAGCGGCGCAGGGCATCCCGGAAGACCGGCTCATGGTCGTACAGCTCGCGGCCCATCTGGTAGTACTGCGAGCCCTGCCCGGAGAACATGAAGACGGTTCGCCGCCCGGTCCGCGGGGTCATCGGTCATCCTTCCCGAACGGGTAGCCGGGCAGCGGTATCCGCCCGGCTCCGCCGCGCCGGTGTGCGGCGCGCCAGTCCACCGGCACCCCGTTCACCCACAGCTCCGCGACCTTGTCCAGCTTTCCGAGGTCCAGCCACTTGCCGACCACCTCGCCCAGTTCCGGGTCGCCCGCGAACAGGCCGGCCACGGTCCCGGCCCCGGACGCCGTGCCCCGGTGACAGCCCTCCGCGGCGCTCTCCCCGGCGGCCAGCGCCTTCAGCCCGGCGATCAGTCCGGCGAGGTCACGTACCACGAACGCGGCCCGCTCGGTCATCGCCGCCCGGCCGTGCTGCAGGGTCCGGGCCACGGCGGCGAGGTCCGGCCCCGCCGCCCGGCCGGCGGCGTCACGCCCCGGCTCCTCGGTGGCGAGCAGCCGCGCCAGATCGGTGAGCGAGCGGGCCCGGTGGGCGACGGCCGGGTCGTACGTCCCGCCGGATTCGGCCTCGAGCAGCTCGCCGAGGCGGGCGAGGTGGCTGGGCTCCACACCGATTCCGGAAAACGGTTCGTCCTCGCCGATCTGGCCGGACTCCACCTCCAGCACTCCGGCCAGCAGCTCGCGCAACCGGGCCGGTGCCACCGGCTCCCGGTGCTCCGGGGCCGCCACCGGTGTCCGGGCCGCGGCGTCCTCCAGGAAGGCCGCGAGCCGGTCCGCGTACGCGCGCAGCCGCTCGGGGCTCTTCGCCGACAGCGGTACGAGGTGGTGCTCCGGTCCGCCCGCCGGGGACCGGGCGGGACGCTGCCCCTGATCCGCCGGCAGATGCTCCTCGACCACCACATGGACGTTGGTACCGCTGTGGCCGACGGAGTTGACCGCCGCCATCCGGGGGACGCCGGGCACGGCGGGCCATGGCCGGGGCACGTCGTCCAGTACGAACGCCGAACCGTCGAGTTCGATGAGCGGGCTGGGCTTGTTCAGCGTGGGAAGGCCGGCATGGAGGCCGTGCCGCATGGACAGCAGGATCTTGATCAGCCCTGCCGGGCCGGCGGCGGCCCGGGAGTGGCCGATGTGTGACGTGGCGCTGCCCAGAGCGCAGTAGCCGCTCTTGTCGCTGAACCGGCGGTAGGCCCGGGCCAGGGCGTTCGCCTCGGCCGGGTCGCCCAGGGGGGTGGCGGCGCCGTGCGCTTCCACGGCGCCGATCCGCTCCGGGTCGATTCCGTACCGCTGGTAGACCTCGCTGATGAGCTGCTCCTGTGCGGCGCCGTCGGGCGCGGCGCCGCTGGTGCCCGCCCCGCCCTGGTTGACACCGGTGGCCCGGATCACGCCATGGATGTGGTCGCCGTCCGCGATCGCGTCGGCGAGCCGCTTCAGCACCACCACGGCGACAGCTTCGGAGAAGACCGTGCCGTCCGCCGACGCGTCGAAGGTGCGGCACTCGCCGGAGGGCGAGAGCATCCCGCTCTCCGCCGCGGTGTCCAGCGCTTCTGGTTCCAGCCCGGCGTGCACACCGCCGGCCAGGGCCAGCGACGACTCACCACTGAGCAGGCTCTGACAGGCCAGGTGAAGGGCGACCAGCCCGGACGAGCAGGTGGTGTTCACCACCAGGGCCGGCCCGCGCAGGTCCAGGACGGCCGAAAGCCCGGCGGCCGCCTGGGCGTCGGTTGCGCGACCGGGTGACTCGTGCGGGTGGCCGGTGGGCTCGGCGCCGATGAACATGCCCGTACGGCTGCCGCGCAGCGTTCCCGGGTCATGACCCGCGTCCTCCAGAGCGTGCCACGCTTCCTGGAGCAGCAGCCGCTGGTGCGGGTCCATCGAGTCGGCCTCGTGCGGGCTGATGCCGAAGAACGGCGCGTCGAAGCCGTCCCGGTCCGGCAGGGCGCCGCCCCAGCGGTAGCCGGGCCCCTCGGCGCGGAGGTAGTGGGCCGGGAGTTCACCCACGGTGACACGGCCGGCCTCCAGGTTGCGCCAGAACTCCCGTACGTCCGAGGCGCCGGGAAACCGGCCGGCCATGCCGATGACGGCGATGTCCATCGGTGCCGACCGGGACGGCCACTGCCGCGGGGCAACCGAAGCGGCGGGCGGCGGCGCCGAAGCCTCCAGCAGGTTCCGGGCGCGCTCCCGGTCGAGGTTCCCGTTGGCGTAGAGGTGCAGTACGGACCGGAAGTCGGTGTTCGTCATCGGTGAGCTCCGTCGGTCGAGCCGGCATCCAGCAGGTCCAGGACGTCCTGGGCGGACAGTTCACCGGCCCGGAAGCGAGCCTCCAGGTCGGCCACCTGGCCGGGCGGCAGCGGCCCAGGGGGCGCGGGTGCGGCCGTCGGCGGTGTCGCGTGCGGTGCGGGTGCGGGTGCGGGTGCGGCCGGGGACGCGGTCACGGGCGTCGTGGCGTGGGCCGCCGCGGGCAGTGCGCCGGGGTGCCAGTGGCGCTCGCGTGCGAACGGGTAGGTGGGAAGCGGCACTCGGCGCGGCCGGGCGGCCGTCCACAGCCGCTGCCAGTCGAGTGCGCCGCCGGCCGACCAGTGGTCGGCCAGCTCCCGCAGCCGCCGCTGCGCGAGCCACCGCTCGACGGTCTCCGGCGCGGCGGGCGTGGCACCGAAGTCCCACGGGCCCGTGGCCGTGCCCGGTGTCCGCGCCCCGGTGAGGTAGGTGTCGAGATGGCGGCGCAGTTCGGCGGTGTCCGCCACGACGAAGGCCACCCGGCTTGCCATGGCGACCCGTCCGGTCTGCAGGGTGTGGGCCAGTTCCGGCAGCGACACGGGCGCCGTGCCACCGCCGCCCTCGCCGCCTTCGCCGTCTTCGGCGCCCAGGAAGGCGAGCAGCCGCCCCGCCAGGGCCCGCAGCCGGTCGTCGTCGCGCGCCGAGAGCGGGACGATCTGCGGCCCGTGGTCCCGGTGTTCCGGGCGTTCGGCGGCCGGTACGTACTCCTCCAGCACGATGTGGGCGTTGGATCCGGTGGCGCCGAAGGAGCTGAGACCGGCCCGCCGTGGCCCGCCCGCCGCCGGCTCGGGCCACGGCTCCGCGCGGTGCTGCAGGCGGAAGGGTGTGTTCTCCAGGTCGAGCAACGGATTGGCGGTCGTGGAGTGCAGGGAGGGCACCAGGGTGCGGTGGTGGAGCTGCAGCGCCGCCTTGGTCAGCCCGGCCAGCCCGCCCGCCGACTCGGCGTGGCCGATGTTGGACTTCACCGACCCCAGGGCGCAGAAACCGTTGTCGGCGGTGTGCCGGCGGAACGCTCGTAGCAGGCCCTGGACTTCGATGGGATCGCCGAGCTTGGTGCCCGTTCCGTGCGCCTCGACGCAGCCGATGGTGCGCGCGTCGACGCCGGCCCGGTCCAGGGCCTCGGAGATGACCGCCGCCTGGGCGGTCGGGCTGGGGACGATGGTTCCGCTGGTGGCGCCGACGTGGTTTACGGCAGTGGACCGGATGACGGCGTAGATGTGGTCGCCGTCCTGCTCGGCCCGGTCCAGCGGTTTGAGCACCACGGCGCCGACGCCCTCGGCCGAGACCCACCCGTCGCCCCCCGCGCCGAACGACCGGCAGCGCCCGTCGGAGGAGTGCATGTCGACCGCGCCGTAGGTCTGGTACTTCGCCGGGTGCAGCGACAGGTTCACCCCGCCGGCGATGGCCACCTCGCTCTCCCCGCGGGCCAGGCTCTCCACCGCGAGGTGCACGGTGGTCAGCGACGAGGAGCAGAGCGAGTCCACGGACATGCTGGGACCGTTGAAGTCGCAGAAGAACGAGACCCTGTTGGCGATCATTCCCTGGTTGAGGCTCACCGGGAGCGGCTTGCCGCCCACCGGCGCCGCCTGCGCGGCGATCAGGGAGTAGTCCTTGTGCATGGCGCCGGCGAAGACGCCGACCCGGCGGCGCTGTTCGGGCCCGCGCGGCGCGGCCAGCGCGGCCGGGGTGTAACCCGCGTTCTCGATCGCCTCCCAGCAGGTCTCCAGGAACAGCCGTTCCTGCGGGTCGGTGATCTCCGCCTCGGGCCGGGAGATACGGAAGAACTCGGAGTCGAAGCAGTCGGCGTCGGCGACGAAGCCGCCCCATCGGGACATCGGCACGCCGGTCCCGCCGGCCGTCTGCCACGGCCAGCGGTCGGCGGGGACCTCCGTCACCGCGTCACGGCCCTGGAGGAGGTTCTGCCAGTAGGCGTCGAGGCCGTCGGCTCCCGGATACCGGCCGGCCATGCCGATGACGGCGACCGGGACCGGCGGGGTCCCCGGGGCGGCGGTCCCCGCGGGAGCGGCCGCGGCGGCGGCGGCCGGGGCCGTGGCCGGGGGGCCGGTGAGCGTGCGGCGGGCCAGGGCGGGCCGCTCCAGCTCCGGGCGGCCGGTGGCCGGGCCGGTCCAGCCCTCCAGCACCGCGTGGGCGTTGGTGCCGCCGTCGGCGAAGCAGCTCACCGCCGCCACGAGCGGTGCGTCGGGCCACGGGTCCAGGCCGCGGGCGAAGGTGAACGGCGTGGCCGAGAGGTCGAAGTGCTCCGGCGGCTCCTGCCCGGACAGGAAGGGCACCAGCCGCCGGTTGCGCAGCATCAGGACGACCTTGATGAATCCGGCGATGCCCTCCGCGCACTGCGGGTGTCCGATGTTCGGCTTCACCGACCCGACGCTGCACGGGGCCGTGGAGGAGCCGCGGTAGACGGTCCGGATCGCCTTGAGTTCGGTCAGGTCGTGCACCGCCGAGCCGGCCGCGTTGGCCTCGATATGGGTCACCTCGTCCGCGCGCCTGCCGCTGCGTTCCAGTGCCTTGGCCATCACCGCCTGCTGCGCGGCCAGGCTGGGCGAGGCAGGGCCTGCGGTGCGGCCGTCGTTGTTGACCGCGATGCCCTTGAGCACCGCCTGGACCCGGTCGCCGTCGGCGAGTGCGCGGGCCAGCGGCTTGAGAACGACCACCCCGGCGCCCTCGGAGAGGACGATGCCCTGGGCCCGCCGGTCGAAGGCGTGGAACGCGGGATCCGGGCTGAGCAGCCCGCGCTGATCGAACAGCCGGTGGCCCGCGTCGTCGGCGAGCAGGGTCGCTCCGCCGACGACGGCCGCGTCCGCGTCACCGTCGCGCAGCGCCTGGGCGGCGGCCCGCATGGCGACCAGTGCCGAGGAGCACGCGGTGTCCACCACCACGCTGGGCCCACGCAGGTCGAAGAAGCGGGAGACGTTGGCCGCGAGGTAGTTCTGTCCGACGGCCACGATCGGGTTCCGGGTCCGGCTCAGCGTCGCGTCGTCGGGGAGGTGACGGCTGCGGGCGCCGATGTAGACGCCGACGTCCCGGCCCTTGAGGTCGGCCGGCCGGTAGCCGGCGTCGCCGAGGGCGAACAGCGTCTCCTCCAGGAGAACCAGCGCCTGCGGGTCCATGGCCGCGGCGTCCTCGTCGGAGAGCAGGAAGAAGCCCGGGTCGAAGCCGTCCCGGTCGATCAGCCCGGCGATCAGGCCGTCGCCACCGTCCCAGCGGTGCGCGGGGACGGGGGCGATGGCGGAGCGCCCCTCGCTGAGCAGTCGCCAGTACGCGGCCAGGTCCGGCGCTCCGGGGAAGCGGCAGGACATGCCGATCACGGCCATGTCGTCGGGTCCGGCGGCGCCTTGGGGCGCGTACGCGGGAACGTCCGCGGGCTCGGTGACGGACGTGGCCCCCCGGACGGGCACGGGCTCCGGCGCGGGTACGGGCTCCGGCGCGGGTACGGGCTCCGGCGCGGGTACGGGCTCCGGCGCGGGTACGGGCACGGGCTCCGGCACGGGCTCCTCGGCGGGACCGGTGCCGAAGGCCGCGGTGAACTCCGCCGGATACGTCTGTGCGAGCCAGCCCACGAAGGACTCCACCGTGGGGTGCTCGATGAACGCGGAGGGGTCCAGTTCGGCGCCCAGCCGCTTCCCGACGCTGCGCAGCAGCTGAACCATCATGATCGAGTCGGTCCCGTAGTCCTCGATCGGCGTGTCGGCCGCGAGCCTGTCCGGGTCGAAGTGCAGGTGCTCGGCGAGGAGGCCGAGCAGCCACGAGACAGCGGTCTCGGCGAGCTCCCCCGAGGGTCGTGGGCCGACCGGCTCGGCGGCCGGGGTGGGCTCCGCGGCCGGGGCCGGGGCGGCGGCCGGGACGTCGATACGGCGCCGCATCAGCAGTTCGGGACGCCAGACGGCGGAGTCCCGGACCACCGCGGGCAGGACCGCGGGTCCCGCGTCGTGCGTCACCAAGTGGTCGAGCAGGGCAGTCCCCTCGGACTCGGACAGACTGCCCAGGCCGGTGCGCAGGTAGCCGGGGCCGGGTTCCGCGTCGCCCATGCCGACACCGCTCCAGGACGGCCACTGCACGCTCAGCAGCGGCAGGCCGTGCGGCCTGGCCGCGGCCAGGTAGTCCGCGTAGGCGTTCGCCATGGCGTAGTCGCTCTGGCCCACGGCCGCGCTCGGCACCACGGCGGCGACCGAGGAGCAGACCACGAAGAACCTCAGCGAGCGGCCCGCGAAAGAGTCCACCAGTGCGTCCAGACCGGCGACCTTGGGGTCCATCACGCCCCGGACACCGGCGGCCGGCTTGCCCACGAAGGCGAGGTTGTCGCGGTCGGCGAACCCGGCGCTGTGAATGACACCGCCGACCGGGCCCAGGTCACGCTCGGCCTCGCTCACGGCGCGGGCCAGGTCGCCCGAGGCGGAACCGTCCAGCGGCAGCGACAGCACACGCACCTGGGCACCGGCCCGCTCCAGGTCGATCAGGGCGCCGAGCCTGCGGCCGAGCGGACCATCGTCGACGTGGGCCTCCCAGTCGGCCCGGTCCGGCAGTCGGGTCCGGCCGGTGAGCACCAGTCGGCGCACCCCCCAGTGCCGTACCGCGTGCCGGGCGAAGGCGAGGCCCAGGCCGCCGGTGCCGCCGGTGATCCACAGCACCGCGTCCTCGGGGAACGGCAGTACGCCGTCACCGCGCCCGGCTCCCACCGGGGTCTCCCGCAGCACCGCCCGGTAGCGCCGGCCGGCGCGGTGGCACACCTCGGCGTCCTCGCCGGTGTCCGCGAGTTCGGCGGCGATCTGCCGTATCACCGTCGGATCGTCGTCCGCGGGGTCCACGTCCACATGCCGCGACCGCACCTTCGCGTACTCGCTCTGCAGCATCCGGTACAGGCCGGCCCGCGCGGCGCCGGCGAGGTTGACCGGCTGCCGGCCGGTGTCCGCACCGCCGGCGGGCGGGGTCTCAAGGCCCCGGGTGACGCCGAGCAACAGCACCGGCTCCGCCGCCGAGGCCCGGGACACCAACTGCTGCACCCAGGGCAGCCAGTCGGCGGGGTCGTCGTGGATGCGGCGGGTGTCCTGCCCGGCGGGTGCGCACCCGGTCAGGTCGACGCACGCCTGGAACCGGCCCGGAGCGGGCATCCCGGCCAGGTCGGCCGGTTCCAGGACCTCCACCCGCGGCAGTTCACGGGCGAGCCGGTCCGCCAGCGCCCGGGTCCGCGCGGTGGCGAGGACGGCGACCGAGCGCGGCAGCGGACCGCCGGTGCCCGGTCCGGCCGGCTCCCAGCCCTTGGCGAGCAGCCGGGTGCCGTCCGGGGCCGGTACCGGCCCGGCCGGTACCGGCCCGGTGCGCTCCGCGGCCGGGACAGCGGGAGAGCCGGTCGCCGCGGCGATGTCGCCCAGGGTGCCGGGGTGGTGCTCGTCCAGGTAGGCGGCCAGATCGCGGATGGTCGTGTACTCGAAGAGGAGCGTGGGCGGCAGGTCCCGGCCGACGGCCTGCTCCAGCATGGTGACCAGATCCAGGACGCTGACCGAGTCGATGCCCAGCTCGTAGTAGCCGATGGCGGGGTTCAGCGTCTCCGGGGCGAGGCCCAGCCGGTCCGCCATGAGTCGGCGCAGCCGTTCCTGGGTGGGCGTCAGCGGCGCACCGTCCGGCCCCGCCGGGGGCCGGGGAGCCGGTGACGTCCGCGGAGCCGGGGCGGACAGTCCGGGCAGGGTGCCGGAGCGGATCAGCTTGCTGGACAGGCCGCGCAGCTCGGCGAGGATGCGCCCGTCGCCGTCCAGGAACTCGATCGTCAGCCTGGCGAGTTCGTCCCGAAGGCTGAGCGACGACCGGCGGACGCGGGCCGTGCACGGCCCGGTCAGCGGCGCCACCGCCCGGAACGACTCCACGTACATGGGCAGGAAGAACGCACCGTCCCGGCCGCCGCCGGACAGCAGCGAACCGGCCGCCACCGCTGCGCCGAGCAGCAGCGCCGGGTGGAACAGGTGGCCACCGGTACCGGCGCCGGACGGCGGTGTGAGTTCGGCGGTCAGTTCCTCGGCGTCCTCCCACACCCGGCCGCCGGCCCTGACGGCGCCGGAGTAGACCTGCCCGACGCGGCCGTCCCGGTCGTAGACGGCGCCCAGGTCCTCGGGCACGGCGGACGGTGCGGGGGCGGCGGGCCGCCGCGGGCCGGCGAACCGGACCGGGCCCGCCGACACCATCTCGGCCGTGGCGAAGGGCGTCGCGTCCGGCTGGGAGCGGTCCACGATCCGCACCGCCCAGCGGCCGGGGGCCAGGGGCCGGCCGTCCAGCGCGATCCGGGCGGGTTCCTCGGGCGTCACCACCAGCGGGCGCAGCACCGTCAGATCCCGCAGCTCCAGCTCGTCATGTGGCTGTCCCTGCCGGCGGAACACCTGGTGAATGAGGTCGATGTAGGCCAGGGCGGGAAGCAGCAGGTGCCCCGCGACCTGATGGCCGGCGATGACCGGGGTATCGGCGGAGAGAGTGATCTCCTCGTACATGGTGGTTCCTTGGGTTACGGCGGTTGCCCCGTCCGAGGGCCGCCGAGGCTGCCGCGACTCGGCGGGGGCGGCGGGGGCGGCGGACGGGCCGGGGTCCGGGGCGTGGTGCGGGGCGTGGTGCGGGAGAGCACTCCCGGGCGCCGCGAACCAGCACCTGTCGCGCGCGAACGGGTAGCCCGGCAGCTCCACCCGGGCCGGCGGCGGCCCGTCGTACAGCATCCGCCAGTCGACGGGGGCTCCGGCGGTCCAGGCGGCGGCCAGCGCCTCCGGGTCTGTCTCCGGGCCCGTCTCCGAGTCTGCCTCCGGGCCCGTCTCCGGGTCTGCCTCCGGGCCCGTCCCGGGCCGCGTACGGCGCGGTACGGTCCCCGTCCACACGCCCGGTGTGCTGTCCCGGCCGGCCAGGTACTCGCCGATCCGGGCCAGCAGTTCGGCGCGGTCACGGAAGACCACGGCCAGCCGGTGGGCCATCGGCTCCCGGCCGGACTGCAGGGTGTGGGCCAGCGCCGCGGGATCGGTGTCCGCGCCGTCGGTCCGCAGGAAGTCCGCCATGCGCCCGGCGTACGCGTCGAGCCGTGCGCGGTCCCGGGCCGAGAGTGCGAAGACGAACGGAGCGCGGGCTTTCGCCGTCGGAGGTGAGGGGGGCGGCACGTACTCCTCCAGCAGAACATGGGCGTTGGTGCCGCCCGCGCCGAACGCGCTGACCGCCGCGGTCCGCGGCAGCGGCCGGCCCGCCGCGTCGGTGCGTGGGGGCCATGCGGCGAGTTCCCGTTGCACCCGAAGCGGCGCCGCGTCGAAGTCGATGTTCGGGTTGAGCGGTTCGGCGTGCAGGGACGGGGCCAGCAGGCCGTGCCGGAACTGCAGCAGCACTTTGGTGACGGCCGCCATGCCTGCCGCCGACTCGGCGTGCCCGATGTTCGACTTCACCGACCCGATCGGAATCTTCCGTCCGTTCAGGTCGTGGCCGCGGAAGGCGCGCAGCAGCCCGCTGACCTCCACCGGGTCGCCGAGCGCGGTGCCGGTGCCGTGGGCCTCGATGTAATCCAGATCGCCCGGTGTCCAGGCCGCGCGGGCCAGCGCGTCGGCGATCAGGGTGCCCTGGGCCTTCGCGTTCGGCACGCTGAAGCCCTTGCCCGCGCCGCCGTGGTTGACCGCGGACCCCTTGATCACGGCGAGGATGCGGTCGCCGTCCGCCTCCGCGGCCGACCGGCGCTTCAGCAGCACCGCACCCGAGCCCTCGGCGGGCACATAGCCGTCCCCGTCCTCGCCGAAGCTGCGGCAGCGCCCGTCGGTGGACAGGAACCCGCCCCGGCTGAGCTGCAGATACTTCAGCGGATGACTGGAGACGTTCACCCCGCCGGCCACGGCCGTCTCGCAGTCCCCGCTCCGGATGGCCTGGCAGGCCAGGTGGATGGCGGTGAGCGAGGACGAGCACATGGTGTCCAGGCCCACGCTCGGCCCGCCGAAGTCGAAGAAGTACGACACCCGGTTGGCGACGGAGGCGTACGAGGAGGAGGTCGCGATGCCTTCACCGCGCAGCGCCTCCTCGACGCCGTAGAGCTGGTAGTGGCCGTACATCATGCCGACGAAGACTCCGGTACGGCTGCCCGCCATGGCCTCGCGGGTGAGGCCCGCGTCCTCCAGCAGGTGCCAGACCGTCTCCAGGAAGATCCGCTCCTGCGGGTCGATGTGGTCGGCCTCCACCTGCGACATCCGGAAGAACATCGGGTCGAACCGGTCCACGTCCCGCAGGAAGCCGCCCCACTTGGAGTACGACCTGCCCTGGGCCTCCTTGTCCGGGTCGAAGTAACGCGCGTGGTCCCAGCGGTCCTCCGGGATCTCCTCGACGCAGTCCCGGCCCTCCCGCAGGTTGTGCCAGAACTCCCGCAGATCGTCGGCGCGCGGGTAGCGGCCGCTCACGCCGGTGATGACGATGTCGTCGTCCGGGCCGCCCGGTGACGTGGCCGGTGCTTCCGGCACGGCGGCGGTGACGGCGGAGCGGGCGGCGGCGGGTACGGCGCTGCCGGGCACAGCGGCAGGAGCGGCCCCGTTCACCGGAGCGGGCACGGTGGCCACCTCCGCGGACGTCCCGGCCGCGGGAGCCCGCGGCACATCCTCGGCCGGCGGGTCCGGCTCCGCGACGCCCAGCACCCCGGGCAGCCGCCCGGCGTGTTCGGCCAGGAAGTAGCCGGCCAGTTCGGCCACCGTGAAGTACTCGAAGAACAGCGTCTTCGACAGCGTCCCGAAGTGCTGCTCCAGCGCCCGGGTCATGCTCATCACCAGCAACGAGTCGACGCCGTAGCGCTCGAACTGCTCGTCCGGCCGGATGTCCTCGGCCGGCATCTTCAGCTCCGCGGCGAGGAGTTCCCGCAGGAACCGCTCGGTCCTGCCCCGCAGATCGGGCAGGCCGTTCACGGGCCGGGCCGGCGCGCCCGGCTCACCGCGCGGTGCGGTGTGACCTGCCGTCAGGGCCCGCTCGATCACGGTGCCGTCGCCGGTGGCGAGCAGCAGCCGGGGCGCCCGGCCGGCCAGCGCCCGCTCCAGTCCGTCCAGCGCGACGTCCGCGGGAAGCGGGCTGAAGCCGAGCTCGCGCCGCATGGCCTGCTGGGCGGCGGCGTCCATGGCGATCCCGCCGTCCCGCCACAGCGGCCAGTTCACGGCGAGGCTCCGCCCGGTTCGGGTCCCGGCCTCGCGCCGCTCCTCGCGGCGCAGCACGAAGTGGTCCAGGAAGCCGTTGGCGAAGGCGTAGTCGGACTGCCCGACGCTGCCCAGGGCCGCCGCCGTCGAGGAGAAGGCCACGAAGTACTCCAGCGGCTCGTCACGGGTCTCCTCGTCGAGCCACAGCGCGCCCCGCACCTTGGGAGCGAGCACCGCCTCGGCGTCCGCGCGGGTCTTCCTCAGGACGAACCCGTCGCGCAGCACCCCGGCCGCGTGAGTGACGCCCGCGATCCGCCCGAACCGCTCGCGTGCGGTGCGGACCAGCGCCGCCACGTCCTCCCGCCGGGTCACATCGGCGCGTACGTGCGTGATCCGGGCACCGCCGTCCGCCAGCCGGGCGATCCGGGCCCGGGCCGCGGGCGACGGCTCCGACCGCGAGGCGAGCACGACGCTTGCGCCGCGCGCCGCGAGCCGCTCGGCGAGGTGCAGTCCGATGCCGCCGGTGCCTCCGGTCACCAGGTGCGCGCCGGGAGCCGCGAACGGCGAGGGCGCCGCGGCCTGCGGCAGGGCGGCCGTCCGCCAGGCGCCGATCAGCCGCCGCCGCCCGTTCGTCCGGACCTCTGCCACCGGCTCGGCGGTGGTCAGCTCGGCCCGCACCAGGGCGGGCAGGTCGGTCTCCTGGGCATAGGCGACGGCGGTCACCAGCAGGCCCGGATACTCGGCGTGCACCGAGCGGGCCAGGCCGCTCATCGCCGCGTGCGCGGGCCCGGCCGCCGTGCCGTCGGTGTGGAGGTAGAGGTAGCGGGCCTCACCGGCGCGCCCGGCTATCCAGGCGCGGCAGAAGCCGAGCGCGGTGTGGAAACCGCTGTCGAGCGCCTGCCGGATGTCCCCGTCCCGGGCGGGCAGGTGGACGATGCCGACCGGTCCGTCGCCACGCCCCGTCAGGTCGTCGGCCAGATCGGTCACGAGCCGTTCGAGGTCGGGTTCCGCGGTCAGGTCCACGTGTACGGTCCGGGCGCCCATGCCCTCGGCCGCCCCGGCGCCGAGCGCCTGACCGGTGCCGTCTCCGGTGCCGTCGAGCAGCACCAGGGTCTTCGGCGGCCGTGTGCCCTCCGCCCCGGCCGTGCTCTCCCGCCAGTACGGTTCGAAGCACAGCAGCGGTTCGGTGACGCCGCCGGGCGGGTTCGCCGCCCCGGGCAGGGCGCGGAGCGTGAACCGCTCGATGCGGGCCAGCTCGGTGCCGTCCTCGTCGGCCAGCAGGATGTCGAAGACCTTCAGACCGGCTGTGGAGCCGTCGTCCGTGCGCCGGGCGTAGGCGTGGCAGGCGTCGGGGAGACGGTCGGCGGTCAGCTCCACCGCGCCCACCGAGTACGGCAGGTGGGCGGGCCGGTCGGGATCGTCCGGGCCGGCGAGGATGCTGCCGGCCGTCTGCAGCGCGGCGTCCATCAGCACGGGGTGGAAGCGGTGGTCACCGGCTCCGTCGCGCAGGTGTGACGGCAGCACGAGCCGGGCCAGCGCCTCCCCTGTGCCCGTGGCCAGCCGCTCCACGGCCTGGAAGGACGGCCCGTAGCGGAAACCGGTCTCCTCGACACGGCGGTAGTAGTCCTCGCCCGTCGACTGCCGTGGGCAGCGTTCCCCGATGGCGGCCAGATCCAGCTGTCCGGCCGGGGCGGTCCGGCCGGCCGGCCGGGCGACCAGCACGCCGCTCGCATGGGGCCGGACGCCACCGCCGTCGGCGGTCCGGATGTCGAAGCCGGTGCGTTCCGGCCGCTCCGGATCCCGGTCGAGCCGGATCCGCAGACTGACGGCGGCCGGCGGCGCGGCCGCCCCGTCGGAGCCGGGCCGGGCGCCGCCGACCTGGACCGGGGCGGCCCAGGACACCTCCTCGACCCGGTTCACCGGCAGGCCGTCGCTCCGTGACAGCTCGTCCGCCGCACGCGCCATCTCCAGCAGGACCACGCCGGGCAGGATGGGCGTCCCGTCGGCCACATGGTCCCGCAGATAGAACTCCTCACCGGTGAGCCGCTTGACGAACTCCCCCTCCCCCGCCACGGAGCCGTCGGCGTCCAGGAGCGGGTGCGGCCCGGCCTGCTGCGCCGGGGGCGCCCCGGCCCGCGGGCGTCCGGCGCCGTCGGCGACCCAGTGGCGGGTGCGCTCGAACGGGTAGGTGGGCACGCGCACCCGGCGCGGCGGCCGGGCGGCCTCCTGGTACAGCGCCCGCCAGTCGATCTCCTCGCCGGCGACCCACAGGTCCGCCAGCGTGTCGAGGTCGTGATCGGCCAGCAAGGCCGCCACGTACCGCTGCCAGGCGGCGCCGCGCGGCCGGGCGCCCCGCGGGGCGGCCCCGGCCCGGCCATGGACGGCACCGGTCGTGCGGTCCGGGGCCGGGCCGCCGGCGATGAACGCCTCCAGCAGGCCGAGCGCCTGCTCGCGGTCCTCGGCGACGACCGCCAGCCGCTCCGGCATCGGCTCGCGGGCCGTCTGGAGCGTGTAGGCGATGTCCGCGATGTCTGCCATGTTCGCCGGGTCCGCCGCGGCCGTCTCGCCGTCCTGCCGCCGCAGCAGGGCGGCGAGACGCTCCGCGTAGGCGGTCAGGGCCGACCGGGTGTGCGCCGACAGCACCAGCAACGCCGGCCGTCCAGGCCGGTGTCCGGTCTCGGTGTCCGTGGGTGCGACGGCCGTGGCGGGCGCCTCCTCGAGCACCAGGTGGGCTCCGGCTCCGCCGAACCCGAAGGAGCTGAGGCCGGCCCGCCGGGGCAGCGGCCGTCCCCGGTCATCGCGGTGGTGCCGCCAGGGGACGGTCTCGGTGGCGATCCGGAAGGGGCCGCCGTCCAGGTCGAGATAGCGGTTCTGCTGGACGACGTGCAGGCTGGCCGGGATGGTCCGGTACCGCATGGCCAGGACCACCTTGAACAGACCGGCCATACCCGCCGCCGCCTCCAGGTGGCCGATGTTGCTCTTCACCGAGCCGAGAGAGCAGGCCGGGCTGTCCGGCAGCTCCCGGTCGGCCTCCTCGTACAGCCGGGCGAACGCGGTCCGCAGCCCGGTCACCTCGATCGGGTCGCCCAGCGCCGTGCCGGTGCCGTGCGCCTCGACATAGCCGACGGCGGCCGGGTCGGTGCCCGCCAGCCGGTGGGCCCGCGCGATGACGTCCGCCTGCGCTTCGGGACTGGGGGCGGTCAGCGAGTTGGTCCGGCCGCCGTGGTTCACGGCGGAGCCCCGGACCACGGCGTGCACCGGGTCGCCGTCGCGCGCGGCCGCCGCGAGGTCCTTCAGTACCGCCACGCCGACGCCCTCACCGCGTACGTATCCGTTGGCGCGGCTGTCGAACGCCTTGCAGCGGCCGTCCTCGCTGAGCATCTCGCTCTTGCTGAGGGCGATGTACAGCGACGGATCCAGGATGAGGCTCACCCCGCCGGCGATCGCCAGGTCGCAGCTGCCGTCGCGGAGCGCGGACACCGCCTGGTGGATCGCGGTCAGCGAGCTGGAGCAGGCGGTGTCCACGGCCACACTGGGGCCGCGCAGGTCGAGCAGGTAGGACACCCGGTTGGGGATGACGGACAGCGCGGCGCCGGTGATGGTGTGGGGGTCGGTGCCGCGCCCGGAGGCGCGCTGCACCTCCAGGTAGTCCGAGTTGGTGACGCCGAGGAAGACCCCCACTCGGCGGCCGGCCAGTTCGGACGGCCGCAGACCGGCGTCCTCCAGCGCCGTCCAGACCGCTTCCAGCACCAGGCGCTGCTGCGGGTCCATCAGCTCCGCCTCGCGCGGGGAGATGCCGAAGAACGCGGCGTCGAATCGGTCCACGTCCGGTACGAACCCTCCCCAGCGCGAACGGGAGTGCTCGCCCTCGCGCGGATCACCGGCCAGGTCCCGCCAGTCCCACCGGTCGGCCGGGATCTCCTCGATCAGGTCGTGCCCGCCGGCCAGATGCCGCCAGAAGGTGTCCAGGTCCGGCGACTGCGGGAGCCGGCCGGCCATGCCGATGACGGCCACCCCGCTGTCGCCGGCCGGGTGACCGGCGGTGCCGGACGTGGCCTCGGGCCGCGTGACCCCGGCGGAGGCGGCCTGGACGCTCACCGCCGCGGGGGGCAGGGCGGGCGTGGTCCGGGCGGAGTGCCCCCCGTAGCGGGCCCGCAGCGCCGGGTGGGAGTGCAGCAGGTGCCGCGCCATGGCGGAGAGGGTGGGGTGCTGGTAGAAGGCGGTCGGGTAGACCTCGATGCCGAAGACGTTGTCGATCCGGGTGCTCAGCGCGGTGAAGCCGACCGAGTTCAGGCCGAGTTCGCCGAGCGGCCGGTGCCGGGGGACCCGGTCCGCCGCCACCTGGGCGACCTCGGCCACCAAGCCTGCCAGCTCGTCCGCCACCCGGGCGGCGGTGTCGTCCTCGGTCGTGGCGTCCGCCGCCGGCCGGCGCGGCCGGGGCACTTCCGGGTCCTGCCGCGCGTCCCCGAAGACCGCCCGCAGCTCGTCGAGCGGCGCGGAACCGAGCCGCTTGCGGTCGGTCTTCTCGTTCAGCGTCCGGGGGAACTCCTTCAGCGGCACCAGGACGTCGGGAACCATGTACTCCGGCAGCCAGGTGCGCAGCGGCGCGGGGTCGACCGCTGCGGCGTCCGGCCCGGTCCGCTCCGTGTAGAAGCCGCGCAGCGTCAGGCCGGAGCCCCCGGCCGAGGCGGCGGGCACCACCACGGCCTCGGCCACCCCGGCCAGCCGGCGCATCGCGGCCTCGACCTCACCGGTTTCGACCCGGTAGCCGCGGACCTTCACCTGGGCGTCGGTGCGCCCCAGATACTCCAGGCTGCCGTCGGGCAGCGCCCGCACGAGGTCACCGGTGCGGTACAGACGCGGCGACGGCACGGTGTCGAACGGGTTGGGCACGAACCGCTCGGCGGTCAGCTCCGGGCGCCCCACGTAGCCGCTCGCCAGGCCCTCGCCCCCGATGTGCAGTTCTCCCGGAACGCCCGGCGGTACCAGCCGGCCGCGCTCGTCGAGTACGAGCAGTTGGGTGTTGGCGACGGCCCGGCCGAGGGTCACCCGCTCCCCGGTGCGCAGCCGGCTGACGGCCGACCAGATCGTCGTCTCGGTCGGCCCGTAGAGGTTCCACGCCGCGCCGGTGCGGGAGGCCAGGACGTCCGCGGTGTCCTGGTCGAGGGCCTCGCCCCCGCACAACGCGGTCAGGGTCTGATCGCCCTGCCAGCCCGCGGCCAGCAGCATCTTCCACGTGCTGGGGGTGGCCTGGACGACGGTGGCGCCGCACGCCTCCAGATGACGGCGCAGCTTCAGCCCGTCCTTGGCGACCTCGGCGGGGGCGATCTCGACCCGGCCTCCCGCCACCAGCGGCAGATACAGCTCGAGGGCGGCGATGTCGAAGCAGACGGTCGTCAGGGCCAGCAGCGTGTCGTCCGGGCCGAAGCCGGGCGCTTCCCGCATCGAGGACAGGAAGTTGACCAGAGCGCGGTGCTGGACGGCCACGCCCTTCGGACGGCCGGTGGATCCCGAGGTGTAGATGATGTACGCGGTGTCCTCCGGCCCCGCCTGCCGGACGGGCCCGGCGTTCCGGGGGGCGGCCCCGGCTGCCTCGGCGAACTGGTCCAGCCTCACCCTCGGGACGTCGATGCCGCCGAGTGCGGCCTCCGCCGCGGACGTGGTGACGATGAGGTGCAGCCCCGCGTCCTCGGCCATGTAGGTGAGCCGGTCGACGGGGAAGGCCGGGTCCAGCGGCACGTAGGCGCCGCCCGCCTCCAGCACGGCGAGAAGGGCTTCGGGCAGCAGTGACCGCTCCACGAGGACGCCGACGGCCCGGCCGGGCGCGACGCCGAGTCCCCGCAGGTGCCCGGCGACCCGGTGCACGCGCTCGATCAGTTCGCCGTAGCTCAGCGACTCGTCGCCGGAGGTGACGGCGATCGCTTCCGGACGCCGGGCGGCCTGTTCCCCGACCAGGTCGGTCAGGGTCGCCCCGCGCGGGTATTCCCGCCGGTCGCGCTGCCACTGCGCCTCCAGCCGCCGCCGCTCCTCGCCGGTGAGCAGCGGCAGCTCGCCGAGCGGCCGGGCCGGTTCCCGCAGGGCCGACCGCAGCAGCTCCAGGAAGTGGTCGCCGAGCCCGCGTACGGTGCCCTCGTCGAAGAGGTCGGGGTCGTACTTCAGGGTGAACGTGCAGCCGTCCGCGCCTTCGACGACCTCCAGGGTCAGATCGAACTCACCCTCCTGGTGAACCCCTTCGAACACCCCGCGCACCGGCTCCCGGCTGCCGGATTCCACCCAGTTCTGGAAGTAGAAGGCCACCCGGAAGAGTTCCGCGGTGTCGGTGCGGCCCGCCTGACGCATCGCCTCGGTCAGGGTGATCAGCGGGAAGTGAGCGTGCTCGAGCGCCTCCAGCACGGTGCGGTGCACCTGACCGGTCAGGGCACCGAAGTCCTGGTCCGGATCGAGGTCCGTCTGCAGGACGACCATGTTCATGAAGTAGCCGAGCGTGTCGTCGAACCGGGTGGAGGGCCGGCCGGCCGCCGGCGTGCCGATCCTGATGCCGGGCTGCTGGGTGTAGCGGTGCAGCAGGGCGATGTACGCGGACAGCACCACCGCGAACAGCGAGGTGCGCCGCTCGGCGGCGAACTCCCGTGCCGAACCCGCCAGTTCGGCGTCCATGTGGCCCTCGACGGCGGCGCCGCGGTGACCCGGCAGCTCAGGCCGCGGCCGGTCGTACGGCAGTGCCGGCGGCTCGATGCCGGCCCGCAGGCGCCGCAGCCAGTAGCCGCGCAGCCGCTCGCCCTCGGGTCCGGCGAGCATGTCCTGCTGCCAGGCCGTGAAGTCGGCGAAGGTCGCCGTGGGCGCCGGCCCGGTGGGCAGGCGCCCGGCACTGGCGTCCCGGTAGCCGGCGGTCAGCTCGCGCAGGAAAGCGGCGATGGACACCCCGTCGAAGATGATGTGGTGGAAGGCGAGGAGCAGCACCTGCCCGCCGTCGCCCCGGGTGAACAGCGTGACCCGCAGCAGCGGGCCGCGCTCCAGGTCGAAGGGGCGCCGGGCCTCCTCCCGGACCCGGTCGCGGACCGCCTCCTCGTCCGCGACGGCCAGGTGGCGCTGCTGGAAGTGCAGCTCCTGCCAGGCGGCCACGGTGCGTACCGGGCCGTCGTCGGTGGTGCGGATCGTGGAGCGCAAGCTGTCGTGCCGGTCCACGATGCTCTGCAGGGCCACGCGCAGCGCGCCGACGTTGACTTCCGGGTCGAGCCGGAAGGCGAGCGGCAGGTTGTAGGCGTACGTCCCCGGGGTCATGCGCTCGATGACCCACAGCGCGCGCTGGCCCTCCGACAGCGGATGGTCGGCCGACGGTTCGCCGGAGACGGTCACCGGGGTGCAGACGACGGGCGACCCGGCCGGGACGGGGGCGGCGGCGGACGCGAGGGGGGCGACGGGCGCGGCGGGCGCGGGATCGGAGACCGGGGCGGACGCGGGCGCGGGAATCCGGGCCTGCGGCCGGGATCCGAGGGTGCCGATGTCAGCGTAGTGCTGCGCCAGTTCGCGCAGCGTCGGGTGATCGTAGAAGTCGCCGAGCGGCACCGTCACGCCGAACTCGTCGGCGATCCCTGAGACGATCTTCATGCCGGTGAGCGAGTCGAATCCGTAGGACGCGAGCTGCCGGTCGGGGTCCGGTTCCTCGTCGAGTTTCAGGCACCGCGCCACGATGACCCCGAGCCGGTGCCGCAGATCCTCGGAGGGCGCCGGCCCCGCCGGGGCCTCCTCCGCGTGACCGGTTCGCGCCGGGGTGGCGTCGACGTCCCCGCCCTGCGGCACGGCGGGGGCGTGCGCGGTGCCGCCGTGCGTGGCGGGCCGCAGCCCGTCGCCCTCTCCGACGATCACGTGCTGACCGCGCGGGCGGCCGTCCGGGCCGGTGCCGCCGGTCACCGTCACATCGCCGAAGCCCGCTTCCCGCAGCAGCCGCCGCCAGGTCGCCGGGGCGGCCAGCGGGGAGTCCGGCAGGCGCAGGTCCCCGTCGTCGAAGAGCCACCATCCGTCCAGCAGCCCGCCCACGACCGTGGTGGCGTCCCGCACCTCGGTGAGCTCGTTGAGCACCAGCCAGCCGTTCGGCCGCAGCAGGTCCTTGGCCTTGCCCAGGGTGGCGCGCAGGTCGCGGGTGGCGTGCACGACGTTGGTGGCGAGCACCATGTCGTACGTGCCGGGGGCGAAGCCCTGCTCCTCCAGCCCGCGTTCCAGGTCCAGAACGCGGTAGTGGAGGAAGTCCGGGGCGCCGTACGCGGCGCGGAAGCGGGCCTCGGCGTGTTCCAGGAACATCGGGGAGATGTCGGTGAACCAGTAGGAGACCAGGTCGGTGTACGGCGCCAGCGCCGGCAGCACCGTCTCCGTGGTGGCCCCGGTGCCGGCTCCCAGCTCGACGATGCGCAGCCGCTCACCGGGAGCAAGCTGCCCGATGCGGTGCTCCAGGTAGGCGTCCACGGCGTCGCGGACCAGCTCGTTGAAGGAGTCGGTCAGCGGGTTGGCCTTGTAGAAGTCCTCCACCAGCGCCAGTGAGGAGTCGGGGAACATGATCTCGGTGGCGCGTGTCTCGCCGCGCAGGATCCGCGGGTAGGAGAGCAGGAACAGCCGGGTCAAGGTCACTGTCGAGGCCAGATCGGGATGGTCCGCGGCGATCCGGTCGAACTCCGGCTCCATCGCCTCCGGCTCGTACGGCCGCGACGGGGCGGCGCCGGGCAGCAGGCGCACCCGCCCGCCGTCGAACGCCACGTACCCGGCGTCTCGCAGGAGGTTCAGCAGCGCCTCGCACAGCCGCCGGTAGGCGGGCACGATGCCCAGCCGCTCGGCCAGCTCCTGCCGGTCGTGGCTGTCGCCCGGGCTCAGCAGAGCGCCCATCTGCTGGAACACGCCGAGCACCGCGGGGCGGCAGATCTCGGAGAGCCGCTGAAGGCCGGTGATCACGCTGCCGGCGCCCGGGGCGTCCCCGGTGCGCGGCCGCAGCAGTGCGCGGGAGGCCGCCCGCAGGGTCGGCGCGCCGTCGCCGGGAACCGGCTCGGCGGGCGGCGCGGAGGCGGCGCCCAGGGCGGCCAGGGCGACGCCGTCGGCGCTGATCGGCATGATCTGCGGCAGCCGGTTGCCCAGCACCCGGCTGACGGCGGACAGCCCGTCGGCGACGGAGAGTTCGCCGATGCCGAGGCTCTCGAAGATCTCCCGCAGGCCGGGCCGGGCACCGGAGCCGACCTGGCCCCAGTACCCCCAGTCGATGACCCGGACCGGGTAGCGGCGCCGGTGGCCGAGGTGCAGCGCGAAGGCGTCCTGGAGAGCGGCCGCGCAGCTGTACGTGCCGTTGCCCGCGGTCCCCGCGAGGGCGCCCACGGAGGAGAAGAACACCAGGAAGTCGAGCGGTTCGGCGCCGAAGACCTGGTCGATCGCCACACTGCCGTCGGCCTTCACCGCGAGTGCGGCGCCGAACGCCTCCTCGTCGAGCGCGGCCAGTGGACCGGGGTCGAAGGTCATGGCCGCGTGGACGACCCCGTGGATCGCGCCGAAGCGTGTCTTCACTTCCGCGGCGGCCCGCCGCAGGTCCGCGACGTCGCGGCAGTCCGCGCGCAGGTGCAGCACCTCGCCGCCGAAGCCGCGGGCCCGGTCGGCGCAGGCGCGCTGCTCGTCGCCGAGCGGGCCGCGGCTGATCCACACCACCCTGGCCCGGTAGCGCTCGGCCAGATGGAGGGTCAGCTCCCGTCCGATGCCGCCGGTGCCACCGACGATCACGTACACGCCGTGTTCCCGGTACGGCGGCTGCTGCGGCTCGGGGAGGGCGACCGGCTGGAGCGCGGGCGCGTAGCGCACGGTGTGCCGCAACAGCACCGTACGGCCGGTGGAGTCGCAGGGCTCGGCCAGTACGGCGGCCAGCAGGCCGTCCCAGGCGGCCTCGTCCTCGGCCACCTCCTGCCGGGAGAAGTCGAGGCATACCGCCTTGATCTCCGGGCGCTCCTTGGGCAGGACCCGGGCCAGCCCGTGCAGCCCGGCGGCGAAAGGATTGGTGACGGGATCGCCGAAGGCCGCCGCGGCATCGCTCGTGACGATCTTCAGATGCACCCGGCGCCCGTCGTCGGCCAGGTACCTGACCACCTGGAACAGGGCCAGCACCCCACGCCTGCGGCTGTCGTGGAGTTCGCCGGGCTCCCCTTCCTCGCCCGGGACGTGCGGGCGGATGCCGCCGAGGTGGTAGACGCGGTCCACCGGACCGGCCTCGGCCAGCGCGCGGACCAGGTCGTCGTGGTCGAGGTCGATGATCCGGGTGTCGTCGCCGCGGTGGTGCCGGGCGATGCCCTCCGCCAGCCGGCCGGCGTCGTCCGAGCTCAGAATCAGCACCCGGGAGGCGCCCGTGCCGCCCGCGCCGGAATCGGACGCGGGCCGCTGCTCGGGCACCCAGGCCGGGCGGTAGCAGCCCATGGCGGACGGTTCCGCGGCCGCGTTCGCCACGGGCTCCGCCCCGGCGGCGGGGTGGGGCGGCGACGGCAGCCAGTACCGTTTGCGGGCGAAGGGGTAGGTGGGCAGGCCCACGCGGCGCACGGTTCCCTCGGGACGCAGCCGGCCCCACTCCACCTCGGCGCCCCGTGCCCAGCACTCGGCCACCGTGTGCAGATCGCCCTCGTCAAGGGCCCGCGCCAGTCGGTCCCCGTCCTCGCCGGAGGCCCGGCGGGCCGTGACCGTGCCCGTGACGACCCCGGCGGCCGGGCCCCCCGAGGCGAACGCGCGCAAGCGGTCGCGGGCCTCGGCCAGATCGGCCGCGGGGAACGCGAGCCTCGCCTCCATCGCCTGACGCCCGGTCTGCAGAGTGTGGGCGAGATCGGCGAGCGAGACCGGCTCCGGCCCGTCCGCCGCGCCCGCCCCCACCGCATCCGCCGCGGGCCCGGCCAGCAGCCGGGCGACCGCTTGGACGGTGGTGCTTTCGGTGAGGGGCGTTTTGCCGGGCCGCTCGCCGAACGCGGCGTCGAGTTTCCCGGCGAGGACCATCAGTTCCGCCGCGCCGATGCCGTATTCGCCGAACGGCGTGGCCGGGTCGAGGTCGTCGGTGTGGACCTGAAGCACCTCGGCGACCAGCCGCAGGCACTCGGCCTCCGCGTCCGCGACCTGCCCGGCGTCGGGGGTCGGGCGGTGCCCGGCCGCGGCGGGCTCCTCCAGGAAGGCCGCGAGCCGGGCGGCCGACGCGCGCAGCCGTTCCTCGTCGCGCGCCGACACCACCACCAGCTGCGGGCCGGCCGCCACCGGGGCCGCCGGCCGCGGCGCCCCGGCGTCCGCCCGGTACTCCTCCACGATCAGGTGGACGTTGGCCCCTCCGCCGCCGAAGGAGCTGATGCCGCCCCGGCGCGGCAGCTCCACGCGCTGCCCGTCTTCGCGGGCCACGACCGGCCGCGGCCAGGAAACCGGCTTCTGCGGGACGAAGAACGAGGTGCCGGTGAGGTCGATGTCCGGGTTCAGTTCGGCGGAGTGCAGCGACGGCGCGATGGTCCCGTACCGGAACTGCATCAGCATCTTCGTCAGGCCCGCGATGCCGGCCGCGGACTCCAGGTGACCGATGTTGGACTTCAGCGAGCCGACCGCGCAGCGCTCCACGCCCTGGGCCAGGCCGTCGTCGATCCGCTCGCGGAACGCCTCGGCCAGGCCGGAGATCTCGATCGGGTCGCCCAGCGGCGTACCGGTGCCGTGTGCCTCGACGCAGCCGATGGTGCGCGGGTCGATTCCGGCCCGGCGCAGACTCGCCGTGATCACCTCGGTCTGCGCCCGGGGGCTGGGAACCGTGTATCCCCCGGTCTTCCCGCCGGAGTTGACGGCGGACGCCCGGATGACGCCGTAGATCCGGTCGCCGTCGGCGACCGCCTGCCGCAGCGGCTTCAGCAGCACCGCGCCGACGCCCTCGCCGTCCACGAATCCGTCGGCGCCCTTGCCGAAGCTGCGGCAGCAGTTCCCCGGCGAGGTCATGCCGTTGTCGGACAGGGTGCGCAGGTGCGACTCGTGCAGGATCAGGTTCACGCCGCCGGCGACCGCCGCCGAGCACTCCCCCGCGCGCAGGCTCTCGCAGGCCAGGTGAAGGGCGGTGAGTGAGGCTGAGCACGCCGTGTTGACGGTGAGGCTGGGGCCGCGGAAGTCCAGCGTGTACGAGACCCGGTTGGCCAGGGACCAGTGGTTCGAGCGGGCCGTGTTGGCCGCACCGAGGGCCGCGGCCTCCCCGCCCATCCACTCGTAGTCGCTGTTCATCACCCCGGCGAACACGCCCACCGGGTTGTTCTCCCGAGCCAGGCGGCGCGGCGGGTAGCCGGCGTCCTCAAGGGCCGCCCAGACGGTCTCCAGGAAGATCCGCTCCTGCGGATCGATGCCGTCGGCCTCGACGGGGGCGATGCCGAAGAACAGCGGGTCGAAGGCGTCGGCGTCGTCGATCAGCCCGGCCCACCAGCGGCGGCCGTCCGGCGGGCCGCCGCCGGGGCGCGGCGCCCGCGCTTCCCGCGGCCCCCGTACCGGCGGGAACTCCTGGACGCAGTTCTCGCCGTCGCGTACCCGCGCCCACAGCTCGTCCGGAGTCCCGGCCCGCGGGTACCGGCCGGCCAGGCCGATGACGGCGATGCCCTCCACGGTCTCCGGCCTCGCCTGCGCACCCCGCAGCAGCCGCAGCAGTGCCTTGCGCTTGTCGTCCATGTCCGAACCCCTGCCTGTCGCCGGCCGCGCCGCGGCACTCGCCGTACCGGGCTGTTCCGCCCCGGCCCCACTCGTCGTCATTCCGTCACCGTCCGGTCTCCCGCCGCCCCGTCACCGGGCGTGTCCAGCAGCCTCAGCAGGTCGTCCACCTCCGCGTCGGAGAGCGCGCCGACCATCCGTTCCAGCTCCCCCGTGAGCGGCGGCGGTGGATGCTCGGAGCGCACCGGCACCGCGGGCACCGGTTGTTCCGGCCCGGTGCCGGGCGCCGCCGCCCGTGGCGCGCCGTCCGTCGTCCCCGGCGCGGCGCCGTGCAGGGCACGGGCCAGGGCGTCCGGGTGCTCGGTGAGCAGCCAGCGGGCGAGCTGGGCCATGGTGATCTGCTCGAAGAGCAGCGTCGCCGGGACCCGGCCCACATGTTTTTCCAGCGCCTTGTTGATCTGGAGCGCGACCAGCGAGTCGACGCCGTAGTCCTCGAAGGTCGCCTCCACGTCGAACTGCTCCGGGGACATCTCCAGCACCTCGGCGAAGACCTCGCGTACGAAGTCCTCGGCGGCGGCGTACCGGTCCGCGGCCGGCCGCGCGGCGGTGTCCGCCCCGGACGTCCCGGACGCCACGGACGCCACGGACGCCACGGAAGGGGCGGCCGAGGCGGCCTCGGCGCCGGCGCCGTCGAGGGCCGGCACACCGGAGGCGGCGGCGGGCTCGTCGGCCGTGGCCGCATGGACGGCCACGCCGTCGCTCTCCGCCACGATCAGGCTCTGGGCGGCCGCGCCGTCCTGGGGCAGCCCGTGGAACGCGATCCCCCGGAAGCCGCAGCCGGACAGCACGTCCCGCCACGCCCGCTCGTCCAGCAGCGGGGCGCCGGGGATCCGGAGCTCCGGATCCCGATACGCCCACCAGCCATCGGTGAGGCCGAAGATGAGGGTCATCGCGTGGTCCACCCGCGTGCCCTCGTTGGCCAGCAGCAGCCCGTTCGCCCGGAGCAACAGCTTGACCTGTTCCATGGTGCGGTGCATGTGCCGGGTGGCGTGGAAGACGTTGGTTCCCAGCACCACGTCGTAGGCGTCCGGTTCGAAGCCCTGCGAACCGAGATCGCTCTCGACGTCCAGGACGCGGAACTCCGTGAACGGGTAGGCGTCGGCGAACTGTTTGCGGCCGTGCCGCACGAACCCGCCGGAGATGTCCGTGTACGTGTACCGGATCCGCTCGGCGAAGGGCTCCAGCGCCGCCAGCACCTCACGGGTCGTGCTGCCGGTGCCCGCGCCCACTTCGAGCACCCGGATCAGGGCATCGGGGTCGGTGGCGAGCCGCTCCCGCGCGTACCTCGACACGATCACCCCCATGTGCTCGCTCAGCCGGTCGGTGAGCGGGTTGCCCTGGTACACGGCGGTCACCGCGTCCAGGGATCCGTCGGGGAACAGCACCTCGGTCGCCGAGGTGGTACCGCGGAGCACCCCGGGCAGCTCCCGGGTGCAGCGCAGCAGCAGGTCCGCCACGCCCGCGGTCCACGGCTGCCCGGCCGGCAGCGCGGCGCGGGCAGCCTCGGGGGCGGCGACGGCCCGGCGCGTCTCCTCGTCCTCGACGGCGGGCAGGGCCACCACCTCGTCGCCTTCACGTCGCACCAGGCCGCCCAGCGCCAGCACGTCGAGCAGCACCTCGTAGAGCCGGTGGTGGCGGGAGACCACGCCGAGCGCGCCGCGCAGTTCCGTCGCCGTACGGCGCTCACCGGCCCGGAGCAGGGCGCCGGCGTGCTGGAACACGCCCAGCAACCGCAGCCGGCCGAGCCGCTCCAGGGCCCGGGAGCCTGCCCGCTGCCCGCTGATCCGTGCCTCGTCGGCGGCGCTGACCAGGATCGGCTCGGCGGCCGGCCGGTGCGGCCGCGACGGGGGCCTCGTCCCTCCGGGCCGGGGCCGCACCGTTACGTCCGGGTCGACGCCCAGCGCCTCCAGGATCGTGTCGGAGGCCCGGGTCGCCAGGATCTGCGGCAGGCCGGAGGCGAGGAAACGTTCCACGGTCTCCATGCCCTCGCGGGCCCCGATCGGCCGGATGCCCGCGGCGACGAGCCGCCGCAGGATCTCCTCCCGTTCCCGGTCGCCACCGGCGTGCCAGTAGCCCCAGTTGACCGTGCGGACGGGGAAGCGGGCGGTGCGGTCCAGATCCCGGGCCAGGGCGTCGGCGAAGGCGCACCCGGCGGCGTATCCGGCCTGGCCGGCGTTGCCGGCGAAGGCGACACCGGAGGAGTAGAAGAGCAGGAAGTCCAGCGGCTCGTCCCACACCGCCCGGGCCAGGTTCCACGACGTGTCGGTCTTGGCGGCGAGGACCGCCTCCAGGGACGGCTCATCGAGTTCCCGGATCGGTGCGGCGCCCAGCAGCATCGCCGAGTGGATGACGCCGTGCAGTGCCCCGAAACGGTCCTTCGCGCGGGCGACGGCGTCCTTCAGGGCCGCCGGGTCCGCCGCGTCGCGGGCGAGGTACAGCACCTCGCCGCCGCATCGCTCGATCCCGGCGAGCTGCTCCCGGCGGCGCGTGTCGGGCTCGGCGCGGCCGACCAGCACCAGCTTGGCCCGGTGCGTGCGCGCCAGGTGCAGGGCCGTTTCGTAGCCGACCATGCCCAGCCCGCCGAGGATGAGGTACACGCCGTTGTCGCGGAAGGGGGTGGCCTCGGCCGGCGGCAGCGCGACGGGCTCCTGCCGCAGCGTGTACCGCATCCCGCCGCGGAGGGACACCGCCCGTGCCTTGGCGGAGAACGGCTCGGCCGCCACAGTCGCGGCCGCGGCGGCGGTCTCCTCGCCCCGGATGTCCACGTAACCGACCCTCAGGTGCGGGAACTCCTTGTCCAGCACGGAGCAGTAGCCCCACAGGCCGGCCGCCCCGGGCCGGGACCGGTCGTCCTCGCCGAGCGGGAAGACGTCGGCGGTGACCACCTTCAGGTGCGTGGTCCGTGGCCGTACGGTGCCCTGGCCGGGCCCGGGCGGTCCACCGGTGAGCGCGCCGCGCCGCAGCAGGCCGTGCACCAGACGGTGCAGCGCCAGGACCTCACGGCGGGCTTCGTCGGCCGTGTCCCCGGCCGTACCGCCCACGAAGGGTGCGCCGCCGACGGAAGGTGCGGTGCCGGCGGGTTCGTGCCGGGCGCCGCCGAGGAAGTACACCAGGTCGGGCAGTGGCCGGCCGGCCAGCTCGCGGTCCATGTCCTCCGGGGACGCGCCGGCCTCCGCCAGCCACAGGTGGCCGACATCGGCGCCCCGGCCGAGGTGGGCCCGGCCGAGCGCCTGCGCCAGGACTCGCGCCGACTCCGGCGCCGCGACCAGCACGGACGTGGTCTGCCCGGCGGGGGTGTCCGCTTCCGGTTCCGGGTCGTCCCCGGCGGGGACGGGCACCCAGCGGGGCCGGTAGCCGAACTGCTCATGGCCGTCGTGCGGCGCGCCGATGCCCACCGACGGCCGCGCTGCGGGGCCCGGTTCCGGTTCCCGGATCCGGCGGTAGGCGAGGTCGTGGAAGCGGACGCACACCCGGCCGGTGGAGTCCAGCAGCGCCACGTCGTATCGATGTCCGCCGAGGGCCGTCACATGCGAGAAGCCCTCGGCCGGAACCGGCCGCAACAGCTCCACCCGCTCGGCGGCGAAGGGCAGCAGCAGGCCGTCGTCGGGGCGGAGCATCGCCGCGACGGTGTGCAGCGCGGCGTCCGCCATACCGGGGTGCAGGGCGTGGTGACCGGTCTCGGCGCGGTGCTCGGCGGGCAGCCGGAGCCGCCCCAGCACTTCGCCGTCACCGACCCATGTCCGCTCGACCGCCCGGAAGTACGGCCCGTACCGCAGACCCCGGCCGGCCAGCTCCCCGTACAGGTCGGCGCCGGTCCGGGTGGCCGGGCAGCGGGCCCGGACACCTTCGACATCCACGGTGCCGGAACCGTCCGACGGTTGCCCGGCGGCGGTCGCCGTGCCCTCGGAGTAGCGGACGGCGCCCACCGCGCTGTCGCCGCGATGGCCGTCGTCCTCGCCGCACAGCTCGTACCGCGTCGTGGAGCCGTCGTGCCCGGTGCGCAGCACCACCACGGCGGGCTCGCCGTGCACCGCGACGGGCGACAGCCAGCGCACCTCACGGAGCTCGCGGGGCCCGGCCGTCGGGCCGCCGAGCGCGGAGAACACCAGGTCCAGATGGGCGACCCCGGGCAGCACCCGGCGCCCGCCGACGATGTGGTCGCGCAGCACCGGCTCGGCCGGGTCCAGGGCCCGCCGGTGGGTGACCGGCGGCCGCCCATCGGCTTCGCCCGGAGCGGAGACCGGAGCGGAGACCGGAGCGGGGGCCGGAGCGGGGGCCGGAGCGGGGGCCGGAGCGGGGGCCGGGGCCGGAGCGGAACCCGCGGGGCGGCGCTCGATCCAGTGGCGCTCCGGCGCGAAGGGGTAGGTCGGAAGCGACACCCGCCGGGCCGGGCGGGGGCGCGCCTGCTGAAGGACGTCCGGGTCCAAGGCCAGGCCGGAGGCCCACAGCCGGCCCAGCCGGTCGTGGTCGGCCGCGGCGGCCAGAGCCAGCAGCAGGTCCCGGCCCTCCGGCAGCCCGGTGAGCAGGTCGCCGATGGCCGCGTTGTCCTTGGCGCCGCCCCGGGTCACCCGGTCCCCTGCCTCGCCGCGGGCGAACGCCTCCAGCACCTCGGCGGCCTCGTCCAGCCCGTGCACGGTGACGGCCAGCCGCTCCTGCATCGCCTCCCGGCCCGCCTGGAGCGTATGCGCCATATCGGCGAGCGTCAGGGCCCGGGCCGGTGCGCGATGGTCGGCGGCGAGCTCGCGGCGCAAGCGCGCGGCCAGGTTCGCCGCGTAGGCCCGCAGCCGCTCCTCGGACCGGGCGGACAGCAGCAGCAGCTCCGGCCGGCCCGGCTCGGGCTCCGCACGGTGGTCGTCGTCCGGACCCTCGATGTACTCCTCGAGGATCACATGAGCGTTGGTGCCGCCCGCGCCGAAAGCGCTCACGGCTGCCCGGCGCGGCTGCTCCGCCGGGACGCCGCCGTCGGGCAGCGGCAGCCGGGGCCATCCGGCGAGTTCGCGCTGCACCCGGAACGGCGACCGCTCGAAGTCGATCACGGGGTTGAGCTGCTCCGCGTGCAGCGACGGGGCGAGTTGGCCGTGCCGCAGCTGCAGCACCGCCTTGGTGACCCCGGCGATGCCCGCGGCTCCTTCCAGATGGCCGATCGCCGACTTCACCGAGCCGAGGGCGCAGAAGCCCACGTCCTCGGTGCGGGAGCGGAAGGCCCGCTCCAGGCCGGTGTGCTCGATCGGGTCACCCAGTTCGGTGCCGGTGCCGTGGGCCTCGACGTAGCCGATGGTGCGCGGATCGACACCGGCGCGGGCCAGGGCCTCCTCGATCACGGCCTGCTGGGCGCGCGGGTTGGGCACGGTCAGTCCGCCTGTCCGCCCGCCGTGGTTGACCGCGCTGGCCTTGATCACGGCGTGGACGCGGTCACCATCGGCCACGGCCTGCGACAGCCGCTTCAACATCACCGCGCCCACGCCCTCGCCGGGCACATAGCCGCTGCCGCCCGCGCCGAAGGACCGGCACCTGCCGTCTTCGGCGAGCATCGTCTTGCGGCTCAGGTGGACGTACTTGTCGGGGTGCACGGCGATGTTGACGCCGCCCGCGATCGCGTAGCCGCACTCCCCGCGGCGGATGCTCTCGCAGGCCATGTGCAGCGCGACCAGCGAGGAGGAGCAGGCGGTGTCCACCACGACGCTCGGTCCGCGGAAATCCCCGAAGTACGACACGTGGTTGGCGATCGAAGACCGGTTGGCCGGGACGGTCACATGGTTGCCCCGGAACGACTCCTCCGCGGCGAGCACCGCGTAGTCGCCCCACATCACTCCGACGAACACGCCGACGTCCCGGCCATCGGCCGAGAAGCGTGGTCCCGGGAGGGCGCCGAGGGGGTACCCGGCGTCCTCCAGCGCGCCCCAGGCCGTCTCGAGGAACAGCCGCTCCTGCGGGTCCATGGTCTTGGCCTGCATCGGGGAGATCCGGAAGAACAGCGAGTCGAAGGCGTCCACGTCGTCGAGGAACCCGCCCCACCGGCAGTAGCTCCGGCCGGCGGCCGCCGGGTCGGGATCGAACAGCGCGCCCGCGTCCCACCGGTCGGTGGGCACCTCGGTGACGCAGTCCCGGCCGAGCCGCAGGTTCTCCCAGAACTGATCGAGGTCGCGGGAGCCGGGGTAGCGTCCGCTGATCCCGATGATCGCGATCTCCTCGCCACCGTCACCGCCGCCGTCATCGGCGGGCGGCGGCAGTGCGCGGGCCACGGCCGCGGCGGGCGGGGCGGAGGCGGCGGGGAGTGCCGACGGCACCTGCCGGGCCTCGGTCCGGGCCTGGCCCTGGGCCTGCGATGGGGTCAGGGCCCGGCCGAACAGTCGCGCCACGGCGTCGGAGTGTTCCCGGACCAGGTACTCGGCCAGGTCCTCCACCGTGCGGTACTCGAAGAACAGGGTGCCGGGCAGGCCGGGGAAGTCCTTGCCCAGCAGGGTGTTGGCTTCCATCACCATCACGGAGTCCAGCCCGTACGTGTCGAGCGTGGTGTGGCTGTCGAGCCGGGCCGTGGGCAGCTTCAGCACCTCCGCGATCCTCTCCCTGAGGTGTTCGAGCGTCCGCGTCCGCAGCCGCGCGGCCACGGCACCGCCGTCCACCGACGGGACCGGGGACGGGGACGGGGTCTCGGCAGGGTCAGGGGCAGGGGCAGGGGCGGGGGCGGAAGCGGAGATGCGGTCGGCCTGCCGCACCCCGAGCACGCGGTCGATCGTGGCCCGGTCGCCGACGGCCGGAATGAGCGCCGGCGAGCCGTGGGCCCAGGCGCGTTCGAACATCTCCAGGCCGTCGGCCTCGTTCACCGGCCGCATTCCGGTCGTCTCCCGGAAACGCCGCAGCCCGGTTTCCCCGAGCGAGGTGTCCACGCCGCCGATCGCCCACAGCGGCCAGCCGAGTGAGAGGGTGCGCCCGGGCCGGTGCCCTTCGCGGGCCAGCAGGCCGCGCCGCTCCGCGTAGCCGTCGAGGAAGCGGTTGGCCGCGGCGTAGCTGCCCGCGCCGAAGTCGCCGAGGACGGAGGAGACCGACGAGAACAGCACGAAGAGGTCGAGCGGCTCGTCACGCGTGAGCAGATCGAGGTTGACGGTGCCGTGCGTCTTGGCGGCCAGCACCCGTTCGAACCGCTCATGGTCCGCGTCGGCCAGCGGCGTCGGGTCGTACACCCCCGCCGCATGGAAGACGCCGTCCAGCCGCCCGAAGCGCGCCTTTGCCTCGGCCACCGCCCGGCGTACGTCGTCGGGCACCGCGACATCGCCTCGCACCGGGAGCACCTCGGCCCCCAGTGCGGTCAGCCGGCCCACCTCCGCCCGGACCGCCTCGCTCAGCGGTGAACGGGCCAGCAGCACCAGCCGTGCCCGGTGACGCCCGGCCAGATGACGGGCGAAGGCCAGCCCGATGCCGCCGGTCCCGCCGGTCACCAGGTAGACACCGCGCTCCTTCAGCGGAGCGGCGGCCGGTCCGGCACCGGGGCCGGGCGGTGACGCGTAGTCGATCCGGCGTTCCAGACGCCGGCCGGACCCGTCGTAGCGGACCTCCATCGTCCGGACCTCCATCGTCCGGGCGGCCACGGCCGCCGGGACGCGGAGCTCGTCCAGCAGGGTCCGCGCGAGCCGCCCCGACTCGAGCGGGACACCGTCGTACCGCACCGCACGGAACCACAGGCCCGGCAGGCCGGTCGCGGCCCCTCGGATCAGGCCGGCGAGGGCCTCGTGTTCGGGGCGGGCCTGCCCGCCGGGCGCGGCGTGCCCGTACAGCAGCCGTACGCTCTCGTGGCCGCCCGCGGCGGCCCGCTCGTGCAGGCCCCGCAGGAGATGCCGCGCCGCGAACAGCCCGGTGCCGAACGCCGCGTTCAGCCGGGCGCATTCCTCTTCGGGCTCCGTGGGTGCGGGCTCCGGTACGGCGGAGGAGGCCGGCTGCCCGCCGCCGAGGTCCCACAGATGGACGATGTCCAGTCCGGGCCGCGCGGCGAGGTCCGCGACCTCGGCCAGCAGCCGCCGGTAGTGCCCGGGGTCCGATGGGTCGATGGTGTACTCGCCGGGGCCGTCGGTGTGGTAGCGGTCGCCGACCAGCACCCTCACCACGCGGTCCCACCGACCGGACCGGGCCAGCAGCCGGGCCGGTTCCGGCTCGGCGGCGAAGACCAGCAGGGTCCCCGCGTCGGGCCTCGTCTCCTCGGCCGGGGCGGGCAGGTCCGCCGGCTCCCACCCGAACGCGTAGAACAGCGGCCCGTCGGCGTCATCCTCGCCCGGCGCCGCGGCCGCCGCGGCGCCCGCGGCCGTCAGCACGCGCCCGGCGAAGTCGCGGACCCGGACCAGTTCGGTGCCCCGCTCGTCGGTGACGACCACGTCGAACCGTTGGACGGCCGACGCCCGGGAGCCGGTGCCACGGGCCGGCACCGCGTGGGCGAAGCAGACCGGTGGAAGCCGCGGCGTGAGGATCTCGATCTCTCCCAGTGAGAACGGCACCACCAGATCACCGGCGTCCGGGGCGGTGTCGCGGTTCATCCAGTGCACGGACCTCAGCAGGCCGTCCAGCAGGGCGGGATGGAGAGTGAAGGCGCCGGCGTTTTCCTGCCGCGGCTCGGGCAGCCGTGCCTCCACCAGCACCTCGTCCGTACCGGTCCACACCCCCCGCATGACCTGGAAGGACGGGCCGTAGTGGAAACCGGCCCGCTGGTAGTCGGCGTAGACGTCGGCTCCATCGCGCGGTGCGGCGCAGCGATGCCGCACCGCCTCAAGGTCGAGCGGCGGCCCTGCCGGGGCGGCCCCGGCGGTGCCCGCGACCCCCCGTACATGGGTGACCCGGCCGGTCTCGGCCGCCTCGCTGAACACCTCGAACGCCACGTCTGCGGGCACCGCGCCGCGCTCGGCGTTCTCGGTGCGCAGTCCGACGAACACCGGCAGCGTGCCGTCCACGGTCTCGACCGGTCGTCCCCACACCACGTCGCGCAGGCGGCCGGGCGCCCGGCCCGCCGCCCGCTCCACGGCGGCCCGGGCCATCTCCAGCAGGGCGGTACCGGCCAGCAGCCGCCGCCCGGCCACTTCGTGGTCGCGCATCATCGGGTCGTCGAGGTGCAGCGTGGTGCGGAAGCGGGTCTCGGCGAGGGTGGACTCGTTGGCGTCCAGCAGCGGGTGGAGCGCACCGCCGGCCGCCGCATCCGGCTCGTCTGCGGGGGCGTCCAGCCAGTACCGCTCCCGGGCGAAGGGGTAGCCCGGCAGCGGGACGCGGCGCGGCGGCCGCCCGGCGTGGGGGGGGGGGGGCGGGCCCGGCGCCCCCGGGGGCGCCGGGGGGCGGCCCCCGCGACCGCCCGCCGCCCGCGCGGGCCGGCGGGGGGGGGGGGGCGGGCGGGGCC
>NZ_JBIBJI010000005.1:266791-379813 GCF_042958345.1 Streptomyces sp. NPDC007983
GGGCCCCCCCCCTCCCCCGGCGCGCGGGGGGGGGGTCGGCGCGCCCGGGCGGGGGGGCGGCGCCCCCGCGGGCGGCCGGGCGGGCCCCCCCCCCCGCCCCACGCCTCGTCGCCGGGGTCCTCCCCGGCGATCCACCGGCGGGCCAGGGCTGCCGGGCCGGTGTCGGCGGCTGCCGGGTCCGCGGTCGCCGCGGCTCCGGCCCGTCCGTGCCACAGCCCCGCCGGGGCGGCGGCTCCCTCGGCGAACGCGAGCAGCGCCCTGGCGACGGCCGGGCCCTCGGCGCCGACCACGGCGAGCCGCTCGGCCATGGGCTCGCGGCCGCACCTGAGGGTGTGGGCGACATCGGGCAGGGCGACCCGCGCGGTGTGCAGGAACCGGCCGAGCCGGCCGGCGTACTCGCGCAGCCGCTCCTCGTCCCACGCGGACAGCACGTACAGCAGCGGCTCGGAGGTGCGCTGCTCGGCGGCCGGGACCGCCGCGGCGTCCTGGGCCCCGGTGCGGGGCGGTTCGGCCAGGACCAGGTGGGCGTTGGAGCCCCCGGCGCCGAAGGAGCTGAGAGCGGCCCGGCGCGGCCCGGGCGCGCCGCCGTCCCCGGTCTGCGGCTCCCACTCGGCGAGTTCACGCTGTACGCGGAAGGGCGAGCCGGCGAAGTCGATGTTCGGGTTGAGCCGCTGCGAGTGCAGGGACGGCACCAGCCGGCCGTGCCGGAACTGCAGAAGCACCTTGGTGAGGCCCGCGATGCCCGCCGCGGCCTCCAGGTGGCCGACGTTCGACTTGAGCGAGCCGATGGGGAGGTGCGGCAGGTCCCCGTCCGCCCCCTGCTCCCGCTGGAGGGCCTCGTACGCCTTGCGCAGACCGGTGATCTCGATCGGGTCGCCGAGCGAGGTGCCGGTGCCGTGGGCCTCGACGTAGCCGATGTCGCGCGGGGAGGTGCGGGCCCGGCGCATGGCCTGCTCGATCACCCGCTGCTGGGCATGGGGGCTGGGCACGGTGTAGCCGTTGGTCCGGCCGCCGTGGTTGACCGCCTCGCCGAGGATGACGCCGTGGATGTGGTCGCCGTCCGCCAGGGCCCGGCGCAGCGGCTTGAGCAGTACGGCTCCGACGCCCTCGCCCGGCACGTAGCCGGTGCCGTCCGCGCCGAAGGAACGGCAGCGGCCGTCGGCCGACACGAACCGGCCCTGGCTGAGGTACACGTACTTGTGCGGGTGCAGGGAGAGGTTGACCCCGCCCGCGATCGCCAGCTCGCTGTCGCCGCCGCGCAGGCTCTGGCAAGCCAGCTGGATGGCGGTGAGCGAGGAGGAGCACATGGTGTCGACCGCCAGGCTCGGCCCCCTCAGATCGAGAACGTAGGAGACCCGGTTGGCGATCGAGGCGTGCAGCGAGGCCGCCACCGGCCCATCGCCATGCGCCAGGGCGGCCGCGCCGAACAACTGGTATTCGGCGTACATCGCCGCGGCGAACACCCCGACCTGGCGGCCGGCGAGGTCGGCGCGCCGGTATCCGGCGTCCTCCACCGCATGCCAGGCGGTCTGCAGGAACATCCGTTCCTGGGGGTCCATCAGCTCGGCCTCGCGCGGCGAGATGCCGAAGAACAGCGGATCGAACCGGTCCACGTCGTCGAGGAACCCGCCCCATTTGGTGGAGGCGCGGCCGGGGGCCGGGGGGCCGTCCTCGAAATAGCGGCTGTGGTCCCAGCGATCGCCCGGTATCTCGGTCACGCAGTCACGGCCGCTCTCCAGGTTCTGCCAGAACTCCCCCAGGTCGGCGGCCATCGGGTAACGGCCGCTCAACCCGATCACGGCGATGGCGTCCTCGTCCTCGTCCACGGGATGGCCGTCCGCGCCGTCCGCGCCGTCCGCGCGGGCCGGGACGGCGGGGGCCGGGACCGCGGGGGCCTGCTCGCGGGGCGCCGGGGCCGCCGGTGCGGGCTCCGGCCGGTCGACGGGCGCCAGTTCACGAAGCCGGTCCGCATGGTGGTCGGCGAAGTAGCCGGCCAGCTCGGCCAGGGTGGTGTACTCGAAGAACAGCGTCTTCGACAGCTCCCCGAAGGTCTCCTCCAAGTCGCCGTTGAGCCGGACGATCAGCAGCGAGTCGATGCCGTAGCGGTCCAGCGGGGCCTGCGCGTCCATGGCCGCCGGATCGAGCTTGGTCCGCGCGGCGAGGGTCTCCCGCAGCAGGTTCTCGGCCACCGCCCGGGGGTCGGCCGCCGCCTCGGAGCGTGCGGCGGGGGCCTGGGGCACGTCCGGTTCCGCCGTCCTCGGCCGCGCCGCGGGGCTCTCGGCCGGTGACAGGGCGGCCTGTACGGTCCCGGTGTCGCCGAGCGCGACCAGCACGGCACCGCCGGGGAGGGTGAGGGCGGTTTCGAAGGCGGTCAGGCCGACCGGTGCGGGCAGTGCCGCGGAGCCCAGGCGCCGTTCCAGCTCCGCGGCGGACGCCTCGTCGGGCGCCATCCCGCCATCCCGCCACAGCGGCCAGGCGATCGACACCGACCTGCCGTTGCGCCGCCCGTCCGCCACCAGCCGTTCGCGGTGCGCCAGAGCGGCGTCCATGAAGGCGTTGGCGTACGCGTAGTCGGCCTGGCCGACGTTGCCGAGCGGGGCCGCGACGGACGAGAACGCCGCGAAGAAGTCCAGCGGGTGGTGGGCGGTCAGCCGGTCGAGGTGGACCGTGCCGTGGACCTTGGGCGCCAGCACCGCCGACAGGTCCTGCGGCGACTTGGCGGCCAGGAAGGAGTCCCGCAGTACTCCGGCGGCGTGCACCACGCCGTTCAGCGTCCCGTGGTCGGCCTCGACGGCGGCGAGCACGGCTCGTACGTCGTCCTCCCGCGAGACGTCCGCCCGCAGATAGCGCGCCGAGCCCCCGGCTGCGGCGATCGCCTCCAGGCGCGCCCGGGTGCCCGGGTCCGGCTCGGAGCGGCCGACCAGGACCAGGTTCGCGCGCACCCGTCGGGCCAGGTGCTCGGCGAGCAGCAGCCCGATCCCCCCGCCGCCGCCGGTGATCAGGTAGACGCCGCCGTTCCGCAGCGCCGCTCCTCCGGTGTCCTGGGCCGGCGGGTCCACCGGGCGGTACCGGCGGACCAGGCGCTGGTCCCGCTCGTAGCGGACCTCGGCCTCCCGGCCGGTGTCCGTACCGAACTCGCGGAGCAGCACCGGCAGCTGAGCGGTGAGGGTGTCCGGGGCGAGGGCAGCCACTCGGTACTCCAGCGCCGGGTTCTCCAGCCGCGCGGTCCTTGCGAAGGCCGCGACCGCCTCGTGCACCGGTACGGCCTGGTCCGGGCCGCCCGGGACGGCACCCAGGGGATGCGCGAACAGCAGCCGGACCGCGGCCACCGGCCGCCGGCCCAGCAGGGCCTTGGTGAGGTGGAACAGCGAGCCGACGCCCAGGTCGATCAGGCCGGTGCCGAAGGCGTCGGCGGGCGGCGCCGGGCGGCTCCACGCGTGAAGGATCCGGCGGGGTGTGATGCCGTCGGCGGCCAGCGCCGCCATCAGGCCGGTGAAGTCGTCGGGCCGCTCGGGGGCGACCCGGTAGGTACGGGCGTCGTCGCGGCGAAAGGCCGGTCCCGGGGTCACCAGGACCACCGGGGTGTCCGGCTCGCCGGTGTCCCGCAACGCCTGTTCCAGGGCCCGGCGGGCCGCTTCCGCATCCGCGTCCGCGAGCAGCAGGAACGGGCCGCCGGGAGCGCCGGCCGCGGGGCCGAGGGGCGCGGCCTCCCAGTGACCGCGCAGGAACACGGGAGCGGGGCCGCCGACGGCCTCCTGCCGGGGCGCCGCTGCCGGGGTCCCCGCGCCCGCCGGCAGCCGGCGCAGGACCAGGTCCGTCAGGTGGACCGCCACGGTGCCGTCGTCATGGGCCAGGGCGAGGTCGAAGCGTACGACCTGGTCCCCGGGGCCGCCGGAGGACCGCGTGACGTGCACGGTGCACCGGCCCGTCAGGTCGGCGTGCAGGTGCAGCGCGCCGAGTCGTATCGGCAGGTACGCGGCGCCGTCGTCCTCGCCGGATGCGGCGAGCAGGCAGGCCGCCACCTGGAGGGCGCCGTCGAGCAGCGCCGGAGGCAGGACGAACGCCCCGGACGGGCCGAAGCCGCCGTCCGGCGTGGCGGCACCGGTGTCCGCCAGGTCGAGGACGCCGACGGCCTCGTGGCCGGCGCGGTGCGCGAACTCCCGCAGCGCGCGCAGGCTCGGGCCGTGCCGCACCCCGCGTTCGCGGAGCAGGCCGTAGCAGGTGGCGGGCTCGGCCCTGCTCGGGCAGCGCCGCCGCAGGGCGTCCAGTCCGAGGCGCCGCGGGGCATCCGCGGTGGAGGCACCGGCACTGTCCATGACGAGCAGCTCGCCGCGCGAGTACACCGCTTCGGCGCCCGCGCCGTCCTCGGCGTCCTCGCCGTCCTCGCCGTCCTCGGCGTCCGGTGCGCCGTCCGCCGTCACGGTGAAGCTCCGCGCCCCGCCGTGCGGCTCCAGAACCACCCGCAGCGTGCGGGCGCCGCCCCGGAAGGAGAGCATCCGCTCGAAGGCGACGTCCCGCAGTACGCCGATCTTCGCACCGACCGCCGCCTCCCCGGCGGCCCGCGCCAGTTCCAGGTGGACCGCAGCGGGCAGCACGGCCGCGCCCGCGACGGTGTGGTCGGCCAGGAACGGCTCGGCGGTGGTGAGAGTGACCTCCGCACAAGCCCGTCCGGAGCCGGCCGGGTCCGGGACCGTACGCAGCCGCGGGCCAGGCTCCCCGGAGCCGGCCGGTGCGGGGGCGGTGGGCTCCAGCCAGTGGCGGCGCCCCTCGAACGGGTAGGTCGGCAGCGGTACCCGGTGGCGCCGCTGGCCCCGGTGGAAACGCTCCCAGTCCACCTCCGCACCGCGCAGCCAGGCGTCCCTCAGCGCGGCCGGCGCAGAGCCGTGCCCGGCCACCAGAACCACCCCGGCCCCCGCGGCGGCTTCGGCCTGCGCGTACGGCAACACCGGCAGTCGGGGCGCGCGCCGCGCCGGTGCGGTGCCGCTCCCGCCGGAGGCGGCGAGCGCGCGGATCGCCTCGTCGAGCCGGAGGGCGCCGGCCCGGCAGTGGGCCACCAGCTCACCGGCGCCCTCCGCGAAGAAGGTCTCCGGCCGCAGGCCCCAGTCCTCCCAGAGCCCGGCCAGGGCGTACTGGTACGTGAACGCCAGGCCGCGCGGGCCGTGTCCGAGTGCTCCGGCCGCCGCGCACGCCTCGTACGCCTCGGCGAAGGCGGGCTCGGCGGCGGCGAGTTCGGCACACTGCCGCTCATCGGGGCCGTCCAGGGCCGGGAAGGCGAAGGCCGCCGCGGGCGGCGCGTAGCCGGTCTGCGCGGTGTGGCTCTCCCGCGCCGCCCGGTCCTCCAGCAGCGTTACGGCCTCGTCGGTGTCACGGCACAGCAGCCCGAGCCGGAAGCGGTGCGCCGTGCGGCCGACCGCGAGGGTGTAGGCGACGTCCGCCAGCGGCACACCGGTGTCGCGGCGCAGGTGACCGGCGAGCCGGGCGGCGGCCCGGTCCAGTGCGGACGGCGTCGCGGCGGACAGCAGCAGCAACTGCTCGGGACGGGACGGTCCGGACGGCTCGCGCGGCGGCGCCTCCTCCAGTACGGCGTGGGCGTTGGTGCCGCCGACGCCGAAGGAGCTGACCCCGGCCCGGCGGGGACTTCCGTTCGCCGGCCACGGACGCAGCTCGTCGGCGACCCGGAAGGGGGTGTCCTCGAAGTCGATGGCAGGGTTCGGGCGCTGGAAGTTGATGCTCGGCACGATGGTGCGGTGCCGCATCATCAGCACGACCTTGATGACGCCGGCCACGCCGGACGCGGCGTCCAGGTGCCCGATGTTCGGCTTGACCGAGCCGATCGCGCAGTACCCGTTGTCCTGTGTGGTGTGGCGGAACGCCTGGGTGAGCGCCGCCACCTCCACCGGGTCGCCCAGGGTGGTGCCCGTGCCGTGCGCCTCCACGTAGGTGATCGTCCGGGCGTCGGTCCCGGCGGCGGCCTGGGCCTTGGCGACGACCTCTGCCTGCCCGTCCCGGGCCGGCGCCGCATAGCTGACCTTCCCGGCACCGTCGTTGTTGGTCGCCACGCCCCGGATCACCGCGTGCACGGTGTCGCCGTCGGCCACGGCGTCCGTCAGCCTTTTCAGTGCCAGGACGCCCGCGCCGTTGCCGAACACCGTGCCGCTCGCGTCGGCGTCGAAGGCACGGACCTGCCCGTCGGCCGACAGGATGGCGCCCTCCTCGTACAGATGGCCCTTGGCCTCGGGTATCCGCACCGACACGCCGCCCGCCAGCGCGAGGTCGCACTCCCCGGCCCGCAGCGCCTGGCAGGCGAGGTGGAGGGCGACCAGCGAGGTGGAGCAGGCCGTCTGGACGGTGTAGCTGGGGCCCTTCAGGTCCAGCTTGTAGGCCACCCGGGTGGCCAGGTAGTCCTTGTCGTTCCCGAACAGGACGCGGAAGTACTGCGAGGTGGTGCTCTGATCGGTGGCGCCCAGCACGTTGTGCTGCAGGTACGCGTTGTTGGCCGCGCCGCCGAAGACACTGATCGTCCCCGGGTGCCGCGCGGCGTCGCAGCCGGCGTGCTCAAGCGCGGCATGGCACGTCTGCAGGAACAGCCGGTGCTGAGGATCGGTCAGTTCCGCCTCGGCCGGGGTCAGCCCGAAGAAGGCGGCGTCGAACATCTCCGCGTCGTGCAGCGCGCCGAACGCCTTCACGTAAGCCGGGTCGCGGATCAGCTCCTCGGGCACGCCCGCCGCGGCGAGTTCCTCGTCGTCGAAGCGGGCTATCGCCTCCCGGCCGCCGCTCAGCAGGTCCCAGTACTCCTCCAGGTCCCTGGCCCCCGGGAGCCGGGCCGCCAGGCCCACGATGGCGATGGCGCCGTCCGGGAGACCGGCCGCGGCGGGGGGCTCCGCGGCCTGCGGGACGGCGGCTGGGGATGCGGCGTCCGCGGAGACGGCGGTTGCCGGGGCGGCCGCCTCGGGGGCGGGCCGGCCGGGCGCCGTACCGGCGGGGGCGTCGCGCAGCTCACCGGCCAGGAAACGGGCCAGGGCGCGCGGGACCGGGTGGTCGAACACCAGGGTGCGGGGCAGCCGCAGGCCGGTGTCCTGGGTCAGCCGGTCCCGCAGGTCGACAGCCAGCAGCGAGGTGAACCCCAGGGCACCGAGAGACCGGCCCGCCCAGCTCGGTGCCACCTCATCGGGCGACCCGACGCCCAGCAGCGCGGCCACATGGGAGCCGATCAGCTCCAGGACCATACGTTCGGCCGCGGCCTCGGGCATCCCGGCCAGCCGCCCGAGCGGCCCGGTGTCCTCGTCCTCCGGCTCCTCGGCACGGTCCGCGGGCACCGGGGCGGCAGCTGCGGCGGTCACCGCGGTCGGGGCGGAAGCCGGGGTCCCGCCCAAGGGCCCGGCCCAGTCCACCGGAACGCCGCGCACGTACAAACCGGCCAGGGCGGACAGCAGCGCGGTCCGCCCGTCGCGGTCACGCCGGAGGGATCCCATGACCACGCTGTCGAACTCGGCGTCCGCGGCCTCAAGGGTGTTCGTGACGCCCATGGTCAGCGCCGGATGGGGGCTGAGCTCCAGGAACGTCCGATAGCCCGCCTCCACCTGGGCGCGCACGGTCCGTGCGAACTCGACCGTACCGCGCAGATTGCGGCACCAGTAAGCGGCGTCCAGCTCGGTGCCGTTCAGCAGCTCGCCGGTGACGGACGAGCGGAAGGGCACCCGGGCGGGGCGCGGTGTGAGCGACGCCAGATCCCGCGTCATGCGGTCGGTGATGGCGTCGATGTGCGCGGAGTGCGCGGCCAGTCCCACGTTGATCAACCGGGCCCGTACGCCCTCGGCCGTGAGCTCTTCCACCAGCTGCGCCACGTCCTGCTGGCCGCCGGAGACCAGCACCCAGTCCGGCCCGTTGACCGCGGCCAGCCCGAGCCGGCCGTCGTAGCCGGCCAGCCGGTCGCGCAGTGCCTCCGCCGGGAGTTCGACGGAGGCCATGTCCCCGGCGCCGACCAGGGTCGCCTGGGCCTTGCTCCACTGCGCGGCGACCGTGGCCGCGTCCTGAAGCGAAAGGGCGCCGCAGACGTACGCGGCGGCCACTTCGCCGAGGCTGTGCCCGATCACCGCGTCGGGCCGCACGCCCCAGGACCGCAGCAGCGCGGCCAGGGACACCATGATCGTGAACAGCGCGGGCTGCACCACGTCAACGCGTTGCAGCGAGGCCGCCCCGGGCCGGTCGTGCAGCAGGTCCGTCAACGACCAGTCGAGGTGCGGTGCGAAGGCTTCGACGCACGCCTCGGCCTCCTCGCGGAAGGCCGGGCAGGACTCCAGCAGGTCGGCGGCCATGCCTTGCCACTGAGTGCCCTGGCCGGGGAAGACGAGGACGATGCGGCCATCGCTCACCGACGCCGTGCCGCGGATCATCCCGGCGGCCGGCCGGTCGGAGCAGAGTGCGGTGAGGCCCCGCAGGAAGTCCTCGCGGTCGCGGCCGAGCACCACCGCACGGTGAACGGACCCGGCCGCGGCGGCGTTTTCGGCGACCAGGGACCGGCCGAGGTCCAGCGGCGACCGCCCGGGCTCGCGCTCAGCGGCGGAGCTCAGCTCGGCGGCCCGCGCCTTGAGAGCCGCGGCCGACGACGCCGACAGCACCCAGGGCAGCACCTCGGCCCCGTCCGTGCCCGCTCCGTCCGCACCCGCCCCGCGGTGCGCGGCGGCCGGGGCGCCCCGGCCGCCGCGGGGGCTGCCCGCGCTCCTCGGCTGGGAGGCGGCCGGGCGCGCGGGCAGCCGGATCCGGCGGCGCTCCTGGCCGTCGTAAACGTTCTCCCAGTCCACCTGCGCACCGGCGAGCCAAGCCTGACGCAGCGCCTCCAGCGGGGAGCCGCCACCCGCCCGCAGCGCCACGTCGCCCGCCTCGGGACCGGCCTGGTCGAGGGACTCGACGGGGATACGGAAGGAACGTGTGCGCCCGTCGGCGGGCGGCTTCGCACCGTCGAGCAGTGCCACCGACTTGGCCAGGCCCAGCGCGCCACTGACGCAGGCGGCGGCGATCTCGCCGACGCCGCTCGCGTGGATGGCACGTGGCCGCAGTCCCCAGTGCAGCCACAGCCGCGCCATCGCGTACTCGAAGGCGAAGACGGCTCCCCGGCCACCGTGCCGGAAGGCCCCGGCGCGGCGGCACGACTGGTGGTATGTGGCGAAGCGGGGGTGGGCGCGGGCGGCCTCGGCCGCCAGGCGTTCGACGTCGGGCACGTCGCCGGGAAGCTCGAACACCAGCGAGCCGGGGCCATCGACGGCGACCGCGCCGGTGTGGCCGTCGGACGGCGGCTCCTCCAGCAGCCGGGCGGCCTCACCGGGGTCGTGGCAGAGCACCGCACGGCGGTGCCGGTGGGCCCGGCGCCCGGTGGCGAGCGTGTAGGCGGCGGCCGCCAGGTCGGCCTCCGGCAACCGGCGCAGGCGTGCGGCCACGTCGGCGGCCGCGGCATCCAGCGTTCGGGGTGTCCTGGCGGACAGCACGACGAGAGTTTCGGGCCCGGTCGGCGCGGTAGCCATGGGGTGGGTATGGGCACTCTTCGAGAAGCGCGTGGACATCTTCCTCTTTCCTGACCGCCGGCACCCCGGCAGCGAATACCGGATTTCCGCGATGTCAGACCCTCAGCGCGGGCGCCTCGACGCGCCCGCCGACGAGCAACGGTCCGCCCTGCGGTTCGTCGTCGCCGTACGTCGGCGCGGAGCACCCGGGATCGTCGAGGGCCGGCACCCGGACCTCGGTGAGGCATGCCCTGACGGCAAGGGTCGCTCGGGCGGCCATGGCGCCCGGTTCGGCGAAGAAGGCATCCGAGTCGATGAACTCCTCGGCTTTGCGGCGCAGTTGCGCAGGCAACACAGCGGTGTTTCTCCTGGATATCGCCCTGGACCAGGGCATGATCGGACACGGCGCACACGGTGGACACAGCTCGCACGGTGGGCGCGGCGGACGCGGCGAACACGGAGAGGGCAGCGCGGTACGTCGGTGGACTGCGCGCGGAGGACGGGGGTTGGCTTTGAAGCGTAGGTCGACAACCGGCCAACGGCTATTGCCGTTTGCGATGTGGGGCGTTCTCATCTCGTCAAAGGGCCAGGTGTGCCGTGGTGAGTGCAGGGCGCGCTGTGGCGACGGCAACACGCGTGGGAGCTGAAGAAGGGGGCGACATGCCGCTGGTTCCGGTCAACCTCGTGTATTTCCTGGAGGTGGCAAGGGCTGGATCGGTCAGCGAGGCCGCCCACATCCTGAACGTCGCCCCGTCGGCGATAAGTCGTCAGATAGCCAAGCTGGAGGCCGAGATCGGGGTGCCGCTCTTCATCCGTCATCCCCGCGGGATGACCGTGACCGACGCGGGCTCGCGGCTGCTGGCGCACGCTCGCCGCAGCGAGATCGAATCGGCCGCGCTCGTCGAGGAGCTGCGCACAGGGCAAGGAGCCGATGTTCGCTGTGTCGCCGTCGCCTGCTCCCAGGGATTCGCGCGCCGTGTCGTACCGGGTGCGATGGCCGCCTTCCGGCGCCGGCATCCGGACGTGACCTTCCGCCTCGACATCGTGTCCCGGCAGGAGGCGACGCGACGGGTGGCCGACGGGATCGTCGACGTCGCCGCCACCTACGCCATGGGCCCGCAGCACGATGTGCGTGTGGAGTGCGCCGTCGTCATCCCGGTGGCCGCGATCGTCCCGCTCGGCCACGAACTGGCCGGGCGGGAGCGGATCACCCTGCCGGAGCTGTGCGCGTATCCGCTGACGCTCAGCCCGACCGGCTCCAGCCAGCGTGAACTCTTCGACATCGGCGTCCGTCTGGAGGGTCTTTCCGTCCGCCCGGCCCTGGTCTGCGACGGCCTCGCCCCACAGTACGAGTTCGTACGCTCCGGGGGCGGGCTGGCTCTCGTCGGCGATCTCGGCGACCTGGGCGACCTGGGCGAGTGCGCCTCCGCGGAGGGCGTCGCGTACGTCCCGATCGACCACCCGGTCTTCCGGCAGCGCGAGGCGCAGGTCCAGACGATGCTCGGCCGTCGGCTCCCGTGGGTGACCTCGCAGTTCACCGAGCTGCTGGCTTCGCTGCTACCAGGACACTCAGGGGCCCGCCCACCATCGCAGTGACCGGTGCCGCCGGCCGTCGGCAGGCGCACTTGGTCCTCGAATCGCCGGCCCGGCTCGTCCGCGCTGCCGTCACAGGCTCAGCAGCAGGTCCCGGACCGCGGCGGGCTGGGACAGGAACGGGTGGTGGCCGGCGTCGAGTTCGACGACGCTGTCGGCCCGGCGGGCGAACTCGCGCTGGAGGCGCGGCGGGGTGCCCCGGTCCTGGGCGCAGAGGAGGTACGTCGAGGGCACCTGCTGCCATGCGGCCGCCCCGACCGGCTGCGCGGTCACCCGCACGCTCTGCCGGGCGAGGTGGTCCGCCGCCTGTGCCTGGATCGCGGGGTCGCAGTCCTGCAGGAACGTGTCCACGAGCAGCTCGGGGCGGACCCCGAAGGTGCCGTCGTCGGGATCGACGTCGAGGAACGGGGCGGGGCGGCCGCTCCCGAACTCCGACAGGCTCTGCCCGACCTCGGGCAGGTAGCTGGAGACCATCACCAGGTGGCGTACCGACGCGACGCCCGCGGCGGCTTCCGCGGTGATGATGCCGCCGTAGCTGTGGGCGACCACAACGGTCGGCTCATCGCTGTCCAGCAGCGCCTGCCGCACCGCCGCGACGTCCTCGGGCAGGCCCGGACCGCCGGCGCCTCCGGGCAGGCCCGCCTCGCCGCAGCTCGGCAGCGCCGGGGCCACGCTCAGCACCCCTCGCCCCCGCAGCAGCTCGGCGGTGCGGTGCCACCACCACGACCCGTCCCGCACGCACGCCCCATGCACGAACACGACCCTCATCGCTACCTCCATGTCTGCCTTGACTGCTCTTCGATCAACGAGGACAAAGCCACCGTTACGGGGACGTGGCTGATCAGCGTACGCAGCACGGGCCACTGGGAGACCAGGCCACGACGGGATCAGACGGTGAGGACGAGCTGCGCGTTCCCCGGCGCCGTGAACGGCCCCGCACCAGGCCGGACGTGGGCATGGCCGACAAGGCGTACTCCTCCCGCGCGATCCGCGAGCATCTGCGCAGGCGCGGTATCCGCGCGGTGATCCCCGCCCCAGTGGACCAGCGCGGTCACCGGATCCGCCGAGGCGGCAGGCCACCGGCCTTCGACCGCGAGACCTACAAACAACGCAACACCGTCGAGCGGTGCATCAACCGCCTGAAGCAGTGGCGAGGCATCGCCACCCGCTACGAGAAGACCGCCACCATCTACCTGGCAGGACTCCACATCGCAGGCATCTTCCTCCCGTCGATCACCTGTCGATGATCTCGCCAGCACCCGCACCGCCTGTTGCTCACCGGCAGGTGTGGCCGGAGCCGTTCCCACTCGGCATCCGTGAGACCACCGCGTTCCTGTTGCCTCATACGGCATGGCCTCCCCTACCGTCGCGCCAGCCAGGTCGCGATCTCGTCCACCACCGCGGAGTCAACGTGTCCTGGCCGCGCGTACTCGGCTGGGGTGGGTTGGCCGCTGCCGGTAAAGAAGAGGTGGTTGGCGTCCTCGTGGATCCGGATCGTCACCTCGGGCCGGTGCGCCAGGGCGCGCTGCCAGCCTGTCAGGTCGTCGGCGATGGTCACTTGGTAGTCTCGCCCGCCCTGAAGGATCAGCATCGGACAGCCCAATTGGGCTGCTGTGGCCACTGGGTCGTAGGCACGCAGGTCGAGCCAATAGGCGGCGGGGAACCCCAGTGGCAGCTGCTTTGACGGCATGTCAGGCGAGAGTTCCGGGTCCGCCACCGACGCGGCCTGCTGGATCAGTGCTGACACCGCCTCGTCCGCGCTCGGACCGGGTGCGAGCTCCGCGAGATAGCGGGCTACCCGGACGGCCGCCTCATGCATCGGCTGCGTGTCCGCGGCGAGCAGCACCAGGCCCGCGATCGACGGGTCGGCGGCGGCGATCCGGGGGGCCACCTTGCCGCCCATGCTGTGGCCGAGCAGGTGGATCCGGTCCGCTGCCACCTCGGGCTGCTGCCGGAGCAGCCGGACGGCGGCGAGCGCATGGGGCAGGTACTCGTCGGCCATGGTGAAGTCCGATGGCAGACGATCCGGATGCGCGAAGGTCACCTTATCGAAGCGCAGCACGGCTACCCGTCGGGAGGCGAGTCCCCAGGCGAGGTCCTTCAGCGGCTTGTTCGGGCCGCTGCTTTCGTCCCGGTCGAACGCGCCGCCACCGCTGAGCAGCACCACGGCGGGCCACGGTCCGGGGCCGGCGGGCATGCTGAGCGTGCCGGGGACCGCGAGCGGACCGGTACCGAGCAGGACGTCCCGCTCGGTGAACCGGTCCGCATCCGCATAGTGCGGTGACTGCCACTCGGCGCCGCCGTGCAGATCGAGTCTCAATCCATGCAATAAACCGTCGTCGCCGACCGACGTGACCACGGTGAAGCTGCCATGTGCGCAGGTCACCGGGATACGCAGGCGCACCAGGTCGCCCTCGCCGGCCTCGGCCACCGGCTCCTCAACCACTTTGACGCCGCCTTCTCCGGCAGCCTCGGCCGCCCACGCGAGCCGCAGGGCCTCGGCCGAGACTGCGGCCCGCAGTGGGGGCGCGAACAGCGCCACGATTTCGCCGAACCGCTCCGCCCGCAGCAGCGCGGCGAAGCCTCGCGCCAGCTGCTGACCACCGCTCAGCTCTGCGCGCGCATCCCAGAAGCCTCCAAAGCCACCGTCTACCGGCACATCGATCTGCTGGTGAGCGGCGGGATTCTGGAGGTGGCCGAGGAGCGTAGGGTGCGCGGCGCGGTGCAACGGCACTACCGGCTGCGGCGGGACCGAGCTGTGATCGGCTCTGAGATGGCCCGCACGCTCACCCCCAAGGACCACCGACAGGTATTCGCCACCGCAATGACCGCCCTGCTGGCCGAGTTCACCGCTTATCTCGACCGCGATGGAGCTGATCCTGTGGCCGACCAGGTGGGGTACCGGCAGCATGCGCTCTGGCTCAGCCCGGCGGAACTGGATGAACTGATCGGCGAACTGCGGGCGGCCATCGCGCCGAAACTCGCCAACCAGCCGAGTCCCGAGCGAGCGCAATACCTGCTCAGCCCTATCCACTTCCCAATGGAAGCCCCTCAGCTGGAGGCCGAGCGGCGAACGACAGGAGCCGAGCAGGAGACAGATACATGATCGGCCGGACAGCTCCTAGCTGTTCTGCCGGTCCTCTGCCTCGTGCGCACGCGAACGACGACTGCGGAGGCGTTCCAGGACGACTGCGCCGAGGAGCACGAGCCCGATGGCGACGACTTTGCTCCCCTGGTAGCCAGCCGCCGGGTCGTTCGCGGCGCCGGTTCCCAAGAACTCCCACAGCGCCCAGGCGATCCCGGTGACGATGAGGAGGACGGCCCCCACCGGGCCGATGCCCCACCACCACGGCGCCTGGGGGTGCTCGTCGGACTGGTCGCGTTCGTCGTGCGCCAAGGTTGTTCTCCAGGTCATGAGTCGGGTAGCGGTGCCCGGCGCCGTCACGGGCCGGTGAAAGGAGAGACGCGTGGCGCGGACCACCTGGTTGCCTGCGGCGCGGCTCTGTCCCACCGACTGCCGCAACCCCAGGGCGCACGCGATCGGCGAGCTGATGCTCGAAGTCTCGCCGCCCTACCTGTCCGACACCGCCACGGCCGATGTCCTCGCCCCGCTCTGCGAAGAAATCGACGAGGAACTCGAGCACGGCTTCGCAGCCCGCCGCTACGCCCTGTCCGGCAACCGCCGCGCCCTGCACGGCACTGTTCTGCGACCGCTGCTGCTTGGCTGCTGCTGTGAGGCACCAGCGACACCGCCCTGCAACAGCGGCTCACCACCGCCGAAACCGCCATCAAGAAACTCAACCAGAAGCTGGCCGAGGCTGGCTCTGCCGCACGCGCTCAGGCCACCGAACTCCTGGACCAAGCCGAGACGATGGACGCCGAGCACCTTGCTGCCCGCATCGCCGTTGCCGACAGAACTCTGAAGGACGCTGAGCGTGCGGAGGCGGAAGCGGGGCTGCTGGTGCGGCAGGCCACCAAGGACCACGAAGAGGCGGCCACCGCCCTCGATGACTTCCCCGGTGTCAAGGTGCCGGCCATCGACAGCACCCAGGAAGCGCAGAAGCAGCTGCAGGAAGCCCAGCACCTGCTGGAACAGGACCGCGTCCTCGCCCAGGTACGGCATCTGGACGCCGAGAAGATCCACCGGCGCGCCGACCAGGCAGCCAGCCACGCCGCGCAGCTTCGGCAATCGGTCAGCGCCCTCAGTGCGGCAAGCGACCATCCAGCCCTTGGCCAGGGTGCTGACGGCGCCGCGGAGATGACTGTGGACGCGCTCCTGCTCGAACAGCACGGGCTGTCCGCCGTGACCGCGCAGTCGCTGCAGCCGCACGACGCCGAGCAGATCAAGGACGCCCTCGTCCGCGAGGTCACTCAGGCCGACCGCGCCCTGGAGAGAGCCAGAACCTCCCTGCGCAAGGACGTGCAGAAGGTGGAACGGCTCGCACAACAGCCGGAGTACCTGCAGATCGTCGACGGACGGCTGCGCGAGCGCCTTGCAGCAAGACCTCACCACCCCCGCCCGGCTGGCCACACTCCTGGAGGACATCGAGGAGCGCGAACGGCAGGTGGTCGCGCTGCTGGCCGAGTCCGCCGAGGACCAGGCCCGCGTCGTGGACGCCTGTACGAGCACAGTCGAAGCGGTCCTGGACAGCGTGGAAGAAGTCGCCCGCCACTCCCGTCTTCCCAAGTATCTGGGGAGTTGGTCCAGCCAGCGGTTCCTGTCGCTGGAGCTGCGCCAGCGCGCCACAGGCGACGAACTGGCTCGGAGACTGTCCGCCGAGGTCGACCGTCTCATCACCAACCTGCCGGCCAAGGCCGCCGGACGGGCCAGCGCCCTGCCTGAGGCGATTGACCTGGCCAAACGACTGGTCCTGGCAGCTCTTGGCGGCCACGGCAACATCGTCGCGAAAATCATCAAGCCGACACAGAGCCTGGACAACGTCGAACGCCATTCCGTCACCGAGATCCAGAAATTCAGCGGCGGCGAACTGCTGACCGTGTCCGTGCTGCTGTACTGCACGCTTGCCCGGATGCGTGCCGCCCAGCGCGACCGGCGCATCCCCGGCGGAGTGGGCACACTGGTGCTGGACAATCCCTTCGGGAAGGCCGACTACAGGCCCTTCGTCGACCTGCAGCGCCGCGCCGCCGCCCACGGTATCCAGCTCGTCTACACCACCGGATCCAACGATCTGCCTGCCCTGGGCCGTTTCCCCCTCATCATCCGCATGCGCAACGGCGTGGACGTGCGCACTAAACGGCGCTACGTCCAGATCCTCGACCGGTACGGCGACGCCGTCGCTGCCGGCGTCGCCCGCGCCCAAGACGACGGCATCACCTCTGCCCATCTCCTGCGCCGAACCGTCCTGCGCACCGAGGCAGAACCAGACACTCAAGCCCCCGAGCAGGATGCCGTGTGACCGCCGCCGATCACATGGCCGCGTTCCTCGCCCGGCAGCCCCGCCAGCGCGTCGACTTCGACGCGCTGGCGGGCGCCGCCGACGCGGGCGACTCCAGCCTGGCCGCCTCGCCCCGGCGACGCCGCATCCTCGCCGACGCCGCCCGCACCTTGGCCCACCGCGGGCTGGCCATCCTGCCCAAGGGAAGCGACGGCTGGGACTACAGCGCCCACCCACCCCTGCCCCCGCTGGGTCAAACGCCCGCCTGCCACCCGGCCACCCCGCCGCCGACACACCCCCACGCCTATGTCGAGCAGCTGCGCTTCGCCACCACCCTGCGCCTGACCGCGGGCGACCACGCCCTGCTCGGCCCGGTCAACGCGCTGCTGCGCGAGCAGCCGGACGCCGAGATCATCCCGCTGGCCGACCGCTCCTACGAGCTGTACGGCGACGAAAAGCGCCTTAAGAACATCGAACGCCGCCACCTCGTCACCAAAGGACTGCTGGACCTCACCGTGCACCTCCGAGCCCGGCCCACGCCCGCCCCCCTGGCGATGTATGAACTCGGGTCGGCGCCCTGGATGCTCATCGTCGAGAACACCGCCGCGTTCACCAGCCTGCGCGACGTCCTCGGCACCTGGCCCGACCGCAGCCAAGTCGGCTGGCTCGGCTTCGGCGAAGGCGACCACCTAATCGCCTCCCTGCCCACCGCCCAGACCTCCTTCCGCGAGCGCGACCACCCCGTGGACACCCTGCTGCTCTACGCAGACCTCGACCTCAAGGGCCTGTGCTGCGCCCAGAAGGCCAGTGAGCGCGCCCATGCTGTCGGCCTTCCCCCGCTGCAGCACGCCGCCGGCCTCTACCAGGCCCTCCTCACCCGTCCACCGCGCACTCACCCGCCCGTCGCCGCCGACGACGCCCATGCCGCGGCCACCTGGCTGCCACCACACCTCGCCGCTCCCGTCGCACAGTTGCTCACCGATGGCCTGGTCCTGCGCCACGAAGCCCTCCCCTTCCCCCAACTCCGCTCCCTCCTCATCCCCAACACCCCGCTGCTGCCCCAGATCCGCGGCATGACGCTGCCCACCACACCGGCGATCTCGCAGCCCCCGCCTCGATCCGCACCGGCACCGAGAGACCCCAGCAGATGAACCCCCGCTACCCCCGCCATGCCTGCCGGTCCCCAGCGCCGACCTGTCCCGCTCCGACTCACAAACCTGGAGCGACATCTTCATCACGACCATCGGCACCGTCCCGACGCGATCGAACGCGTCCTGTTCGCCCTCGCCCGTGCGCAGGGCATCGATCCCGGCACCGCTCCCTGACCCAGCCGAACCCGTTCGTCACGTAACGGGCACAACTGCGGGCCCCGGGCTTATGGACGGTCCAACGGAATGGTGAGGCGGGCTGCCGGACCATCATCATTTAGCGAGGCGACAGCGGCGATCCAATATCGACCGCACCCGGCGAAGTGCGGATCATCGTTCACGACGAGCGCCTGTTGCCGATTGCGGTCCTCGTGTTGGAGCAGTCGAGGGGGAGCCAGGGCGGACCACCTAGCCCGTGGCGGCGAGGTGGGCGTCCACGTCGACGACACCGTCGACGCCCTGGCAGAGGCCCACGACCACTGGGATGAGACGCGGTTCCGGGACGTGACCCCGAAGGGTGACGTCCCCGTCACGGACTGCGACCGAGACGGTGCCCTCGTCCAGGCCGAGGATGCGCCCCAGGACGTCCTGCTCGACCTCGTCGCGGATCTCGAGGTCGGAGCGGAGGAAGGCGTCGAGGAGGTCGCTGCGGCTGATGATGCCGATGAGGAGCCCGTCGCCGCCGACCACCGGCAGCTGCTTGACGTGCCGCCTGCGCAGTTCCCGCGCGGCCCGGGGGATCGTCCAGTCGGCGCGGGCGGTGAAGACGGGGCTGCTCATGAGCGCGCCCGCGGCCTGGGCCCGGGCCTTGGCCCAGGCGCGGTCGTCGTTCCCGTCCTGCCCCTGCGGATCGGGCCTGCCGGTCTCGTGCCGCAGTACGTCGGACGCGGACACCATGCCGAGGGGTGCGCCGTTGTCGTCGAGGACCGGGGCCGCGGCGATGTCGTTCGCGTCCAGCAGGGCGGCGACCTCCTGGAACGGCGTGTCGGGGCGGAAGGTGACGACCTCCTCGGTCATCACGTCCCCGACCGTGCGGCGGTGCAGCATGGCATCGGCCTCCTCCGCTTCGCGACGGGGCGGCCGCGGCCGGGCCGCCCCGGGCGGGCCACGCGCGGTGCGCCGGCCTCCGCGGCCCTGCCGGCTCGCCCACGACGTCTTCTCTACCCATGACAGCACCGTGCCGCTCCGGCGACCACTGACGTTCGACCTGGCGGGGAAGGCCGGCGGTCCTTACGGCCAGGAGTGCGGCCGAGCGCATGCCCACGGGCACGACCCCCGGAACGGACGAAGGGGCCGCGGCCGCCGGACAGTGGCGGGCGCGGCCCCTTCGGGCTCCGGGGGAGGCCTCAGACAGGCGACCTGGTGCCTGATCAGCCGTCGTCGCCGTCGTCCTGGTTGTCGTTGTCGTCGTGGTCCACATGCTGGTTGAGGACCTTGCCACTGGCGGCGTCAACGGTGACGTCGTGGTTCTTGTGGTCCTTGCCGAAGACGTCGACCTCCCAGATGAGGGAGCCGTTGCGGTCGGCGGTGTCGAGTTCGGCGGAGGTCGCGGTGCCGGGCACGGCCTTCAGCGCGGCGGCGGTGGCCTCGTTGTAGCTGACCGTGTCGGCCTTGACCTCGGTGCGGTCCTGCGCGGTGTCGTCCAGCTGCCGCTCGCCCTGGGAGAGCTGGACCGAGGACTTCGGCGCGGGGCCGTTGTCGTCGGCGAAAGCGCCGGCGGCACCCGTGCCACCGATCAGGGCGACGGCGGCGGCCTGCGTCCAGCCGGTCGTACGGCCATGTGCGGGGGAGGTCTGCGCGACCAGGCCCCCTTCGTTCGCCGCGCCCTGTTGCCTTCGAATTCGAACAAGCGATCTAATCAGGGCATGACCCAGAACGATTTCCCCTCTGACCTCACGGAGGCGCAGACCGCCTGGTACCGCACGTACTGGCAGCTCGCGGAATCCGGCCCGGCAGCCAGCACGACCACGGACCGCCGACGCCTCCAAGAGCTGTCAGCACAGATCGCCGACCACCCTTACTGGCGCGGACCATCGGGCACACCCGCCGCACGCATGGAGCTCAAGGAACTCGCGCGGCGCAGAGTCGGGCGGTGAGTCTCCCTGGTCCTATGAGCTCAGGAACCGGTGCCTCCCGCGGCTCCGGAGAGCACCAGCCGCTGTCGTGGTCGGTCTGCTCGGCAGCGACCTGTTGGTGGTGATTGCTCGTAGCCGAGGTCGTCGACCTCCCCCAGCTCGGAGCGCAACGAGAGCAGCTCGCTCTCCACCGAGCTGGTCTGGTTCGTGAGCCGACGGATCTGGTAGCTGTACTCGTCGCTCACGGCCGCGCCTTCCCGCTGGTCTCCGAATCCTCCATCGAGGCGCCAAGGACGACCATCCAGCCCAGGATGATGGCCGGCAGGAACCACAAGCTGATCAGGCTCAGGCTGACCAGGGCGACCAGGACCGCGACCACATGCAGGCCGACGGCCACCTTGCGGCAGTGGAGGTGCCTGTCGGCATCGACCTTCTGATGGAAGCAACCGGCCATGGTCCCCACAAAGTGCGGGACCAACAGGAACAGCCACCCAAAGGAGCGGTCCCAGGCAAAGGTGAGGGCGATCAGCCCGGCCCCGACCCCCGCCTGCCCGCGCCAGGACCACACCACGATGCGCTCGCTGCGCTTCCGCTTCGGTTCGGCTATCCGCTCGGGGATCGTCTTCTCGAACTCCACCAGCTCGTCGGCGGCCTCAACCAGCCGCTCGTACTCCACCTCGAACTGGTCGTCGTCGGTCGAGCACTTCAGCACCTCGGCATGGCAAGCCCCCACATGATGCTGGAGCTGCGCGAACTGTTGATCTAATTTCTGCTCGGTGCTGTCCACTGAGGTACCCCCACCTGCGATGCGACAACGAGTCGCCCGAACACTGCCCAGCGACAACCGCCGCCAGCCGTCGAACTGATCGACCGTACCCGTACTCGGGAGGGCTGCGCAGAGGGCGGAGGACAAAAGGGGCTGACCCCTCCAGACACCCGCGTCCGAGGGTTCAGGACAGGTTGTCAGTGGGAGCTGGCACCCTCCCCACCGGGACACATCAACCGCTGCCGGTGACACGATGAGTTGGGGCGAAGGGGTGGGGATTCCTTGCGGGATGACAGGCGGCAGATCCAGACCGCGGTATTGGGTAGCGCGGACTCGGAGGAGCCGCTGATGCTGCCGTTGGAGGCGATCGAGCTGGACGCCTTCCGCCACCGGCACGAGCACGACACGTTCTGGTGCGGGCTGCTGCTCGGCGGGTGCGGCGGCCAGTTGACGACCAAGCTCTACACCGACCGGGTCTGTTCCCTGTCAAGTCGTACGTGTTGAGGGGTGGCGAGCCCTGGCTTCGCGTGCTTCAACGCAACGATCGAGGGGTGAGCCGACCGTGCGTGGTGGGGTACACCTCGCCCCACTTTCCCGACCCTCTTGCCGGTGAGTCAGTCCTGGGCGAGGTGGTCGAGGAACTGGCCGATCAGTTCCAGGCCGGTGCGCAGGGTCTCGGTGTCGTCGGCGAAGCCGATGCGGACGGTGTGCTCGATGTCGAAGGCGGCGCCGGGGGTGAACATGACGCCGGTCTGCTGAAGGAGGCGGGTGCAGAATTCGTAGGAGCCGATCGGAGCGCTGTAGCGCAGGAGCGCGGTGGTGCCCGAGGCCGGTTTGACGTAGGTGATGTCGTCGCGGCCGGTGATCCATTCATCGAGGATGGCGAGGTTGGTGCGGGTGATCTGGTGGGAGCGGGCGAGGATGGCGTCCTTGTTCTCCAGGGCGACGCAGGCCAGGAGATCGTCGACGCGTCCGACGCTGATGGTGGTGTAGTCCCGGTGGGTGGCTACCTCGGCGAGGAGGCGGGTGGGGCCGACGATCCAGCCCAGGCGCAGTCCGGCCAGGGAGTAGGGCTTGGACATGCTGCCGGTGGAGATGCCGCGCTCGTACAGGTCGGCGATCGAGGCGGTGAAGCCGTCGCCGTCCTGGTCGACGCCCCGGTAGACCTCGTCGCACAGCACCCATGCGCCGACCCGTTCGGCGATCTTGGCGATGCGGGCCAGTCCGGCTTCGCCGATGAGGGCGCCGGTGGGGTTGTTGGGGTTGTTGACGGCGATGAGCTTGGTGTCGGCCGTAACCAGGCGGTCGAGTTCGTCGAGGTCGGGCAGCCAGCCGTTGGCCTCGCGCAGCGGCAGTTGGGTAACGCGGGCGCCGTAGCTCTCGGGGATGGAGTAGTGCTGCTGGTAGGTGGGGACGACGGCCACGATGTGGTCGGCGGGTTCGACCAGAGTGGCGTGCACGAGGGCGTTCGCGCCGATCGCGCCGTGGGTGATCAGGACGTTGTCCGGGCCCTGGCTGTCGTAGAGGCCGGCGACGAGGCTGCGCAGGCGTGGGCTGCCGGGGATGGGGCCGTAGGTGAGCGGGGTGGCGTCGAGTTCGGCGAGGATCTCGCCCCGCCGTCCGGACATCTGCAGCAGTTCGCCGGTGGTCAGGGAGCGGACGCAGGTCTCGGCGAGGTTGTAGCGGCAGGTCTCCTCGTAGTCGTTCATCCACTGCTCGACGGCGAACGGGCGGATCTTCACCGGGACTGTCCCTTCGTCATGGCATTGTCGTTGTACAGGGCGGCCCAGGCGACGGCCGCGTCCTCGATGCCCAGTCCCACGGACCGGAAGTACACCGGCCGCTCGCCGCTCGGGCGCTGGGCGCAGCCGGCCACGAGGCCGGCCAGGTCGCCGCGCACGGCTGCGGGGTCCCAGCCGTCAGCGGCGGCGCGGGTCAGGTCGGCGGCGACCTGCAAGGTGGTGAGCGCGTCGACGTAGACGTCAAGGGCCTCGACGGCGGCGGGCGGGATCTCGCGGGCGCCGGGGGCGTTGGTCGAGATCGAGGTGACGACCGTGCCGGCGGGCAGGGTGCGGGGGTCGATCACATCGTCGGCGGCCGAGGTGCACAGCATCACCAGGTCCGCACCCGTCACCGCGTCCTCAAGGTTCGCCGCGGCCTGGACGCCGTCGCCGGCCTCGTCGACGCCCTGCGGGGAGAAGGCGCGGACGGTCATGCCGGGGCGCACGTGGCGCAGGTAGCGGGCGTGGGCACGGCCGACTCGCCCGTACCCGATGACGGCCGCGGTGCGGGCGGCAGGAGCAGGTCGGTGGCGAGCACGGTGGTGGCCGCGGTGCGCTCGACGGTCAGCCCGGAGGCGTCCAGAAGCGCGATGGGCTTCCCCGTGGACAGGCTCACGAGCATCGTCCACGCCGTGACCACGGCGGGCCCGGCAGGGTAGGTCAGGTACGGGGAGACCTTGACCGAGTACACGTCGGCATGGGGCAGGACAGCCGGGTAGTGGATGACGTCACCGTCACCGGGCAGGTCGACCGTGAACTGGCCCGGAGTCGGTGCCGTGCTGAGGTAGGGGGCCCCGAAGGCGTCGCGGAGAGCGGCGAGAACGGCCTGCTCGGAGACGCGGGGAGAGCTGATCACACGCATGATGAGCAATATATTGCTCATCTAGCCAGGTGGCAACCTTTTGCGCACTATAGTTCTCACTATGAGTCGTGAGAACGCCCCAGACGGAGACGGCCAGGCCACGCAGGAGTTCGCCACCCGCATCGGCACACGCATCCGCACGCTGCGCAAACAGCGAGGCTGGGGCGTCCAGCACCTCGCCGACGCCGCCAAGCTCAGCCGGCGCATGCTCACCGACATCGAACTCGGCCAGGCCAACCCCAGCCTCGCCACCGTCGACCGCGTCGCCCGTGCCCTCGACACCGACTTCGCCGCCCTTGCCCTGCCCGAGAACGACGCTCCCGGCACGGAAGCCGAAGGCACGCTCGTATGGGAGGCCCCGGACGCCAGCACCGCCCTCCTGCTGGGCGCCACCGAGAACCCGCGCGCCGAACTATGGCGCTGGACCCTCGCCCCAGGCGGCCGTTACGACGCCGAACCCGACCGGCCTGGAGCACAGGAGATCCACCACGTCCTCGCCGGCCGCCTCACCCTCGTGCTGGAAACCGGACCGCAGGTGGTGGGACCGGGGCAGAGCGCCACCATCCCCAGCGACCAGCAGTACGCCTACCTCAACGAGCACGCCGAACCGACCGTCTTCATGCGGGTTGTCAGCGGCGCCTGACGCCGTCGGCTTGCCCCGACCCGCCCCGTCCCCGACGGATCCAGGACGGGCCGGGAGGCACCCGGAGCTCATCAACCGGGCCAAGGCCACGGGCCGGCTGCGCGAGGACTTCGATCCCTCGGACCTGGTCTTGATCCATATGGCCTACGCCGGCGTCGTCAACGCCACCGGCGACGCCGCCCTCGACGCATGGCGGCGCGTCGTCGCCATGCTGATCCAGTCCTGCGAGGCACCGGCCCGCGGCCCCCTGCCCTCCTCGCCCGAGCATGACGCCCTCTACAAGGCCATGCTCCGCGCCAGCCCGGCGGACGCGACCGCGCCGGCGCCGGATGAGAGCGCCTGACGACAGCTGGCCGAGCCGGCGGGGCACTGCCCTTTGTCGACCGGGCAGGGGTGGGTTGCGGCAGGTGCCTGCGGGGGCGCTCCTTTGCCGTGGCGTGGAGCGGCCCCCTGAGCAGATGGGCAGGCGTGCCTGCCCGCCAGGGTTGCGTACACCGTAGACGGCGTGGTGCTCCGGCGCGGGGGTGTGCTCAGTTGCCGCGCGGCGCAGTGGGGTGAGTAGTGATTCAGAGTGTCTGGTTCGGGTTCGGGTTCGGTTGGGTCGGCAGCATTCGAACGAGGGAGGTGGGCTGCGGCAGTGCACCGCGCAGTTGTCGATTCTCCACGGTCAGTTGGTTAACAGCGCGAACAAGATGATCGACGTCGGTCCGCAGCTGGGACAGCTCCGTTGTGTCCTTGGCTCGGAGTTCCTTGAGTTTGACGATCTGTTGGCGCAGGCGGATCTCGGAGTCCGGCGTCTGTCCGCGCGCCCTGACCTGTGTGTAGAAGTCGTTCTTGAGGTCGAGGTGGCGCTGGGTGAGCGCGTTGCGCGGTACGTCGGCTTCCTGGGCCAGGGCGACGATCGTCAGCGCGCCGTTGGAGTGCTGCGCGGTTCCTTGCAGGATGCGGTCCATGCCCGCGCGGATACGGTCGCGTTCGTCGGGTGCGGGCTCATGCGGTGGCGTCCTGGAGGCTGATGCGGGTGCGGTGGTGGGTGTCGGCGAGGTCGCGCAGGCGGGTGGCGTTGTCGGGCAGGCGTTCGCCCAGCGGACCGGGGACGTGGCCTGCCTGCTGGTCAAGCGCGGTGGCGCGGAGGCGGAGGCCGGTGGCGTGCTGGTCGGTGCGGGCGATGTTCGCGCAGGCGGGGACGCACTGGTCGAGGCTGGGGGTGTCCTTGAGGCCGCGGTGGCACAGGGCCTTGTCGCGCTTGTAGACGCACATCAGCAGCGTCCGGGGATTGTCGTAGACGGCCAGGTGGGGGTTGGCGAGGATCTGTCGGGCCTGCCGTGCGGTGATGACGGTGCCGGTGTACTGGGGCGCGGTGGCGGCGGCCTTGATGGCCCGGCGGGCGGCGGGCCCGGAGATGCCGAGGCCGTCCTCGATCGCGGCATTCAGGTCGGCGACAGTGTCGATGGTGGCGCGGGCCGTCTCGACGTCGAGGAGGTCGTGGATGCCGTCCCGGCTGCGCGCGGCGTATCCGGCCGCTACGGAAGTTCGCAGATGACGGTACTGAATTGCGAGTGCGACCAGGCCCCCGGGGCGGCGGGCGATGTGCCAAGCCAGGCTCCTGCGGAACCGTTCGGTACCAATCCTGCCGTGCGGGTCCGGCGGGATGACCTCGTGGACCAGGCCGCGGGCGGCTGCCTCGTGGTTGGCCCAGGTGATGAAGTCCTCCACCCGGGTGCCCAGGGTGTGCACGGTGAGGGAGCCGGTGCCGGCCCGGGTGCCGCGCAGGTCGTGGGCGTGGTGGTCGAACAGCAGCTGCCCTGGGGCAACCATGCGTTCCAGGACACGGATGGCGTTCACGACAGGGGCGATGGCCATCCAGGGAGCATCGCGGACTTCGCCCTCGGGGCGGTGGTTGCCGTCTTCGTCGCTGGCGGTCTTGTACACGGTGCTCGTGATCAGGTGCCGCCCTGTGTGCCCGGCGCTGTCCGGCTTCGGGTCGGGGCAGCAGCCGCTGCGCAGTCCGGCCGCCTCGCCGGGACGCATCCCGGTCAGATAGGCGATGACGATGAAGCACGCCGTGCCCAACTGGCGCATCAGGAAGCCTGCTTCGGTGTAGTCGACGGCCTCTGTCCAGGGGATCCCGCCGAGTCGGCCGGTGATCGGAACACGGAGCGGGCAGGGGCCGGGCCGATCCAGGACGGCCTGGCGCCAGCCGTGATCACGGGTGGTGCTGTGGACCTGGCCCAGGGAGGCGCCGGTGAGCGCGGCGATATACGCGCCCGCGATCGTAGTTCTGCCCAGCCACCGTGTGGTCGGAATCGGCAGCCGGTCGGCATCGATGCGGTCCATGAATGCCCGAAGAGCGGCTCGTGAGGCGGGCGTGGCGATGTTGGCGGCAGCCGGTTGGCTTCGGCCCAGGCGGCCAGGATGTCGTCGCTGAACTCCTCGACTGCGCGGATCGCCCACACCAGCAGGGGGCCCATGGTCTGCTCGGCGATCGCCTCGGTGGCGTTCTCGCCGCGCGGCGTCGCCGCCGGCAGGTAGTCATCCACCCCCTCGGACTCCCACGGCGGGCAGCCGATTCCGCTGGGACGGCCACTGAGCTGGTCGAAGACCCACAGCTGGGTCAGCGACGACAGCACGCTGTGTACCGTGATGCGGGCCGCCCCGCTGTCGCGCACGTGACGGCCGTACTCACCCGGTACCTGCGTGGTGCAGTTGCTCAGCGTGGTGATGCCCCGGTCGGTGAGCCACACGGCCAGCCGGCACCAGGTCCCGATCGTCTGGCAGAGCGCCTTGGGGGCCTGGCGTGAGCGCCAGGTGGGATGGCGCTCACGCAGGAACACCGCGGGCAGTTCGCCGTTGATCAACGTCCAGGCGGCCAGCCGCATCTCCTCCCGGAACGTGTCGGGGAACGTCGGCCAGTGGATGGTGCTGTGCGTGACGCCCGGGTTGGCGTTCATGGGGATCAGCGGCCAGGCCGGCGCCGCATAGCGCGCGATGGGGCCGGTGTAGCCGTCGACGATCCGGTGGGCGGCGATGACGGGGGTGTCGGGTCCGGGAAGGAAGCGGGCAGGGGCTGGGGTGACCGTCACGGGTCGAGGTCTCCGTTGAGCAGCAGGGCGATGAGTTCGCGGTCGGTGTCGTTCACGTCGGCCAGGGCGCGGGTCCACACTGCGGTGCCGAGCTGGCTCTTGAGGTGTTCCAGGCGGGCGTGCCCGTCCTCCCACTGGCTGTGCCACTGGCCCGGGTGCACGGCGGTGCGCAGGTTGTCGAGGGAGTGGTGCAGGTGGGCCAGACGGCTGTGTTGTGCGGGGTGGATTCGGGCGTTGGGGCAGGCCAGGCACATCAGGAACGAGGCCCCGCATCCTCCGCCGGGGCCGGGACAGGGGCTGTTGTCGTAGTCATGACAGTCGGCGGTGTCTGTCGGCTGGTCGGCCGGATCGGCTTCCTCGCGCAGTTCGGCGGCGAACACGGTTGCGCGGGCCTCGGCCACGACGGCTTCGGCCGCCTCGGCGATGACCGGGACCGCGGCCTGGCGGACCTGGGGATCGGTGAGCGTGTAGACGCGGTCGTGGGTGGCCTGGCTGTTCTGTCCGGGCGCGCGCCGGTGCAGCGTGTTCACCGTCCGCCACCCCCTGCGGAACGGCGAGGAGGAGAAGCCCTGTTGGGTCGCCCAGCCCTTGGCCGTGCTGCCGGAGATCCCGAACCCGAACACCCCGACGGTTGACGTGGCCTTCGACGACGCCCGAGTTCCACTGCAGGGTGAGGCCAGCGATGACGGCGTCGCGATCGCGGTCGATACCGGCGGCGAGGGTGTGGAGGCTGGGCAGGTCGTCCTGCCGGACGGCGTCGGGCCAGTGCGGCAGGCGTTCGCCCTGGCGCTCGGTGAGCATGACCGCGAAGTAGCGGACATGCCGGATGAGGGCGTCGAGCTCGGGGCAATGAAAGCGGACGGTCTTGAGCTGGAGCTGTTCGGGCTCGGTGAGGGTTTCCGGGCGGCTGAGGATCCATCCGGCGACCTTCCGCGGTGAATGCGGCCGCGCGGTCACCGGCCGCGGCGAAGTGCGCTTCTCGTGCAGGTAGGCGCGGACGCGCTGGTAGCTGCCTTTGTAGCCAAGCGGCACAATCTCCTCTCAGAGCTTCCAGGCGTGTCACGTCCACCGACAGCACCGCGACACCGGCGATCGACGGGAACAACAACTCCTTCAGCCGGAGTACGACCTCTTGCACGGCCCCGAACCCTCGGCCCAGCCGCCTTGCCCACGGGTCGTTTTCAGTCGACTTCGCGTGCGGCCCGGAGAAACTCAGCTGTGACTCAGCGTGGCCGCGTCACAGAAGTTGAGCCAGAACCAACTCGGGTTCTGGCTCAACTTCCGTGAAGTGCGACTGTGCGCGTTCGCGGTGGTACACCACAGATGCCGCCCAAGGGCTGTCCCGTAAGTGACCTTCCAGGTCTCGCAACCTGATCCGGAAGGCCCCTACACGGGAGTTGTGGACGCCAGCTCCCGTTGACCGGGCTGGGAGAGGACGCTGTGCCTCGCCGCCCGCTGGCGGAGTGCCTGGACGGCGGGTCTCGGAGTCACGGGGTCCGGTTGCGCGCCTCATCGTCCACACCAGATGCATCAGGTGGTCAGGCCGGCGCTGATCAGCCAGATGTGTTCGCAGGTCGAAGATGCCTTTTGCAACTCCTCGCGGGATTCCTGCGAGGCGTGGTAGAAGGTCCGCTCGATCATCCAGCACAGGGCGTGTGCCATCGCTGACGCTTGCTCTGGTTCGGTGCCGGCCTCAACGCCGGCTCGTTCCAGGACGGCGGTGATGGCCGTGATGAACAAGTCAGCCGTGTGGCTCCACAGCTCGCCGATCTCCGGCACGGTCAACGACAGGTCGATCGCCGTGCGCATGACCAGGCCGTGCTCATCCCACAGCTCAATCGTGCGCTGCATGGCTGCTGCGATGGCCTGGCGCGGCTCGTCGGTCTGCGCAGTGGCCCGAGACCGCTCCCACAGGTGCTCAACGGTCCGGGCCACGAGTGCCGTGACCGCTTCTTGTTTGGAGCCGAAGTAGAAGTACAGGGCGCCGCGTGTGATGCCGGCGCCCTGGGCGATGTCGCCGACGGTCATGGCGTCGTAGCCCTTTTGCGCGAGCAGAGCTTCGCAGGTGTCCAGAATGGCCCGCTCTCGGACATCGCCCTTGCGCTCGGTGGCGCGCCGGCTCCGCGCGGGGTGGTGGCTGGGCATCAGAGCTGAGCGCCCTCGGCGAAGTCGGTCGTACGGGAGAGGGGCTCCCATGCGCGGATGTCCTCGTCCACGGCCGTGCGCGCGGCGGTGACCAGTCGCAGCGCGTCCGAGCCCAGGACGAGGTGGGCCGGCGGCTGGTCGACCGACGTGATGTGCACGACGGCGTCTCCGGCCTTGGCCGGATCGCCCAACTGGTTCCCGCTGGCCTTCTGCCGCGCTTCCCGGATGGGGGTGAACAGCTCCTCGTAGTCGTCGATGGACTGCGCGGCGCGTGTCATGGACCGTCCGGCCCAGTCGGTGCGGAAGGAGCCGGGCTCGATCGCCGTCACGTGGATCCCGAACTGTGCGACCTCCTTGCCCAGTGCTTCCAGGATGCCTTCCAGGGCGAACTTGCTGCCGCAGTAGGCGGACATGCCGGGCACGGCCATGAGCCCGCCCATGGAGGTGACGGCCATCAGGTGTCCGCGGCGGCGCCGGCGCATGTGGGGCAGGGCTGCCTGCAGGGTGGCCACTGCCCCGAATACGTTGACCTCGAACTGCCGCCGCACCTCGGCCAGCGGGGTTTCCTCGAAGGTGCCCTCCAGGCCGTAGCCGGCGTTGGCGACGACGACATCCAAAGGACCGACGCTCTGCTCCACCTCCGCGACCACACTCGAGACGGCGTCGCCGTCAGTCACATCCAGGATGCGGCCGTGAGCGTACCCGGGTTTCAGTCCTTCGAAGGCCCGCAGGTCCTCCTCGGAGCGGACCGTGCCGACGACGGTGTGCCCGGCGGTCAGGGCGGCCTGGGCGAAGGCACGGCCGAGGCCCGTGCTGACGCCGGTGATGAGCCACTTTTGCTGCTGCACTGTTCCTCCAGAAAGGTCTCACGAGGAGCTGGGCTGCCCCCTCACCCGGAAAGTCTACACTACGTCGAGTTTAATCAACGCGATGTTGATTCTGCCCGCCCCCAACGGCATCATGCTCAGCCGAGGTCGATCCGGCCCCTCACCGACCCGCTCGCCTCGGCTGAAACGATCACGGTGTGGGTGGAGTGATCACGGCGTCGGTGCCGTCCTGGACAGGTCCCTTTACGGGGCTGAGTCCGCGCTGCTTCGGCAAGTTGGTAGCCGCAGGCCGGCTGGCGCCGCTGTTCGGGAACTCCAAGTCGGCCGCAGACCGCATCATCGACCACCTCGGTCCGCTGTTGGCACTCCGGCAGCGGAGCCGGTTCCGCAGGGACACCGTCCTCATCGTCGACGGCACCCTGGTGCCCACCCGCGACCACTCGGTGGCCGAGCAGTCGAAGAACTATCGATACTCCACGGCCCATCACGTTGTGATCGATGCCGATACCCGCCGGGTCGTAGTCGTCGGTCGGGCCGTGCCGGGTAACCGGCATGACTCCCGAGGCTGGGAGGACAACCTCACCCTCACCGGATAGAGGGCCCCAGAGCCGGTGAGCCGTGCCCGAACGCGTTAGAAGATCACTTACGGGACAAGGCTCAGGCGTCGGCCCACACCGACACACCGGCGCCAGGTCTGACGTGTCCGGAACGCGCCGGTCTGGTGATTGTTGACGAAATGACCTCCAGCAAGGCAATTCATGAGGTGATGCGTCGGTAGCAGATGAGGATGCAGCCGATGGTGGTGACGGCGATGAAGTGCTCGGGCTTGCGTTCGTAGCGACGGCGCATTCGGCGGGTGCCGGACAGCCAGCTGATAGTGGGCTCGACGACCCATCGGTGCCGGCCCAGCCGTTCGGAGGACTCGACGCCTTTTCGGGCCAGGCGGTGCCGGATGCCGCGGGAGGCTAGCCATCGCCGCAGGTAGCGGTAGTCGTGGCCCTTGTCGCCGTGCAGTTTGGCCGGGCGACGCCGTCGGTGGCCGCGGCGGGACGCGGGCGGGCGGTCCCGGACGTGCCGAAGGCGGCCGCATGGTCGAGGGCGGCAAGACGCCGCTGCTGCCGCGCGACGAGCTGACGGCCATGGGCTACTCCGTCCTCCTGTACACCAACGCCGCGATGCAGGGGACCATCCTCGGCACCCGGACCGTGCTGATTGGCCTGCGCGGCGCCGGTTCCCTCGCGCCGGTCATGGACCGGCTCGCCCCCTGGGCGGAACGCCAGCGGCTGGTCCGCCGCGCCGAGTACGAGGAGCTGGAACGGCGCTACACGGCCTGACGGCGCCCGTTCGCGCTGAGCGAGCAGTGCGCGCTACGCGGCCGGAGCGTCGTCCAGGACGCGGAAATCGCGATCACCTTCGGGGTTCTCGGCGGCCACAGCGCACTCGGTCACCTCGGCGGCGCCCGGCCCCTCGGCGGCCCAGCTCACCAGGCGCTGTACGCCGCGCGGTGAGCCCTCGAAGACGGCTTCCACGTCGCCGTTGTGAAGGTTGCGGACCCATCCGTTCACGCCCGCTTCGCGGGCCAGTCGGCGGCAGGTGTCGCGGTAGTACACGCCCTGTACGAGGCCGCGGACGTGGACGTTTCGTCGGATCAGCACGGGGAGCCCTTCGAAGGAGAACGGCGGTGGAGCAGGCCCGTAGGACGCACCCGGCGAGGCAGACACGCCGGGTGGGCCGTACGGGCCGTTATTGTCGGAGTCGGCTGGTCAGCCGCTCGATGGTGCGGAATACGGGTTCGATCCTGGCCTCTCGGTAGCCGGTTCCGGCCCACAGGTGGATCAGGCGCGTGTCGCCGACCGCGGTGGTGGCCTTGCGGAGCCCGCTGGTGAGGTGGTGCAGGGCGGGGTAGCCGGCCGGGGCGCGATCGGAGTACCGGTCGGTGAAATGGTTGCGCAGGGCGCGGGCCGGCCGTCCCGTGAAGGCGCGGGTGAGGACGGTGGAGTCGAAGGCGGGGTCCGCCAGCGCCGCCTTGTGGGGTGCGGAGGCCCCGCTCTCGTCGGTGCGCAGCAGCGCGGTGCCGACCATGGCGGCGTCCGCCCCGGCCCGTAGGACGTCGGCCACGTCGGTGGGGGCGGCGATCCCGCCGGTGGCGACGGTCGGCAGGGCGGTGGCGCGGCGTACCTCGGCGACCAGGTCGGGCAGGGCGGCGGGGGCGAGCGGCCGGTCGGGGGTGAGCGTGGCCGAGTGGCCCCCGGCGGCCGGCGCCTGCACGATCAGCGCGTCGGCCCCGGCATCGGCGGCCCGCCGTGCCTCGTCTGCCGTGGTGACGCACTGCAGGACGGTGGTTCCGGCTCGGCGCAGGCTCGTGATGACGTCGCCGTGGGGGATGCCGAAGGTGAAGGACACCCAGGGGACGGGGTGGGCCTTCAGCAGCTCGATCTTCTCCGACCAGTGGTCGTCGTCCAGCGGTACGGCGTCGGGCAGGGTCAGCCCGTAGCAGTCGGCCTCTTCCCGCAGCTCACGCGCGTAACGGCCGTACTCCTCAGGAGAGATGGGCACGGGGTTGCGTACGAAGAGATTGACGCCGAACGGGACTCCCTCGGCTTCGACGGCGTGGATCTGCCCGGCCAGCGCCTGCGCGCTTTTGTACCCTCCGGCCAGGAAGCCCAGTCCGCCCGCGCGGGCGACGGCGGCGACCAGGGCGGGCGTGCTCGGCCCGCCGGCCATCGGCGCGGAGAGGATCGGACGGTCGATGCCGAGACCGGTCAGCAGTGTGCTCATGGGCGCTCCTTGAGGCGCGAGGTCAGGCGGTCGGGGCCGCCGGGGCGAGGTGGTGCGGGAAGCGGACGCGGACGGCCGCCGCCGCGGCCCCGGCCAGGGCGACCATGACACTGCCCAGCAGCAGGGCCTGGTTGTAGCCATGGTTCAGCAGCGGCGCGGCAAGCAGCGGGCCGAGGATCTGGCCCGCGCTGTACCCGGCCGTCAGCAGGGCCACGGCGCGCGGCACGCGCAGGTGGGCGCCGATCGACAGGGCGATCGTGCTGACGCCCATGAAGGTGGCGCCGAACAGCACCGCGGAGACGAGTGCGGGCACCGCGCCGCCGACGACGGCCGGCAGCGCGATGCCGACGGCCTGGATGATCAGCGCGGTCAACCGGAGGGCGGGCCGGGACCAGCGGCGGGCCAGCCGGGTCCATACGGCGCAGGAGGGCAGGGCGGCGAGGCCGACGACGATCCACGCCCCGCCGCCGAGCCGGCCCGGAACGCCTTCCTGGATGGCCGCGACGAGGAAGGTGCCGGCGATGATGTAGCCGATCCCCTCGAAGGTGTAGCTGGCCAGCAGGGCGATGAACCAGCGGTGGGTGCGCGGCCGGTCGGCCGGCCGGCCCGGTTCGGAGTGTTCGCTCGCATGCCGGTGCGGGGCCAGCGGCCAGGCGAGGGCGGCGAGCACCGCGGCGAGGGCGGCGCAGGTCAGCCAGGCCGCCTGCCAGGTGGACGCCGCCTGCACGGCGACGACCAGCAGGCCGGACAGGGCGATGCCGGCGCCGACCCCGCCGAAGGCCCAGCCGACCAGGTGGGCGTGTGCCCGTAGGCCGGTGAGCATGGCGCTGACGGCGATCACGAAGGTCAGTGCGCTGGCCGCGCCCGCCACGAGCCGCAGTGCGAGCCACAGGGCGCCGTCGTGCGTGGCCGGCATCAGCGCCCGCGTGCCGACCAGCACGAGGAGCGACCCGCGCAGCGCCGCCGCCGACCGTACGACGGCGGGGGCGCCGATCCCGATGAGGGCGCCGAGGAGGTAGCTGATGAAGTTGGCCGTGGCCAGGTTCGCCCCGAGCGCCGAGGAGAGCCCGGCCTGATCGCGCATCAGCGGCAGGATGGGGGTGTAGACGAACCTGCCGACCCCCATGCTCGCGGCGAGCGCCGCCGCTCCCTGGACGACGATCGTCCAGGGAGATGCCGTACGCGGCGGGGGCGTGGATGACGCGTGCACAGCTGTGGTCACCTTCCTGGTGGTGTTCAGGGCCGCCTTCGACGCTAGGGAGCCCGCACGCGCCTGAGAAATGCCGGTTAGGCCGCCTCTATGCATGACGCGCCTGGACGCCGGTGAGGGCCGCTACGGGCATGGACATCGAACTGCGCCATCTGCGGGCCTTCAGCTCCGTCGCCCGCCACCGCTCCTTCTCACGGGCCGCCGAGGAACTCCTGATCACGCAGCCGGCGCTCAGCCGTACGATCGCGCAGCTGGAGAACAGGCTGAGCGTCCTGCTCCTGGACCGGTCCTCCCGGCACGTCGAGCTGACCGAGACCGGCGCGCGGTTCCTGGACCACGCCGAGCGGGTCCTCGCCGCCCTGGACGACGCTCTGGCCGTGGTCCAGCACCGCGGCGCCCTCCGGCTCGGCTTCAGCTGGCTGCTGCCCGACCCCTGGGCGCAGCGGACGGTCAGCCGCTTCGAGGAGGACACCGGCGCCTCGGTCAGCCTGAGCCGCACCGACGACCCGGTCCAGGCGCTGCGACAGCGCACCGTCGACATCGCCCTCGTCCGAGGGGACGCCGAAGTGCCCGCGGGGACTGCGGGGGTCCAGACCCGTGGTCGGCTCGTCGAGGAAGAGCACCGTGGGGGCGCGCAGCAGGCTGGTGACCAGGTCGAGGCGGCGCCGCATGCCACCGGAGTAGGTGGCGACCAACCGATCGCCGGCGTCGGCGAGTTCGAAGCGCTCCAGCAGATCGTCGGCGCGCTGCCGGGCGCCTCGCGTGCCCAGACGGGCCAGCCGGCCGAACATCCGCAGGTTCTCCCGGCCGGTGAGCCGCTCGTCGAGCGCGGCCTCCTGGCCGGCGGCGACCCACAATGGCCCGAGATCCACCGCGGTCGCCGGCCCGCTGCCCGAACTGGAGCGACTGCTGGGCGAGTTGAAGGTCGACGGGGTGCTGTGCGCGATGATCAGGGTGAACGTCGCGGCGCACAGCCCGGCGATCGACGAGGTGAGCCCGCAACTGGTCGCCGACATCGGCACCCTGGCCACGGCACCGGCCGCCGTACCGATGATCTCGACGCTGACCGGCGCCGCCGTGGACGGCACGGAGCTGGACGCGGAGTACTTCGCGCGCAACCTGCGCGAGCCGGTACTGCTCGCCGACGTCACCGCCAAGCTGCTGGCCGACGGCTACCAGGTGCTCGTCGAGCTGTCCGCCCATCCGGTGCTGCTGCCCGCGCTGAACCAGAGCGTCCGGGACGCGGGCGGTACCGGCACCGCGCTGGCCACGATGGCGGCGGGCGAGGACGACCGCACCGGCGTGCTGGGCGCGCTGCGAGCACTGGACCGGCTCGGTGTCGTACGGCCTGGGCAGGGCGGCGAGCGGGCCGAGCTGTTCACCCTGTCCGCCAGGTCCGAGCCGGCGCTGCGCGCGTACGCCGACCGGGTCGCCACCGCGCTGGAGGCGGCCGGGCCGGTGCCGATGCCCGCGCTGGCCGCCGCCGCCGACCGACGGGCCGACCTGCCCTACCGGCTGGCCACGGTCACCGCCACCAGCGGCGCCCTCGCCGAGGCGCTGCGCGAGCCGACCGGCACGGTCCACCGGACGACCGCGCCGGCACGCCGGCCGGAGATCGCGTTCGTCTTCCCGGGGCAGGGATCGCAGTGGCTGGGCATGGGCGTGGACCTGTACGCCGACGAGCCGGTGTTCGCCGCTGCGATGCGCCGCTGCGACCGGGCCGCCGCCGACTTCGTGGGCTGGTCCCTCGTCGACGAACTGCACGCCGGCCCGGCCGCCTCGCAAATGGACCGCATCGACGTGGTGCAGCCGATGCTGTTCGCGATGCAGGTCTCGCTGGCCGAACTCTGGCGCTCCTGGGGCGTACGGCCGGACGCCGTCGTAGGGCACAGCATGGGCGAGGCCGCGGCCGCGCACATCGCGGGAGCCATGTCCCTCCCGGACGCGATCCAGGTGATCTGCCGGCGCAGCAGGCTGATGCAGCGGGCCAGCGGGAAGGGCGCCATGCTCGCCGTCGAGCTGACCGCCGAGGACGCCGCACGGGCGATCGGGCCTTGGCAGGACGTGGTGTCCGTCGCGGTGAGCAACAGCCCGAAGTCCACCGTCCTGGCCGGCGACCGGACTGCCCTCGACGCCGTCGCCGACGAGCTGGGCCGGCGTGAGGTGTTCTGCCGCTGGGTGAAGGTCGACGTCGCCTCGCACAGTCCGCAGATGGAGCCGCTGCGCGCCGACCTGCTCGACTCGCTGGCCGGCCTGTCCGGCAAGGCCCCGGCCGTGCCGATGTACTCGACGGTCTCCGGGCAGCTGTGCGACGGCGCCGACTTCGACGCCGACTACTGGTACCGCAACCTGCGTTCGCCGGTGCTGTTCGGCGACCAGGTGGCCAACCTGGTCCGCGCCGGCCACACCGCGTTCGTGGAACTGAGCCCGCACCCGGTCCTGTTGCCCGCCGTGCGCCAGGTCGCGTCGGACCTCGGTGCGGACGACGTCCTGGTGCTGGCGTCCGCCCGCCGGGACGAGCCGGCGCGGGACGTGCTGCTCGACTCGCTCGGCTCGCTGCACACCGCAGGCGTACCGGTGGACCGGAGGCGGGCCGCGACCCCTGCCCGGCCGGCCGACGTGCTGCCCGGCTACCCCTGGCAGCGCGAGCGGCACCGTCTCGAACCCGGCCGGCCCGCCGGCCCGCACGACGGATCGCTGCTCGGCGAGCGGCTGGATTCGGCGGTGGAGCCGGGCACCCGCTACTGGCGGCTGCGGTGGGACCCGAGGACCGGCGCGATCGGCGACCACGTGGTCGGTGGACACGCCCTGGTGCCCGGCAGCGCCTACCTCGACCTGGTGCTGCGCGCCGCCCGGGACGTCCTCCCGGGCGGCGGGGCGGGCGGGTTGCGGGCCACCGGGTTGCGGCTGCGCCGGCCACTGCAGGTCGACGCCTCCGGGCGTACCGCCCAACTAGTACTGGTACGCGACGAGTTGACCGGGTCCGCCCGGGTGCGGATCTACGATGAGCGGGCCCGCTGCGTGGCGGGCGCCGACGTGTCGGTGCCCGTCCGGTCCGCCGGTGGCGAGCGGCTGCCGGACGTCGCCGAGGCCGAGCGGCGACTGGAACGCGACGGCCTGTCCGGTGAGCGGTACTACGCCGCCCTGGCCGAACGCGGCCTGGCCTACGGCCCGGCCTATCGACTGCTCGAACGCGTCTGGCACGCCGACGGGGAGGTCCTCGCCCGGATCGGTCCGCCGCGCGGCGGCGGCGAGCCCGGCACCCTGGTCCACCCGGCGGTGTTCGACGCCGCCCTGCAGGCCGCGCTGGCACCGGTGCTCCCCGCCGCCGACGGCCGGCTGATCCTCGGCGGCATCGAGGACGTCGTGGCGCACCGCGCCCTGGACGGCGACGGCTGCTACGCGCATGCCCTCGTACGCCGGCAGGGGCGCGACTTCCGGGCGGACGTCACCGTCCACGACCGCACCGGGCGACCGGTGATCGAGGCGACCGGCGTGACCATCGTCGTGTCGTCGGGCACCGCCGCGAGCGAGGGCCCACCCGCCCCCGCCGCGACGGAGCAACGCAGCGAGTCGCGACCCGCCGGGCGGAACCCCGAGCCGGTTCGTGACGCGCTGCTGACCCTGCCGCACGGAGACCGGCTGGCCGCGATCGAGGCACACACCGCCGCATGCGTGGCCGCTGTCGCCCGGATGTCCCCCTCGGCGATCGACCCGGAACAGCCGCTGCGCGCCGTGGGCATCGACTCGCTCATGACCCTGGAGGTGCGCAACCGCCTCCAGGACGTGTTCGGCGTCGAGCTCTCCTCGGCGTCGGTGCTGAAGCGGCCGACCGTACGGCAACTCTCCCTGCTGCTCTCCGAGCAGGCGGGCATCCCACTCGCCGGCGGACAGCCGTCGGCGTAGACCGCACTCCTGGAAAGGACCGAGATGGCCACGTTCACCCAGTCCGACCTGGTCCGGCTGCTGCGCGAGGCGGCCGGCGAGGACGAGTCGATCAGCCTGGACGGCGACATCGTCGAGACCTCGTTCGCCGACCTCGGCTACGACTCGCTCGCCCTGCTGGAGCTCGCCAGCCGGGTCGAGGGGGAGTTCGGCGTGAGTCCGCGCGAAGAGGCCCTGGCCGAGGCGGAGACACCGAGGCAGTTCGTCGCGCTGGTCAACGAGCTGCTGTCCACGCCGGCCTGAGTGACGAGCGACCCGTCCCACCGGACAACCGTGAGGAGAGGCACATGCCGAGCACCGTCACCATCGACACCTTCGACAGCGGCAACATAGCCGAAGTCACCGCCATCCTTGAGGAGTTCGACGCCGAGACGGCGCCCGAACTGCCCCTGCTGCGCCGCAGGCAGGCCTTCACCTACAGCGATCTCTGCATACAGGTGCAGGACTGGAACACCGCGGACGCCGCCGAGGCCCACCGGACGCTGACCACCGACCCCCGATGCACCCAGCTGGACAAGCGACTGTCGGCGTACCTCGGCGAGTACACCGCGCGGGAGGGCTGGGACGGCCCCACCGACGTGCCGACGGCCGCCCGGTTCTACGTGTGGCCGACCGAGCAACTGGACGGTCTGGAGCGGACGTACAGCTCGGTGATCGTCAACACTCAGCGCCAGGAGCACATCCCGGAGACGTCGAGGCTCTTCGCCGAGTCGGACGCGACCGACTTCCCGCACACCATGGGCACGCTGCGCCGCCAGATCTACCTGTACCGGGGGATCTACCTGCACATCCAGGACTTCGCCGAGCCCGACGACCGCAAGGTGATCGGCGCCGTGTGGGGAGGACCCCGATCCCGCCTTCCTGCGACTGGTCGACGACCTCACGAAGATCATTCCACCGTACGACGCGGAGGGCGGACAGCTGGCCACCCGCTTCTACCACTGGGCCGCGGAGTAGGGGGACGCGCATGTACAGCAAGACGGAGGACGAACAGCAGGAGGGGTTCGACAACGCCAGGCCGGAGGCCCAGGACCAGCTGAGCCTGCTGTCGGACATCCTCGACCGGCACACCTTCAGGGTGCTGAACGGACTCGGCGTCGGCCACGGCCGGCGGTGCTGGGACATCGGCGCCGGCAACGGCTCGGTGGCCCGGTGGCTGACCGCCCGGGTCGGCACCACGGGCCAGGTGGTCGCCAGCGACCTCGATCCGGGGCATGTGCCCGAGCACCCGAGGATCGAGCCGCTCAGGCACGACCTCACCCTCGACCCGTGGCCGGGGCCGCCGTTCGACCTGATCCACGCCCGGCTGCTGCTGATGCACTTGCCCGCACGCGAGGAGATCGCGGTCCGGCTGGCCGGCCATCTGCGCCCGGGCGGTGTGCTCGTGCTGACCGACTGGTACTGCGACTGCGCGGCCGGCGTGGTGGCGTCCCCGGTGGACGCGTACACCGCCGAGATCTGGCAGCGCTTCCACGACGGCGTGCACGCGCTCGGCGAGAAGACCGGCATGGACCTGACGTGGGCCGCCCGGACGGCCGACGTGATCCGCGCCGCGGGCTACGAGGTCGGCACAGAGCTGTTCCAGGACACGGGACGGGGCGGCACGCCGACCGCGCGGCTGGCGCGACTGCACAGCTTCATGCTGGAGCCGCACCTGACGGCCAACGCCGGCCTCACCCCGGACGACCTGGCCGTCATCCGGGCCAACCTGCTCGATCCCGAGTTCGAGATGGCCACGTATCTCACCCACACCACCATCGTGCGGGCCGCGGCCGAGGTGACGGCATGACCGAGGTGCCGAGCTTCCCGATCCGGCGGCAGGAGCCCGGTGTGCTGCCACCCGAGTACGAGAACCTGCGGGAACAGGGGATCGGCCATGTGAAGATGCCCACCGGCGACCTGGCGTGGCTGGTGACGAACCCGGAGTACGCCCGTTTCGTCCTCTCCGACCCGCGCTTCAGCGCGAACAAGATGCGCGAGGGTTTTCCACGCCTGTCGCAGCACGGGCTGGACAAGCTGAAGTACTGCGCGCCGTTCCTCGTCAACATGGACGGCACGGACCACGCGGAGACCAAGAACTCGATCATTCACGAGTTCTCCCGGACCCGGGTGGCCGAACTGCGGCCGCGCCTGCAGGCCGGCACGGACGAGATCGTCGATGCGCTGCTCGCACGGCCGGCGAGACCGGTCGACCTGGTGCGGGAGCTGGCGTACCCGGTCGCATGGCGGATGCAGGAGATACTGCTCGGGATTCCGACCCACGAACTGGCCACGATGCGGCAGAACATGATGGACCTGCTGATCAAGGCCGAGACCGAGGACGAGGAGAAGGCGGCCGCCGCACACATGCACCAGCATGTGGCGGACGTCCTCGCGGGCAAGGAGAAGCACCCCGGCGACGATCTGATCAGCCGGCTGATCGAGCGGCACCGGGCCGAGCGCGGCGAGATCGACCGCTACGAGGTGGCCAGCCTGTTGCTGCTCTTCGCGTTCGGCGTGCAGCACTCGACGGCCACGATGATCTCCCTCGGTATCCTCACCCTGCTGAACCACGCCGAACAGCGCGCGGCGCTGCTGGCCCGGCCGGACCGGATGACGCAGGCCGTGGACGAACTGCTCCGCTACTTCTCGATCAACGACGCCACTCCGCTGAGGCAGGCCCTGGAGGACGTGCGCATCGGTGACACGGTGATCAAGGTCGGTGAGGGCCTGGCCGTTCCGACGCTCCCCGTCAACCGGGACCCGGGGGTGTGCCCCTTCCCCCACCGGCTCGACCTGCTGCGGGAGCGGCCCACCCGGCATCTGGCCTTCGGCCACGGGCCGCACCGGTGTGTGGCGTACCACCTGGCGCCGGCGGTGCTGGAGATCGCCTACACGACACTGTTCCAGCGCATCCCCACGCTGGAACTCGCCGTTCACGAGAGCGAGTTGGCGTTCGAGTACCACTCGCAGCAGGCGTACGGGCCGAGCACGCTGCCCGTCACCTGGTAGCGGTCCCGGCCGCGGCGGGCCGGCCCGGAAGAGTCCGTTGCGTCATCGCGTCCGTCACGCATGCCGGTCGCACCGTGAGGGTTGACTGAAGGAGGCGCCATGGCCGAGGAGACGGCGGAGAAGAGCGTATGGGGCGGCGGGCTGTGGGCGGCCGCCGATCTGGTGACCCCGATGTCCGTGCGGGTGGCGGCGACCTTGCGGCTGGCCGACCACATCGCCGCCGGCACGCGTACGACCAAGGAACTGGCCGCGACCGTGGACGCCGACCAGGACACCCTGGCGCGGCTGCTGGACCATCTGGTGACGGCCGGCGTGCTCTCGCACGAGGCGACCGGCACCTATGGCCTGACGGACCTTGGTGATCACCTGCGGGACGATCACCCCGACGCGATACGGGCCTGGTTCGACATGGAGGGTGCCATCGGGCACGCCGACCTGTGCTTCGTCGAGCTGCTGCACACGGTGCGCACCGGCGAACCCGCGTTCCCGCGCCGGTACGACAGGACGTTCTGGGAGGAGCTGTCGGCCGACGACAGGCGCGCCGAGTCCTTCGACGCGCTGATGGGCGCCAGGCTGGTGGCGGAGGCGCCCGCCGTGGCCGCCGCCTACCCCTGGGACTCCCTCGGGCATGTCGTCGACGTGGGCGGTGGCGACGGCAGCCTGCTGATCGCCATCCTGCGCGCCCACGGTGATCTGCGGGGGACGGTCGTCGACCTGGCCGGCCCGGCGGCCCGCGCAGAACGAGCCATCGCCGAGGCCGGCCTCGCCCACCGGGCCGAGGCCGAGACCGGCAGCTTCTTCGACGCCCTTCCCCCGGGAGCCGGCGGGTATGTGCTGTCGAGCATCCTGCACAACTGGGACGACGCGTCGGCCGCCCGCATCGTGCGACGGTGCGCCGAGGCGGCGTCGGGAACGGGAAAGGTGCTGGTCGTCGACCACTTCCCAACGGCGGCGGACGGGTTCAGACGGAAGGAGACCTGCGCATGCTCTGTTACTTCCGGGGCCGACAGCACACCCTCGACCAGCTGCGCGAACTGGCCGGCTCTGTCGGCCTTGAGGTCACCGCGATCACGCCGGCCGGCTCCCGCTCGATCGTCGAACTGAGCCCGGCCCACTGAGAGCTCTTCGGCACGCCTCGGAGGACACCGAAGACCCCTTGGCACAGATTGCTTGGAGCGATGTGCGATGACCGTCACAGAAGCCGCTCCCGACGACGTCGGCATGGCGCCGGCTGAGCCGACGGACGCACGCGGGCGCGTGGCCGCGCTGCACGAGATCCGTGCGCAGGCCGTGGCCGGGCCGAGCGAGAAGGCGACCGAGGCGCAGCACGCCAAGGGGAAGCTGACCGCGCGGGAGCGCATCGAGCTGCTCCTGGACCCGGGCTCGTTCCGGGAGGTCGAGCAACTGCGCCGGCACCGGGCGAGCGGGTTCGGCCTGGAGGCCAAGAAGCCGCACACGGACGGTGTGATCACCGGCTGGGGCACGGTGGAGGGCCGTACGGTCTTCGTGTACGCCCATGACTTCCGCATCTTCGGCGGCGCGCTGGGCGAGGCCCACGCCACCAAGATCCACAAGATCATGGACATGGCCATCGCGGCCGGGGCGCCTCTCGTGTCGTTGAACGACGGCGCGGGCGCCCGCATCCAGGAGGGCGTCTCGGCCCTCGCGGGCTACGGCGGCATCTTCCAGCGCAACATCAAGGCGAGCGGTGTCATCCCGCAGATCAACGTGATGCTCGGCCCGTGCGCCGGCGGCGCGGCGTACTCGCCCGCCCTGACGGACTTCGTGTTCATGGTCCGCGAGACCTCGCAGATGTTCATCACGGGCCCTGGCGTGGTCAAGGCGGTCACCGGCGAGGAGATCACCCAGAACGGCCTGGGCGGCGCGGACGTGCACGCCGAGACGTCCGGCGTGTGCCACTTCGCCTACGACGACGAGGAGACCTGCATCGCCGAAGTCCGGTACCTGCTCTCGCTGTTGCCGCAGAACAACCGCGAAAACCCGCCGGACGTCCCGTGCGACGACCCCGGGGACCGTCCTGTCGACGTGCTGCTGGATCTCGTGCCGGCGGAGGGCCATCGCCCCTACGACATGCACGCCGTGATCGAGGAGATCGTCGACGACCGCGAGTACCTGGAGGTGCACGAGCGCTGGGCCACCAACGTCATCGTGGCGCTGGCCCGGCTGGCCGGGCGGGTCGTCGGGATCGTGGCCAATCAACCACAGCACCTGGCGGGGGTCCTGGACATCGAGGCGTCCGAGAAGGCCGCGCGCTTCGTGCAGTTCTGCGATGCCTTCAGCGTTCCCCTCGTCACCCTGCTGGACGTCCCCGGGTTCCTTCCCGGCGTCGACCAGGAGCACGGCGGGATCATCCGGCACGGCGCGAAGCTCCTGTACGCCTACTGCAACGCGACCGTGCCGCGGATCTCGGTGGTGCTGCGCAAGGCGTACGGAGGTGCGTACATCGTCATGGACAGCCAGTCCATCGGTGCGGATCTGACGTATGCCTGGCCGACGAACGAGATCGCCGTGATGGGCGCCGAAGGCGCCGCGGGCGTCATCTTCCGGCGCCAGATCGCCGCGGCGGAGGACCCCGAGGCCATGCGGGCCCGCATGGTCAAGGAGTACCGGACCGAGCTGATGCACCCGTACTACGCCGCCGAGCGCGGCCTGGTCGACGACGTCATCGATCCGAGCGAGACCCGCGGGGTGCTCATCCGCGCCCTGGCCATGCTGCGCACCAAGCACGCCGACCTGCCGCCCCGCAAGCACGGCAACCCTCCGACTTGAACCTGACGTAGCGATAGGTTCTAACGTTGGCATCGCACAGGAGAGGAGGAGGGATGCCGACCACGGGCCACATCTCGCGGGAACCGGCCGGAGCCGACAGCGCGCCGTTGCGGATCGGCGAGCTGGCCCGGCAGACCAGGATCACGGTGCGGACGCTGCATCACTACGACCGGCTCGGCCTGCTCTCGCCGTCCCAGCGCACCTCGGGCGGGCACCGCTCCTACGGCGCGGACGACGTGCGCAGGCTGCACCACATCATCGCGCTGCGCAGCTTCGGGCTCTCGCTGGAGAAGATCAAGTCGGTGTTCGACACTCGGCCCGAGCAGGACCCGGCCGAGCTGGTGCGCAGTCAGCTGGACGTGGTCAACGAGCGGATCCACCAGCTGCTCGATCTGCGCGTACGCCTGACCGATGTGCTGGACGCGCTCGACCACCGGACCCAGCCTTCGACCGAACAGTTCCTGCAAGTGATCGAGGAGACAATGACCACGAACGAGCCCATCGGCCCGGAGCAACTGCCCGACCTGATCGAGGCCCGCCGGCGCAAGACTGCCCACTACAGCGACGAGGAGATGTCGGCGTTGACCCGCAAGCGCGAGCGGTCCTTCGCCGACCTCGGCGAGCAGGAGCGGGCACGCCTGCGCGAGCGGTTGCACGAGTCCTACGCTTCGCCCGCCGAGCAGCGGCAGGAGAGGTCCGACTCCGGAGACTCGGCCTGAGAGAGCTCCGTGTGACCTGTCCACGGAACATCGACGTGGCTCATTTCGATCGGGTGCGGCTCTTCTGGAGTGAGCCCGCCGGTCAGGCTAGAAGTTCGTAGGTGTGCTGGTCGGCCGGGGGTAGAGGCGTTCGCGTTCTCCGTGGGTGTGGGTGCCGGGAATTATGTCACCCGGGCTGACCTGCTGCTTCGGATCTGCCCAGATCTCGGGAGCGGCGAGCCGTTTTGAGGCAGCGTGCTGGTCGGGGTGATACGGCTGATCTACCTGCTCGCCTGCCAAGCCTTCCGATGGCTTGCCCAAGCGGAGACAGGAGCCGACCTCGCACCCGGTACTACTTGGGTCCACCCCCCGGAGGACGAGGACCCCGGCGAAGCCGCAGCCTGATCACCGAGGCGAAGGGCGCCGCGGCCTCTCACTCCTGAGCAGCGCCGACGGAATGCTGGCAGAACATCTCTCCCGCCTCGATGCCTGCGATCGCCCCGGGGAGCCGCCGGTCGGCGGCTGAGACGCCGCTCCTCCAAAGCGCGGAGGTGGCCGGATGGACGGGACCATCTCGCCCTCGGGCATCTTGTCGCCGGCAGCGTCGCGGACACCGACGGCCGCGACGGCGCGACCATCCTGCGCAGCCGCCTCGGCGGCTCCCGGTCGGAGACCCGAATCAACCACGACATCGCCGAATTCCTGGCCTGGGTCGAGACCTACTGCACCGAGCACGGCCGCAGCGATCACATCCCGCCGACCCGGTCCACCCGGTCATCTACTCCGCTCGCCTGCGCCGCACCCTGGCCTGGTTCATCGTCCGCCGGCCACGGGGCCTGGTTGCCGCCGCCATCCACGGACACCTTCGCATCCAGATGACTCTCGGCTACGCCGGAAACTACGCCTCGGGCTTCCCCGACGACCTCGCTTTCGAGGACTGGCCGGCCCGGCTGGACACCCTCGCCGACGCACACCAACGCCTGCGTGAAGGCGAGCAGGTCAGCGGCCCGGCAGCCGAGACCTACCGGCACCGCGTCCAGGCCGCCACTCGCTTCGCCGGCCGAGTCCTGCGCACCAAGCGGCATGCCAACGCCATGCTCAGCAACCCCGACTTGCAGATCTTCCCCGGAAAGGGCATGACCTGCGTCCTGGACCCGAAGCGGGCAGCCTGCCGCCTCCGCAGCGAGGAGGACGGCACCCGCCGCACCCCGACCTCGACGACTGCCGCCCGAACTGCGTCAACATCGCGCGGACCGATCGCGACATCGAACACGTCCTCGTTCAGATCGAGCAGCTACGGCCGCTGGTCGACGACCCGCTGGCTCCCGCCTTCCGACATGCCCGCGAACAGCACGAGCTCGACCGCCTGGAACGCATCGTTACCGCTCACGACCACACCGGAGAACTTCACGATGGCCACTGACCGCGACGCCGAGCGCGACGCCATCACCGCAGCGATGCAGCGGCTGCTCGACGGCTGTCCAACCCGGTCCACTGGGGCACTCACCACGTTGCAACTCTGCGCTTGCCGAGAATGTCATCCGCCCTGATCGGACGCCTGCACCCGGGCTATCGGTGGTCGGCCTCGGCGCTCTCGCGCAGCCGGCAGTCCACGCGTCATGATGATCGACCGTGCTGCTGCGACTGGCCTACCCGGCAGTGACCAACGCGTTCGCGCTGCTGCGTCTGCTGCCGATGAGCGACCGGAACAAAGTTGCGGAGATCCTGGCCCTCCGCCATCAGATCACAGTGCTCGAGCGCCAACTCGGCAGTGATCGAGTACGGTTCACGCCGAGCGATCGGGCGTTCCTGGCGGCGCTGCTGCACCGGATGCTGTTGCCCGCCCTGCGGCGTGTGCGGTTGCCCGTGCGTCCTGACACGGTGCTGCGCTGGCATCGCGACCTCGTCAGGCGCCGTCATGCCGCCTTATCGCGTCCCAAGCGACCCGGTCGACCTCGTACAGCGCGGTCCATCCGGATTCTGGTGCTGCGTCTGGTGAGGGAAAATCCGCAGTGGGGGTACAGACGGCTGCACGGCGAGTTACTCGTGCTGAGGGTGAAGGTGGCCGCCTCGACCGTCTGGAAGATCCTGAAGGATGCCGGCGTCGATCCGGCGCCCGACCGGAGCTCCAGCACGTGGGCCGACTTCCTGCGTTCCCAAGCCGACGCCCTCCTTGCCTGTGACGTCTTTGAAGCGGTCACCCTGTCCGGCGCGCGGATGTACGTACTCGCGGTGATCGAACGCAGCAGCCGCCGCATCCGGATCCTTGGTGCCACCGCACACCCGACCACATCCTGGGTCACACAGACGGCGAAGAACCTGGTCATGGGCCTCGAGGACATCGGCTGCCGGGCACGATTCATCATCAGAGACAGGGACGGGAAGTTCCCCGCCCTGTTCGACGCTGTCCTCAATGACACGGGGATCGAGGTCGTCCTCACCGGCATCCAGATGCCGAGAATGAACTCGATCGCGGAAAGGTGGGTGCAGACCTGCAGACACGAACTCCTGGACCGGACCTTGATCTGGAACCAGCGCCACCTCCTCCGCGCCCTACGGGAGTTCGAGGAGTTCTACAACTCCCATCGACCGCACCAAGGCATCGCGAACGCCCGACCGCTACACCCACTGCCCACACCAATCGACGACCCGGACAAGCTCAGCCACCTCGGCATACGACGCCACGACCGCCTCGGCGGCATCCTCCACGCATAAAGACATGCCGCATGACCTGCACGGACGAGGTACTCGGCAAGCGCACCGCTGGTCCGCCAGGTCTTGCAGCAGCGCAGAACGACGTGCCTCGCCGCGGAATGCCGCCCTGGCAGAGTCAGCAGCCGGGGCCGATCGGCGGAGACGAGGTCAGGGCGAGCGCAGCGACCCGCAGTTCTGTCGCCCACGTCCGCAGGTCAAGCCCCAACGTGTACTCGATGCAGCACCCGCATTGCGGGAGCAGCGATACGAACGATTGCTCCTTCTCGGATTCGACCTCCGTCTCCCACCAGTCATCCGTCGCCAAGTCGGCGGGAGCGATTTCACCATTGACCAGCCTCGCCGCCAGTCGGCGCAGAGCATGGCGTCGTGCAAGGCCCTGATCTGGCAACTCGATTCCGGCCTCGGAAAGTGCTTGCTCGAACGCGTGACGGATATCGCGGGCATCCGCGTTGCGAGGTAACCCGGCGAGCTCGCACAGTGTCGGGGTGTCCAGCCCTGCCGCCAGTGCCTGGGCAGCAACCATCGGCAGATCCTCCGGGCGGATCTCATCCGCCCGATAACGGCACGCCGCCTCACTCAGAGACCTGAGGCCACTGTGCGTCGGGGTTCCCGGTTCCGGTGTCGTTCCTGCTGCTCCCATGGCTCGTACGATGCCACCATCGTGCACAGGTCCGAGAGCCTGTTGTTCGAGGACAGCTGGAACGTCGACGAGCTGTGGACGCCGCGGCGCCGCGACCTCACGGCTGTCGGGGCAGCGGCCGACACGACAGGCGTAACGCGGTGTGATCGAGCCTGTGCATCGAGTTCGTACAGTGGGCCCATGTGGCGCCTTCCGCAAGCCGGTACCCTCGCCGTCCTCAAGCTTCCGGCTGCCCTGTTGCTGGTCACCCTTGTGCTGGTGGGCTTCGGCACGCTCCTGTCAGCGGGTGGTCTGACCGTGCTGACGGTGCACCCCACGCGAACGGTTACCCCGAATCCCACCGACACGGACACCACGTCCGGCCCGCCGACCTCACCGCCCACCACGCCGCCGACCTCGCCCGTCACATCCCCACCTACCTCATCGCCCACTTCACCGCAGTCCGCGCCCGCCACGCCCGGCCCCGCGTCGGGCCCACTGGCTCAGGACGCACAACAAGTGGTGGCCAATTCGGCGGCGCTGCTCACCGCCTGGATCGGGCTGATCAGCCAGGTACTAGGGCTGCTGACGGCGATGATCGGCCTGGCCACCGCGGGCCGTCGTCCGACCACCGCCGAGCCCGCCGACGGCGGTGGATCCGATCCACCTGAGGACAGGAGACCTCGTCATCGGTGACCGCCGTGATGTCACGCCACTGGGCCCGCGAGAGGGGAACTTGCTCCTGATCCATTCAGGTGAGGCGGCAGGCAGCCTCCGCGTGCGAGCCCGGGCGGTGCGGTACGTAGTGCGGCATGGCCACTCACCCCGATCCCCCGCCTGACGCCGAGACCGTGACCCGCGAATCCCTGGCGAACCGCAAGGGATACAACGACCGCTTCCTGGGAACGGCTGTACCGCTGCCGGGTGCCTGCCGACCCTGGCATCGACACGGTGATCCTCCCGTACACCAACTTCAGTGTCGTCTTCCGCCCGGACCGGCGGCTGGCCGCGGCAACAGCCGTCACGATCGACGGCGCGAACCTCATCGATGTCCCGCGCAATGACGACTGACGCTTCGCCCCCCGCCTCCCCGAAGCCCAGCAGACCGGCCACCCCATCTACCAGGACAACCCCCTGGACAAGGGCCACCTGGTCCGCAGACTCGACCCGGTATGGGGCCCGGAAGCCTCCACAGCGGACCAGGACACTTCCACTACACGAACGCAGCTCCGCAGACGGACATCTTCAACCAGGGCAAGCAACTGGCAGGGTCTGGAGAACTTTCTGCTCGAGCACGCCGTAAACTTCCACCGCAAGTTGACGGTCTTCACCGGGCCGGTGCTCGAGGACTCCGATCCGCCCTACCGGGGCATCAAGGTCCCTCTCCGGTTCTGGAAGGTCGCAGCTCTCATGCAAGACGGGGACCCGGCGGCCACCGCCTACGTTCTGGACCAGAGCCCCGACCTCACCAAAGACGCCGCTGCCCAAGCCATGGCCGAAGCCGCTCGAGCAGGCGACCCTCCCCCGCTCGGCGCTTTCCGTACTTTCCAGGTACCCGTCCTGGACATCGCCGACCTCACCGGCCTGGACCTCGGCCCGCTGCCGGCCGCCGACCGGCTCCCCACGGGAGTGCGCGCAGCACGGCCTTGGACACTCCTGGAGTCGTACAACGACATCACCATGCCCATCCCGTAGAACGGCACATGAGGGCGGCCGAGCTCAAACTCCCCGGACCCGGTTCCTGCGCCCCGGCGGCCGCGAGGAGGGTGCGCCTGCCCTGAGGCCTTCCTGAAGAGATCGCCAATTTCTGCCCCTGGAACGGAGACGGTTCTTAATGAGGTGGATGGGCGCTGATCGCCGTGTCTGAGGCGGGAGTTGAGCGTTCGGTTCGATGTGGGGACGTCGCCGTGGATCGTGTCGGATGAGCTGTGGGACCGCCTGGAACCGCTGCTGCCGCAGTGTGAGCGGCGCTTTCGCTATTCGAACACGATGACGTACGGCCCGACCCGACCCACGGTCCAGGTGCAGCTCTATTCCACGATTGGCCCAGTTGGTCACTCTTCAAATGGATCACATGTCCGGGTCACTAGCTTCATAGGCTCGACACCAATGCGGCTGAGACCACGAGCGACCTCTGGAGGGGACCCCGAGGTCGATACTGGTGCCTGCTTTGGGTTTCCGGCCCGTACCTCCCGGTCGGCCGGACTGAATGAGAGGACAAAGATCTGCTGTGAAGGCGTGCGGAGTGTCCGGGGCCGATAAGGAAGTCGCCCTGCTGGAGTTGCCCGAACCGTCATCTCCCGAGGCCGGTCAGATCCTGATGGCGGTTGAGGCGGCCGGGGTCGGCCCGTGGGACGAACTGCTAAACGGCGCTGGTTGGGACGTGGGGCTGCGCCCCCCGGCGGCGCTGGGAGTGGAGGGCGCGGGCAAGGTGCTGGCCATGGGCGCGGGTGTCACCGGGTTTGCCGTAGGCGACCGGGTGCTCGCACACGAGGCCCCACTGCCCGGGGGAAGCGGCTTTTGGGCCGAACGCGTTCTGATCAACGCGGATCACACGGCAGCCTGCCCACCCGGGCTGGACGCCGCGCACGCGGCGGCGCTGCCGGTCAACGGACTCACCGCGTTGCAGGCCCTGGAGAAGCTGGGCCTCAGCCGAGGACAGCGGCTCCTGATCACCAACGGAGGCGGGGCCACCGGAGCCCTGGCCATCCAGCTCGCCGCGGCCAAGGGCATCGAGGTGACCGCGACCGCGTCTCCTGCCGCCGCAGAGCGCCTGCTCGGTCTGGGAGCGATGGAGGTCGTCGACTACCACGACCCGAACTGGTCGGCCAAGGTACGCGGCGGGTTCGACGCCGCCCTCATCATCGCCACCGGCACGGCGGACGCCGCCCTGCCTTTGGTGCGGGACGGCGGCCGACTGTGCTCCCTGACCTCGGACGCGCCTCCGGAGGAACGAGGCATCACGAGTTGGGACCTCTACGTCGAGCCCAACGCCGCGCAGCTTGTCCAGCTGGCGGAGCAGGCCGCCGCGGGGACCTTGAAACTCGCACCGGAACCCCTGCCGCTGAGCGAGGGACCGGCTGCGTTCGCCCAGGTGGTTACCGGACGGGCCGGCGGTAAGAAGATCGTGCTCACCCGAGCATGACCCGACGGGGCACCGCCCGATCCCGATGCTGGGCCACGGTGCCCGCCAGGCGCGATCGAGAAGTCGTCAGACTGAGGGTGGGCGACCGAGGAGATGCTGACGCGGCATATCTCGCCGCCTGCCGCACGTCAGCCGGAACATCACCCGATGCAGAGCCCTCGAGCGACAGGCCGAGGTTGGTGAGCCGGTAGCGGACGGCGGGCGGCACGGTGGGTTCCACATGGCGGGCCGCCAGGCCGGCGCGAACCAGGCCCTGCGGAGTAACGGAGAGCATCTTCCGGGAGATGCCCGGCATACGACGGCGCAACTCCGCGGCGGTTACCGCGTTGCGGTGGCCAGTGCCGCGCGGATGGCGTCCTCGCCGACCGGCTGGCCCTTCTCGTTCGAGAACGGCCCGTACGGTGTTCCCCACACCGGCGTGCCCGTCGCCTGCCGCCAGCTGTCGGCCAGGGTTCCCGCGTCTACCACGCTGTAGCCGATGGAGTCGATGAATTCGGTCACCGCCGCCTTCGCCGGCGCGGAGTCCCCGGCGATCGGCAGGTAGGAGCGGTCGGCCGCCCCTGCCGGGCGGGCGAGTGACAGCAGGTGCTTGAAGAAGGTGTTGTTGAACGCCTTTACGAGCATGGCGTCCGGGACGTACCGCAGAAGCAGCTCGCTTGAGGTGAGGGACTTGCTGTCGAGCTCGGGGATGTGCCCGTCACGCTCGGGGCCGTAGTTGCAGGTGTCGATGACCGTCTTCCCGGCCAGTGGCGCGGCGGGCACGTGGGGGAAGGCGCTCACCGGCACCGTGACCACGACGATGTCACCGGCCGCCGCGGCCTCTTCGCTCGTCGCCGCGGACGCCTGCGGCCCCAGTTCCTCGGCCGTGTCCGCGAGCGTTTCGGGACCGCGCGAGTTGCTGAGCACCACCTGGTGCCCGGCCTCGATGGCGAGCCGCGCGATGGTACTGCCGATGTATCCGCTTCCGATGAATCCCACAGTCGTCATATTCTCGACGTCCCTTCAGAAGAGCCGAACCCTTGTCATTTGCCGGGCTCGTTTCGATTCGGGTCCCTGACGTCAGCCGGCGGAGAAGTAATGGCCGTTGTCCAGATCGGCGAGCAGGCTGGGTTGAGCGGGTTCCCAGCCGAGGGTCCGGCGGGTGATGAGGTTGGACGCCGGGTAGCTCTGCGTGACGATATTCGTGAGGAACCCGAAGTACCCCGGCGTCATCAGGGCATCGTTGGGAACGCTCACGGCGGGCAGGCCCAGGCGGCCGGCGATGGCCTCGGCGATGTCGCGGAACGGGATGCCCCCGTCCTCGACCGCGTGCCAGTATTTGCCGGCCGGCCCCTTCTCCAGCGCCAGGCGGAACAAGGTGGCGGCATCGCGGATGTGCACGGCGTTCCACAGGTTCGCGCCGTCTCCGGGGTAGCCGACGAAGCCCTTCTCCTTCGCGAGCGCGATCAGCGTGGGGAGGAAGCCGGCACGATCGGTCGTGCTGTGGGCGATGGTGGCAATCCGCACGACCGAAGACCGCACCCCCTGCTCGGCGAGATCGACAACGGCCCTTTCCACGACGTTGCGGACCCGCAAGGTGCCCTTGTGCTCCTCGCCAGCGGGGAGGGCCGGGTCCTCCTCGGTGGCCGGCCGCTCCAGGTTCCCGGGCGAGCCGATGCTTCCCGCCGTGACCAGCGGCTTTCCGGTTCCCGCGAGTGCCTCGCCGTACGCGAGCATGATCGGGAGCTCCGCAGCGGCCACGGCGTCCATCCCGCCGGAGGGCAGCAGGTCTTGCCGGTGCGCGACGTGGATGACGCCGTCGGAATCCGCAGCTGCCTCCTTGAGCCCGTCGAGATCCTGAAGGTCGCCGCGGCGCACCTTCGCGCCGAGCGCGGACAGGGCCGCCGCGGCCGTGTCCGATCGGGCCAGGCCGGTGACCTCGTGCCCGGCGGCGATGAGCTCGGGGATGATGTACGAACCGGAATGGCCGGTCCCGCCAGTGACGAAAACGCGCATGCTACTGGTCCTTGTGATTGATGTGGCGCGAGAAGTGGTGGTGCGGGCGCGCTCAGGCAGACGTGTTGACGCCGAGGGTGAAGTTGAAGCTTCCCGCGCCATAGCGGCCCAGGCCGATCATCACCAGGCCCGTTCCCTCCAGCCAGCGCGCCATTGTCAGGGGGCCGGTGTCCATCGGCCGCAGCCCGAGGCTTTCTATGAATGCCGACACAGTCGCCTTGGCCTCGGCGGCGTCGCCGGCGATGAGCACGTCCAGCGGGTTGCCCTGCGCCAGCATGTGACCGAAGACGGTGTTGAACGCCTTCACGACGTGCGCGCCGACGGGGGCGACCTTGGCGATCTCCTGCGCGCCGGAACTGCCTTCGGGGGTGACAAGGCCCTGGGAATCGGGGGAGACGGGATTGGTGATGTCGATGATGACCTTGCCGTGTAGTGCGTCCCCGTACTCGCTCACCACCGCCGCCGCGCTGGCGTACGGCACGGCGAGGACAACGATGTCCCCGGCCGGGGCGGCGCCGACCGTCCCGACAGTGGCGCCGCCGAGCGCGGCGGCCAATTCCTTGGCCTTGGCCGGGTCGCGGCCGATGATCTCGACGGCGTTGCCGCCGCCGAGCGCCCGGTCGGCCAGGGCACTGGCCATGTTCCCCAGGCCGATAATGCTGATGCTGCTCATTGGTGTGCCTGCTTTCTGGAGCTGGGATAGGACGCCACGCCCACCCCGTCGTCGTCAACGGTTGTGTCGTCGACGCTGTCGAAATGACGCGATGGACGGCACTCAATTTCTGATGTGCTCATTCTGAGCCTGGGCCCTGCTATCAAGTTCCGATAGCGAATTCTTGTGCCGAATCCACTTCGCCCCCATCAGGTACCTATTCAGGTTGCCATTGGCCTGAGCGGGTGTCCAAGACCTCTTTTAGCCCCGGTGATACCTTGGAGGCATCGCCGGACCGAAAGGCTCCATGGATCTGGACCTGCGCAAAATGCGTTACTTCGTCGCCGTGGCCGACGAGTTGCACTTCGGCGGCGCCGCCGACGAGCTGCATATCGCGCAGCCGGTGCTCAGCCGACAGATCCGCGCGCTCGAGCAGGATCTCGGCGCCTCACTGTTCACCAGGGATCGCCACGGCGTAGCGCTGACCGACGCGGGCCGACAACTGCTGGCCGACGCCGGTCCGCTGCTCGCCTCCGCGCACGCGGTCCGCCGCCGGGTGTCCGCGGCCGCCCGCGGCAGCCGGCGGCTGATGGTCGGTTTCCGGGCCGGCATCCCGGTCATCCCGGCGGCGCGGGCGTTCGAGGCCCGGCACCCGGACGTGGTCGTGGACGTGCAGCGGATCGAAGGGGACGACCAGGCCCCGATGCTGCTCGACGGCCGCATCGACGTCGGCTTTGTGCGGCTGCCCATTGACGAGGCCGGCCTGCGCGTCACCCCGCTGTACACCGAGCCGCGGGTGGTGGTGCTGCCCGCCGGCCACCGGTTGGCCGGCAAGGAGGAGGTCACCGAGGCCGAGCTGGCCGGCGAACCGCTCATCTGGCATGCCGACCCGAGTACGCAGCCCACCAGGCGCCCGCACCCTAACGCCGGGTACCTGGTGCGCGGGGCGGACGAGACGCTCGAGCATGTCGCGGCCGGCCGGGGCATCTCGTTCCTGGCCCGTTCGGCGACCGTGTTCTACTCACATCCAGATGTCAGCTATGTACCCATCCCGGACCTGGCGCCTGACCAGGTGTGCCTCGCGGTGGCGGCATCGCGCACCTCGCCGGTGGTCGATGACTTCTTCACCGCGGCTCAGGCGACGGCCGAGATCACGGCAGAATGTGGGAACTATGAAATGTGGCAGCTTGGAGGCGATGCAATTTCAAAGCAAGGTTGAGCACTCCGACTGACAACAGCAGCGCCAACAGGGGCACGCGGTCACAGCAATGGCGAAGGCATTCAGCTCGGGAGCGGAGGCGAAGTTGGCGCACAGTGAGAATCGACATCGTCGCACGGATGCGCCTGTCGTCCCGCAAGGAATCCCCCACCCCTTCGCCCCAACTCATCGTGTCACCGGCAGCATTGATGTGTCCCGGCGGGGAGGATGCCAGCTCCCACTGACAACCTGTTCTGAGCCCCCGGACGCGGGTGCTCAGTATGCTGGAATCAGAGCGGGTCCTGGACCAAGTCCACCGCGGTGAACTTGAGAATGATCAAGCTGTCGGGCTCCTCGGCGGGCTCCGGATGGCGGTGGTGGTGACGACCGCTGCGGCGTGCGGCGAAGACCGTACCGTCCAGCCCTGGTCAGAACCCGTGGGCAAGCCTGTGGGGCTTGCCGACACCTCTTCTCCGCGATAGCCGGGCCTGGCGGGTGCCTGTCGCCATTTCCAGCGCACCAGACGACGGTGCCACGTCACCAGTGTCCCCGGGGTGACCAGCCGACGGCGGCGCAAGGCGGATGGCAGGTGCTTGGCGAGAGCGGTGAACACGGCACGATCAGCCCACGAGAACCGCGGCCGCTCAACCTGCCGGCGCAGCACAGCAAGCTCATGACGAAGCACGAGGATCTCGGCGTTGTTCGCGACGGTCGATCGGCCAGCACGAGGAGGCAGCCCAGTAGTCGGCAGAAGACCAGGTAGAGCAGTCGCAGACCCACGATCATTGATCATGCCCACATTCAGACGATCGCAAAGCCCCAGGTCAACCACCGTACGGTAATAAAGACACCCTTCAGGCGGTGCCAGGGCAGAAGCGTGCCCGGGCCAAGAATTCAAATACCGCTGGTTGATCACTCTGCAATGGACAGAGACACCGTCCTAGGCAGCGGGAGGCAACCGAGCTCGTCGATGATCAAGAGGCTGGGTACGTCGAAGAACGGCATGCGGGTCTTCCAGCAGCTTTGGCGGCGCAGGAGATGATTGTCGGTGGCATCGGCCGAGTGCCAGCTGGAGAGAACCTGTCGGCGTCGGGCTGTTCCCCCGAGAGCCACAGCCCAGGGGCTGGGGATGTGGCGCATCAGACGTGCTGCCCGGCGTCGATCAGGGCGAGGGCGTTGCTAATCCCCTGATCGAGGAGCTGATTGGCGAGTTGGCTGTCGGTCAAGGCACGCGAAAGTTGCAGTGTCCCGGCCATCAGGGCGAGGAGGCTGAGCGCCTTCACACGTGCGGAGGACGGGGCCTCGGGCGCCATGCGGTCGGCAATGCCGTCGATGAGGACCAGCACGCCGTCGGTGTACGCCTGCCTGGTTGTGTCGGTACAGCGCCCGATCTCGTCGAGCAGAGCGGCGTTGGGGCAGCCGTCGCCGAGGCTGGCGCGGTGCTGGGGCGACAGGTACCCGCGCACGATCTGCTCGAGTCCGGCACGGCCAGGCGCAGCCCGTGCGACGACGTTCTCGGCCTGCGCCTTCAACTGGTCGGCGATTGCCGTGGTGACGAGGTCATCTTTGGATTCGAAGTGAGCATAGAAGGCTCCATTGGTCAGCCCCGCGTCCTTCATGAGCGTCGAGACCCCGGAGCCGTCGATACCGTCTTGCTTGAACCGGCGGCCCGCCGTCTCGATGATCCGCCGCCTCGTCTTCCACTTGTGCTCTTTTCCGTACCGCACCACAGCACACACTCCTTCGCCGGCCGGAAGGACCAGTCGCCCTTCACCGACGTCGCCAGTCTATGGTATTGCGAACGTAATCCAAAGAGTCGGCAGCGGCGACGGTCGGCCGCCTCCTCGCCAGTTGCCCTCTGCGGCAAGAACGGCGAGCGAGCGTCGGGCTTTCATCAGTGAGGGCAGCCACGGACTCAGCGACTGAACTCGCCCTCGTCGGCGCGGCTCATGGTGACGGCCGTCACCATGAGCCGCGCCGACGAGGGCGAGTTCAGTCGCTGAGTCCGTGGCTGCCCTCACTGATGAAAGCCCGACGCTCGCTCGCCGTTCTTGCCGCAGAGGGCAACTGGCGAGGAGGCGGCCGACCGTCGCCGCTGCCGACTCTTTGGATTACGTTCGCAATACCATAGACTGGCGACGTCGGTGAAGGGCGACTGGTCCTTCCGGCCGGCGAAGGAGTGTGTGCTGTGGTGCGGTACGGAAAAGAGCACAAGTGGAAGACGAGGCGGCGGATCATCGAGACGGCGGGCCGCCGGTTCAAGCAAGACGGTATCGACGGCTCCGGGGTCTCGACGCTCATGAAGGACGCGGGGCTGACCAATGGAGCCTTCTATGCTCACTTCGAATCCAAAGATGACCTCGTCACCACGGCAATCGCCGACCAGTTGAAGGCGCAGGCCGAGAACGTCGTCGCACGGGCTGCGCCTGGCCGTGCCGGACTCGAGCAGATCGTGCGCGGGTACCTGTCGCCCCAGCACCGCGCCAGCCTCGGCGACGGCTGCCCCAACGCCGCTCTGCTCGACGAGATCGGGCGCTGTACCGACACAACCAGGCAGGCGTACACCGACGGCGTGCTGGTCCTCATCGACGGCATTGCCGACCGCATGGCGCCCGAGGCCCCGTCCTCCGCACGTGTGAAGGCGCTCAGCCTCCTCGCCCTGATGGCCGGGACACTGCAACTTTCGCGTGCCTTGACCGACAGCCAACTCGCCAATCAGCTCCTCGATCAGGGGATTAGCAACGCCCTCGCCCTGATCGACGCCGGGCAGCACGTCTGATGCGCCACATCCCCAGCCCCTGGGCTGTGGCTCTCGGGGGAACAGCCCGACGCCGACAGGTTCTCTCCAGCTGGCACTCGGCCGATGCCACCGACAATCATCTCCTGCGCCGCCAAAGCTGCTGGAAGACCCGCATGCCGTTCTTCGACGTACCCAGCCTCTTGATCATCGACGAGCTCGGTTGCCTCCCGCTGCCTAGGACGGTGTCTCTGTCCATTGCAGAGTGATCAACCAGCGGTATTTGAATTCTTGGCCCGGGCACGCTTCTGCCCTGGCACCGCCTGAAGGGTGTCTTTATTACCGTACGGTGGTTGACCTGGGGCTTTGCGATCGTCTGAATGTGGGCATGATCAATGATCGTGGGTCTGCGACTGCTCTACCTGGTCTTCTGCCGACTACTGGGCTGCCTCCTCGTGCTGGCCGATCGACCGTCGCGAACAACGCCGAGATCCTCGTGCTTCGTCATGAGCTTGCTGTGCTGCGCCGGCAGGTTGAGCGGCCGCGGTTCTCGTGGGCTGATCGTGCCGTGTTCACCGCTCTCGCCAAGCACCTGCCATCCGCCTTGCGCCGCCGTCGGCTGGTCACCCCGGGGACACTGGTGACGTGGCACCGTCGTCTGGTGCGCTGGAAATGGCGACAGGCACCCGCCAGGCCCGGCTATCGCGGAGAAGAGGTGTCGGCAAGCCCCACAGGCTTGCCCACGGGTTCTGACCAGGGCTGGACGGTACGGTCTTCGCCGCACGCCGCAGCGGTCGTCACCACCACCGCCATCCGGAGCCCGCCGAGGAGCCCGACAGCTTGATCATTCTCAAGTTCACCGCGGTGGACTTGGTCCAGGACCCGCTCTGATTCCAGCATACTGAGCACCCGCGTCCGGGGGCTCAGAACAGGTTGTCAGTGGGAGCTGGCATCCTCCCCGCCGGGACACATCAATGCTGCCGGTGACACGATGAGTTGGGGCGAAGGGGTGGGGGATTCCTTGCGGGACGACAGGCGCATCCGTGCGACGATGTCGATTCTCACTGTGCGCCAACTTCGCCTCCGCTCCCGAGCTGAATGCCTTCGCCATTGCTGTGACCGCGTGCCCCTGTTGGCGCTGCTGTTGTCAGTCGGAGTGCTCAACCTTGCTTTGAAATTGCATCGCCTCCAAGCTGCCACATTTCATAGTTCCCACATTCTGCCGTGATCTCGGCCGTCGCCTGAGCCGCGGTGAAGAAGTCATCGACCACCGGCGAGGTGCGCGATGCCGCCACCGCGAGGCACACCTGGTCAGGCGCCAGGTCCGGGATGGGTACATAGCTGACATCTGGATGTGAGTAGAACACGGTCGCCGAACGGGCCAGGAACGAGATGCCCCGGCCGGCCGCGACATGCTCGAGCGTCTCGTCCGCCCCGCGCACCAGGTACCCGGCGTTAGGGTGCGGGCGCCTGGTGGGCTGCGTACTCGGGTCGGCATGCCAGATGAGCGGTTCGCCGGCCAGCTCGGCCTCGGTGACCTCCTCCTTGCCGGCCAACCGGTGGCCGGCGGGCAGCACCACCACCCGCGGCTCGGTGTACAGCGGGGTGACGCGCAGGCCGGCCTCGTCAATGGGCAGCCGCACAAAGCCGACGTCGATGCGGCCGTCGAGCAGCATCGGGGCCTGGTCGTCCCCTTCGATCCGCTGCACGTCCACGACCACGTCCGGGTGCCGGGCCTCGAACGCCCGCGCCGCCGGGATGACCGGGATGCCGGCCCGGAAACCGACCATCAGCCGCCGGCTGCCGCGGGCGGCCGCGGACACCCGGCGGCGGACCGCGTGCGCGGAGGCGAGCAGCGGACCGGCGTCGGCCAGCAGTTGTCGGCCCGCGTCGGTCAGCGCTACGCCGTGGCGATCCCTGGTGAACAGTGAGGCGCCGAGATCCTGCTCGAGCGCGCGGATCTGTCGGCTGAGCACCGGCTGCGCGATATGCAGCTCGTCGGCGGCGCCGCCGAAGTGCAACTCGTCGGCCACGGCGACGAAGTAACGCATTTTGCGCAGGTCCAGATCCATGGAGCCTTTCGGTCCGGCGATGCCTCCAAGGTATCACCGGGGCTAAAAGAGGTCTTGGACACCCGCTCAGGCCAATGGCAACCTGAATAGGTACCTGATGGGGGCGAAGTGGATTCGGCACAAGAATTCGCTATCGGAACTTGATAGCAGGGCCCAGGCTCAGAATGAGCACATCAGAAATTGAGTGCCGTCCATCGCGTCATTTCGACAGCGTCGACGACACAACCGTTGACGACGACGGGGTGGGCGTGGCGTCCTATCCCAGCTCCAGAAAGCAGGCACACCAATGAGCAGCATCAGCATTATCGGCCTGGGGAACATGGCCAGTGCCCTGGCCGACCGGGCGCTCGGCGGCGGCAACGCCGTCGAGATCATCGGCCGCGACCCGGCCAAGGCCAAGGAATTGGCCGCCGCGCTCGGCGGCGCCACTGTCGGGACGGTCGGCGCCGCCCCGGCCGGGGACATCGTTGTCCTCGCCGTGCCGTACGCCAGCGCGGCGGCGGTGGTGAGCGAGTACGGGGACGCACTACACGGCAAGGTCATCATCGACATCACCAATCCCGTCTCCCCCGATTCCCAGGGCCTTGTCACCCCCGAAGGCAGTTCCGGCGCGCAGGAGATCGCCAAGGTCGCCCCCGTCGGCGCGCACGTCGTGAAGGCGTTCAACACCGTCTTCGGTCACATGCTGGCGCAGGGCAACCCGCTGGACGTGCTCATCGCCGGCGACGCCGCCGAGGCCAAGGCGACTGTGTCGGCATTCATAGAAAGCCTCGGGCTGCGGCCGATGGACACCGGCCCCCTGACAATGGCGCGCTGGCTGGAGGGAACGGGCCTGGTGATGATCGGCCTGGGCCGCTATGGCGCGGGAAGCTTCAACTTCACCCTCGGCGTCAACACGTCTGCCTGAGCGCGCCCGCACCACCACTTCTCGCGCCACATCAATCACAAGGACCAGTAGCATGCGCGTTTTCGTCACTGGCGGGACCGGCCATTCCGGTTCGTACATCATCCCCGAGCTCATCGCCGCCGGGCACGAGGTCACCGGCCTGGCCCGATCGGACACGGCCGCGGCGGCCCTGTCCGCGCTCGGCGCGAAGGTGCGCCGCGGCGACCTTCAGGATCTCGACGGGCTCAAGGAGGCAGCTGCGGATTCCGACGGCGTCATCCACGTCGCGCACCGGCAAGACCTGCTGCCCTCCGGCGGGATGGACGCCGTGGCCGCTGCGGAGCTCCCGATCATGCTCGCGTACGGCGAGGCACTCGCGGGAACCGGAAAGCCGCTGGTCACGGCGGGAAGCATCGGCTCGCCCGGGAACCTGGAGCGGCCGGCCACCGAGGAGGACCCGGCCCTCCCCGCTGGCGAGGAGCACAAGGGCACCTTGCGGGTCCGCAACGTCGTGGAAAGGGCCGTTGTCGATCTCGCCGAGCAGGGGGTGCGGTCTTCGGTCGTGCGGATTGCCACCATCGCCCACAGCACGACCGATCGTGCCGGCTTCCTCCCCACGCTGATCGCGCTCGCGAAGGAGAAGGGCTTCGTCGGCTACCCCGGAGACGGCGCGAACCTGTGGAACGCCGTGCACATCCGCGATGCCGCCACCTTGTTCCGCCTGGCGCTGGAGAAGGGGCCGGCCGGCAAATACTGGCACGCGGTCGAGGACGGGGGCATCCCGTTCCGCGACATCGCCGAGGCCATCGCCGGCCGCCTGGGCCTGCCCGCCGTGAGCGTTCCCAACGATGCCCTGATGACGCCGGGGTACTTCGGGTTCCTCACGAATATCGTCACGCAGAGCTACCCGGCGTCCAACCTCATCACCCGCCGGACCCTCGGCTGGGAACCCGCTCAACCCAGCCTGCTCGCCGATCTGGACAACGGCCATTACTTCTCCGCCGGCTGACGTCAGGGACCCGAATCGAAACGAGCCCGGCAAATGACAAGGGTTCGGCTCTTCTGAAGGGACGTCGAGAATATGACGACTGTGGGATTCATCGGAAGCGGATACATCGGCAGTACCATCGCGCGGCTCGCCATCGAGGCCGGGCACCAGGTGGTGCTCAGCAACTCGCGCGGTCCCGAAACGCTCGCGGACACGGCCGAGGAACTGGGGCCGCAGGCGTCCGCGGCGACGAGCGAAGAGGCCGCGGCGGCCGGTGACATCGTCGTGGTCACGGTGCCGGTGAGCGCCTTCCCCCACGTGCCCGCCGCGCCACTGGCCGGGAAGACGGTCATCGACACCTGCAACTACGGCCCCGAGCGTGACGGGCACATCCCCGAGCTCGACAGCAAGTCCCTCACCTCAAGCGAGCTGCTTCTGCGGTACGTCCCGGACGCCATGCTCGTAAAGGCGTTCAACAACACCTTCTTCAAGCACCTGCTGTCACTCGCCCGCCCGGCAGGGGCGGCCGACCGCTCCTACCTGCCGATCGCCGGGGACTCCGCGCCGGCGAAGGCGGCGGTGACCGAATTCATCGACTCCATCGGCTACAGCGTGGTAGACGCGGGAACCCTGGCCGACAGCTGGCGGCAGGCGACGGGCACGCCGGTGTGGGGAACACCGTACGGGCCGTTCTCGAACGAGAAGGGCCAGCCGGTCGGCGAGGACGCCATCCGCGCGGCACTGGCCACCGCAACGCGGTAACCGCCGCGGAGTTGCGCCGTCGTATGCCGGGCATCTCCCGGAAGATGCTCTCCGTTACTCCGCAGGGCCTGGTTCGCGCCGGCCTGGCGGCCCGCCATGTGGAACCCACCGTGCCGCCCGCCGTCCGCTACCGGCTCACCAACCTCGGCCTGTCGCTCGAGGGCTCTGCATCGGGTGATGTTCCGGCTGACGTGCGGCAGGCGGCGAGATATGCCGCGTCAGCATCTCCTCGGTCGCCCACCCTCAGTCTGACGACTTCTCGATCGCGCCTGGCGGGCACCGTGGCCCAGCATCGGGATCGGGCGGTGCCCCGTCGGGTCATGCTCGGGTGAGCACGATCTTCTTACCGCCGGCCCGTCCGGTAACCACCTGGGCGAACGCAGCCGGTCCCTCGCTCAGCGGCAGGGGTTCCGGTGCGAGTTTCAAGGTCCCCGCGGCGGCCTGCTCCGCCAGCTGGACAAGCTGCGCGGCGTTGGGCTCGACGTAGAGGTCCCAACTCGTGATGCCTCGTTCCTCCGGAGGCGCGTCCGAGGTCAGGGAGCACAGTCGGCCGCCGTCCCGCACCAAAGGCAGGGCGGCGTCCGCCGTGCCGGTGGCGATGATGAGGGCGGCGTCGAACCCGCCGCGTACCTTGGCCGACCAGTTCGGGTCGTGGTAGTCGACGACCTCCATCGCTCCCAGACCGAGCAGGCGCTCTGCGGCGGCAGGAGACGCGGTCGCGGTCACCTCGATGCCCTTGGCCGCGGCGAGCTGGATGGCCAGGGCTCCGGTGGCCCCGCCTCCGTTGGTGATCAGGAGCCGCTGTCCTCGGCTGAGGCCCAGCTTCTCCAGGGCCTGCAACGCGGTGAGTCCGTTGACCGGCAGCGCCGCCGCGTGCGCGGCGTCCAGCCCGGGTGGGCAGGCTGCCGTGTGATCCGCGTTGATCAGAACGCGTTCGGCCCAAAAGCCGCTTCCCCCGGGCAGTGGGGCCTCGTGTGCGAGCACCCGGTCGCCTACGGCAAACCCGGTGACACCCGCGCCCATGGCCAGCACCTTGCCCGCGCCCTCCACTCCCAGCGCCGCCGGGGGGCGCAGCCCCACGTCCCAACCAGCGCCGTTTAGCAGTTCGTCCCACGGGCCGACCCCGGCCGCCTCAACCGCCATCAGGATCTGACCGGCCTCGGGAGATGACGGTTCGGGCAACTCCAGCAGGGCGACTTCCTTATCGGCCCCGGACACTCCGCACGCCTTCACAGCAGATCTTTGTCCTCTCATTCAGTCCGGCCGACCGGGAGGTACGGGCCGGAAACCCAAAGCAGGCACCAGTATCGACCTCGGGGTCCCCTCCAGAGGTCGCTCGTGGTCTCAGCCGCATTGGTGTCGAGCCTATGAAGCTAGTGACCCGGACATGTGATCCATTTGAAGAGTGACCAACTGGGCCAATCGTGGAATAGAGCTGCACCTGGACCGTGGGTCGGGTCGGGCCGTACGTCATCGTGTTCGAATAGCGAAAGCGCCGCTCACACTGCGGCAGCAGCGGTTCCAGGCGGTCCCACAGCTCATCCGACACGATCCACGGCGACGTCCCCACATCGAACCGAACGCTCAACTCCCGCCTCAGACACGGCGATCAGCGCCCATCCACCTCATTAAGAACCGTCTCCGTTCCAGGGGCAGAAATTGGCGATCTCTTCAGGAAGGCCTCAGGGCAGGCGCACCCTCCTCGCGGCCGCCGGGGCGCAGGAACCGGGTCCGGGGAGTTTGAGCTCGGCCGCCCTCATGTGCCGTTCTACGGGATGGGCATGGTGATGTCGTTGTACGACTCCAGGAGTGTCCAAGGCCGTGCTGCGCGCACTCCCGTGGGGAGCCGGTCGGCGGCCGGCAGCGGGCCGAGGTCCAGGCCGGTGAGGTCGGCGATGTCCAGGACGGGTACCTGGAAAGTACGGAAAGCGCCGAGCGGGGGAGGGTCGCCTGCTCGAGCGGCTTCGGCCATGGCTTGGGCAGCGGCGTCTTTGGTGAGGTCGGGGCTCTGGTCCAGAACGTAGGCGGTGGCCGCCGGGTCCCCGTCTTGCATGAGAGCTGCGACCTTCCAGAACCGGAGAGGGACCTTGATGCCCCGGTAGGGCGGATCGGAGTCCTCGAGCACCGGCCCGGTGAAGACCGTCAACTTGCGGTGGAAGTTTACGGCGTGCTCGAGCAGAAAGTTCTCCAGACCCTGCCAGTTGCTTGCCCTGGTTGAAGATGTCCGTCTGCGGAGCTGCGTTCGTGTAGTGGAAGTGTCCTGGTCCGCTGTGGAGGCTTCCGGGCCCCATACCGGGTCGAGTCTGCGGACCAGGTGGCCCTTGTCCAGGGGGTTGTCCTGGTAGATGGGGTGGCCGGTCTGCTGGGCTTCGGGGAGGCGGGGGGCGAAGCGTCAGTCGTCATTGCGCGGGACATCGATGAGGTTCGCGCCGTCGATCGTGACGGCTGTTGCCGCGGCCAGCCGCCGGTCCGGGCGGAAGACGACACTGAAGTTGGTGTACGGGAGGATCACCGTGTCGATGCCAGGGTCGGCAGGCACCCGGCAGCGGTACAGCCGTTCCCAGGAAGCGGTCGTTGTATCCCTTGCGGTTCGCCAGGGATTCGCGGGTCACGGTCTCGGCGTCAGGCGGGGGATCGGGGTGAGTGGCCATGCCGCACTACGTACCGCACCGCCCGGGCTCGCACGCGGAGGCTGCCTGCCGCCTCACCTGAATGGATCAGGAGCAAGTTCCCCTCTCGCGGGCCCAGTGGCGTGACATCACGGCGGTCACCGATGACGAGGTCTCCTGTCCTCAGGTGGATCGGATCCACCGCCGTCGGCGGGCTCGGCGGTGGTCGGACGACGGCCCGCGGTGGCCAGGCCGATCATCGCCGTCAGCAGCCCTAGTACCTGGCTGATCAGCCCGATCCAGGCGGTGAGCAGCGCCGCCGAATTGGCCACCACTTGTTGTGCGTCCTGAGCCAGTGGGCCCGACGCGGGGCCGGGCGTGGCGGGCGCGGACTGCGGTGAAGTGGGCGATGAGGTAGGTGGGGATGTGACGGGCGAGGTCGGCGGCGTGGTGGGCGGTGAGGTCGGCGGGCCGGACGTGGTGTCCGTGTCGGTGGGATTCGGGGTAACCGTTCGCGTGGGGTGCACCGTCAGCACGGTCAGACCACCCGCTGACAGGAGCGTGCCGAAGCCCACCAGCACAAGGGTGACCAGCAACAGGGCAGCCGGAAGCTTGAGGACGGCGAGGGTACCGGCTTGCGGAAGGCGCCACATGGGCCCACTGTACGAACTCGATGCACAGGCTCGATCACACCGCGTTACGCCTGTCGTGTCGGCCGCTGCCCCGACAGCCGTGAGGTCGCGGCGCCGCGGCGTCCACAGCTCGTCGACGTTCCAGCTGTCCTCGAACAACAGGCTCTCGGACCTGTGCACGATGGTGGCATCGTACGAGCCATGGGAGCAGCAGGAACGACACCGGAACCGGGAACCCCGACGCACAGTGGCCTCAGGTCTCTGAGTGAGGCGGCGTGCCGTTATCGGGCGGATGAGATCCGCCCGGAGGATCTGCCGATGGTTGCTGCCCAGGCACTGGCGGCAGGGCTGGACACCCCGACACTGTGCGAGCTCGCCGGGTTACCTCGCAACGCGGATGCCCGCGATATCCGTCACGCGTTCGAGCAAGCACTTTCCGAGGCCGGAATCGAGTTGCCAGATCAGGGCCTTGCACGACGCCATGCTCTGCGCCGACTGGCGGCGAGGCTGGTCAATGGTGAAATCGCTCCCGCCGACTTGGCGACGGATGACTGGTGGGAGACGGAGGTCGAATCCGAGAAGGAGCAATCGTTCGTATCGCTGCTCCCGCAATGCGGGTGCTGCATCGAGTACACGTTGGGGCTTGACCTGCGGACGTGGGCGACAGAACTGCGGGTCGCTGCGCTCGCCCTGACCTCGTCTCCGCCGATCGGCCCCGGCTGCTGACTCTGCCAGGGCGGCATTCCGCGGCGAGGCACGTCGTTCTGCGCTGCTGCAAGACCTGGCGGACCAGCGGTGCGCTTGCCGAGTACCTCGTCCGTGCAGGTCATGCGGCATGTCTTTATGCGTGGAGGATGCCGCCGAGGCGGTCGTGGCGTCGTATGCCGAGGTGGCTGAGCTTGTCCGGGTCGTCGATTGGTGTGGGCAGTGGGTGTAGCGGTCGGGCGTTCGCGATGCCTTGGTGCGGTCGATGGGAGTTGTAGAACTCCTCGAACTCCCGTAGGGCGCGGAGGAGGTGGCGCTGGTTCCAGATCAAGGTCCGGTCCAGGAGTTCGTGTCTGCAGGTCTGCACCCACCTTTCCGCGATCGAGTTCATTCTCGGCATCTGGATGCCGGTGAGGACGACCTCGATCCCCGTGTCATTGAGGACAGCGTCGAACAGGGCGGGGAACTTCCCGTCCCTGTCTCTGATGATGAATCGTGCCCGGCAGCCGATGTCCTCGAGGCCCATGACCAGGTTCTTCGCCGTCTGTGTGACCCAGGATGTGGTCGGGTGTGCGGTGGCACCAAGGATCCGGATGCGGCGGCTGCTGCGTTCGATCACCGCGAGTACGTACATCCGCGCGCCGGACAGGGTGACCGCTTCAAAGACGTCACAGGCAAGGAGGGCGTCGGCTTGGGAACGCAGGAAGTCGGCCCACGTGCTGGAGCTCCGGTCGGGCGCCGGATCGACGCCGGCATCCTTCAGGATCTTCCAGACGGTCGAGGCGGCCACCTTCACCCTCAGCACGAGTAACTCGCCGTGCAGCCGTCTGTACCCCCACTGCGGATTTTCCCTCACCAGACGCAGCACCAGAATCCGGATGGACCGCGCTGTACGAGGTCGACCGGGTCGCTTGGGACGCGATAAGGCGGCATGACGGCGCCTGACGAGGTCGCGATGCCAGCGCAGCACCGTGTCAGGACGCACGGGCAACCGCACACGCCGCAGGGCGGGCAACAGCATCCGGTGCAGCAGCGCCGCCAGGAACGCCCGATCGCTCGGCGTGAACCGTACTCGATCACTGCCGAGTTGGCGCTCGAGCACTGTGATCTGATGGCGGAGGGCCAGGATCTCCGCAACTTTGTTCCGGTCGCTCATCGGCAGCAGACGCAGCAGCGCGAACGCGTTGGTCACTGCCGGGTAGGCCAGTCGCAGCAGCACGGTCGATCATCATGACGCGTGGACTGCCGGCTGCGCGAGAGCGCCGAGGCCGACCACCGATAGCCCGGGTGCAGGCGTCCGATCAGGGCGGATGACATTCTCGGCAAGCGCAGAGTTGCAACGTGGTGAGTGCCCCAGTGGACCGGGTTGGACAGCCGTCGAGCAGCCGCTGCATCGCTGCGGTGATGGCGTCGCGCTCGGCGTCGCGGTCAGTGGCCATCGTGAAGTTCTCCGGTGTGGTCGTGAGCGGTAACGATGCGTTCCAGGCGGTCGAGCTCGTGCTGTTCGCGGGCATGTCGGAAGGCGGGAGCCAGCGGGTCGTCGACCAGCGGCCGTAGCTGCTCGATCTGAACGAGGACGTGTTCGATGTCGCGATCGGTCCGCGCGATGTTGACGCAGTTCGGGCGGCAGTCGTCGAGGTCGGGGTGCGGCGGGTGCCGTCCTCCTCGCTGCGGAGGCGGCAGGCTGCCCGCTTCGGGTCCAGGACGCAGGTCATGCCCTTTCCGGGGAAGATCTGCAAGTCGGGGTTGCTGAGCATGGCGTTGGCATGCCGCTTGGTGCGCAGGACTCGGCCGGCGAAGCGAGTGGCGGCCTGGACGCGGTGCCGGTAGGTCTCGGCTGCCGGGCCGCTGACCTGCTCGCCTTCACGCAGGCGTTGGTGTGCGTCGGCGAGGGTGTCCAGCCGGGCCGGCCAGTCCTCGAAAGCGAGGTCGTCGGGGAAGCCCGAGGCGTAGTTTCCGGCGTAGCCGAGAGTCATCTGGATGCGAAGGTGTCCGTGGATGGCGGCGGCAACCAGGCCCCGTGGCCGGCGGACGATGAACCAGGCCAGGGTGCGGCGCAGGCGAGCGGAGTAGATGACCGGGTGGACCGGGTCGGCGGGATGTGATCGCTGCGGCCGTGCTCGGTGCAGTAGGTCTCGACCCAGGCCAGGAATTCGGCGATGTCGTGGTTGATTCGGGTCTCCGACCGGGAGCCGCCGAGGCGGCTGCGCAGGATGGTCGCGCCGTCGCGGCCGTCGGTGTCCGCGACGCTGCCGGCGACAAGATGCCCGAGGGCGAGATGGTCCCGTCCATCCGGCCACCTCCGCGCTTTGGAGGAGCGGCGTCTCAGCCGCCGACCGGCGGCTCCCCGGGGCGATCGCAGGCATCGAGGCGGGAGAGATGTTCTGCCAGCATTCCGTCGGCGCTGCTCAGGAGTGAGAGGCCGCGGCGCCCTTCGCCTCGGTGATCAGGCTGCGGCTTCGCCGGGGTCCTCGTCCTCCGGGGGGTGGACCCAAGTAGTACCGGGTGCGAGGTCGGCTCCTGTCTCCGCTTGGGCAAGCCATCGGAAGGCTTGGCAGGCGAGCAGGTAGATCAGCCGTATCACCCCGACCAGCACGCTGCCTCAAAACGGCTCGCCGCTCCCGAGATCTGGGCAGATCCGAAGCAGCAGGTCAGCCCGGGTGACATAATTCCCGGCACCCACACCCACGGAGAACGCGAACGCCTCTACCCCCGGCCGACCAGCACACCTACGAACTTCTAGCCTGACCGGCGGGCTCACTCCAGAAGAGCCGCACCCGATCGAAATGAGCCACGTCGATGTTCCGTGGACAGGTCACACGGAGCTCTCTCAGGCCGAGTCTCCGGAGTCGGACCTCTCCTGCCGCTGCTCGGCGGGCGAAGCGTAGGACTCGTGCAACCGCTCGCGCAGGCGTGCCCGCTCCTGCTCGCCGAGGTCGGCGAAGGACCGCTCGCGCTTGCGGGTCAACGCCGACATCTCCTCGTCGCTGTAGTGGGCAGTCTTGCGCCGGCGGGCCTCGATCAGGTCGGGCAGTTGCTCCGGGCCGATGGGCTCGTTCGTGGTCATTGTCTCCTCGATCACTTGCAGGAACTGTTCGGTCGAAGGCTGGGTCCGGTGGTCGAGCGCGTCCAGCACATCGGTCAGGCGTACGCGCAGATCGAGCAGCTGGTGGATCCGCTCGTTGACCACGTCCAGCTGACTGCGCACCAGCTCGGCCGGGTCCTGCTCGGGCCGAGTGTCGAACACCGACTTGATCTTCTCCAGCGAGAGCCCGAAGCTGCGCAGCGCGATGATGTGGTGCAGCCTGCGCACGTCGTCCGCGCCGTAGGAGCGGTGCCCGCCCGAGGTGCGCTGGGACGGCGAGAGCAGGCCGAGCCGGTCGTAGTGATGCAGCGTCCGCACCGTGATCCTGGTCTGCCGGGCCAGCTCGCCGATCCGCAACGGCGCGCTGTCGGCTCCGGCCGGTTCCCGCGAGATGTGGCCCGTGGTCGGCATCCCTCCTCCTCTCCTGTGCGATGCCAACGTTAGAACCTATCGCTACGTCAGGTTCAAGTCGGAGGGTTGCCGTGCTTGCGGGGCGGCAGGTCGGCGTGCTTGGTGCGCAGCATGGCCAGGGCGCGGATGAGCACCCCGCGGGTCTCGCTCGGATCGATGACGTCGTCGACCAGGCCGCGCTCGGCGGCGTAGTACGGGTGCATCAGCTCGGTCCGGTACTCCTTGACCATGCGGGCCCGCATGGCCTCGGGGTCCTCCGCCGCGGCGATCTGGCGCCGGAAGATGACGCCCGCGGCGCCTTCGGCGCCCATCACGGCGATCTCGTTCGTCGGCCAGGCATACGTCAGATCCGCACCGATGGACTGGCTGTCCATGACGATGTACGCACCTCCGTACGCCTTGCGCAGCACCACCGAGATCCGCGGCACGGTCGCGTTGCAGTAGGCGTACAGGAGCTTCGCGCCGTGCCGGATGATCCCGCCGTGCTCCTGGTCGACGCCGGGAAGGAACCCGGGGACGTCCAGCAGGGTGACGAGGGGAACGCTGAAGGCATCGCAGAACTGCACGAAGCGCGCGGCCTTCTCGGACGCCTCGATGTCCAGGACCCCCGCCAGGTGCTGTGGTTGATTGGCCACGATCCCGACGACCCGCCCGGCCAGCCGGGCCAGCGCCACGATGACGTTGGTGGCCCAGCGCTCGTGCACCTCCAGGTACTCGCGGTCGTCGACGATCTCCTCGATCACGGCGTGCATGTCGTAGGGGCGATGGCCCTCCGCCGGCACGAGATCCAGCAGCACGTCGACAGGACGGTCCCCGGGGTCGTCGCACGGGACGTCCGGCGGGTTTTCGCGGTTGTTCTGCGGCAACAGCGAGAGCAGGTACCGGACTTCGGCGATGCAGGTCTCCTCGTCGTCGTAGGCGAAGTGGCACACGCCGGACGTCTCGGCGTGCACGTCCGCGCCGCCCAGGCCGTTCTGGGTGATCTCCTCGCCGGTGACCGCCTTGACCACGCCAGGGCCCGTGATGAACATCTGCGAGGTCTCGCGGACCATGAACACGAAGTCCGTCAGGGCGGGCGAGTACGCCGCGCCGCCGGCGCACGGGCCGAGCATCACGTTGATCTGCGGGATGACACCGCTCGCCTTGATGTTGCGCTGGAAGATGCCGCCGTAGCCCGCGAGGGCCGAGACGCCCTCCTGGATGCGGGCGCCCGCGCCGTCGTTCAACGACACGAGAGGCGCCCCGGCCGCGATGGCCATGTCCATGATCTTGTGGATCTTGGTGGCGTGGGCCTCGCCCAGCGCGCCGCCGAAGATGCGGAAGTCATGGGCGTACACGAAGACCGTACGGCCCTCCACCGTGCCCCAGCCGGTGATCACACCGTCCGTGTGCGGCTTCTTGGCCTCCAGGCCGAACCCGCTCGCCCGGTGCCGGCGCAGTTGCTCGACCTCCCGGAACGAGCCCGGGTCCAGGAGCAGCTCGATGCGCTCCCGCGCGGTCAGCTTCCCCTTGGCGTGCTGCGCCTCGGTCGCCTTCTCGCTCGGCCCGGCCACGGCCTGCGCACGGATCTCGTGCAGCGCGGCCACGCGCCCGCGTGCGTCCGTCGGCTCAGCCGGCGCCATGCCGACGTCGTCGGGAGCGGCTTCTGTGACGGTCATCGCACATCGCTCCAAGCAATCTGTGCCAAGGGGTCTTCGGTGTCCTCCGAGGCGTGCCGAAGAGCTCTCAGTGGGCCGGGCTCAGTTCGACGATCGAGCGGGAGCCGGCCGGCGTGATCGCGGTGACCTCAAGGCCGACAGAGCCGGCCAGTTCGCGCAGCTGGTCGAGGGTGTGCTGTCGGCCCCGGAAGTAACAGAGCATGCGCAGGTCTCCTTCCGTCTGAACCCGTCCGCCGCCGTTGGGAAGTGGTCGACGACCAGCACCTTTCCCGTTCCCGACGCCGCCTCGGCGCACCGTCGCACGATGCGGGCGGCCGACGCGTCGTCCCAGTTGTGCAGGATGCTCGACAGCACATACCCGCCGGCTCCCGGGGGAAGGGCGTCGAAGAAGCTGCCGGTCTCGGCCTCGGCCCGGTGGGCGAGGCCGGCCTCGGCGATGGCTCGTTCTGCGCGGGCCGCCGGGCCGGCCAGGTCGACGACCGTCCCCCGCAGATCACCGTGGGCGCGCAGGATGGCGATCAGCAGGCTGCCGTCGCCACCGCCCACGTCGACGACATGCCCGAGGGAGTCCCAGGGGTAGGCGGCGGCCACGGCGGGCGCCTCCGCCACCAGCCTGGCGCCCATCAGCGCGTCGAAGGACTCGGCGCGCCTGTCGTCGGCCGACAGCTCCTCCCAGAACGTCCTGTCGTACCGGCGCGGGAACGCGGGTTCGCCGGTGCGCACCGTGTGCAGCAGCTCGACGAAGCACAGGTCGGCGTGCCCGATGGCACCCTCCATGTCGAACCAGGCCCGTATCGCGTCGGGGTGATCGTCCCGCAGGTGATCACCAAGGTCCGTCAGGCCATAGGTGCCGGTCGCCTCGTGCGAGAGCACGCCGGCCGTCACCAGATGGTCCAGCAGCCGCGCCAGGGTGTCCTGGTCGGCGTCCACGGTCGCGGCCAGTTCCTTGGTCGTACGCGTGCCGGCGGCGATGTGGTCGGCCAGCCGCAAGGTCGCCGCCACCCGCACGGACATCGGGGTCACCAGATCGGCGGCCGCCCACAGCCCGCCGCCCCATACGCTCTTCTCCGCCGTCTCCTCGGCCATGGCGCCTCCTTCAGTCAACCCTCACGGTGCGACCGGCATGCGTGACGGACGCGATGACGCAACGGACTCTTCCGGGCCGGCCCGCCGCGGCCGGGACCGCTACCAGGTGACGGGCAGCGTGCTCGGCCCGTACGCCTGCTGCGAGTGGTACTCGAACGCCAACTCGCTCTCGTGAACGGCGAGTTCCAGCGTGGGGATGCGCTGGAACAGTGTCGTGTAGGCGATCTCCAGCACCGCCGGCGCCAGGTGGTACGCCACACACCGGTGCGGCCCGTGGCCGAAGGCCAGATGCCGGGTGGGCCGCTCCCGCAGCAGGTCGAGCCGGTGGGGGAAGGGGCACACCCCCGGGTCCCGGTTGACGGGGAGCGTCGGAACGGCCAGGCCCTCACCGACCTTGATCACCGTGTCACCGATGCGCACGTCCTCCAGGGCCTGCCTCAGCGGAGTGGCGTCGTTGATCGAGAAGTAGCGGAGCAGTTCGTCCACGGCCTGCGTCATCCGGTCCGGCCGGGCCAGCAGCGCCGCGCGCTGTTCGGCGTGGTTCAGCAGGGTGAGGATACCGAGGGAGATCATCGTGGCCGTCGAGTGCTGCACGCCGAACGCGAAGAGCAGCAACAGGCTGGCCACCTCGTAGCGGTCGATCTCGCCGCGCTCGGCCCGGTGCCGCTCGATCAGCCGGCTGATCAGATCGTCGCCGGGGTGCTTCTCCTTGCCCGCGAGGACGTCCGCCACATGCTGGTGCATGTGTGCGGCGGCCGCCTTCTCCTCGTCCTCGGTCTCGGCCTTGATCAGCAGGTCCATCATGTTCTGCCGCATCGTGGCCAGTTCGTGGGTCGGAATCCCGAGCAGTATCTCCTGCATCCGCCATGCGACCGGGTACGCCAGCTCCCGCACCAGGTCGACCGGTCTCGCCGGCCGTGCGAGCAGCGCATCGACGATCTCGTCCGTGCCGGCCTGCAGGCGCGGCCGCAGTTCGGCCACCCGGGTCCGGGAGAACTCGTGAATGATCGAGTTCTTGGTCTCCGCGTGGTCCGTGCCGTCCATGTTGACGAGGAACGGCGCGCAGTACTTCAGCTTGTCCAGCCCGTGCTGCGACAGGCGTGGAAAACCCTCGCGCATCTTGTTCGCGCTGAAGCGCGGGTCGGAGAGGACGAAACGGGCGTACTCCGGGTTCGTCACCAGCCACGCCAGGTCGCCGGTGGGCATCTTCACATGGCCGATCCCCTGTTCCCGCAGGTTCTCGTACTCGGGTGGCAGCACACCGGGCTCCTGCCGCCGGATCGGGAAGCTCGGCACCTCGGTCATGCCGTCACCTCGGCCGCGGCCCGCACGATGGTGGTGTGGGTGAGATACGTGGCCATCTCGAACTCGGGATCGAGCAGGTTGGCCCGGATGACGGCCAGGTCGTCCGGGGTGAGGCCGGCGTTGGCCGTCAGGTGCGGCTCCAGCATGAAGCTGTGCAGTCGCGCCAGCCGCGCGGTCGGCGTGCCGCCCCGTCCCGTGTCCTGGAACAGCTCTGTGCCGACCTCGTAGCCCGCGGCGCGGATCACGTCGGCCGTCCGGGCGGCCCACGTCAGGTCCATGCCGGTCTTCTCGCCGAGCGCGTGCACGCCGTCGTGGAAGCGCTGCCAGATCTCGGCGGTGTACGCGTCCACCGGGGACGCCACCACGCCGGCCGCGCAGTCGCAGTACCAGTCGGTCAGCACGAGCACACCGCCCGGGCGCAGATGGCCGGCCAGCCGGACCGCGATCTCCTCGCGTGCGGGCAAGTGCATCAGCAGCAGCCGGGCGTGGATCAGGTCGAACGGCGGCCCCGGCCACGGGTCGAGGGTGAGGTCGTGCCTGAGCGGCTCGATCCTCGGGTGCTCGGGCACATGCCCCGGATCGAGGTCGCTGGCGACCACCTGGCCCGTGGTGCCGACCCGGGCGGTCAGCCACCGGGCCACCGAGCCGTTGCCGGCGCCGATGTCCCAGCACCGCCGGCCGTGGCCGACGCCGAGTCCGTTCAGCACCCTGAAGGTGTGCCGGTCGAGGATGTCCGACAGCAGGCTCAGCTGGTCCTGGGCCTCCGGCCTGGCGTTGTCGAACCCCTCCTGCTGTTCGTCCTCCGTCTTGCTGTACATGCGCGTCCCCCTACTCCGCGGCCCAGTGGTAGAAGCGGGTGGCCAGCTGTCCGCCCTCCGCGTCGTACGGTGGAATGATCTTCGTGAGGTCGTCGACCAGTCGCAGGAAGGCGGGATCGGGGTCCTCCCCACACGGCGCCGATCACCTTGCGGTCGTCGGGCTCGGCGAAGTCCTGGATGTGCAGGTAGATCCCCCGGTACAGGTAGATCTGGCGGCGCAGCGTGCCCATGGTGTGCGGGAAGTCGGTCGCGTCCGACTCGGCGAAGAGCCTCGACGTCTCCGGGATGTGCTCCTGGCGCTGAGTGTTGACGATCACCGAGCTGTACGTCCGCTCCAGACCGTCCAGTTGCTCGGTCGGCCACACGTAGAACCGGGCGGCCGTCGGCACGTCGGTGGGGCCGTCCCAGCCCTCCCGCGCGGTGTACTCGCCGAGGTACGCCGACAGTCGCTTGTCCAGCTGGGTGCATCGGGGGTCGGTGGTCAGCGTCCGGTGGGCCTCGGCGGCGTCCGCGGTGTTCCAGTCCTGCACCTGTATGCAGAGATCGCTGTAGGTGAAGGCCTGCCTGCGGCGCAGCAGGGGCAGTTCGGGCGCCGTCTCGGCGTCGAACTCCTCAAGGATGGCGGTGACTTCGGCTATGTTGCCGCTGTCGAAGGTGTCGATGGTGACGGTGCTCGGCATGTGCCTCTCCTCACGGTTGTCCGGTGGGACGGGTCGCTCGTCACTCAGGCCGGCGTGGACAGCAGCTCGTTGACCAGCGCGACGAACTGCCTCGGTGTCTCCGCCTCGGCCAGGGCCTCTTCGCGCGGACTCACGCCGAACTCCCCCTCGACCCGGCTGGCGAGCTCCAGCAGGGCGAGCGAGTCGTAGCCGAGGTCGGCGAACGAGGTCTCGACGATGTCGCCGTCCAGGCTGATCGACTCGTCCTCGCCGGCCGCCTCGCGCAGCAGCCGGACCAGGTCGGACTGGGTGAACGTGGCCATCTCGGTCCTTTCCAGGAGTGCGGTCTACGCCGACGGCTGTCCGCCGGCGAGTGGGATGCCCGCCTGCTCGGAGAGCAGCAGGGAGAGTTGCCGTACGGTCGGCCGCTTCAGCACCGACGCCGAGGAGAGCTCGACGCCGAACACGTCCTGGAGGCGGTTGCGCACCTCCAGGGTCATGAGCGAGTCGATGCCCACGGCGCGCAGCGGCTGTTCCGGGTCGATCGCCGAGGGGGACATCCGGGCGACAGCGGCCACGCATGCGGCGGTGTGTGCCTCGATCGCGGCCAGCCGGTCTCCGTGCGGCAGGGTCAGCAGCGCGTCACGAACCGGCTCGGGGTTCCGCCCGGCGGGTCGCGACTCGCTGCGTTGCTCCGTCGCGGCGGGGGCGGGTGGGCCCTCGCTCGCGGCGGTGCCCGACGACACGACGATGGTCACGCCGGTCGCCTCGATCACCGGTCGCCCGGTGCGGTCGTGGACGGTGACGTCCGCCCGGAAGTCGCGCCCCTGCCGGCGTACGAGGGCATGCGCGTAGCAGCCGTCGCCGTCCAGGGCGCGGTGCGCCACGACGTCCTCGATGCCGCCGAGGATCAGCCGGCCGTCGGCGGCGGGGAGCACCGGTGCCAGCGCGGCCTGCAGGGCGGCGTCGAACACCGCCGGGTGGACCAGGGTGCCGGGCTCGCCGCCGCCGCGCGGCGGACCGATCCGGGCGAGGACCTCCCCGTCGGCGTGCCAGACGCGTTCGAGCAGTCGATAGGCCGGGCCGTAGGCCAGGCCGCGTTCGGCCAGGGCGGCGTAGTACCGCTCACCGGACAGGCCGTCGCGTTCCAGTCGCCGCTCGGCCTCGGCGACGTCCGGCAGCCGCTCGCCACCGGCGGACCGGACGGGCACCGACACGTCGGCGCCCGCCACGCAGCGGGCCCGCTCATCGTAGATCCGCACCCGGGCGGACCCGGTCAACTCGTCGCGTACCAGTACTAGTTGGGCGGTACGCCCGGAGGCGTCGACCTGCAGTGGCCGGCGCAGCCGCAACCCGGTGGCCCGCAACCCGCCCGCCCCGCCGCCCGGGAGGACGTCCCGGGCGGCGCGCAGCACCAGGTCGAGGTAGGCGCTGCCGGGCACCAGGGCGTGTCCACCGACCACGTGGTCGCCGATCGCGCCGGTCCTCGGGTCCCACCGCAGCCGCCAGTAGCGGGTGCCCGGCTCCACCGCCGAATCCAGCCGCTCGCCGAGCAGCGATCCGTCGTGCGGGCCGGCGGGCCGGCCGGGTTCGAGACGGTGCCGCTCGCGCTGCCAGGGGTAGCCGGGCAGCACGTCGGCCGGCCGGGCAGGGGTCGCGGCCCGCCTCCGGTCCACCGGTACGCCTGCGGTGTGCAGCGAGCCGAGCGAGTCGAGCAGCACGTCCCGCGCCGGCTCGTCCCGGCGGGCGGACGCCAGCACCAGGACGTCGTCCGCACCGAGGTCCGACGCGACCTGGCGCACGGCGGGCAACAGGACCGGGTGCGGGCTCAGTTCCACGAACGCGGTGTGGCCGGCGCGGACCAGGTTGGCCACCTGGTCGCCGAACAGCACCGGCGAACGCAGGTTGCGGTACCAGTAGTCGGCGTCGAAGTCGGCGCCGTCGCACAGCTGCCCGGAGACCGTCGAGTACATCGGCACGGCCGGGGCCTTGCCGGACAGGCCGGCCAGCGAGTCGAGCAGGTCGGCGCGCAGCGGCTCCATCTGCGGACTGTGCGAGGCGACGTCGACCTTCACCCAGCGGCAGAACACCTCACGCCGGCCCAGCTCGTCGGCGACGGCGTCGAGGGCAGTCCGGTCGCCGGCCAGGACGGTGGACTTCGGGCTGTTGCTCACCGCGACGGACACCACGTCCTGCCAAGGCCCGATCGCCCGTGCGGCGTCCTCGGCGGTCAGCTCGACGGCGAGCATGGCGCCCTTCCCGCTGGCCCGCTGCATCAGCCTGCTGCGCCGGCAGATCACCTGGATCGCGTCCGGGAGGGACATGGCTCCCGCGATGTGCGCGGCCGCGGCCTCGCCCATGCTGTGCCCTACGACGGCGTCCGGCCGTACGCCCCAGGAGCGCCAGAGTTCGGCCAGCGAGACCTGCATCGCGAACAGCATCGGCTGCACCACGTCGATGCGGTCCATTTGCGAGGCGGCCGGGCCGGCGTGCAGTTCGTCGACGAGGGACCAGCCCACGAAGTCGGCGGCGGCCCGGTCGCAGCGGCGCATCGCAGCGGCGAACACCGGCTCGTCGGCGTACAGGTCCACGCCCATGCCCAGCCACTGCGATCCCTGCCCCGGGAAGACGAACGCGATCTCCGGCCGGCGTGCCGGCGCGGTCGTCCGGTGGACCGTGCCGGTCGGCTCGCGCAGCGCCTCGGCGAGGGCGCCGCTGGTGGCGGTGACCGTGGCCAGCCGGTAGGGCAGGTCGGCCCGTCGGTCGGCGGCGGCGGCCAGCGCGGGCATCGGCACCGGCCCGGCCGCCTCCAGCGCGGTGGCGACCCGGTCGGCGTACGCGCGCAGCGCCGGCTCGGACCTGGCGGACAGGGTGAACAGCTCGGCCCGCTCGCCGCCCTGCCCAGGCCGTACGACACCGAGCCGGTCCAGTGCTCGCAGCGCGCCCAGCACGCCGGTGCGGTCGTCCTCGCCCGCCGCCATCGTGGCCAGCGCGGTGCCGGTACCGCCCGCGTCCCGGACGCTCTGGTTCAGCGCGGGCAGCAGCACCGGATGGGCGGACAGCTCGACGAGCACCTGGTAGCCGTCGGCCAGCAGCTTGGCGGTGACGTCGGCGAGCAGTACCGGCTCGCGCAGGTTGCGCGCGAAGTACTCCGCGTCCAGCTCCGTGCCGTCCACGGCGGCGCCGGTCAGCGTCGAGATCATCGGTACGGCGGCCGGTGCCGTGGCCAGGGTGCCGATGTCGGCGACCAGTTGCGGGCTCACCTCGTCGATCGCCGGGCTGTGCGCCGCGACGTTCACCCTGATCATCGCGCACAGCACCCCGTCGACCTTCAACTCGCCCAGCAGTCGCTCCAGTTCGGGCAGCGGGCCGGCGACCGCGGTGGATCTCGGGCCATTGTGGGTCGCCGCCGGCCAGGAGGCCGCGCTCGACGAGCGGCTCACCGGCCGGGAGAACCTGCGGATGTTCGGCCGGCTGGCCCGTCTGGGCACGCGAGGCGCCCGGCAGCGCGCCGACGATCTGCTGGAGCGCTTCGAACTCGCCGACGCCGGCGATCGGTTGGTCGCCACCTACTCCGGTGGCATGCGGCGCCGCCTCGACCTGGTCACCAGCCTGCTGCGCGCCCCCACGGTGCTCTTCCTCGACGAGCCGACCACGGGTCTGGACCCCCGCAGTCCCCGCGGGCACTTCGGCGTCCCCTCGGACGAGGGCGATGTCGACGGTGCGCTGTCGCAGCGCCTGGACCGGGTCGTCGGTGCGGCTCAGGCTGACCGAGGCGCCGGTGTCCTCCTCGAAGCGGCTGACCGTCCGCTGCGCCCAGGGGTCGGGCAGCAGCCAGCTGAAGCCGAGCCGGAGGGCGCCGCGGTGCTGGACCACGGCCAGAGCGTCGTCCAGGGCGGCGAGGACCCGCTCGGCGTGGTCCAGGAACCGCGCGCCGGTCTCGGTCAGCTCGACGTGCCGGGAGGACCGGTCCAGGAGCAGGACGCTCAGCCTGTTCTCCAGCTGCGCGATCGTACGGCTGAGCGCCGGCTGCGTGATCAGGAGTTCCTCGGCGGCCCGTGAGAAGGAGCGGTGGCGGGCGACGGAGCTGAAGGCCCGCAGATGGCGCAGTTCGATGTCCATGCCCGTAGCGGCCCTCACCGGCGTCCAGGCGCGTCATGCATAGAGGCGGCCTAACCGGCATTTCTCAGGCGCGTGCGGGCTCCCTAGCGTCGAAGGCGGCCCTGAACACCACCAGGAAGGTGACCACAGCTGTGCACGCGTCATCCACGCCCCCGCCGCGTACGGCATCTCCCTGGACGATCGTCGTCCAGGGAGCGGCGGCGCTCGCCGCGAGCATGGGGGTCGGCAGGTTCGTCTACACCCCCATCCTGCCGCTGATGCGCGATCAGGCCGGGCTCTCCTCGGCGCTCGGGGCGAACCTGGCCACGGCCAACTTCATCAGCTACCTCCTCGGCGCCCTCATCGGGATCGGCGCCCCCGCCGTCGTACGGTCGGCGGCGGCGCTGCGCGGGTCGCTCCTCGTGCTGGTCGGCACGCGGGCGCTGATGCCGGCCACGCACGACGGCGCCCTGTGGCTCGCACTGCGGCTCGTGGCGGGCGCGGCCAGCGCACTGACCTTCGTGATCGCCGTCAGCGCCATGCTCACCGGCCTACGGGCACACGCCCACCTGGTCGGCTGGGCCTTCGGCGGGGTCGGCGCCGGCATCGCCCTGTCCGGCCTGCTGGTCGTCGCCGTGCAGGCGGCGTCCACCTGGCAGGCGGCCTGGCTGACCTGCGCCGCCCTCGCCGCGGTGCTCGCCGCCCTCGCCTGGCCGCTGGCCCCGCACCGGCATGCGAGCGAACACTCCGAACCGGGCCGGCCGGCCGACCGGCCGCGCACCCACCGCTGGTTCATCGCCCTGCTGGCCAGCTACACCTTCGAGGGGATCGGCTACATCATCGCCGGCACCTTCCTCGTCGCGGCCATCCAGGAAGGCGTTCCGGGCCGGCTCGGCGGCGGGGCGTGGATCGTCGTCGGCCTCGCCGCCCTGCCCTCCTGCGCCGTATGGACCCGGCTGGCCCGCCGCTGGTCCCGGCCCGCCCTCCGGTTGACCGCGCTGATCATCCAGGCCGTCGGCATCGCGCTGCCGGCCGTCGTCGGCGGCGCGGTGCCCGCACTCGTCTCCGCGGTGCTGTTCGGCGCCACCTTCATGGGCGTCAGCACGATCGCCCTGTCGATCGGCGCCCACCTGCGCGTGCCGCGCGCCGTGGCCCTGCTGACGGCCGGGTACAGCGCGGGCCAGATCCTCGGCCCGCTGCTTGCCGCGCCGCTGCTGAACCATGGCTACAACCAGGCCCTGCTGCTGGGCAGTGTCATGGTCGCCCTGGCCGGGGCCGCGGCGGCGGCCGTCCGCGTCCGCTTCCCGCACCACCTCGCCCCGGCGGCCCCGACCGCCTGACCTCGCGCCTCAAGGAGCGCCCATGAGCACACTGCTGACCGGTCTCGGCATCGACCGTCCGATCCTCTCCGCGCCGATGGCCGGCGGGCCGAGCACGCCCGCCCTGGTCGCCGCCGTCGCCCGCGCGGGCGGACTGGGCTTCCTGGCCGGAGGGTACAAAAGCGCGCAGGCGCTGGCCGGGCAGATCCACGCCGTCGAAGCCGAGGGAGTCCCGTTCGGCGTCAATCTCTTCGTACGCAACCCCGTGCCCATCTCTCCTGAGGAGTACGGCCGTTACGCGCGTGAGCTGCGGGAAGAGGCCGACTGCTACGGGCTGACCCTGCCCGACGCCGTACCGCTGGACGACGACCACTGGTCGGAGAAGATCGAGCTGCTGAAGGCCCACCCCGTCCCCTGGGTGTCCTTCACCTTCGGCATCCCCCACGGCGACGTCATCACGAGCCTGCGCCGAGCCGGAACCACCGTCCTGCAGTGCGTCACCACGGCAGACGAGGCACGGCGGGCCGCCGATGCCGGGGCCGACGCGCTGATCGTGCAGGCGCCGGCCGCCGGGGGCCACTCGGCCACGCTCACCCCCGACCGGCCGCTCGCCCCCGCCGCCCTGCCCGACCTGGTCGCCGAGGTACGCCGCGCCACCGCCCTGCCGACCGTCGCCACCGGCGGGATCGCCGCCCCCACCGACGTGGCCGACGTCCTACGGGCCGGGGCGGACGCCGCCATGGTCGGCACCGCGCTGCTGCGCACCGACGAGAGCGGGGCCTCCGCACCCCACAAGGCGGCGCTGGCGGACCCCGCCTTCGACTCCACCGTCCTCACCCGCGCCTTCACGGGACGGCCGGCCCGCGCCCTGCGCAACCATTTCACCGACCGGTACTCCGATCGCGCCCCGGCCGGCTACCCCGCCCTGCACCACCTCACCAGCGGGCTCCGCAAGGCCACCACCGCGGTCGGCGACACGCGCCTGATCCACCTGTGGGCCGGAACCGGCTACCGAGAGGCCAGGATCGAACCCGTATTCCGCACCATCGAGCGGCTGACCAGCCGACTCCGACAATAACGGCCCGTACGGCCCACCCGGCGTGTCTGCCTCGCCGGGTGCGTCCTACGGGCCTGCTCCACCGCCGTTCTCCTTCGAAGGGCTCCCCGTGCTGATCCGACGAAACGTCCACGTCCGCGGCCTCGTACAGGGCGTGTACTACCGCGACACCTGCCGCCGACTGGCCCGCGAAGCGGGCGTGAACGGATGGGTCCGCAACCTTCACAACGGCGACGTGGAAGCCGTCTTCGAGGGCTCACCGCGCGGCGTACAGCGCCTGGTGAGCTGGGCCGCCGAGGGGCCGGGCGCCGCCGAGGTGACCGAGTGCGCTGTGGCCGCCGAGAACCCCGAAGGTGATCGCGATTTCCGCGTCCTGGACGACGCTCCGGCCGCGTAGCGCGCACTGCTCGCTCAGCGCGAACGGGCGCCGTCAGGCCGTGTAGCGCCGTTCCAGCTCCTCGTACTCGGCGCGGCGGACCAGCCGCTGGCGTTCCGCCCAGGGGGCGAGCCGGTCCATGACCGGCGCGAGGGAACCGGCGCCGCGCAGGCCAATCAGCACGGTCCGGGTGCCGAGGATGGTCCCCTGCATCGCGGCGTTGGTGTACAGGAGGACGGAGTAGCCCATGGCCGTCAGCTCGTCGCGCGGCAGCAGCGGCGTCTTGCCGCCCTCGACCATGCGGCCGCCTTCGGCACGTCCGGGACCGCCCGCCCGCGTCCCGCCGCGGCCACCGACGGCGTCGCCCGGCCAAACTGCACGGCGACAAGGGCCACGACTACCGCTACCTGCGGCGATGGCTAGCCTCCCGCGGCATCCGGCACCGCCTGGCCCGAAAAGGCGTCGAGTCCTCCGAACGGCTGGGCCGGCACCGATGGGTCGTCGAGCCCACTATCAGCTGGCTGTCCGGCACCCGCCGAATGCGCCGTCGCTACGAACGCAAGCCCGAGCACTTCATCGCCGTCACCACCATCGGCTGCATCCTCATCTGCTACCGACGCATCACCTCATGAATTGCCTTGCTGGAGGTCATTTCGTCAACAATCACCAGACCGGCGCGTTCCGGACACGTCAGACCTGGCGCCGGTGTGTCGGTGTGGGCCGACGCCTGAGCCTTGTCCCGTAAGTGATCTTCTAACGCGTTCGGGCACGGCTCACCGGCTCTGGGGCCCTCTATCCGGTGAGGGTGAGGTTGTCCTCCCAGCCTCGGGAGTCATGCCGGTTACCCGGCACGGCCCGACCGACGACTACGACCCGGCGGGTATCGGCATCGATCACAACGTGATGGGCCGTGGAGTATCGATAGTTCTTCGACTGCTCGGCCACCGAGTGGTCGCGGGTGGGCACCAGGGTGCCGTCGACGATGAGGACGGTGTCCCTGCGGAACCGGCTCCGCTGCCGGAGTGCCAACAGCGGACCGAGGTGGTCGATGATGCGGTCTGCGGCCGACTTGGAGTTCCCGAACAGCGGCGCCAGCCGGCCTGCGGCTACCAACTTGCCGAAGCAGCGCGGACTCAGCCCCGTAAAGGGACCTGTCCAGGACGGCACCGACGCCGTGATCACTCCACCCACACCGTGATCGTTTCAGCCGAGGCGAGCGGGTCGGTGAGGGGCCGGATCGACCTCGGCTGAGCATGATGCCGTTGGGGGCGGGCAGAATCAACATCGCGTTGATTAAACTCGACGTAGTGTAGACTTTCCGGGTGAGGGGGCAGCCCAGCTCCTCGTGAGACCTTTCTGGAGGAACAGTGCAGCAGCAAAAGTGGCTCATCACCGGCGTCAGCACGGGCCTCGGCCGTGCCTTCGCCCAGGCCGCCCTGACCGCCGGGCACACCGTCGTCGGCACGGTCCGCTCCGAGGAGGACCTGCGGGCCTTCGAAGGACTGAAACCCGGGTACGCTCACGGCCGCATCCTGGATGTGACTGACGGCGACGCCGTCTCGAGTGTGGTCGCGGAGGTGGAGCAGAGCGTCGGTCCTTTGGATGTCGTCGTCGCCAACGCCGGCTACGGCCTGGAGGGCACCTTCGAGGAAACCCCGCTGGCCGAGGTGCGGCGGCAGTTCGAGGTCAACGTATTCGGGGCAGTGGCCACCCTGCAGGCAGCCCTGCCCCACATGCGCCGGCGCCGCCGCGGACACCTGATGGCCGTCACCTCCATGGGCGGGCTCATGGCCGTGCCCGGCATGTCCGCCTACTGCGGCAGCAAGTTCGCCCTGGAAGGCATCCTGGAAGCACTGGGCAAGGAGGTCGCACAGTTCGGGATCCACGTGACGGCGATCGAGCCCGGCTCCTTCCGCACCGACTGGGCCGGACGGTCCATGACACGCGCCGCGCAGTCCATCGACGACTACGAGGAGCTGTTCACCCCCATCCGGGAAGCGCGGCAGAAGGCCAGCGGGAACCAGTTGGGCGATCCGGCCAAGGCCGGAGACGCCGTCGTGCACATCACGTCGGTCGACCAGCCGCCGGCCCACCTCGTCCTGGGCTCGGACGCGCTGCGACTGGTCACCGCCGCGCGCACGGCCGTGGACGAGGACATCCGCGCATGGGAGCCCCTCTCCCGTACGACCGACTTCGCCGAGGGCGCTCAGCTCTGATGCCCAGCCACCACCCCGCGCGGAGCCGGCGCGCCACCGAGCGCAAGGGCGATGTCCGAGAGCGGGCCATTCTGGACACCTGCGAAGCTCTGCTCGCGCAAAAGGGCTACGACGCCATGACCGTCGGCGACATCGCCCAGGGCGCCGGCATCACACGCGGCGCCCTGTACTTCTACTTCGGCTCCAAACAAGAAGCGGTCACGGCACTCGTGGCCCGGACCGTTGAGCACCTGTGGGAGCGGTCTCGGGCCACTGCGCAGACCGACGAGCCGCGCCAGGCCATCGCAGCAGCCATGCAGCGCACGATTGAGCTGTGGGATGAGCACGGCCTGGTCATGCGCACGGCGATCGACCTGTCGTTGACCGTGCCGGAGATCGGCGAGCTGTGGAGCCACACGGCTGACTTGTTCATCACGGCCATCACCGCCGTCCTGGAACGAGCCGGCGTTGAGGCCGGCACCGAACCAGAGCAAGCGTCAGCGATGGCACACGCCCTGTGCTGGATGATCGAGCGGACCTTCTACCACGCCTCGCAGGAATCCCGCGAGGAGTTGCAAAAGGCATCTTCGACCTGCGAACACATCTGGCTGATCAGCGCCGGCCTGACCACCTGATGCATCTGGTGTGGACGATGAGGCGCGCAACCGGACCCCGTGACTCCGAGACCCGCCGTCCAGGCACTCCGCCAGCGGGCGGCGAGGCACAGCGTCCTCTCCCAGCCCGGTCAACGGGAGCTGGCGTCCACAACTCCCGTGTAGGGGCCTTCCGGATCAGGTTGCGAGACCTGGAAGGTCACTTACGGGACAGCCCTTGGGCGGCATCTGTGGTGTACCACCGCGAACGCGCACAGTCGCACTTCACGGAAGTTGAGCCAGAACCCGAGTTGGTTCTGGCTCAACTTCTGTGACGCGGCCACGCTGAGTCACAGCTGAGTTTCTCCGGGCCGCACGCGAAGTCGACTGAAAACGACCCGTGGGCAAGGCGGCTGGGCCGAGGGTTCGGGGCCGTGCAAGAGGTCGTACTCCGGCTGAAGGAGTTGTTGTTCCCGTCGATCGCCGGTGTCGCGGTGCTGTCGGTGGACGTGACACGCCTGGAAGCTCTGAGAGGAGATTGTGCCGCTTGGCTACAAAGGCAGCTACCAGCGCGTCCGCGCCTACCTGCACGAGAAGCGCACTTCGCCGCGGCCGGTGACCGCGCGGCCGCATTCACCGCGGAAGGTCGCCGGATGGATCCTCAGCCGCCCGGAAACCCTCACCGAGCCCGAACAGCTCCAGCTCAAGACCGTCCGCTTTCATTGCCCCGAGCTCGACGCCCTCATCCGGCATGTCCGCTACTTCGCGGTCATGCTCACCGAGCGCCAGGGCGAACGCCTGCCGCACTGGCCCGACGCCGTCCGGCAGGACGACCTGCCCAGCCTCCACACCCTCGCCGCCGGTATCGACCGCGATCGCGACGCCGTCATCGCTGGCCTCACCCTGCAGTGGAACTCGGGCGTCGTCGAAGGCCACGTCAACCGTCGGGGTGTTCGGGTTCGGGATCTCCGGCAGCACGGCCAAGGGCTGGGCGACCCAACAGGGCTTCTCCTCCTCGCCGTTCCGCAGGGGGTGGCGGACGGTGAACACGCTGCACCGGCGCGCGCCCGGACAGAACAGCCAGGCCACCCACGACCGCGTCTACACGCTCACCGATCCCCAGGTCCGCCAGGCCGCGGTCCCGGTCATCGCCGAGGCGGCCGAAGCCGTCGTGGCCGAGGCCCGCGCAACCGTGTTCGCCGCCGAACTGCGCGAGGAAGCCGATCCGGCCGACCAGCCGACAGACACCGCCGACTGTCATGACTACGACAACAGCCCCTGTCCCGGCCCCGGCGGAGGATGCGGGGCCTCGTTCCTGATGTGCCTGGCCTGCCCCAACGCCCGAATCCACCCCGCACAACACAGCCGTCTGGCCCACCTGCACCACTCCCTCGACAACCTGCGCACCGCCGTGCACCCGGGCCAGTGGCACAGCCAGTGGGAGGACGGGCACGCCCGCCTGGAACACCTCAAGAGCCAGCTCGGCACCGCAGTGTGGACCCGCGCCCTGGCCGACGTGAACGACACCGACCGCGAACTCATCGCCCTGCTGCTCAACGGAGACCTCGACCCGTGACGGTCACCCCAGCCCCTGCCCGCTTCCTTCCCGGACCCGACACCCCCGTCATCGCCGCCCACCGGATCGTCGACGGCTACACCGGCCCCATCGCGCGCTATGCGGCGCCGGCCTGGCCGCTGATCCCCATGAACGCCAACCCGGGCGTCACGCACAGCACCATCCACTGGCCGACGTTCCCCGACACGTTCCGGGAGGAGATGCGGCTGGCCGCCTGGACGTTGATCAACGGCGAACTGCCCGCGGTGTTCCTGCGTGAGCGCCATCCCACCTGGCGCTCACGCCAGGCCCCCAAGGCGCTCTGCCAGACGATCGGGACCTGGTGCCGGCTGGCCGTGTGGCTCACCGACCGGGGCATCACCACGCTGAGCAACTGCACCACGCAGGTACCGGGTGAGTACGGCCGTCACGTGCGCGACAGCGGGGCGGCCCGCATCACGGTACACAGCGTGCTGTCGTCGCTGACCCAGCTGTGGGTCTTCGACCAGCTCAGTGGCCGTCCCAGCGGAATCGGCTGCCCGCCGTGGGAGTCCGAGGGGGTGGATGACTACCTGCCGGCGGCGACGCCGCGCGGCGAGAACGCCACCGAGGCGATCGCCGAGCAGACCATGGGCCCCCTGCTGGTGTGGGCGATCCGCGCAGTCGAGGAGTTCAGCGACGACATCCTGGCCGCCTGGGCCGAAGCCAACCGGCTGCCGCCAACATCGCCACGCCCGCCTCACGAGCCGCTCTTCGGGCATTCATGGACCGCATCGATGCCGACCGGCTGCCGATTCCGACCACACGGTGGCTGGGCAGAACTACGATCGCGGGCGCGTATATCGCCGCGCTCACCGGCGCCTCCCTGGGCCAGGTCCACAGCACCACCCGTGATCACGGCTGGCGCCAGGCCGTCCTGGATCGGCCCGGCCCCTGCCCGCTCCGTGTTCCGATCACCGGCCGACTCGGCGGGATCCCCTGGACAGAGGCCGTCGACTACACCGAAGCAGGCTTCCTGATGCGCCAGTTGGGCACGGCGTGCTTCATCGTCATCGCCTATCTGACCGGGATGCGTCCCGGCGAGGCGGCCGGACTGCGCAGCGGCTGCTGCCCCGACCCGAAGCCGGACAGCGCCGGGCACACAGGGCGGCACCTGATCACGAGCACCGTGTACAAGACCGCCAGCGACGAAGACGGCAACCACCGCCCCGAGGGCGAAGTCCGCGATGCTCCCTGGATGGCCATCGCCCCTGTCGTGAACGCCATCCGTGTCCTGGAACGCATGGTTGCCCCAGGGCAGCTGCTGTTCGACCACCACGCCCACGACCTGCGCGGCACCCGGGCCGGCACCGGCTCCCTCACCGTGCACACCCTGGGCACCCGGGTGGAGGACTTCATCACCTGGGCCAACCACGAGGCAGCCGCCCGCGGCCTGGTCCACGAGGTCATCCCGCCGGACCCGCACGGCAGGATTGGTACCGAACGGTTCCGCAGGAGCCTGGCTTGGCACATCGCCCGCCGCCCCGGGGGCCTGGTCGCACTCGCAATTCAGTACCGTCATCTGCGAACTTCCGTAGCGGCCGGATACGCCGCGCGCAGCCGGGACGGCATCCACGACCTCCTCGACGTCGAGACGGCCCGCGCCACCATCGACACTGTCGCCGACCTGAATGCCGCGATCGAGGACGGCCTCGGCATCTCCGGGCCCGCCGCCCGCCGGGCCATCAAGGCCGCCGCCACCGCGCCCCAGTACACCGGCACCGTCATCACCGCACGGCAGGCCCGACAGATCCTCGCCAACCCCCACCTGGCCGTCTACGACAATCCCCGGACGCTGCTGATGTGCGTCTACAAGCGCGACAAGGCCCTGTGCCACCGCGGCCTCAAGGACACCCCCAGCCTCGACCAGTGCGTCCCCGCCTGCGCGAACATCGCCCGCACCGACCAGCACGCCACCGGCCTCCGCCTCCGCGCCACCGCGCTTGACCAGCAGGCAGGCCACGTCCCCGGTCCGCTGGGCGAACGCCTGCCCGACAACGCCACCCGCCTGCGCGACCTCGCCGACACCCACCACCGCACCCGCATCAGCCTCCAGGACGCCACCGCATGAGCCCGCACCCGACGAACGCGACCGTATCCGCGCGGGCATGGACCGCATCCTGCAAGGAACCGCGCAGCACTCCAACGGCGCGCTGACGATCGTCGCCCTGGCCCAGGAAGCCGACGTACCGCGCAACGCGCTCACCCAGCGCCACCTCGACCTCAAGAACGACTTCTACACACAGGTCAGGGCGCGCGGACAGACGCCGGACTCCGAGATCCGCCTGCGCCAACAGATCGTCAAACTCAAGGAACTCCGAGCCAAGGACACAACGGAGCTGTCCCAGCTGCGGACCGACGTCGATCATCTTGTTCGCGCTGTTAACCAACTGACCGTGGAGAATCGACAACTGCGCGGTGCACTGCCGCAGCCCACCTCCCTCGTTCGAATGCTGCCGACCCAACCGAACCCGAACCCGAACCAGACACTCTGAATCACTACTCACCCCACTGCGCCGCGCGGCAACTGAGCACACCCCCGCGCCGGAGCACCACGCCGTCTACGGTGTACGCAACCCTGGCGGGCAGGCACGCCTGCCCATCTGCTCAGGGGGCCGCTCCACGCCACGGCAAAGGAGCGCCCCCGCAGGCACCTGCCGCAACCCACCCCTGCCCGGTCGACAAAGGGCAGTGCCCCGCCGGCTCGGCCAGCTGTCGTCAGGCGCTCTCATCCGGCGCCGGCGCGGTCGCGTCCGCCGGGCTGGCGCGGAGCATGGCCTTGTAGAGGGCGTCATGCTCGGGCGAGGAGGGCAGGGGGCCGCGGGCCGGTGCCTCGCAGGACTGGATCAGCATGGCGACGACGCGCCGCCATGCGTCGAGGGCGGCGTCGCCGGTGGCGTTGACGACGCCGGCGTAGGCCATATGGATCAAGACCAGGTCCGAGGGATCGAAGTCCTCGCGCAGCCGGCCCGTGGCCTTGGCCCGGTTGATGAGCTCCGGGTGCCTCCCGGCCCGTCCTGGATCCGTCGGGGACGGGGCGGGTCGGGGCAAGCCGACGGCGTCAGGCGCCGCTGACAACCCGCATGAAGACGGTCGGTTCGGCGTGCTCGTTGAGGTAGGCGTACTGCTGGTCGCTGGGGATGGTGGCGCTCTGCCCCGGTCCCACCACCTGCGGTCCGGTTTCCAGCACGAGGGTGAGGCGGCCGGCGAGGACGTGGTGGATCTCCTGTGCTCCAGGCCGGTCGGGTTCGGCGTCGTAACGGCCGCCTGGGGCGAGGGTCCAGCGCCATAGTTCGGCGCGCGGGTTCTCGGTGGCGCCCAGCAGGAGGGCGGTGCTGGCGTCCGGGGCCTCCCATACGAGCGTGCCTTCGGCTTCCGTGCCGGGAGCGTCGTTCTCGGGCAGGGCAAGGGCGGCGAAGTCGGTGTCGAGGGCACGGGCGACGCGGTCGACGGTGGCGAGGCTGGGGTTGGCCTGGCCGAGTTCGATGTCGGTGAGCATGCGCCGGCTGAGCTTGGCGGCGTCGGCGAGGTGCTGGACGCCCCAGCCTCGCTGTTTGCGCAGCGTGCGGATGCGTGTGCCGATGCGGGTGGCGAACTCCTGCGTGGCCTGGCCGTCTCCGTCTGGGGCGTTCTCACGACTCATAGTGAGAACTATAGTGCGCAAAAGGTTGCCACCTGGCTAGATGAGCAATATATTGCTCATCATGCGTGTGATCAGCTCTCCCCGCGTCTCCGAGCAGGCCGTTCTCGCCGCTCTCCGCGACGCCTTCGGGGCCCCCTACCTCAGCACGGCACCGACTCCGGGCCAGTTCACGGTCGACCTGCCCGGTGACGGTGACGTCATCCACTACCCGGCTGTCCTGCCCCATGCCGACGTGTACTCGGTCAAGGTCTCCCCGTACCTGACCTACCCTGCCGGGCCCGCCGTGGTCACGGCGTGGACGATGCTCGTGAGCCTGTCCACGGGGAAGCCCATCGCGCTTCTGGACGCCTCCGGGCTGACCGTCGAGCGCACCGCGGCCACCACCGTGCTCGCCACCGACCTGCTCCTGCCGCCCGCACCGCGGCCGTCATCGGGTACGGGCGAGTCGGCCGTGCCCACGCCCGCTACCTGCGCCACGTGCGCCCCGGCATGACCGTCCGCGCCTTCTCCCCGCAGGGCGTCGACGAGGCCGGCGACGGCGTCCAGGCCGCGGCGAACCTTGAGGACGCGGTGACGGGTGCGGACCTGGTGATGCTGTGCACCTCGGCCGCCGACGATGTGATCGACCCCCGCACCCTGCCCGCCGGCACGGTCGTCACCTCGATCTCGACCAACGCCCCCGGCGCCCGCGAGATCCCGCCCGCCGCCGTCGAGGCCCTTGACGTCTACGTCGACGCGCTCACCACCTTGCAGGTCGCCGCCGACCTGACCCGCGCCGCCGCTGACGGCTGGGACCCCGCAGCCGTGCGCGGCGACCTGGCCGGCCTCGTGGCCGGCTGCGCCCAGCGCCCGAGCGGCGAGCGGCCGGTGTACTTCCGGTCCGTGGGACTGGGCATCGAGGACGCGGCCGTCGCCTGGGCCGCCCTGTACAACGACAATGCCATGACGAAGGGACAGTCCCGGTGAAGATCCGCCCGTTCGCCGTCGAGCAGTGGATGAACGACTACGAGGAGACCTGCCGCTACAACCTCGCCGAGACCTGCGTCCGCTCCCTGACCACCGGCGAACTGCTGCAGATGTCCGGACGGCGGGGCGAGATCCTCGCCGAACTCGACGCCACCCCGCTCACCTACGGCCCCATCCCCGGCAGCCCACGCCTGCGCAGCCTCGTCGCCGGCCTCTACGACAGCCAGGGCCCGGACAACGTCCTGATCACCCACGGCGCGATCGGCGCGAACGCCCTCGTGCACGCCACTCTGGTCGAACCCGCCGACCACATCGTGGCCGTCGTCCCCACCTACCAGCAGCACTACTCCATCCCCGAGAGCTACGGCGCCCGCGTTACCCAACTGCCGCTGCGCGAGGCCAACGGCTGGCTGCCCGACCTCGACGAACTCGACCGCCTGGTTACGGCCGACACCAAGCTCATCGCCGTCAACAACCCCAACAACCCCACCGGCGCCCTCATCGGCGAAGCCGGACTGGCCCGCATCGCCAAGATCGCCGAACGGGTCGGCGCATGGGTGCTGTGCGACGAGGTCTACCGGGGCGTCGACCAGGACGGCGACGGCTTCACCGCCTCGATCGCCGACCTGTACGAGCGCGGCATCTCCACCGGCAGCATGTCCAAGCCCTACTCCCTGGCCGGACTGCGCCTGGGCTGGATCGTCGGCCCCACCCGCCTCCTCGCCGAGGTAGCCACCCACCGGGACTACACCACCATCAGCGTCGGACGCGTCGACGATCTCCTGGCCTGCGTCGCCCTGGAGAACAAGGACGCCATCCTCGCCCGCTCCCACCAGATCACCCGCACCAACCTCGCCATCCTCGATGAATGGATCACCGGCCGCGACGACATCACCTACGTCAAACCGGCCTCGGGCACCACCGCGCTCCTGCGCTACAGCGCTCCGATCGGCTCCTACGAATTCTGCACCCGCCTCCTTCAGCAGACCGGCGTCATGTTCACCCCCGGCGCCGCCTTCGACATCGAGCACACCGTCCGCATCGGCTTCGCCGACGACACCGAGACCCTGCGCACCGGCCTGGAACTGATCGGCCAGTTCCTCGACCACCTCGCCCAGGACTGACTCACCGGCAAGAGGGTCGGGAAAGTGGGGCGAGGTGTACCCCACCACGCACGGTCGGCTCACCCCTCGATCGTTGCGTTGAAGCACGCGAAGCCAGGGCTCGCCACCCCTCAACACGTACGACTTGACAGGGAACAGACCCGGTCGGTGTAGAGCTTGGTCGTCAACTGGCCGCCGCACCCGCCGAGCAGCAGCCCGCACCAGAACGTGTCGTGCTCGTGCCGGTGGCGGAAGGCGTCCAGCTCGATCGCCTCCAACGGCAGCATCAGCGGCTCCTCCGAGTCCGCGCTACCCAATACCGCGGTCTGGATCTGCCGCCTGTCATCCCGCAAGGAATCCCCACCCCTTCGCCCCAACTCATCGTGTCACCGGCAGCGGTTGATGTGTCCCGGTGGGGAGGGTGCCAGCTCCCACTGACAACCTGTCCTGAACCCTCGGACGCGGGTGTCTGGAGGGGTCAGCCCCTTTTGTCCTCCGCCCTCTGCGCAGCCCTCCCGAGTACGGGTACGGTCGATCAGTTCGACGGCTGGCGGCGGTTGTCGCTGGGCAGTGTTCGGGCGACTCGTTGTCGCATCGCAGGTGGGGGTACCTCAGTGGACAGCACCGAGCAGAAATTAGATCAACAGTTCGCGCAGCTCCAGCATCATGTGGGGGCTTGCCATGCCGAGGTGCTGAAGTGCTCGACCGACGACGACCAGTTCGAGGTGGAGTACGAGCGGCTGGTTGAGGCCGCCGACGAGCTGGTGGAGTTCGAGAAGACGATCCCCGAGCGGATAGCCGAACCGAAGCGGAAGCGCAGCGAGCGCATCGTGGTGTGGTCCTGGCGCGGGCAGGCGGGGGTCGGGGCCGGGCTGATCGCCCTCACCTTTGCCTGGGACCGCTCCTTTGGGTGGCTGTTCCTGTTGGTCCCGCACTTTGTGGGGACCATGGCCGGTTGCTTCCATCAGAAGGTCGATGCCGACAGGCACCTCCACTGCCGCAAGGTGGCCGTCGGCCTGCATGTGGTCGCGGTCCTGGTCGCCCTGGTCAGCCTGAGCCTGATCAGCTTGTGGTTCCTGCCGGCCATCATCCTGGGCTGGATGGTCGTCCTTGGCGCCTCGATGGAGGATTCGGAGACCAGCGGGAAGGCGCGGCCGTGAGCGACGAGTACAGCTACCAGATCCGTCGGCTCACGAACCAGACCAGCTCGGTGGAGAGCGAGCTGCTCTCGTTGCGCTCCGAGCTGGGGGAGGTCGACGACCTCGGCTACGAGCAATCACCACCAACAGGTCGCTGCCGAGCAGACCGACCACGACAGCGGCTGGTGCTCTCCGGAGCCGCGGGAGGCACCGGTTCCTGAGCTCATAGGACCAGGGAGACTCACCGCCCGACTCTGCGCCGCGCGAGTTCCTTGAGCTCCATGCGTGCGGCGGGTGTGCCCGATGGTCCGCGCCAGTAAGGGTGGTCGGCGATCTGTGCTGACAGCTCTTGGAGGCGTCGGCGGTCCGTGGTCGTGCTGGCTGCCGGGCCGGATTCCGCGAGCTGCCAGTACGTGCGGTACCAGGCGGTCTGCGCCTCCGTGAGGTCAGAGGGGAAATCGTTCTGGGTCATGCCCTGATTAGATCGCTTGTTCGAATTCGAAGGCAACAGGGCGCGGCGAACGAAGGGGGCCTGGTCGCGCAGACCTCCCCCGCACATGGCCGTACGACCGGCTGGACGCAGGCCGCCGCCGTCGCCCTGATCGGTGGCACGGGTGCCGCCGGCGCTTTCGCCGACGACAACGGCCCCGCGCCGAAGTCCTCGGTCCAGCTCTCCCAGGGCGAGCGGCAGCTGGACGACACCGCGCAGGACCGCACCGAGGTCAAGGCCGACACGGTCAGCTACAACGAGGCCACCGCCGCCGCGCTGAAGGCCGTGCCCGGCACCGCGACCTCCGCCGAACTCGACACCGCCGACCGCAACGGCTCCCTCATCTGGGAGGTCGACGTCTTCGGCAAGGACCACAAGAACCACGACGTCACCGTTGACGCCGCCAGTGGCAAGGTCCTCAACCAGCATGTGGACCACGACGACAACGACAACCAGGACGACGGCGACGACGGCTGATCAGGCACCAGGTCGCCTGTCTGAGGCCTCCCCCGGAGCCCGAAGGGGCCGCGCCCGCCACTGTCCGGCGGCCGCGGCCCCTTCGTCCGTTCCGGGGGTCGTGCCCGTGGGCATGCGCTCGGCCGCACTCCTGGCCGTAAGGACCGCCGGCCTTCCCCGCCAGGTCGAACGTCAGTGGTCGCCGGAGCGGCACGGTGCTGTCATGGGTAGAGAAGACGTCGTGGGCGAGCCGGCAGGGCCGCGGAGGCCGGCGCACCGCGCGTGGCCCGCCCGGGGCGGCCCGGCCGCGGCCGCCCCGTCGCGAAGCGGAGGAGGCCGATGCCATGCTGCACCGCCGCACGGTCGGGGACGTGATGACCGAGGAGGTCGTCACCTTCCGCCCCGACACGCCGTTCCAGGAGGTCGCCGCCCTGCTGGACGCGAACGACATCGCCGCGGCCCCGGTCCTCGACGACAACGGCGCACCCCTCGGCATGGTGTCCGCGTCCGACGTACTGCGGCACGAGACCGGCAGGCCCGATCCGCAGGGGCAGGACGGGAACGACGACCGCGCCTGGGCCAAGGCCCGGGCCCAGGCCGCGGGCGCGCTCATGAGCAGCCCCGTCTTCACCGCCCGCGCCGACTGGACGATCCCCCGGGCCGCGCGGGAACTGCGCAGGCGGCACGTCAAGCAGCTGCCGGTGGTCGGCGGCGACGGGCTCCTCATCGGCATCATCAGCCGCAGCGACCTCCTCGACGCCTTCCTCCGCTCCGACCTCGAGATCCGCGACGAGGTCGAGCAGGACGTCCTGGGGCGCATCCTCGGCCTGGACGAGGGCACCGTCTCGGTCGCAGTCCGTGACGGGGACGTCACCCTTCGGGGTCACGTCCCGGAACCGCGTCTCATCCCAGTGGTCGTGGGCCTCTGCCAGGGCGTCGACGGTGTCGTCGACGTGGACGCCCACCTCGCCGCCACGGGCTAGGTGGTCCGCCCTGGCTCCCCCTCGACTGCTCCAACACGAGGACCGCAATCGGCAACAGGCGCTCGTCGTGAACGATGATCCGCACTTCGCCGGGTGCGGTCGATATTGGATCGCCGCTGTCGCCTCGCTAAATGATGATGGTCCGGCAGCCCGCCTCACCATTCCGTTGGACCGTCCATAAGCCCGGGGCCCGCAGTTGTGCCCGTTACGTGACGAACGGGTTCGGCTGGGTCAGGGAGCGGTGCCGGGATCGATGCCCTGCGCACGGGCGAGGGCGAACAGGACGCGTTCGATCGCGTCGGGACGGTGCCGATGGTCGTGATGAAGATGTCGCTCCAGGTTTGTGAGTCGGAGCGGGACAGGTCGGCGCTGGGGACCGGCAGGCATGGCGGGGGTAGCGGGGGTTCATCTGCTGGGGTCTCTCGGTGCCGGTGCGGATCGAGGCGGGGGCTGCGAGATCGCCGGTGTGGTGGGCAGCGTCATGCCGCGGATCTGGGGCAGCAGCGGGGTGTTGGGGATGAGGAGGGAGCGGAGTTGGGGGAAGGGGAGGGCTTCGTGGCGCAGGACCAGGCCATCGGTGAGCAACTGTGCGACGGGAGCGGCGAGGTGTGGTGGCAGCCAGGTGGCCGCGGCATGGGCGTCGTCGGCGGCGACGGGCGGGTGAGTGCGCGGTGGACGGGTGAGGAGGGCCTGGTAGAGGCCGGCGGCGTGCTGCAGCGGGGGAAGGCCGACAGCATGGGCGCGCTCACTGGCCTTCTGGGCGCAGCACAGGCCCTTGAGGTCGAGGTCTGCGTAGAGCAGCAGGGTGTCCACGGGGTGGTCGCGCTCGCGGAAGGAGGTCTGGGCGGTGGGCAGGGAGGCGATTAGGTGGTCGCCTTCGCCGAAGCCGAGCCAGCCGACTTGGCTGCGGTCGGGCCAGGTGCCGAGGACGTCGCGCAGGCTGGTGAACGCGGCGGTGTTCTCGACGATGAGCATCCAGGGCGCCGACCCGAGTTCATACATCGCCAGGGGGGCGGGCGTGGGCCGGGCTCGGAGGTGCACGGTGAGGTCCAGCAGTCCTTTGGTGACGAGGTGGCGGCGTTCGATGTTCTTAAGGCGCTTTTCGTCGCCGTACAGCTCGTAGGAGCGGTCGGCCAGCGGGATGATCTCGGCGTCCGGCTGCTCGCGCAGCAGCGCGTTGACCGGGCCGAGCAGGGCGTGGTCGCCCGCGGTCAGGCGCAGGGTGGTGGCGAAGCGCAGCTGCTCGACATAGGCGTGGGGGTGTGTCGGCGGCGGGGTGGCCGGGTGGCAGGCGGGCGTTTGACCCAGCGGGGGCAGGGGTGGGTGGGCGCTGTAGTCCCAGCCGTCGCTTCCCTTGGGCAGGATGGCCAGCCCGCGGTGGGCCAAGGTGCGGGCGGCGTCGGCGAGGATGCGGCGTCGCCGGGGCGAGGCGGCCAGGCTGGAGTCGCCCGCGTCGGCGGCGCCCGCCAGCGCGTCGAAGTCGACGCGCTGGCGGGGCTGCCGGGCGAGGAACGCGGCCATGTGATCGGCGGCGGTCACACGGCATCCTGCTCGGGGGCTTGAGTGTCTGGTTCTGCCTCGGTGCGCAGGACGGTTCGGCGCAGGAGATGGGCAGAGGTGATGCCGTCGTCTTGGGCGCGGGCGACGCCGGCAGCGACGGCGTCGCCGTACCGGTCGAGGATCTGGACGTAGCGCCGTTTAGTGCGCACGTCCACGCCGTTGCGCATGCGGATGATGAGGGGGAAACGGCCCAGGGCAGGCAGATCGTTGGATCCGGTGGTGTAGACGAGCTGGATACCGTGGGCGGCGGCGCGGCGCTGCAGGTCGACGAAGGGCCTGTAGTCGGCCTTCCCGAAGGGATTGTCCAGCACCAGTGTGCCCACTCCGCCGGGGATGCGCCGGTCGCGCTGGGCGGCACGCATCCGGGCAAGCGTGCAGTACAGCAGCACGGACACGGTCAGCAGTTCGCCGCCGCTGAATTTCTGGATCTCGGTGACGGAATGGCGTTCGACGTTGTCCAGGCTCTGTGTCGGCTTGATGATTTTCGCGACGATGTTGCCGTGGCCGCCAAGAGCTGCCAGGACCAGTCGTTTGGCCAGGTCAATCGCCTCAGGCAGGGCGCTGGCCCGTCCGGCGGCCTTGGCCGGCAGGTTGGTGATGAGACGGTCGACCTCGGCGGACAGTCTCCGAGCCAGTTCGTCGCCTGTGGCGCGCTGGCGCAGCTCCAGCGACAGGAACCGCTGGCTGGACCAACTCCCCAGATACTTGGGAAGACGGGAGTGGCGGGCGACTTCTTCCACGCTGTCCAGGACCGCTTCGACTGTGCTCGTACAGGCGTCCACGACGCGGGCCTGGTCCTCGGCGGACTCGGCCAGCAGCGCGACCACCTGCCGTTCGCGCTCCTCGATGTCCTCCAGGAGTGTGGCCAGCCGGGCGGGGGTGGTGAGGTCTTGCTGCAAGGCGCTCGCGCAGCCGTCCGTCGACGATCTGCAGGTACTCCGGCTGTTGTGCGAGCCGTTCCACCTTCTGCACGTCCTTGCGCAGGGAGGTTCTGGCTCTCTCCAGGGCGCGGTCGGCCTGAGTGACCTCGCGGACGAGGGCGTCCTTGATCTGCTCGGCGTCGTGCGGCTGCAGCGACTGCGCGGTCACGGCGGACAGCCCGTGCTGTTCGAGCAGGAGCGCGTCCACAGTCATCTCCGCGGCGCCGTCAGCACCCTGGCCAAGGGCTGGATGGTCGCTTGCCGCACTGAGGGCGCTGACCGATTGCCGAAGCTGCGCGGCGTGGCTGGCTGCCTGGTCGGCGCGCCGGTGGATCTTCTCGGCGTCCAGATGCCGTACCTGGGCGAGGACGCGGTCCTGTTCCAGCAGGTGCTGGGCTTCCTGCAGCTGCTTCTGCGCTTCCTGGGTGCTGTCGATGGCCGGCACCTTGACACCGGGGAAGTCATCGAGGGCGGTGGCCGCCTCTTCGTGGTCCTTGGTGGCCTGCCGCACCAGCAGCCCCGCTTCCGCCTCCGCACGCTCAGCGTCCTTCAGAGTTCTGTCGGCAACGGCGATGCGGGCAGCAAGGTGCTCGGCGTCCATCGTCTCGGCTTGGTCCAGGAGTTCGGTGGCCTGAGCGCGTGCGGCAGAGCCAGCCTCGGCCAGCTTCTGGTTGAGTTTCTTGATGGCGGTTTCGGCGGTGGTGAGCCGCTGTTGCAGGGCGGTGTCGCTGGTGCCTCACAGCAGCAGCCAAGCAGCAGCGGTCGCAGAACAGTGCCGTGCAGGGCGCGGCGGTTGCCGGACAGGGCGTAGCGGCGGGCTGCGAAGCCGTGCTCGAGTTCCTCGTCGATTTCTTCGCAGAGCGGGGCGAGGACATCGGCCGTGGCGGTGTCGGACAGGTAGGGCGGCGAGACTTCGAGCATCAGCTCGCCGATCGCGTGCGCCCTGGGGTTGCGGCAGTCGGTGGGACAGAGCCGCGCCGCAGGCAACCAGGTGGTCCGCGCCACGCGTCTCTCCTTTCACCGGCCCGTGACGGCGCCGGGCACCGCTACCCGACTCATGACCTGGAGAACAACCTTGGCGCACGACGAACGCGACCAGTCCGACGAGCACCCCCAGGCGCCGTGGTGGTGGGGCATCGGCCCGGTGGGGGCCGTCCTCCTCATCGTCACCGGGATCGCCTGGGCGCTGTGGGAGTTCTTGGGAACCGGCGCCGCGAACGACCCGGCGGCTGGCTACCAGGGGAGCAAAGTCGTCGCCATCGGGCTCGTGCTCCTCGGCGCAGTCGTCCTGGAACGCCTCCGCAGTCGTCGTTCGCGTGCGCACGAGGCAGAGGACCGGCAGAACAGCTAGGAGCTGTCCGGCCGATCATGTATCTGTCTCCTGCTCGGCTCCTGTCGTTCGCCGCTCGGCCTCCAGCTGAGGGGCTTCCATTGGGAAGTGGATAGGGCTGAGCAGGTATTGCGCTCGCTCGGGACTCGGCTGGTTGGCGAGTTTCGGCGCGATGGCCGCCCGCAGTTCGCCGATCAGTTCATCCAGTTCCGCCGGGCTGAGCCAGAGCGCATGCTGCCGGTACCCCACCTGGTCGGCCACAGGATCAGCTCCATCGCGGTCGAGATAAGCGGTGAACTCGGCCAGCAGGGCGGTCATTGCGGTGGCGAATACCTGTCGGTGGTCCTTGGGGGTGAGCGTGCGGGCCATCTCAGAGCCGATCACAGCTCGGTCCCGCCGCAGCCGGTAGTGCCGTTGCACCGCGCCGCGCACCCTACGCTCCTCGGCCACCTCCAGAATCCCGCCGCTCACCAGCAGATCGATGTGCCGGTAGACGGTGGCTTTGGAGGCTTCTGGGATGCGCGCGCAGAGCTGAGCGGTGGTCAGCAGCTGGCGCGAGGCTTCGCCGCGCTGCTGCGGGCGGAGCGGTTCGGCGAAATCGTGGCGCTGTTCGCGCCCCCACTGCGGGCCGCAGTCTCGGCCGAGGCCCTGCGGCTCGCGTGGGCGGCCGAGGCTGCCGGAGAAGGCGGCGTCAAAGTGGTTGAGGAGCCGGTGGCCGAGGCCGGCGAGGGCGACCTGGTGCGCCTGCGTATCCCGGTGACCTGCGCACATGGCAGCTTCACCGTGGTCACGTCGGTCGGCGACGACGGTTTATTGCATGGATTGAGACTCGATCTGCACGGCGGCGCCGAGTGGCAGTCACCGCACTATGCGGATGCGGACCGGTTCACCGAGCGGGACGTCCTGCTCGGTACCGGTCCGCTCGCGGTCCCCGGCACGCTCAGCATGCCCGCCGGCCCCGGACCGTGGCCCGCCGTGGTGCTGCTCAGCGGTGGCGGCGCGTTCGACCGGGACGAAAGCAGCGGCCCGAACAAGCCGCTGAAGGACCTCGCCTGGGGACTCGCCTCCCGACGGGTAGCCGTGCTGCGCTTCGATAAGGTGACCTTCGCGCATCCGGATCGTCTGCCATCGGACTTCACCATGGCCGACGAGTACCTGCCCCATGCGCTCGCCGCCGTCCGGCTGCTCCGGCAGCAGCCCGAGGTGGCAGCGGACCGGATCCACCTGCTCGGCCACAGCATGGGCGGCAAGGTGGCCCCCCGGATCGCCGCCGCCGACCCGTCGATCGCGGGCCTGGTGCTGCTCGCCGCGGACACGCAGCCGATGCATGAGGCGGCCGTCCGGGTAGCCCGCTATCTCGCGGAGCTCGCACCCGGTCCGAGCGCGGACGAGGCGGTGTCAGCACTGATCCAGCAGGCCGCGTCGGTGGCGGACCCGGAACTCTCGCCTGACATGCCGTCAAAGCAGCTGCCACTGGGGTTCCCCGCCGCCTATTGGCTCGACCTGCGTGCCTACGACCCAGTGGCCACAGCAGCCCAATTGGGCTGTCCGATGCTGATCCTTCAGGGCGGGCGAGACTACCAAGTGACCATCGCCGACGACCTGACAGGCTGGCAGCGCGCCCTGGCGCACCGGCCCGAGGTGACGATCCGGATCCACGAGGACGCCAACCACCTCTTCTTTACCGGCAGCGGCCAACCCACCCCAGCCGAGTACGCGCGGCCAGGACACGTTGACTCCGCGGTGGTGGACGAGATCGCGACCTGGCTGGCGCGACGGTAGGGGAGGCCATGCCGTATGAGGCAACAGGAACGCGGTGGTCTCACGGATGCCGAGTGGGAACGGCTCCGGCCACACCTGCCGGTGAGCAACAGGCGGTGCGGGTGCTGGCGAGATCATCGACAGGTGATCGACGGGAGGAAGATGCCTGCGATGTGGAGTCCTGCCAGGTAGATGGTGGCGGTCTTCTCGTAGCGGGTGGCGATGCCTCGCCACTGCTTCAGGCGGTTGATGCACCGCTCGACGGTGTTGCGTTGTTTGTAGGTCTCGCGGTCGAAGGCCGGTGGCCTGCCGCCTCGGCGGATCCGGTGACCGCGCTGGTCCACTGGGGCGGGGATCACCGCGCGGATACCGCGCCTGCGCAGATGCTCGCGGATCGCGCGGGAGGAGTACGCCTTGTCGGCCATGCCCACGTCCGGCCTGGTGCGGGGCCGTTCACGGCGCCGGGGAACGCGCAGCTCGTCCTCACCGTCTGATCCCGTCGTGGCCTGGTCTCCCAGTGGCCCGTGCTGCGTACGCTGATCAGCCACGTCCCCGTAACGGTGGCTTTGTCCTCGTTGATCGAAGAGCAGTCAAGGCAGACATGGAGGTAGCGATGAGGGTCGTGTTCGTGCATGGGGCGTGCGTGCGGGACGGGTCGTGGTGGTGGCACCGCACCGCCGAGCTGCTGCGGGGGCGAGGGGTGCTGAGCGTGGCCCCGGCGCTGCCGAGCTGCGGCGAGGCGGGCCTGCCCGGAGGCGCCGGCGGTCCGGGCCTGCCCGAGGACGTCGCGGCGGTGCGGCAGGCGCTGCTGGACAGCGATGAGCCGACCGTTGTGGTCGCCCACAGCTACGGCGGCATCATCACCGCGGAAGCCGCCGCGGGCGTCGCGTCGGTACGCCACCTGGTGATGGTCTCCAGCTACCTGCCCGAGGTCGGGCAGAGCCTGTCGGAGTTCGGGAGCGGCCGCCCCGCCCCGTTCCTCGACGTCGATCCCGACGACGGCACCTTCGGGGTCCGCCCCGAGCTGCTCGTGGACACGTTCCTGCAGGACTGCGACCCCGCGATCCAGGCACAGGCGGCGGACCACCTCGCCCGGCAGAGCGTGCGGGTGACCGCGCAGCCGGTCGGGGCGGCCGCATGGCAGCAGGTGCCCTCGACGTACCTCCTCTGCGCCCAGGACCGGGGCACCCCGCCGCGCCTCCAGCGCGAGTTCGCCCGCCGGGCCGACAGCGTCGTCGAACTCGACGCCGGCCACCACCCGTTCCTGTCCCAGCCCGCCGCGGTCCGGGACCTGCTGCTGAGCCTGTGACGGCAGCGCGGACGAGCCGGGCCGGCGATTCGAGGACCAAGTGCGCCTGCCGACGGCCGGCGGCACCGGTCACTGCGATGGTGGGCGGGCCCCTGAGTGTCCTGGTAGCAGCGAAGCCAGCAGCTCGGTGAACTGCGAGGTCACCCACGGGAGCCGACGGCCGAGCATCGTCTGGACCTGCGCCTCGCGCTGCCGGAAGACCGGGTGGTCGATCGGGACGTACGCGACGCCCTCCGCGGAGGCGCACTCGCCCAGGTCGCCCAGGTCGCCGAGATCGCCGACGAGAGCCAGCCCGCCCCCGGAGCGTACGAACTCGTACTGTGGGGCGAGGCCGTCGCAGACCAGGGCCGGGCGGACGGAAAGACCCTCCAGACGGACGCCGATGTCGAAGAGTTCACGCTGGCTGGAGCCGGTCGGGCTGAGCGTCAGCGGATACGCGCACAGCTCCGGCAGGGTGATCCGCTCCCGCCCGGCCAGTTCGTGGCCGAGCGGGACGATCGCGGCCACCGGGATGACGACGGCGCACTCCACACGCACATCGTGCTGCGGGCCCATGGCGTAGGTGGCGGCGACGTCGACGATCCCGTCGGCCACCCGTCGCGTCGCCTCCTGCCGGGACACGATGTCGAGGCGGAAGGTCACGTCCGGATGCCGGCGCCGGAAGGCGGCCATCGCACCCGGTACGACACGGCGCGCGAATCCCTGGGAGCAGGCGACGGCGACACAGCGAACATCGGCTCCTTGCCCTGTGCGCAGCTCCTCGACGAGCGCGGCCGATTCGATCTCGCTGCGGCGAGCGTGCGCCAGCAGCCGCGAGCCCGCGTCGGTCACGGTCATCCCGCGGGGATGACGGATGAAGAGCGGCACCCCGATCTCGGCCTCCAGCTTGGCTATCTGACGACTTATCGCCGACGGGGCGACGTTCAGGATGTGGGCGGCCTCGCTGACCGATCCAGCCCTTGCCACCTCCAGGAAATACACGAGGTTGACCGGAACCAGCGGCATGTCGCCCCCTTCTTCAGCTCCCACGCGTGTTGCCGTCGCCACAGCGCGCCCTGCACTCACCACGGCACACCTGGCCCTTTGACGAGATGAGAACGCCCCACATCGCAAACGGCAATAGCCGTTGGCCGGTTGTCGACCTACGCTTCAAAGCCAACCCCCGTCCTCCGCGCGCAGTCCACCGACGTACCGCGCTGCCCTCTCCGTGTTCGCCGCGTCCGCCGCGCCCACCGTGCGAGCTGTGTCCACCGTGTGCGCCGTGTCCGATCATGCCCTGGTCCAGGGCGATATCCAGGAGAAACACCGCTGTGTTGCCTGCGCAACTGCGCCGCAAAGCCGAGGAGTTCATCGACTCGGATGCCTTCTTCGCCGAACCGGGCGCCATGGCCGCCCGAGCGACCCTTGCCGTCAGGGCATGCCTCACCGAGGTCCGGGTGCCGGCCCTCGACGATCCCGGGTGCTCCGCGCCGACGTACGGCGACGACGAACCGCAGGGCGGACCGTTGCTCGTCGGCGGGCGCGTCGAGGCGCCCGCGCTGAGGGTCTGACATCGCGGAAATCCGGTATTCGCTGCCGGGGTGCCGGCGGTCAGGAAAGAGGAAGATGTCCACGCGCTTCTCGAAGAGTGCCCATACCCACCCCATGGCTACCGCGCCGACCGGGCCCGAAACTCTCGTCGTGCTGTCCGCCAGGACACCCCGAACGCTGGATGCCGCGGCCGCCGACGTGGCCGCACGCCTGCGCCGGTTGCCGGAGGCCGACCTGGCGGCCGCCGCCTACACGCTCGCCACCGGGCGCCGGGCCCACCGGCACCGCCGTGCGGTGCTCTGCCACGACCCCGGTGAGGCCGCCCGGCTGCTGGAGGAGCCGCCGTCCGACGGCCACACCGGCGCGGTCGCCGTCGATGGCCCCGGCTCGCTGGTGTTCGAGCTTCCCGGCGACGTGCCCGACGTCGAACGCCTGGCGGCCGAGGCCGCCCGCGCCCACCCCCGCTTCGCCACATACCACCAGTCGTGCCGCCGCGCCGGGGCCTTCCGGCACGGTGGCCGGGGAGCCGTCTTCGCCTTCGAGTACGCGATGGCGCGGCTGTGGCTGCACTGGGGACTGCGGCCACGTGCCATCCACGCGAGCGGCGTCGGCGAGATCGCCGCCGCCTGCGTCAGTGGCGCGCTGGGCCTGGCCAAGTCGGTGGCACTGCTCGACGGTGCGAAGCCGCCCGCCGACGGGCGCACACGTTCCTTCCGTATCCCCGTCGAGTCCCTCGACCAGGCCGGTCCCGAGGCGGGCGACGTGGCGCTGCGGGCGGGTGGCGGCTCCCCGCTGGAGGCGCTGCGTCAGGCTTGGCTCGCCGGTGCGCAGGTGGACTGGGAGAACGTTTACGACGGCCAGGAGCGCCGCCGGATCCGGCTGCCCGCGCGCCCGGCCGCCTCCCAGCCGAGGAGCGCGGGCAGCCCCCGCGGCGGCCGGGGCGCCCCGGCCGCCGCGCACCGCGGGGCGGGTGCGGACGGAGCGGGCACGGACGGGGCCGAGGTGCTGCCCTGGGTGCTGTCGGCGTCGTCGGCCGCGGCTCTCAAGGCGCGGGCCGCCGAGCTGAGCTCCGCCGCTGAGCGCGAGCCCGGGCGGTCGCCGCTGGACCTCGGCCGGTCCCTGGTCGCCGAAAACGCCGCCGCGGCCGGGTCCGTTCACCGTGCGGTGGTGCTCGGCCGCGACCGCGAGGACTTCCTGCGGGGCCTCACCGCACTCTGCTCCGACCGGCCGGCCGCCGGGATGATCCGCGGCACGGCGTCGGTGAGCGATGGCCGCATCGTCCTCGTCTTCCCCGGCCAGGGCACTCAGTGGCAAGGCATGGCCGCCGACCTGCTGGAGTCCTGCCCGGCCTTCCGCGAGGAGGCCGAGGCGTGCGTCGAAGCCTTCGCACCGCACCTCGACTGGTCGTTGACGGACCTGCTGCACGACCGGCCCGGGGCGGCCTCGCTGCAACGCGTTGACGTGGTGCAGCCCGCGCTGTTCACGATCATGGTGTCCCTGGCCGCGCTGCTGCGGTCCTGGGGCGTGCGGCCCGACGCGGTGATCGGGCACAGCCTCGGCGAAGTGGCCGCCGCGTACGTCTGCGGCGCCCTTTCGCTTCAGGACGCGGCCACGGTCGCCGCGCAGTGGAGCAAGGCCCAGGCGACCCTGGTCGGCGCCGGGGACATGGCCTCCGTCGAACTCCCGGCGGAGGCACTGCGCGACCGGCTGGCCGGCTACGACGGCCGGCTCGGGCTGGCCGCGGTCAACGGGCCGGACTGGGTGCTGGTCTCCGGCGGCCAGCAGGACGTGGCGCAGCTGGTGGAAGAGCTCACGGCCGAGGGCGTACGGGCCCGGTTGATCAACGTGGGACTGGCCGCGCACTCCGCGCACATCGACGCCATCACCGACCGCATGACGCGGGATCTGGCGTCGCTCACACCGCGCCCCGCCCGGGTGCCCTTCCGCTCGTCCGTCACCGGCGAGCTGCTGAACGGCACCGAGCTGGACGCCGCTTACTGGTGCCGCAATCTGCGCGGTACGGTCGAGTTCGCACGGACCGTGCGCGCCCAGGTGGAGGCGGGCTATCGGACGTTCCTGGAGCTCAGCCCCCATCCGGCGCTGACCATGGGCGTCACGAACACCCTTGAGGCCGCGGACGCCGAGTTCGACAGCGTGGTCATGGGATCCCTCCGGCGTGACCGCGACGGGCGGACCGCGCTGCTGTCCGCCCTGGCCGGTTTGTACGTGCGCGGCGTTCCGGTGGACTGGGCCGGGCCCTTGGGCGGGACCCCGGCTTCCGCCCCGACCGCGGTGACCGCCGCAGCTGCCGCCCCGGTGCCCGCGGACCGTGCCGAGGAGCCGGAGGACGAGGACACCGGGCCGCTCGGGCGGCTGGCCGGGATGCCCGAGGCCGCGGCCGAACGTATGGTCCTGGAGCTGATCGGCTCCCATGTGGCCGCGCTGCTGGGCGTCGGGTCGCCCGATGAGGTGGCACCGAGCTGGGCGGGCCGGTCTCTCGGTGCCCTGGGGTTCACCTCGCTGCTGGCTGTCGACCTGCGGGACCGGCTGACCCAGGACACCGGCCTGCGGCTGCCCCGCACCCTGGTGTTCGACCACCCGGTCCCGCGCGCCCTGGCCCGTTTCCTGGCCGGTGAGCTGCGCGACGCCCCCGCCGGTACGGCGCCCGGCCGGCCCGCCCCCGAGGCGGCCGCCCCGGCAACCGCCGTCTCCGCGGACGCCGCATCCCCAGCCGCCGTCCCGCAGGCCGCGGAGCCCCCCGCCGCGGCCGGTCTCCCGGACGGCGCCATCGCCATCGTGGGCCTGGCGGCCCGGCTCCCGGGGGCCAGGGACCTGGAGGAGTACTGGGACCTGCTGAGCGGCGGCCGGGAGGCGATAGCCCGCTTCGACGACGAGGAACTCGCCGCGGCGGGCGTGCCCGAGGAGCTGATCCGCGACCCGGCTTACGTGAAGGCGTTCGGCGCGCTGCACGACGCGGAGATGTTCGACGCCGCCTTCTTCGGGCTGACCCCGGCCGAGGCGGAACTGACCGATCCTCAGCACCGGCTGTTCCTGCAGACGTGCCATGCCGCGCTTGAGCACGCCGGCTGCGACGCCGCGCGGCACCCGGGGACGATCAGTGTCTTCGGCGGCGCGGCCAACAACGCGTACCTGCAGCACAACGTGCTGGGCGCCACCGATCAGAGCACCACCTCGCAGTACTTCCGCGTCCTGTTCGGGAACGACAAGGACTACCTGGCCACCCGGGTGGCCTACAAGCTGGACCTGAAGGGCCCCAGCTACACCGTCCAGACGGCCTGCTCCACCTCGCTGGTCGCCCTCCACCTCGCCTGCCAGGCGCTGCGGGCCGGGGAGTGCGACCTCGCGCTGGCGGGCGGCGTGTCGGTGCGGATACCCGAGGCCAAGGGCCATCTGTACGAGGAGGGCGCCATCCTGTCGGCCGACGGGCAGGTCCGTGCCTTCGACGCCGACGCGAGCGGCACGGTGTTCGGCAACGGCGCGGGCGTCCTGGCACTGAAAAGGCTGACGGACGCCGTGGCCGACGGCGACACCGTGCACGCGGTGATCCGGGGCGTGGCGACCAACAACGACGGTGCCGGGAAGGTCAGCTATGCGGCGCCGGCCCGGGACGGGCAGGCAGAGGTCGTCGCCAAGGCCCAGGCCGCCGCCGGGACCGACGCCCGGACGATCACCTACGTGGAGGCGCACGGCACGGGCACCACCCTGGGCGACCCGGTGGAGGTGGCGGCGCTCACCCAGGCGTTCCGCCACACCACACAGGACAACGGGTACTGCGCGATCGGCTCGGTCAAGCCGAACATCGGGCACCTGGACGCCGCGTCCGGCGTGGCCGGCGTCATCAAGGTCGTGCTGATGATGCGGCACCGCACCATCGTGCCGAGCATCAACTTCCAGCGCCCGAACCCTGCCATCGACTTCGAGGACACCCCCTTCCGGGTCGCCGACGAGCTGCGTCCGTGGCCGGCGAACGGAAGTCCCCGCCGGGCCGGGGTCAGCTCCTTCGGCGTCGGCGGCACCAACGCCCACGCCGTACTGGAGGAGGCGCCGCCGCGCGAGCCGTCCGGACCGTCCCGTCCCGAGCAGTTGCTGCTGCTGTCCGCCGCGACGCCGTCCGCACTGGACCGGGCCGCCGCCCGGCTCGCCGGTCACCTGCGCCGCGACACCGGTGTGCCGCTGGCGGACGTCGCCTACACCCTCGCGGTCGGCCGCACGGCGCACCGCTTCCGGCTCGGGCTGCTGTGCCGTGACACCGACGAGGCCGTAACGCTGCTGGAGGACCGGGCGGCGCGGGAGAGCCACACCGCGCAGACCGGCTACGCGCCGCCCGCGGCGGCCTTCGCCTTCCCGGCCCTGGACGGCCCCGATGAGCGGCAGTGTGCCGAACTCGCCGCCGCCGAGCCCGCCTTCGCCGAGGCGTACGAGGCGTGCGCGGCGGCCGGAGCACTCGGACACGGCCCGCGCGGCCTGGCGTTCACGTACCAGTACGCCCTGGCCGGGCTCTGGGAGGACTGGGGCCTGCGGCCGGAGACCTTCTTCGCGGAGGGCGCCGGTGAGCTGGTGGCCCACTGCCGGGCCGGCGCCCTCCGGCTCGACGAGGCGATCCGCGCGCTCGCCGCCTCCGGCGGGAGCGGCACCGCACCGGCGCGGCGCGCGCCCCGACTGCCGGTGTTGCCGTACGCGCAGGCCGAAGCCGCCGCGGGGGCCGGGGTGGTTCTGGTGGCCGGGCACGGCTCTGCGCCGGCCGCGCTGAGGGACGCCTGGCTGCGCGGTGCGGAGGTGGACTGGGAGCGTTTCCACCGGGGCCAGCGGCGCCACCGGGTACCGCTGCCGACCTACCCGTTCGAGGGGCGCCGCCACTGGCTGGAGCCCACCGCCCCCGCACCGGCCGGCTCCGGGGAGCCTGGCCCGCGGCTGCGTACGGTCCCGGACCCGGCCGGCTCCGGACGGGCTTGTGCGGAGGTCACTCTCACCACCGCCGAGCCGTTCCTGGCCGACCACACCGTCGCGGGCGCGGCCGTGCTGCCCGCTGCGGTCCACCTGGAACTGGCGCGGGCCGCCGGGGAGGCGGCGGTCGGTGCGAAGATCGGCGTACTGCGGGACGTCGCCTTCGAGCGGATGCTCTCCTTCCGGGGCGGCGCCCGCACGCTGCGGGTGGTTCTGGAGCCGCACGGCGGGGCGCGGAGCTTCACCGTGACGGCGGACGGCGCACCGGACGCCGAGGACGGCGAGGACGGCGAGGACGCCGAGGACGGCGCGGGCGCCGAAGCGGTGTACTCGCGCGGCGAGCTGCTCGTCATGGACAGTGCCGGTGCCTCCACCGCGGATGCCCCGCGGCGCCTCGGACTGGACGCCCTGCGGCGGCGCTGCCCGAGCAGGGCCGAGCCCGCCACCTGCTACGGCCTGCTCCGCGAACGCGGGGTGCGGCACGGCCCGAGCCTGCGCGCGCTGCGGGAGTTCGCGCACCGCGCCGGCCACGAGGCCGTCGGCGTCCTCGACCTGGCGGACACCGGTGCCGCCACGCCGGACGGCGGCTTCGGCCCGTCCGGGGCGTTCGTCCTGCCTCCGGCGCTGCTCGACGGCGCCCTCCAGGTGGCGGCCTGCCTGCTCGCCGCATCCGGCGAGGACGACGGCGCCGCGTACCTGCCGATACGACTCGGCGCGCTGCACCTGCACGCCGACCTGACGGGCCGGTGCACCGTGCACGTCACGCGGTCCTCCGGCGGCCCCGGGGACCAGGTCGTACGCTTCGACCTCGCCCTGGCCCATGACGACGGCACCGTGGCGGTCCACCTGACGGACCTGGTCCTGCGCCGGCTGCCGGCGGGCGCGGGGACCCCGGCAGCGGCGCCCCGGCAGGAGGCCGTCGGCGGCCCCGCTCCCGTGTTCCTGCGCGGTCACTGGGAGGCCGCGCCCCTCGGCCCCGCGGCCGGCGCTCCCGGCGGCCCGTTCCTGCTGCTCGCGGACGCGGATGCGGAAGCGGCCCGCCGGGCCCTGGAACAGGCGTTGCGGGACACCGGCGAGCCGGACACCCCGGTGGTCCTGGTGACCCCGGGACCGGCCTTTCGCCGCGACGACGCCCGTACCTACCGGGTCGCCCCCGAGCGGCCCGACGACTTCACCGGCCTGATGGCGGCGCTGGCCGCCGACGGCATCACACCCCGCCGGATCCTTCACGCGTGGAGCCGCCCGGCGCCGCCCGCCGACGCCTTCGGCACCGGCCTGATCGACCTGGGCGTCGGCTCGCTGTTCCACCTCACCAAGGCCCTGCTGGGCCGGCGGCCGGTGGCCGCGGTCCGGCTGCTGTTCGCGCATCCCCTGGGTGCCGTCCCGGGCGGCCCGGACCAGGCCGTACCGGTGCACGAGGCGGTCGCGGCCTTCGCAAGGACCGCGCGGCTGGAGAACCCGGCGCTGGAGTACCGAGTGGCTGCCCTCGCCCCGGACACCCTCACCGCTCAGCTGCCGGTGCTGCTCCGCGAGTTCGGTACGGACACCGGCCGGGAGGCCGAGGTCCGCTACGAGCGGGACCAGCGCCTGGTCCGCCGGTACCGCCCGGTGGACCCGCCGGCCCAGGACACCGGAGGAGCGGCGCTGCGGAACGGCGGCGTCTACCTGATCACCGGCGGCGGCGGGGGGATCGGGCTGCTGCTCGCCGAGCACCTGGCCCGACGGGTGCGCGCGAACCTGGTCCTGGTCGGCCGCTCCGAGCCGGACCCGGGCACCCGGGCGCGCCTGGAGGCGATCGCCGCAGCCGGGGGCTCGGCGCGCTATCTGCGGGCGGACGTCTCGCGGGAGGACGACGTACGAGCCGTGCTCGCCGCCGTCGAGGCCGACCACGGGACGCTGAACGGCGTGGTGCACGCCGCCGGAGTACTGCGGGACTCCTTCCTGGCCGCCAAGTCGCCGCAGGACCTGTCGGCGGTGCTGGCGCCCAAGGTCCACGGCACGGTCCACCTCGACCGGCTGACCGCCCACCACCCGCTGGACTTCTTCGCGGCGTTCTCGTCCGTCGCGGCCCCGCTCGGCAACGTCGGCCAGGCCGACTACGCGTACGCCAACGCCTTCATGGACGCCGCTCTGGCGCACCGCGAACGGCTGGTGGCGGACGGGCGGCGCAACGGCAGGTCGGTGTCGATCGCCTGGCCGCTGTGGCGGGATGGCGGGATGGCGCCCGACGAGGCGTCCGCCGCGGAGCTGGAACGGCGCCTGGGCTCCGCGGCACTGCCCGCACCGGTCGGCCTGACCGCCTTCGAAACCGCCCTCACCCTCCCCGGCGGTGCCGTGCTGGTCGCGCTCGGCGACACCGGGACCGTACAGGCCGCCCTGTCACCGGCCGAGAGCCCCGCGGCGCGGCCGAGGACGGCGGAACCGGACGTGCCCCAGGCCCCCGCCGCACGCTCCGAGGCGGCGGCCGACCCCCGGGCGGTGGCCGAGAACCTGCTGCGGGAGACCCTCGCCGCGCGGACCAAGCTCGATCCGGCGGCCATGGACGCGCAGGCCCCGCTGGACCGCTACGGCATCGACTCGCTGCTGATCGTCCGGCTCAACGGCGACTTGGAGGAGACCTTCGGGGAGCTGTCGAAGACGCTGTTCTTCGAGTACACCACCCTGGCCGAGCTGGCCGGCTACTTCGCCGACCACCATGCGGACCGGCTTCGTGAACTGGCGCCCGTCGACCGGCCGGAGCCCGCACCGGCGGCCCCGGCGCCCCGCGAGCAGGCCCCCGCGGTCCCGGCCCCCGCCGTCCCGGCCCGCGCGGACGGCGCGGACGGCGCGGACGGCCATCCCGTGGACGAGGACGAGGACGCCATCGCCGTGATCGGGTTGAGCGGCCGTTACCCGATGGCCGCCGACCTGGGGGAGTTCTGGCAGAACCTGGAGAGCGGCCGTGACTGCGTGACCGAGATACCGGGCGATCGCTGGGACCACAGCCGCTATTTCGAGGACGGCCCCCCGGCCCCCGGCCGCGCCTCCACCAAATGGGGCGGGTTCCTCGACGACGTGGACCGGTTCGATCCGCTGTTCTTCGGCATCTCGCCGCGCGAGGCCGAGCTGATGGACCCCCAGGAACGGATGTTCCTGCAGACCGCCTGGCATGCGGTGGAGGACGCCGGATACCGGCGCGCCGACCTCGCCGGCCGCCAGGTCGGGGTGTTCGCCGCGGCGATGTACGCCGAATACCAGTTGTTCGGCGCGGCCGCCCTGGCGCATGGCGATGGGCCGGTGGCGGCCTCGCTGCACGCCTCGATCGCCAACCGGGTCTCCTACGTTCTCGATCTGAGGGGGCCGAGCCTGGCGGTCGACACCATGTGCTCCTCCTCGCTCACCGCCATCCAGCTGGCTTGCCAGAGCCTGCGCGGCGGCGACAGCGAGCTGGCGATCGCGGGCGGGGTCAACCTCTCCCTGCACCCGCACAAGTACGTGTACCTCAGCCAGGGCCGGTTCGTGTCGGCCGACGGCCGCTGCCGTTCCTTCGGCGCGGACGGCACCGGCTACGTGCCGGGCGAGGGCGTCGGAGCCGTACTGCTCAAGCCGCTGCGCCGGGCCCTGGCGGACGGCGACCACATCCACGGCGTCATCCTCGGCGAGGCGGTCAACCACGGCGGCCGGACCAACGGCTACACCGTGCCCAGCCCCCATGCCCAGCAGCGGGTGATCGAGCAGGCCATGCGCCGGGCCCGCACCTCCCCGCGCGACATCGGCTACGTCGAGGCCCACGGCACCGGCACCTCGCTCGGCGACCCGATCGAGATCACCGGTCTGCGCAAGGCGTACGAGGCCCTCCAGCGGGAGCAGGGGGCGGACGGGGACCTGCCGCACCTCCCCATCGGCTCGCTCAAGTCGAACGTCGGCCACCTGGAGGCCGCGGCGGGCATCGCGGGCCTCACCAAGGTGCTTCTGCAGTTCCGGCACGGCCGGCTGGTGCCGTCCCTGCACTCGCAGCGGCTCAACCCGAACATCGACTTCGCCGGCTCGCCCTTCCGCGTACAGCGTGAACTCGCCGAGTGGGAGCCGCAGACCGGGGACGGCGGCGCGCCCGGGCCGCGCCGGGCCGCTCTCAGCTCCTTCGGCGCCGGGGGCTCCAACGCCCACCTGGTCCTGGCCGAACCGCCCCGCACCGGGGCCCAGGACGCCGCGGCGGTCCCGGCCGCCGAGCAGCGCACCTCCGAGCCGCTGCTGTACGTGCTGTCCGCGTGGGACGAGGAGCGGCTGCGCGAGTACGCCGGCCGGCTCGGCCGGTTCCTGCACACCGCGCGGGTCGCCCTGCCCGATGTCGCCCACACCCTCAGGTGCGGCCGCGAGCCCATGGCCGAGCGGCTCGCCGTGGTCGGCGCCGAGGGCCCGGCCGTCGCCAGGGCGCTGCTCGCGTTCGCCGAGGGAGCCGCCGCCCCGGCGGGGCTGTGGCACGGACGGGCCGGAGCCGCGGCGACCGCGGACCCGGCAGCCGCCGACACCGGCCCGGCAGCCCTGGCCCGCCGGTGGATCGCCGGGGAGGACCCCGGCGACGAGGCGTGGGGCGGGGGGGGGGGCCCGCCCGGCCGCCCGCGGGGGCGCCGCCCCCCCGCCCGGGCGCGCCGACCCCCCCCCCGCGCGCCGGGGGAGGGGGGGGGCCC
>NZ_JBIBJI010000005.1:379823-646468 GCF_042958345.1 Streptomyces sp. NPDC007983
GGCCCCGCCCGCCCCCCCCCCCCCGCCGGCCCGCGCGGGCGGCGGGCGGTCGCGGGGGCCGCCCCCCGGCGCCCCCGGGGGCGCCGGGCCCGCCCCCCCCCCCCCACGCCGGGCGGCCGCCGCGCCGCGTCCCGCTGCCGGGCTACCCCTTCGCCCGGGAGCGGTACTGGCTGGACGCCCCCGCAGACGAGCCGGATGCGGCGGCCGGCGGTGCGCTCCACCCGCTGCTGGACGCCAACGAGTCCACCCTCGCCGAGACCCGCTTCCGCACCACGCTGCACCTCGACGACCCGATGATGCGCGACCACGAAGTGGCCGGGCGGCGGCTGCTGGCCGGTACCGCCCTGCTGGAGATGGCCCGGGCCGCCGTGGAGCGGGCGGCGGGCCGGGCGCCCGGCCGCCTGCGCGACGTGGTGTGGGGACGACCGGTCGAGACCGTGGACGGCACGCTGCCGGTGTTCGTCGGACTGCGCACCGAGAACGCCGAGCGCGGCGCGGTGCCCGCAGACGTGGCGTTCGAGGTGTTCAGCGAGGCGGCCGAGACCGGCCGGGTCACCCATGTACGGGGGGTCGCGGGCACCGCCGGGGCCGCCCCGGCAGGGCCGCCGCTCGACCTTGAGGCGGTGCGGCATCGCTGCGCCGCACCGCGCGATGGAGCCGACGTCTACGCCGACTACCAGCGGGCCGGTTTCCACTACGGCCCGTCCTTCCAGGTCATGCGGGGGGTGTGGACCGGTACGGACGAGGTGCTGGTGGAGGCACGGCTGCCCGAGCCGCGGCAGGAAAACGCCGGCGCCTTCACTCTCCATCCCGCCCTGCTGGACGGCCTGCTGAGGTCCGTGCACTGGATGAACCGCGACACCGCCCCGGACGCCGGTGATCTGGTGGTGCCGTTCTCACTGGGAGAGATCGAGATCCTCACGCCGCGGCTTCCACCGGTCTGCTTCGCCCACGCGGTGCCGGCCCGTGGCACCGGCTCCCGGGCGTCGGCCGTCCAACGGTTCGACGTGGTCGTCACCGACGAGCGGGGCACCGAACTGGTCCGGGTCCGCGACTTCGCCGGGCGCGTGCTGACGGCCGCGGGCGCCGCGGCGGCCGCGGCGCCGGGCGAGGATGACGCCGACGGGCCGCTGTTCTACGCGTTCGGGTGGGAGCCGGCGGACCTGCCCGCCCCGGCCGAGGAGACGAGGCCCGACGCGGGGACCCTGCTGGTCTTCGCCGCCGAGCCGGAACCGGCCCGGCTGCTGGCCCGGTCCGGTCGGTGGGACCGCGTGGTGAGGGTGCTGGTCGGCGACCGCTACCACACCGACGGCCCCGGCGAGTACACCATCGACCCATCGGACCCCGGGCACTACCGGCGGCTGCTGGCCGAGGTCGCGGACCTCGCCGCGCGGCCCGGACTGGACATCGTCCATCTGTGGGACCTCGGCGGCGGGCAGCCGGCCTCCTCCGCCGTACCGGAGCCCGCACCCACGGAGCCCGAAGAGGAATGCGCCCGGCTGAACGCGGCGTTCGGCACCGGGCTGTTCGCGGCGCGGCATCTCCTGCGGGGCCTGCACGAGCGGGCCGCCGCGGGCGGCCACGAGAGCGTACGGCTGCTGTACGGGCACGCCGCGCCCGGCGGGCAGGCCCGCCCCGAACACGAGGCCCTCGCCGGCCTGATCCGAGGGGCCGCGACCGGCCTGCCGGGCCTGTGGTTCCGTGCGGTGCGGTACGACGGTGTCCCGCTCGAGTCGGGGCGGCTCGCGCGGACCCTGCTGGACGAGCTCCGCGTCCCGGCGGCCGTGGCCGCCCGGACGATGGAGGTCCGGACGATGGAGGTCCGCTACGACGGGTCCGGCCGGCGTCTGGAACGCCGGATCGACTACGCGTCACCGCCCGGCCCCGGTGCCGGACCGGCCGCCGCTCCGCTGAAGGAGCGCGGTGTCTACCTGGTGACCGGCGGGACCGGCGGCATCGGGCTGGCCTTCGCCCGTCATCTGGCCGGGCGTCACCGGGCACGGCTGGTGCTGCTGGCCCGTTCACCGCTGAGCGAGGCGGTCCGGGCGGAGGTGGGCCGGCTGACCGCACTGGGGGCCGAGGTGCTCCCGGTGCGAGGCGATGTCGCGGTGCCCGACGACGTACGCCGGGCGGTGGCCGAGGCAAAGGCGCGCTTCGGGCGGCTGGACGGCGTCTTCCATGCGGCGGGGGTGTACGACCCGACGCCGCTGGCCGACGCGGACCATGAGCGGTTCGAACGGGTGCTGGCCGCCAAGACGCACGGCACCGTCAACCTCGATCTGCTCACGCGTGACGAGCCGCTCGACCTCTTCGTGCTGTTCTCGTCGGTCTCCTCCGTCCTCGGCGACTTCGGCGCGGGCAGCTACGCCGCGGCCAACCGCTTCCTCGACGGCTACGCGGAGCGGCGCGGCCTGCTGGCCCGCGAAGGGCACCGGCCCGGGCGCACCCTCTCACTCGGCTGGCCGCTGTGGGCGATCGGCGGCGTGGACACCTCGCTCGGGGAAACCGGGCTGCGGCGTTTCCGGGAGACGACCGGAATGCGGCCGGTGAACGAGGCCGACGGCCTGGAGATGTTCGAACGCGCCTGGGCCCACGGCTCGCCGGCGCTCATTCCGGCCGTCGGCGACCGGGCCACGATCGACCGCGTGCTCGGGGTGCGGCAGGCCGACCGCATCTCCGCTTCCGCCCCCGCCCCTGCCCCTGCCCCTGACCCTGCCGAGACCCCGTCCCCGTCCCCGGTCCCGTCGGTGGACGGCGGTGCCGTGGCCGCGCGGCTGCGGACGCGGACGCTCGAACACCTCAGGGAGAGGATCGCGGAGGTGCTGAAGCTGCCCACGGCCCGGCTCGACAGCCACACCACGCTCGACACGTACGGGCTGGACTCCGTGATGGTGATGGAAGCCAACACCCTGCTGGGCAAGGACTTCCCCGGCCTGCCCGGCACCCTGTTCTTCGAGTACCGCACGGTGGAGGACCTGGCCGAGTACCTGGTCCGGGAACACTCCGACGCCGTGGCGCGACTGTTCGGCCGGGCCCTGACCCCATCGCAGGCCCAGGGCCAGGCCCGGACCGAGGCCCGGCAGGTGCCGTCGGCACTCCCCGCCGCCTCCGCCCCGCCCGCCGCGGCCGTGGCCCGCGCACTGCCGCCGCCCGCCGATGACGGCGGCGGTGACGGTGGCGAGGAGATCGCGATCATCGGGATCAGCGGACGCTACCCCGGCTCCCGCGACCTCGATCAGTTCTGGGAGAACCTGCGGCTCGGCCGGGACTGCGTCACCGAGGTGCCCACCGACCGGTGGGACGCGGGCGCGCTGTTCGATCCCGACCCGGCGGCCGCCGGCCGGAGCTACTGCCGGTGGGGCGGGTTCCTCGACGACGTGGACGCCTTCGACTCGCTGTTCTTCCGGATCTCCCCGATGCAGGCCAAGACCATGGACCCGCAGGAGCGGCTGTTCCTCGAGACGGCCTGGGGCGCGCTGGAGGACGCCGGGTACCCCCTCGGCGCCCTCCCGGGACCACGCTTCTCGGCCGATGGCCGGGACGTCGGCGTGTTCGTCGGAGTGATGTGGGGCGACTACGCGGTGCTCGCCGCGGAGGAGTCGTTCCGGGGCAACCATGTGACCGTCCCGGCCAACCGGTCTTCGATCGCCAACCACGTGTCGTACTTCGGGGATTTCCGCGGACCGAGCGTCGTGGTGGACACCGCCTGCTCCTCCTCGCTGGTCGCGCTGCACATGGCCTGCGAGAGCATCCGCCGCGGGGAGTGCGGCTACGCGATCGCGGGCGGCGTCAACATCGCCGTGCACCCCGACAAGTACGTCCACCTGAGCCGCAAGACGATGCTCGCCGAAGACGGCAGGTGCCGGTCCTTCGGCGCGGGCGGCAGCGGCTATGTGCCCGGCGAGGGCGTGGGCGCGGTGATGTTGAAGCGGCTGTCGCAGGCCGTGGCCGATGGTGACCGCGTCCACGCCGTGATCAAGGCCAGCGCGGTCAACCACGGCGGGCGGACAGGCGGACTGACCGTGCCCAACCCGCGCGCCCAGCAGGCCGTGATCGAGGAGGCCCTGGCCCGCGCCGGTGTCGATCCGCGCACCATCGGCTACGTCGAGGCCCACGGCACCGGCACCGAACTGGGTGACCCGATCGAGCACACCGGCCTGGAGCGGGCCTTCCGCTCCCGCACCGAGGACGTGGGCTTCTGCGCCCTCGGCTCGGTGAAGTCGGCGATCGGCCATCTGGAAGGAGCCGCGGGCATCGCCGGGGTCACCAAGGCGGTGCTGCAGCTGCGGCACGGCCAACTCGCCCCGTCGCTGCACGCGGAGCAGCTCAACCCCGTGATCGACTTCGAGCGGTCGCCGTTCCGGGTGCAGCGCGAACTCGCCGGATGGCCCCGGCTGCCGCTGCCCGACGGCGGCGTCCCGGCGGAGCAGCCGCGCCGGGCAGCCGTGAGCGCTTTCGGCGCGGGCGGCACCAACGCTCATGTGATCCTCGAGGAGTACATCGAGGGTCCGGACGACGACCACCGTGCGGAGCCCGAGCCGGGCCGGCCGGAGCTGCTGCTGCTGTCCGCCCGGTCCGAGGAGCGGCTGCGGGCCTACGCGGCGAACCTGGCCGCGCGCTTGCGCCGCGAGCTCGCCGCCGACCATCGCGCACCGGCCCGGGCCCTGACGCTCGCCGATATGGCGCATACGCTCCAGGCGGGCCGGGAGGCGATGCAGGAGCGGCTGGCCGTCACCGTGCACGGGCTGGACGAGGCCGCCGAGGTGCTGGAGGCGTTCGCCCGCGGCGAGGCAGGGGACCGGGTGACCCGGGGCGGCGCCAAGGACAACGCGGCCATCGGCGACCTGCTCACCGGGCTGCCGGAGGGCCGGGACCTGCTGCTGGCTCTGGCCGCCGCGGCCGACCACGACCGGCTGGGCCGGCTGTGGGCCTCCGGCCTGGCCTTGGACCCGGACGTCCTTCAGCAGGCGCGCCCCCGCCCGGCCCGGCGGGTGTCGCTTCCGACCTACCCCTTCGCGCCGGAGCGCCACTGGATCGAGCGCCGCCCCGCGGGTTCCGCTCCGGCCCCGGCCCCCGCTCCGGCCCCCGCTCCGGCCCCCGCTCCGGCCCCCGCTCCGGTCTCCGCTCCGGTCTCCGCTCCGGGCGAAGCCGATGGGCGGCCGCCGGTCACCCACCGGCGGGCCCTGGACCCGGCCGAGCCGGTGCTGCGCGACCACATCGTCGGCGGGCGCCGGGTGCTGCCCGGGGTCGCCCATCTGGACCTGGTGTTCTCCGCGCTCGGCGGCCCGACGGCCGGGCCCCGCGAGCTCCGTGAGGTGCGCTGGCTGTCGCCCGTCGCGGTGCACGGCGAGCCCGCCGTGGTGGTGCTGCGCACCGGGCACGACGGCTCCACGACGCGGTACGAGCTGTGCGGCGAGGACGACGGCCATCGCGGCGACAGCGCGGTGGGCGCCGTCCGCTACTCCGAGGGCACGGCGACCGCCGCCGGGCAACCGTCGGACGGTTCCGGCACCGTGGATGTCGAAGGTGTCCGGGCCCGCTGCCCGGCCACCCGGACCGGCGCCGACCTGTACGGGGAGCTGGCCGGCCGGGGTCTGCGGTACGGGCCGTACTTCCGGGCGGTCGAGCGGACATGGGTCGGTGACGGCGAAGTGCTGGGGCGGCTCCGGCTGCCCGCCGAGCACCGCGCCGAGACCGGTCACCACGCCCTGCACCCCGGTATGGCGGACGCCGCGCTGCACACCGTCGCGGCGATGCTCCGCCCCGACGACGGCCTGCTGCTGCCCTTCGCCGCCGAGCGGGTGGAGCTGTTGCGGCCGGTTCCGGCCGAGGGCTTCTCGCATGTGACGGCCCTCGGCGGACATCGATACGACGTGGCGCTGCTGGACTCCACCGGCCGGGTGTGCGTCCGCTTCCACGACCTCGCCTACCGCCGGATCCGGGAACCGGAACCGGGCCCCGCAGCGCGGCCGTCGGTGGGCATCGGCGCGCCGCACGACGGCCATGAGCAGTTCGGCTACCGGCCCCGCTGGGTGCCCGTCCCCGCCGGGGACGACCCGGAACCGGAAGCGGACACCCCCGCCGGGCAGACCACGTCCGTGCTGGTCGCGGCGCCGGAGTCGGCGCGAGTCCTGGCGCAGGCGCTCGGCCGGGCCCACCTCGGCCGGGGCGCCGATGTCGGCCACCTGTGGCTGGCGGAGGCCGGCGCGTCCCCGGAGGACATGGACCGCGAGCTGGCCGGCCGGCCACTGCCCGACCTGGTGTACTTCCTCGGCGGCGCCCGGCACGAACCCGCCGGCACCGCACCTTCCGTCGGCGGCGCACCCTTCGTGGGCGGTACGGCCGGGGACACGGCCGACGAAGCCCGCCGTGAGGTCCTGGCGCTGCACCGTCTGGTGCACGGCCTGCTGCGGCGCGGCGCGCTCACCGGTGGACCGCCCGGGCCCGGCCAGGGCACCGTACGGCCACGGACCACGCACCTGAAGGTGGTCACCGCCGACGTCTTCCCGCTCGGCGAGGACGACCGGTCCCGGCCCGGGGCGGCCGGCCTGTGGGGCTACTGCTCCGTGCTGGACAAGGAGTTCCCGCACCTGAGGGTCGGTTACGTGGACATCCGGGGCGAGGAGACCGCCGCCGCGGCCGCGACTGTGGCGGCCGAGCCGTTCTCCGCCAAGGCACGGGCGGTGTCCCTCCGCGGCGGGATGCGGTACACGCTGCGGCAGGAGCCCGTCGCGCTGCCGCCGGCCGAGGCCACCCCCTTCCGCGACAACGGCGTGTACCTCATCCTCGGCGGGCTGGGCATGGTCGGCTACGAAACGGCCCTGCACCTGGCGCGCACGCACCGGGCCAAGCTGGTGCTGGTCGGCCGCGCCGAGCCCGACACGCGCCGCCGGGAGCAGCTCGCCGGGATCGAGCGATGCGGCGGCGAGGTGCTGTACCTCGCCCGCGACGCGGCGGACCCGGCGGCCCTGAAGGACGCCGTCGCCCGCGCGAAGGACCGTTTCGGGGCACTGCACGGCGTCATCCACTCGGCGATGCTGCTGGGCGCCGCACCGATCCGGGAACTCGATGAGCCGTCCCTGGAGGCGGTCCTCGCCGCCAAGACCGACACGTCGTGGAACCTGGCCCGGGCGGTGTGGGACGAGCCGCTGGACTTCCTGCTCTTCTACTCCTCCGGTGTCGCCTTCGCCGGCAACGCCGGCCAGGCCGGATACGCCGCCGGGTGCGCCTTCGCCGACGCCCTGGCCCGGGATCTGGACCGCACCGCCCGCTTCCCCGTCCGCACGGTCAACTGGGGCTACTGGCACGCCGGTGGCGACCGGGAACGGGAGGAGATCCTGCGGCGGCTCGTCGCCGCGGGCATCCGGCCGATCGGGGCCCGCGAGGGCATGGAGACCGTGGAACGTTTCCTCGCCTCCGGCCTGCCGCAGATCCTGGCGACCCGGGCCTCCGACACGATCCTGGAGGCGCTGGGCGTCGACCCGGACGTAACGGTGCGGCCCCGGCCCGGAGGGACGAGGCCCCCGTCGCGGCCGCACCGGCCGGCCGCCGAGCCGATCCTGGTCAGCGCCGCCGACGAGGCACGGATCAGCGGGCAGCGGGCAGGCTCCCGGGCCCTGGAGCGGCTCGGCCGGCTGCGGTTGCTGGGCGTGTTCCAGCACGCCGGCGCCCTGCTCCGGGCCGGTGAGCGCCGTACGGCGACGGAACTGCGCGGCGCGCTCGGCGTGGTCTCCCGCCACCACCGGCTCTACGAGGTGCTGCTCGACGTGCTGGCGCTGGGCGGCCTGGTGCGACGTGAAGGCGACGAGGTGGTGGCCCTGCCCGCCGTCGAGGACGAGGAGACGCGCCGGGCCGTCGCCGCCCCCGAGGCTGCCCGCGCCGCGCTGCCGGCCGGGCAGCCGTGGACCGCGGGCGTGGCGGACCTGCTGCTGCGCTGCACCCGGGAGCTGCCCGGGGTGCTCCGCGGTACCACCTCGGCGACCGAGGTGCTGTTCCCCGACGGATCCCTGGACGCGGTGACCGCCGTGTACCAGGGCAACCCGCTCACCGACCGGCTGAGCGAGCACATGGGGGTGATCGTGTCGAGGTACGCGCGGGAGCGGCTCGCCACCGACCCCGATGCCCTGATCCGGGTGCTCGAAGTGGGCGCGGGCACCGGCAGCACGACCCGTGAGGTGCTGGCGGCGCTGGAGCCCTTCGCCGAGCGGATCCGGTACACGTACACGGACATCTCCGGCGGGTTCGTGCGGCACGGCCGCAAACAGTTCGCCGACGCCTACCCGTTCACGGAGTTCCGCGTCCTGGACGTCGAGAGCGATCTCGGTTCGCAGGGCTTCGAACCGGACGCCTACGACGTGGTGCTGGGAACCAACGTCTTCCACGCCACCCGGCACATGCACCGCACCATGGAACAGGTCAAGCTGTTGCTCCGGGCGAACGGGCTGCTGCTGGCCAACGAGGGCACGCGGGTGGACCACGCGATGACCCTCATCTTCGGCCTCACCGATGGCTGGTGGGCGTATCGGGATCCGGAGCTCCGGATCCCCGGCGCCCCGCTGCTGGACGAGCGGGCGTGGCGGGACGTGCTGTCCGGCTGCGGCTTCCGGGGGATCGCGTTCCACGGGCTGCCCCAGGACGGCGCGGCCGCCCAGAGCCTGATCGTGGCGGAGAGCGACGGCGTGGCCGTCCATGCGGCCACGGCCGACGAGCCCGCCGCCGCCTCCGGTGTGCCGGCCCTCGACGGCGCCGGCGCCGAGGCCGCCTCGGCCGCCCCTTCCGTGGCGTCCGTGGCGTCCGTGGCGTCCGGGACGTCCGGGGCGGACACCGCCGCGCGGCCGGCCGCGGACCGGTACGCCGCCGCCGAGGACTTCGTACGCGAGGTCTTCGCCGAGGTGCTGGAGATGTCCCCGGAGCAGTTCGACGTGGAGGCGACCTTCGAGGACTACGGCGTCGACTCGCTGGTCGCGCTCCAGATCAACAAGGCGCTGGAAAAACATGTGGGCCGGGTCCCGGCGACGCTGCTCTTCGAGCAGATCACCATGGCCCAGCTCGCCCGCTGGCTGCTCACCGAGCACCCGGACGCCCTGGCCCGTGCCCTGCACGGCGCCGCGCCGGGGACGACGGACGGCGCGCCACGGGCGGCGGCGCCCGGCACCGGGCCGGAACAACCGGTGCCCGCGGTGCCGGTGCGCTCCGAGCATCCACCGCCGCCGCTCACGGGGGAGCTGGAACGGATGGTCGGCGCGCTCTCCGACGCGGAGGTGGACGACCTGCTGAGGCTGCTGGACACGCCCGGTGACGGGGCGGCGGGAGACCGGACGGTGACGGAATGACGACGAGTGGGGCCGGGGCGGAACAGCCCGGTACGGCGAGTGCCGCGGCGCGGCCGGCGACAGGCAGGGGTTCGGACATGGACGACAAGCGCAAGGCACTGCTGCGGCTGCTGCGGGGTGCGCAGGCGAGGCCGGAGACCGTGGAGGGCATCGCCGTCATCGGCCTGGCCGGCCGGTACCCGCGGGCCGGGACTCCGGACGAGCTGTGGGCGCGGGTACGCGACGGCGAGAACTGCGTCCAGGAGTTCCCGCCGGTACGGGGGCCGCGGGAAGCGCGGGCGCCGCGCCCCGGCGGCGGCCCGCCGGACGGCCGCCGCTGGTGGGCCGGGCTGATCGACGACGCCGACGCCTTCGACCCGCTGTTCTTCGGCATCGCCCCCGTCGAGGCCGACGGCATCGATCCGCAGGAGCGGATCTTCCTGGAGACCGTCTGGGCGGCCCTTGAGGACGCCGGCTACCCGCCGCGCCGCCTGGCTCGGGAGAACAACCCGGTGGGCGTGTTCGCCGGGGTGATGAACAGCGACTACGAGTGGATGGGCGGGGAGGCCGCGGCCCTCGGTGCGGCCAACACGGCCCGCTCGAACCACTGGTCCCTGGCCAACCGGGTCTCGTACACGCTGGACTTCCGCGGCCCCAGCCTCACCGTCAACACGGCGTGCTCAGCCTCACTCACCGCCCTTCACCTGGCCTGCGAGAGCCTGCGCGCGGGGGAGTGCTCGGCGGCGGTCGCCGGCGGCGTGAACCTGATCCTGCACGAGTCGCACCTGCGCACCCTGTCCGACAACGGCATGACCTCGCCGGGGAACTGCTGCCGCAGCTTCGGCAAGGGCGCCGACGGATTCGTGGACGGCGAGGGCGTCGGCGCGGTGCTGCTGAAGCCGCTGCGGCAGGCGGTCGCCGACGGCGACCGGATCTACGGCGTCATCCGGGCGTCCGCCGTCAACTCCGGCGGGAAGACCGGGGGATACACGGTTCCCAGCCCCCGGGCGCAGACCGAGGTGATCACGGCGAGTCTGCGCCGGGCCGGAATCGACCCGCGCACCATCGGCTGCGTCGAGGCACACGGCACCGGTACGCCGCTGGGCGACCCGATCGAGATCTCCGGCCTGGCCGAGGCGTTCCGCGAGCGGATCGACGACGGCCTGGCCCAGGGCGTGGAGCGCTGCGCGGTCGGCTCGCTGAAGTCCAACATCGGTCACCTGGAGTCCGCGGCCGGCATCGCGGGCCTGACGAAGATGCTGATGCAGTTCCGGTACGGGACCATCGCGCCGTCGCTGCACTCCGCCGAACTGAACCCGGACATCGACCTCACCGGCACCTCGTTCTTCGTCCCGCAGAAGCCGGTTTCCTGGCCGCGGCCGGTCGTGGCCCGCGAAGACGGGCAGCGCGTGGAGCTGCCGCGCCGGGGCGGCATCAGCTCCTTCGGCGGCGGAGGGGCCAACGTCCACCTGATCGTGGAGGAGTACCGGGCGGACGCCGGGGCGCCGCGGCCGGCGGCCCCGGTGGCGGCCGGCCCGCAGCTGGTGGTGGTGTCGGCGCGCGACGAGGAACGGCTGCGCGCGTCGGCCGCCCGGCTCGCGGCCTTCCTGGAGGAGCCCGCCGCGGCCGGGCACCGCCCGACCCCCGACGCCGGGCAGGTCGCGGACGCGGAGGCCGAGTGCCTGCGGCTGGTCGCCGAGGTGCTTCAGGTCCACACCGACGACCTCGACCCGGCCACGCCGTTCGGCGAATACGGCATCGGCGCGGCGGAACTGATGGTCCTCGCCGGGAAACTCGACGCCGCGTTCGGCGAGCGGCCCGGCAAAACGCCCCTCACCGAAAGCACCACCGTCCAAGCGGTCGCCCGGCTGCTGGCCGGGCCCGCGGCGGATGCGGTGGGGGCGGGCGCGGCGGACGGGCCGGAGCCGGTCTCGCTCGCCGATCTCGCCCACACTCTGCAGACCGGGCGTCAGGCGATGGAGGCGAGGCTCGCGTTCCCCGCGGCCGATCTGGCCGAGGCCCGCGACCGCTTGCGCGCGTTCGCCTCGGGGGGCCCGGCCGCCGGGGTCGTCACGGGCACGGTCACGGCCCGCCGGGCCTCCGGCGAGGACGGGGACCGACTGGCGCGGGCCCTTGACGAGGGCGATCTGCACACGGTGGCCGAGTGCTGGGCACGGGGCGCCGAGGTGGAGTGGGGCCGGCTGCGTCCCGAGGGAACCGTGCGCCGCGTGGGCCTGCCCACCTACCCCTTCGCCCGCAAACGGTACTGGCTGCCGTCGCCGCCCCACCCCGCCGCCGGGGCGGAGCCCGTGGCGAACGCGGCCGCGGAACCGTCCGCCATGGGCTGCTACCGCCCGGCCTGGGTGCCCGAGCAGCGGCCCGCGTCCGATTCCGGCGCGGGCGGCACGGGCGCCTCCCGGGTGCTGATTCTGAGCTCGGACGACGCCGGCCGGCTGGCGGAGGGCATCGCCCGGCACCACCGCGGCGACGACACCCGGATCATCGACCTCGACCACGACGACCTGGTCCGCGCGCTGGCCGAGGCCGGTCCGGTGGACCGCGTCTACCACCTCGGCGGCATCCGCCCGCACGTCCCGGGCGAGGAAGGGGAGCCCGGCGAACTCCACGACAGCCGCAGGCGTGGGGTGCTGGCCCTGTTCCAGGTGGTCAGGTACCTGGCCGACGACGGGCGCCGGGTGCATCTGAAGATCGTCACGAGCGATGCCGCGGCGGCCTTCGGCGATCCCGTCACCAATCCTTTCGCCGCCGGGCTGCACGGGCTGGCCCGGGTCCTGCCCAAGGAGCGCCCGGAGATCAAGGCGGTATGCCTCGACTTCTCCCGGCAGGAGGTGGCCGAGGACGAGGCCGCCTGGGACGGCCTGCTGGCCGCCGTACTGGCCGAGCCCTGCGACTCCACCGGCCGTACGGTGCTGTTGCGGCACACCGTGCGCTACGCGCCCGCGCTCCAGCCGGTCGCCCTCCCCGAGCCGCAGCAGCCGCCGTACCGGGAACACGGCGTGTACGTGATCGTCGGTGGCACCGGCGGCATCGGACGGGAGCTGACCCTCCATCTGGCCGAGCGCTACCGGGCCAGGGTGGTGTGGATCAGCCGCGGCCCGCTCGGCGACGAGCAGCGCGCCTGCGCCGACCGGGCCCGCGGCTTCGGCGGCGAGGTGCTGCACCTGCGCGCGGACTGCCGCGACGTCGCGGACCTGCGGCGGGCCGCCGCGGAAGTGAAGACACGCTTCGGCGCGATCCACGGGGTCGTCCACGCGGCCATGACCTTCGACCCCGGTCCACTGGCCGCGCTCGACGAGGAGGCGTTCGGCGCCGCACTCGCGGTGAAGGCCGACGGCAGTGTGGCGATCGACCAGGTCTTCGGCGCCGAACCGCTCGACTTCCTGGTGTTCTTCTCCTCCGTGGGCGCCCTCGCGGGGACCGCGGGCAACGGCACGTACAGCTGCGCGGCCGCTCTCCAGGACGCCTTCGCGCTGCACCTCGGCCACCGGCGCCGCTACCCGGTCCGGGTCATCGACTGGGGGTACTGGGGCCAGGTCGGCTCCGGTGCCCGGCCCGGCCTGCGGGAGATCTTCGAGAGCCTCGGCATCGGCGAACTCTCCGTCGCCGACGGGCTGTCCGCCGTCAGCCGGGTGCTGGGCAACCGGCTGCCGCAGATCATGCCGATCAGCGCCGACGGCGTCGCCCTGGCCGCCCTGGGCGCCGCCTCCGCGCCGCCCGCCGAGCCGGTTCCCGGCGACGGCGCGCCGACCCTGCGGGCGGCCTCCCGCGCACTGCTGCGGCCGCGCACCGGGGACGCCCCGGGCGCCGGCAGCGTGATCACCGGCCTTCAGCGGCTCTCCGAGATCTGCCGCCCCGCGGTGCTCGGCGTGTTCCAGCAGATGGGCGCTCTGCTGAGCCCGGGCGACAGCCACGACCGGCAGGAGCTGGCCGAGCGGCTGGGCATCGTGCCCGCCTACCGGCGGCTGTGCGAGGCGCTGCTGAACCTCCTGCGAGACGCCGGGTACGTGGCGTTCGACGGCGGGCGGGTGCGCCTGCTGCCCGGCGCCGCCCCGTCGCGGCCGTACGAGCCGGAGGCGATGGAGCCGGAGTTCGACCGGATCGCCGCGGACCATCCCGATCTGGCCTCGACAGTGACCTTGACCCGGCTGTTCCTGCTCTCCTACCCGCGGATCCTGCGCGGCGAGACACGCGCCACCGAGATCATGTTCCCCGACTCCTCACTGGCGCTGGTGGAGGACTTCTACAAGGCCAACCCGCTGACCGACTCCTTCAACGAGCTGGTCCGCGACGCCGTGGACGCCTACCTGGAGCACCGCATCGGGCAGCTTGCTCCCGGTGAGCGGCTGCGCATCGTCGAGCTGGGAGCCGGCACCGGGGCCACCACGGAGACGGTGCTGCCGGCGCTGGCGCCGTACACCGACCTGGTCTCCTACTGGTTCACCGACATCTCCCCGATGTTCCTGGAACACGCCGAGGCCCGCTTCCGCGCCGCGTACGGCGCCCCGGACTTCCTCCACTACCGCGTTCTGGACCTGGAACGCGGGCTGGAGGAGCAGGGCTTCGCCCCCGGCACGTACGACATGGTGCTCGCCACCAACGTCGTGCACGCCACCCGCGACCTGCGCGCCACCCTGGGCAAGGCCAAGGACCTGCTGCGGCCGAACGGCTGGCTGGTGCTCAACGAGCTCACCGAGGTGCGGGACGCCACCACGGTCGTGGGCGGGCTGCTGGACGGATGGTGGCTCTTCGACGACGGGGACCTGCGCCTGCCGGACTCCCCGCTGGCCGCCCCGGCGACCTGGCGGCGGCTGCTGCGGGAAGCGGGCTTCGGCGATGTGACGGTGACCGGCGGCACCGGCCCGGACGGCCGCCCGCGCGGTCAGCACGTGATCGTCGGAGAGGGCGACGGGCTGCGGCCCGCCACGCACGGCGGCACCGCGCACGCCCCCGCCGTGCCGCAGGGCGGGGACGTCGACGCCACCCCGGCGCGAACCGGTCACGCGGAGGAGGCCCCGGCGGGGCCGGCGCCCTCCGAGGATCTGCGGCACCGGCTCGGGGTCATCGTGGCGCGGTGCCTGAAACTCGACGAGGAACCGGACCCCGACCGGCAGCTCGCGTCCTACGGATTCGACTCGCTCACCGGCATGAAGATCGTCTCAGGGATCGCCGACGAGTTCGGCGTGACGGTGCCGCTCGGCGACTTCTACGATCACCCGACGCTGCGCGAACTGGCGCAGCACTACGCTGACATCGGCACCCTCGGATCCCGGCCGCAGGCCCGGATTCCCGCGCCCGCGTCCGCCCCGGTCTCCGATCCCGCGCCCGCCGCGCCCGTCGCCCCCCTCGCGTCCGCCGCCGCCCCCGTCCCGGCCGGGTCGCCCGTCGTCTGCACCCCGGTGACCGTCTCCGGCGAACCGTCGGCCGACCATCCGCTGTCGGAGGGCCAGCGCGCGCTGTGGGTCATCGAGCGCATGACCCCGGGGACGTACGCCTACAACCTGCCGCTCGCCTTCCGGCTCGACCCGGAAGTCAACGTCGGCGCGCTGCGCGTGGCCCTGCAGAGCATCGTGGACCGGCACGACAGCTTGCGCTCCACGATCCGCACCACCGACGACGGCCCGGTACGCACCGTGGCCGCCTGGCAGGAGCTGCACTTCCAGCAGCGCCACCTGGCCGTCGCGGACGAGGAGGCGGTCCGCGACCGGGTCCGGGAGGAGGCCCGGCGCCCCTTCGACCTGGAGCGCGGCCCGCTGCTGCGGGTCACGCTGTTCACCCGGGGCGACGGCGGGCAGGTGCTGCTCCTCGCCTTCCACCACATCATCTTCGACGGGGTGTCCATCGCCGCTTTCCTGCGCGAGCTGACCGCCGGCTACCGGGACGCCAGTGCCGGGCGCCTGCCCACCGGGCCGGCGCCCACGGCGACCTTCGCCGACTTCACGGCCTGGCAGCAGGACATGCTCGCCGGACCCGAGGGCGAGCGGCTGCGCGGCTACTGGCTGCGGCGCCTGCGGGCCGGCATCGAGCCGCCGGCACTGCCGTACGACCGGCCGCGGCCTGAGCTGCCGGGTCACCGCGGCGCCGCCGTCGAGGGCCACATGGACGCCGAACTGGCGGGTTCGGCACGGGAGTTCGCCGCCGAGCGGCGCACCTCGCTGTTCGCGGTGGTGCTGTCCGCGTACATCGCCCTGCTGCACCGCTACACCCAGCAGCCCGGCATCAGGATCGGCACGCCGGCGGCCGGCCGGCCCTCCACCCGGTTCGACGACACGCTCGGCTACTTCATGAACATGGTCGTCCTGCAGACGGACCTCGATCCGGACCAGGACTTCGGTGCCCTGACCGGTCAGGTGCACCGCACCGTGCTGGAGGCGCTCGAGCACGCTCACTTCCCGCTGATCACCCTGACCGAGGCGATGCGTCAGGCGGGCCGCACCGACACCGCGGAACTCTTCCGGGTGGCCTTCTACTTCCAGAACTGGGTGGAATCCGGCAGCCGGGAGCCGGTGCGCGGGGTGTTCGAAGGGGTTCACCAGGAGGGTGAGTTCGATCTGACCCTGGAGGTCGTCGAAGGCGCGGACGGCTGCACGTTCACCCTGAAGTACGACCCCGACCTCTTCGACGAGGGCACCGTACGCGGGCTCGGCGACCACTTCCTGGAGCTGCTGCGGTCGGCCCTGCGGGAACCGGCCCGGCCGCTCGGCGAGCTGCCGCTGCTCACCGGCGAGGAGCGGCGGCGGCTGGAGGCGCAGTGGCAGCGCGACCGGCGGGAATACCCGCGCGGGGCGACCCTGACCGACCTGGTCGGGGAACAGGCCGCCCGGCGTCCGGAAGCGATCGCCGTCACCTCCGGCGACGAGTCGCTGAGCTACGGCGAACTGATCGAGCGCGTGCACCGGGTCGCCGGGCACCTGCGGGGACTCGGCGTCGCGCCCGGCCGGGCCGTCGGCGTCCTCGTGGAGCGGTCACTGCTGCCCGAAGCCCTTCTCGCCGTGCTGGAGGCGGGCGGCGCCTACGTGCCGCTGGACCCGGCCTTCCCCGTCGACCGGCTCACCTACATGGCCGAGGACGCGGGGCTGCACCTCATCGTCACCACGTCCGCGGCGGAGGCCGCACTCGGCGGCATCGACGTCCCGAGGGTGAGGCTGGACCAGTTCGCCGAGGCAGCCGGGGCCGCCCCCCGGAACGCCGGGCCCGTCCGGCAGGCGGGGCCGGAGGACACCGCGTACATCATCTACACCTCGGGATCCACCGGCCGTCCGAAGGGCGTGGCCGTCCAGCACCGCGCTCTGGTCAACTTCCTGTCCTCGATGCGGGAAGCGCCCGGCTTCGGCCCGGACGACACGCTGCTGGCCCTGACGACCGTCTGCTTCGACATCGCCGCCCTCGAGCTGTATCTGCCGCTGGTGGCGGGAGGCCGGGTCGAGATCGCCCCCGCCGAGGTCGCCAAGGACGGGCTGAAGCTGCGCCGTCATCTGGAGGCGTGCGGCGCCACCGTCGTCCAGGCCACCCCCAGCACGTGGAAGATGCTGCTGGCCGCGGGCTGGCAGGGCGATCAGACCCTGACCGCGTTGTGCGGGGGCGAGGCCCTCGACCAGGACACCGCGGACGTCCTGGCCTCCCGCACCGGCGCGGCGTGGAACCTCTACGGGCCGACCGAGACGACGATCTGGTCGGCCGTCAGCCGGCTGCGCACCGGGGAGCGGGTGACCCTCGGCCGGGCCGTCGCCAACACCCAACTGCTCGTACTCGACGAGCGCGGCCGGCTGGTACCGCCGGGCGTTCCGGGAGAACTGCACATCGGGGGCGAGGGCCTGGCGAGCGGCTACGTGGGGCGCCCGGAGCTGACCGCCGAGCGGTTCGTGCCCAACCCGTTCGACACCGTGCCGTCGCCGCGTCTGTACCGCACCGGTGACCTCGTGCGGGCGCTGCCCGACGGCAGCCTGGAGTATCTGGGGCGCACCGACGCCCAGGTGAAGGTCCGCGGCTACCGGGTCGAAACCGGTGAGGTCGAGGCCGCGATGCGCCGGCTGGCCGGGGTGGCCGAGGCCGTGGTGGTGCCCGCCGCCTCGGCCGGGGGCTCCGGCCTGACGCTGCGCGGCTTCTACACGGAGCGGACCGGGCCGGACGCCGCAGCGGTCGACCCCGCGCCGCTGCGCACCTGGCTGCCGGAGTACATGGTTCCCGACGTCCTGGTGCCGCTGAAGGAGTTCCCCCGGACGCTGAACGAGAAGACCGACCGCAAGCGGCTCGGTTCCGCGCCGCTCGACGAGCTGCGGGCGGTCTTCGGGGACGCGCGGCAGGACCCGGAAGTGCCCCGGCCGCGCCGGCCGGCGGCGGACGCCACGACCGAGGACGACACCGCCGCCCGGGTGGCGGACGAGCTGGCAGGCTTGGTGGCCGAGGTCGCCCAGGTGGCGGCGGACCGGGTCCCCCGGCACCGGCCGCTCGGCGAACTCGGCCTGAACTCGGTCGGCTTCACCGCGCTGAGCACCCGGATCGACAACGTCTTCGGCATCGAGGTCTACCCGACCGCCTTCTACCAGCACCCCACCCTCTCCGCCATGGCGCGGCACCTGCTGCACTCCCACCCGGCGCTGCGGGCCCGCTACGGGGGGCACTCCGCCCGGACCACGCCCGCCCTGCCCCCCGCGGCGGTGAGCGTCCAGGCCGCCTCCGCCGGGGTCACGCGGCCCGAGGCCACGTCCGGCACCGCCGGTCACCCGGCCGGCGACAGCGGGGTGGCCGTCATCGGCATGGCCGGCCGGCTCCCGCAGTCGCCGGACCTGGACACCTTCTGGCGGCATCTGGCCGGCGGGCACGACCTGATCGAGGAGATCCCGGCCGACCGGTGGGACTGGCGGGACCTGGCCGGTGATCCGCGCGAGGGCGAGCACTCCCGTTCGCGCTGGGGAGGGTTCGTACCGGACGTGGACCGATTCGACGCCGCGTTCTTCGGCATCTCCCCGCGCGAGGCGGAGCTGATGGACCCGCAGCAGCGCCTGGTGCTGGAAGCGGTCTGGACGGCGCTGGAGGACGCCGGTCTGCGGCCGTCCGAACTGGCCGGCCGCCGAGTGGGGGTCTTCCTCGGCGTCACCAACTCGGACTACCTGGAGGTGCAGCGCGCCTCCGGGCGCGGCACCGACCCCCACACCATCACCGGCGCCGCGCTGTCCGTCATCCCCAACCGGGTGTCCTACCTGCTCGACCTGCGCGGCCCCAGTGTGGCCGTGGACACCGCCTGCTCCAGCTCGCTGACCGCGATCCACCAGGCGGTGTCCGCGCTCCGCGACGGCAGCTGCGACCTGGCGATCGCCGGCGGGGTGAGCCTCATCCTGGATCCGTCGCTGTACATCGCCCTCAGCAAGAGCGAGATGCTCAGCGAGGACGGCCGCTGCAAGGCGTTCGACAGCCGCGCCAACGGATACGTACGCGGTGAGGGCGTCGGCGTGGCGGTACTGAAGGACCTCGCGGCGGCCGCGCGCGACGGCGACCCGGTGCACGCCGTGGTCCGGGGCTCCGCCGTGAACCACGGCGGCCGGACCAACTCGCTGACCGCCCCCAGTCCCGAAGCGCAGGCGGACGTCATCGCGCGGGCCCACCGGCTGGCGGGCACCGACCCGGCCGCCGTCGGCTATGTCGAGGCGCACGGCACCGGCACGGCGCTGGGCGACCCGATCGAGGTGACCGGGCTGCGGACCGCGTTCGCCCGGCTGTACGAGGAGGCCGACCGGGAGCTGCCGGACAGCCCGGCCTGCTCTCTCGGCTCGGTGAAGAGCAACATCGGCCACCTGGAGGCGGCGGCGGGTATGGCCGGTCTGTTCAAGGTGGTCCTGGCCATGCGGTACCGGACCATCCCGGCCAGCCTGCACGTCGTCCAGCAGAACCGCTATCTCGACCTGGACGGCGGCCCCTTCCGGATCGCCACCGAGACCGTCCCCTGGCGGCACCACCGCGATGACCGGGGACGGCCGCTGCCCCGGCGGGCCGGCCTCAGCTCCTTCGGGTTCGGCGGAGCCGGAGCCCACCTGGTGCTCGAGGAGGCGCCCGCCACGGCCGTCGCACCCACGGACACCGAGACCGGACACCGGCCTGGACGGCCGGCGTTGCTGGTGCTGTCGGCGCACACCCGGTCGGCCCTGACCGCCTACGCGGAGCGTCTCGCCGCCCTGCTGCGGCGGCAGGACGGCGAGACGGCCGCGGCGGACCCGGCGAACATGGCAGACATCGCGGACATCGCCTACACGCTCCAGACGGCCCGCGAGCCGATGCCGGAGCGGCTGGCGGTCGTCGCCGAGGACCGCGAGCAGGCGCTCGGCCTGCTGGAGGCGTTCATCGCCGGCGGCCCGGCCCCGGACCGCACGACCGGTGCCGTCCATGGCCGGGCCGGGGCCGCCCCGCGGGGCGCCCGGCCGCGCGGCGCCGCCTGGCAGCGGTACGTGGCGGCCTTGCTGGCCGATCACGACCTCGACACGCTGGCGGACCTGTGGGTCGCCGGCGAGGAGATCGACTGGCGGGCGCTGTACCAGGAGGCCGCCCGGCCGCCGCGCCGGGTGCGCGTGCCCACCTACCCGTTCGAGCGCACCCGCCACTGGGTCGCCGACGGCGCCGGACGCCCGCGGGCCGGGGCGCCCCCGGCGCAGCAGGCCGGGCCGCACCCGCTCCTGGACGCCGACGGCTCCGTGGCGGGGGAGGGGGAGTTCGTCAAGCGGCTCACCGGTGAGGAGTTCTATCTGCGGGACCATGTGGCCGACGGGACGCCCATCCTGCCCGGCGTGGTCCTGCTGGAGATGGCGCGTGCGGCGGACGAGCTGTCACGGAGCGACGGCCTGCCGGTGAACCGGGTCGAGGAGGTGTCCTGGGCCGCCCCGGTCCAGGTCGGCGGCGCCCGGCCCGGCTCCGACGGGGCGGCCGCGCCGCCGGCCGCCGTCAGTCTGCGGATCCGGCTCGACCGGGATCCGGAGCGGCCGGAACGCACCGGCTTCGACATCCGGACCGCCGACGGCGGTGGCGTCCGGCCCCATGCGAGCGGCGTGCTGGTCGCCCGGCCGGCCGGCCGGACCGCCCCGGCCGGACAGCTGGATCTGGCCGCCATCGGGGAACGCTGCCCACGGCAGTCGACGGGCGAGGACTACTACCGCCGTGTCGAGGAGACCGGTTTCCGCTACGGGCCGTCCTTCCAGGCCGTGGAGCGGCTGGCCACGGGCACAGGGGAGGCGCTGGCCCGGCTCGTGCTGCCGTCACACCTGCGCGACGGAGCCGGTGACCACCGCTTCCACCCCGTGCTGATGGACGCCGCGCTGCAGACGGCCGGCAGCATCCTCGCCGGCCCGGACGATCCCGACCGGCCCGCCCACCTGCCGTACTCGGTGGGCGCGGTGGAGCTGACCGCCGACCGTCTCCCCGACGCCTGCCACGCCTACGCCCGGCGCACGGACGACGGCTCCACAGCCGGTCTGAAGGTCTTCGACATCCTGCTGGCCGACGAGGACGGCACCGAGCTGGCCCGCATCGAGCGGTTCACGCTCCGCGCCCTGCCCGGGGCGGCGAACCCGCCCGGCGGCGTCACCGAACCGCTGCTGTGCTTCGAACCGTACTGGCGGGAGAGCACGGCCGGGGCGGAGGGCACACGGCCGCCGAAGACCCTGGTGCTGCTCGACGGCACCGGAGACGGCACCGGTCAGGCGCTCGGCGCCGGGGCGGCCGAGGGCATGGGCGCCCGGACCGTACACGTGGACCTGACCGCGGAACCCGACCTCGAACGGCTCGTGACCGATCTGGCCGACGACCTGACGGGGCGTGGCGACGGACCGGTCGGCATCGTCCACCTGCCCGCCCGGGACGGGGACATCCGGCAGGCGCTCGACAGCGGTTTCCACACCGCGCTCGGCTTCTGCCGCGCCTGGATAGCCGGGCGCGCCGGTGAGGCCCGCTACCTCTACCTCCACACCGACGGCACGGCGGCCGGGCCCGCGCACGCGGCGATGAGCGGCCTGGCCCGCTCGGTGCACGCCGAGTATCCGGGCCTGCTGGTGACCGCCGTCGCCTATGCCCAGGAGACCGACCTGCCCGCCCTGGTGCGGGCCGAGCTGACCACCGCCGAGCCGGTGGCAGAGGTCCGGACGAACGGGCGGCGGCGGCTGATCGGCGCCTGGCGGACGGCCGCCCTGCCGCAGGCCGCGGCGCCCTCGCCGTTCGCGGCTCCCGGCGCGCACCTGGTGACCGGAGGCACCGGCGGCATCGGACTGCACCTCGCCGAGCGGCTCGCGGCGCGCGGCGCAAGCGTCGTGCTCGCCTCGCGGTCGGAGCCGTCGCCCGCGGCCCGGGCCCGGATCGCCCGGCTGGCGGACGGCGGTGCCCGGATCACGCACGTACGCGCCGATGTGACCCGGCGGGAGGACGTGGCGGCGCTGGTCCGCACCGCACGCGAGCGGTTCGGGCGGATCGCGGGCGTCACTCACGCGGCCGGGGTGCTGCGCGACGGGTTCGTCCTGAGGAAGACCCGCGCGGACGCCGAGGCGGTGCTCGCTCCCAAGGTGCGGGGCGCGCTGTGGCTCGACGAGGAGACCCGTGACGAGCCGCTGGAGTACTTCGTGGCCTTCTCCTCGACGGCGGCGGCCCTGGGCAGCGTCGGGCAGTCCGACTACGCCTTCGCCAACGGCTTCCTGGACCACTTCGTGCTGCGCCGCGAGGAGCGGCGCGAGGCCGGGACCCGAACCGGGCGGAGCCTCGCCGTGAACTGGCCGCTGTGGCGGGACGGCGGGATCGCCATGGACGCCGCCGCCCAGCAGGCCATGCGGCGCGAGCTCGGCTTCAGCCCGCTTCCCGCGGACGTCGCGCTGGACGGACTGGAGCGGGCGCTGGCCGGCCGGGCGCCCCGGCTGCTGCTCGCCACCGGCGACGGCACCGTGATCGAGCGGGCCCTGACGGCAGGTCACACCGCACCGCGCGGTGAGCCGGGCGCGCCGGCCCGGCCCGTGAACGGCCTGCCCGATCTGCGGGGCAGGACCGAGCGGTTCCTGCGGGAACTCCTCGCCGCGGAGCTGAAGATGCCGGCCGAGGACATCCGGCCGGACGAGCAGTTCGAGCGCTACGGCGTCGACTCGTTGCTGGTGATGAGCATGACCCGGGCGCTGGAGCAGCACTTCGGGACGCTGTCGAAGACGCTGTTCTTCGAGTACTTCACGGTGGCCGAACTGGCCGGCTACTTCCTGGCCGAACACGCCGGGCGGCTGCCCGGGGTGCTGGGCGTCGCGGAGCCGGACCCGCCGGCCGAGGATGTGCCGCGGGCTCCCGCGGCCGGGACGTCCGCGGAGGTGGCCACCGTGCCCGCTCCGGTGAACGGGGCCGCTCCTGCCGCTGTGCCCGGCAGCGCCGTACCCGCCGCCGCCCGCTCCGCCGTCACCGCCGCCGTGCCGGAAGCACCGGCCACGTCACCGGGCGGCCCGGACGACGACATCGTCATCACCGGCGTGAGCGGCCGCTACCCGCGCGCCGACGATCTGCGGGAGTTCTGGCACAACCTGCGGGAGGGCCGGGACTGCGTCGAGGAGATCCCGGAGGACCGCTGGGACCACGCGCGTTACTTCGACCCGGACAAGGAGGCCCAGGGCAGGTCGTACTCCAAGTGGGGCGGCTTCCTGCGGGACGTGGACCGGTTCGACCCGATGTTCTTCCGGATGTCGCAGGTGGAGGCCGACCACATCGACCCGCAGGAGCGGATCTTCCTGGAGACGGTCTGGCACCTGCTGGAGGACGCGGGCCTCACCCGCGAGGCCATGGCGGGCAGCCGTACCGGAGTCTTCGTCGGCATGATGTACGGCCACTACCAGCTCTACGGCGTCGAGGAGGCGCTGCGCGGTGAAGGCATCGCGACCTCCTCCTCGTACGCCTCCGTCGCCAACCGGGTGTCGTACTTCTTCGACTTCGGCGGGCCGAGCGTGGGCCTGGACACCATGTGCTCGTCCTCGCTCACCGCCATCCACCTGGCCTGCCAGGCCATCCGGAGCGGGGACTGCGAGACGGCCGTGGCCGGCGGGGTGAACGTCTCCAGTCATCCGCTGAAGTATCTGCAGCTCAGCCGGGGCGGGTTCCTGTCCACCGACGGGCGCTGCCGCAGCTTCGGCGAGGACGGGGACGGCTATGTGCCCGCCGAGGGCTCGGGTGCGGTGCTGCTGAAGCGCCGGTCGGCCGCGGAGGCGGACGGCGACCGCATCCTCGCCGTGATCAAGGGGTCCGCGGTCAACCACGGCGGCGCGGGCAAGGGCTTCAGCGTGCCGAACGCGAAGGCCCAGGGCACCCTGATCGCCGACGCGCTGGCCCGCGCGGCCTGGACACCGGGCGATCTGGATTACATCGAGGCCCACGGCACCGGCACCGCGCTCGGCGACCCGGTGGAGGTCAGCGGGCTGCTGCGCGCCTTCCGCGGCCACGACCTGAACGGACGGAAGATTCCGATCGGGTCGGTGAAGTCGAACATCGGGCACGCCGAGTCGGCGGCAGGCATGGCGGCCGTCACCAAAGTGCTGCTGCAGTTCCGGCACGGCCTGCTGGCCCCGTCCCTGCACGCCGAACCGCTCAACCCGAACATCGACTTCGACGCGGCGCCGCTTCGGGTGCAACGGGAACTCGCCGCATGGCCCCCACGCACCGACGCGGCGGGCCGGCCGCTGCCGCGGACCGCGGCGGTCAGCGCGTTCGGCGCGGGCGGCACCAACGCCCATGTTCTGCTGGAGGAGTACGTGCCGCCCCCCTCACCTCCGACGGCGAAAGCCCGCGCTCCGTTCGTCTTCGCACTCTCGGCCCGGGACCGCGCACGGCTCGACGCGTACGCCGGGCGCATGGCGGACTTCCTGCGGACCGACGGCGCGGACACCGATCCCGCGGCGCTGGCCCACACCCTGCAGTCCGGCCGGGAGCCGATGGCCCACCGGCTGGCCGTGGTCTTCCGTGACCGCGCCGAACTGCTGGCCCGGATCGGCGAGTACCTGGCCGGCCGGGACAGCACACCGGGCGTGTGGACGGGGACCGTACCGCGCCGTACGCGGCCCGGGACGGGCCCGGAGGCAGACCCGGAGACGGGCCCGGAGGCAGACTCGGAGACGGGCCCGGAGACAGACCCGGAGGCGCTGGCCGCCGCCTGGACCGCCGGAGCCCCCGTCGACTGGCGGATGCTGTACGACGGGCCGCCGCCGGCCCGGGTGGAGCTGCCGGGCTACCCGTTCGCGCGCGACAGGTGCTGGTTCGCGGCGCCCGGGAGTGCTCTCCCGCACCACGCCCCGCACCACGCCCCGGACCCCGGCCCGTCCGCCGCCCCCGCCGCCCCCGCCGAGTCGCGGCAGCCTCGGCGGCCCTCGGACGGGGCAACCGCCGTAACCCAAGGAACCACCATGTACGAGGAGATCACTCTCTCCGCCGATACCCCGGTCATCGCCGGCCATCAGGTCGCGGGGCACCTGCTGCTTCCCGCCCTGGCCTACATCGACCTCATTCACCAGGTGTTCCGCCGGCAGGGACAGCCACATGACGAGCTGGAGCTGCGGGATCTGACGGTGCTGCGCCCGCTGGTGGTGACGCCCGAGGAACCCGCCCGGATCGCGCTGGACGGCCGGCCCCTGGCCCCCGGCCGCTGGGCGGTGCGGATCGTGGACCGCTCCCAGCCGGACGCGACGCCCTTCGCCACGGCCGAGATGGTGTCGGCGGGCCCGGTCCGGTTCGCCGGCCCGCGGCGGCCCGCCGCCCCCGCACCGTCCGCCGTGCCCGAGGACCTGGGCGCCGTCTACGACCGGGACGGCCGCGTCGGGCAGGTCTACTCCGGCGCCGTCAGGGCCGGCGGCCGGGTGTGGGAGGACGCCGAGGAACTGACCGCCGAACTCACACCGCCGTCCGGCGCCGGTACCGGTGGCCACCTGTTCCACCCGGCGCTGCTGCTCGGCGCAGCGGTGGCGGCCGGTTCGCTGCTGTCCGGCGGCGGCCGGGACGGTGCGTTCTTCCTGCCCATGTACGTGGAGTCGTTCCGGGCGGTGGCGCCGCTGACCGGGCCGTGCACGGCCCGCGTCCGCCGGTCGTCGCTCAGCCTTCGGGACGAACTCGCCAGGCTGACGATCGAGTTCCTGGACGGCGACGGGCGCATCCTCGCCGAGCTGCGCGGCCTGTCCAGCAAGCTGATCCGCTCCGGCACCCTGCCCGGACTGTCCGCCCCGGCTCCGCGGACGTCACCGGCTCCCCGGCCCCCGGCGGGGCCGGACGGTGCGCCGCTGACGCCCACCCAGGAACGGCTGCGCCGACTCATGGCGGACCGGCTGGGCCTCGCCCCGGAGACGCTGAACCCCGCCATCGGCTACTACGAGCTGGGCATCGACTCGGTCAGCGTCCTGGATCTGGTCACCATGCTGGAGCAGGCCGTCGGCCGGGACCTGCCGCCCACGCTCCTCTTCGAGTACACGACCATCCGCGATCTGGCCGCCTACCTGGACGAGCACCACCCCGGCACCCTGGGCGACATCGCCGCGGCGACCGGCTCTCCCGCTGTCCCGGCCGCGGAGCGCACCGGGCCGGTACCGGCCGGGCCGGTACCGGCCCCGGACGGCACCCGGCTGCTCGCCAAGGGCTGGGAGCCGGCCGGACCGGGCACCGGCGGTCCGCTGCCGCGCTCGGTCGCCGTCCTCGCCACCGCGCGGACCCGGGCGCTGGCGGACCGGCTCGCCCGTGAACTGCCGCGGGTGGAGGTCCTGGAACCGGCCGACCTGGCCGGGATGCCCGCTCCGGGCCGGTTCCAGGCGTGCGTCGACCTGACCGGGTGCGCACCCGCCGGGCAGGACACCCGCCGCATCCACGACGACCCCGCCGACTGGCTGCCCTGGGTGCAGCAGTTGGTGTCCCGGGCCTCGGCGGCGGAGCCGGTGCTGTTGCTCGGCGTCACCCGGGGCCTTGAGACCCCGCCCGCCGGCGGTGCGGACACCGGCCGGCAGCCGGTCAACCTCGCCGGCGCCGCGCGGGCCGGCCTGTACCGGATGCTGCAGAGCGAGTACGCGAAGGTGCGGTCGCGGCATGTGGACGTGGACCCCGCGGACGACGATCCGACGGTGATACGGCAGATCGCCGCCGAACTCGCGGACACCGGCGAGGACGCCGAGGTGTGCCACCGCGCCGGCCGGCGCTACCGGGCGGTGCTGCGGGAGACCCCGGTGGGAGCCGGGCGCGGTGACGGCGTACTGCCGTTCCCCGAGGACGCGGTGCTGTGGATCACCGGCGGCACCGGCGGCCTGGGCCTCGCCTTCGCCCGGCACGCGGTACGGCACTGGGGGGTGCGCCGACTGGTGCTCACCGGCCGGACCCGACTGCCGGACCGGGCCGACTGGGAGGCCCACGTCGACGATGGTCCGCTCGGCCGCAGGCTCGGCGCCCTGATCGACCTGGAGCGGGCCGGTGCCCAGGTGCGTGTGCTGTCGCTGCCGCTGGACGGTTCCGCCTCGGGCGACCTGGCCCGCGCCGTGAGCGAGGCCGAGCGTGACCTGGGCCCGGTCGGCGGTGTCATTCACAGCGCCGGGTTCGCCGACCGCGACAACCTCGCCTTCGTGGGCAAGCCGGCCGCCGGTGTCCGGGGCGTGATGGACCCCAAGGTCGCCGGTCTGGACGCACTGGTGGACTCTTTCGCGGGCCGCTCGCTGAGGTTCTTCGTGGTCTGCTCCTCGGTCGCCGCCGTGGTGCCGAGCGCGGCCGTGGGCCAGAGCGACTACGCCATGGCGAACGCCTACGCGGACTACCTGGCCGCGGCCAGGCCGCACGGCCTGCCGCTGCTGAGCGTGCAGTGGCCGTCCTGGAGCGGTGTCGGCATGGGCGACGCGGAACCCGGCCCCGGCTACCTGCGCACCGGCCTGGGCAGTCTGTCCGAGTCCGAGGGGACTGCCCTGCTCGACCACTTGGTGACGCACGACGCGGGACCCGCGGTCCTGCCCGCGGTGGTCCGGGACTCCGCCGTCTGGCGTCCCGAACTGCTGATGCGGCGCCGTATCGACGTCCCGGCCGCCGCCCCGGCCCCGGCCGCGGAGCCCACCCCGGCCGCCGAGCCGGTCGGCCCACGACCCTCGGGGGAGCTCGCCGAGACCGCTGTCTCGTGGCTGCTCGGCCTCCTCGCCGAGCACCTGCACTTCGACCCGGACAGGCTCGCGGCCGACACGCCGATCGAGGACTACGGGACCGACTCGATCATGATGGTTCAGCTGCTGCGCAGCGTCGGGAAGCGGCTGGGCGCCGAACTGGACCCCTCCGCGTTCATCGAGCACCCCACGGTGGAGTCCTTCGTGGGCTGGCTCGCACAGACGTATCCGGCGGAGTTCACCGCGGCCTTCGGCACCGGTCCCGCCGAGGAGCCCGTGCCGGAGCCCGTGCCCGTACCCGCGCCGGAGCCCGTACCCGCGCCGGAGCCCGTACCCGCGCCGGAGCCCGTACCCGCGCCGGAGCCCGTGCCCGTCCGGGGGGCCACGTCCGTCACCGAGCCCGCGGACGTTCCCGCGTACGCGCCCCAAGGCGCCGCCGGACCCGACGACATGGCCGTGATCGGCATGTCCTGCCGCTTCCCCGGAGCGCCGGACCTGGCCGCGTACTGGCGACTGCTCAGCGAGGGGCGCTCCGCCATCGCCCCCGTCCCCGCGCACCGCTGGGACGGTGGCGACGGCCTGATCGCCGGGCTGATCGACCGGGACGGCTTCGACCCGGGCTTCTTCCTGCTCTCCGACGAGGACGCCGCGGCCATGGACCCGCAGGCGCTGGTTCTCCTGGAGGAGACGCTGTTCGCCCTCGGCGACGCCGGCTACCGGCCGGCCGACCTCAAGGGCCGGGACGTCGGCGTCTACATCGGCGCCCGCAGCCGTCACCTCCCCGACGACGCGACGCTGAGCCGGACCCGGAACCCGATCGTGGCCGTCGGACAGAACTACCTCGCGGCCAACGTCTCCCGCTTCTTCGACCTGCGTGGGCCCAGCGTGGTGGTGGACACCGCGTGCTCCTCGGCACTGGTCGCCATGCGGGCCGCCGCCCAGGCGCTGCGCGACGGTGACGCGGACGCGGCCGTCGTCGGCGGAGCGACCCTGCTCGCCGACGACGCGGGCCACCGGCTGTTCGATCAGCGCGGGCTGCTCAGCCCGGATCCCGCGTTCCACGCCTTCGACCGGCGGGCCCAGGGCATCGTCCTCTCCGAGGGCGCCGGGGTGGTCGTTCTCAAGCCGCTGGCCCGCGCACTCGCCGACGGCGACCGGGTCCAGGCGGTGCTCAAGGGCATCGCGGTCAACAACGACGGCCGCACCGCAGGCCCTGCCTCGCCCAGCCTGGCCGCGCAGCAGGCGGTGATGGCCAAGGCACTGGAACGCAGCGGCAGGCGCGCGGACGAGGTGACCCATATCGAGGCCAACGCGGCCGGCTCGGCGGTGCACGACCTGACCGAACTCAAGGCGATCCGGACCGTCTACCGCGGCTCCTCCACGGCCCCGTGCAGCGTCGGGTCGGTGAAGCCGAACATCGGACACCCGCAGTGCGCGGAGGGCATCGCCGGATTCATCAAGGTCGTCCTGATGCTGCGCAACCGGCGGCTGGTGCCCTTCCTGTCCGGGCAGGAGCCGCCGGAGCACTTCGACCTCTCGGCCACGCCGTTCACCTTCGCCCGCGGCCTGGACCCGTGGCCCGACGCACCGCTCGTGGCGGCGGTGAGCTGCTTCGCCGACGGCGGCACCAACGCCCACGCGGTGCTGGAGGGCTGGACCGGCCCGGCCACCGGCCGCCCGGAGCTGGAGCGGCCCGCCCTGGCCCGCCGCACGCTCACCGGCCCCCCGGCCACGGCCCCGGCCGCCGCCGCCGCGGCCGCTCCCGCGGGGACCGCCGCCCCGGGGACCCCGCCGGTCCCGGTCGCCGTCATCGGCATGGCCGGCCGGTATCCGGGAGCCGACGGCCTCGACGCCTACTGGCAGAACCTCCTCCAGGGCCGTGACGCGGTGACGGAGGTCCCCGCCGACCGCTGGCCGTGGCAGACGGCCGGCGGGACCGGCGTGCCGATGTCCCGATGGGGCGGCTTCGTCGCCGACGCCGACTGCTTCGACTCCGAGTTCTTCCGTATCTCCCGGCCCGAGGCGGAGATCACCGACCCGCAGGAACGGCTGTTCCTGGAGACCTGCTGGGAGGCGATCGAGAACGCGGGTTACACCCCGGCCGCGCTGGCCGCGCCGCGCGGGCCCGAACAGCGCCGCCGGGTCGGCGTCTTCGCCGGCGCCATGCACAAGGACTACTCCCTGATCGCCGCGCAGGCGGCGCCGGTGGGCGGCAAGCCGCTCCCGGTGAGCCTCAACCAGGGAATGATCGCCAACAGGGTCTCGTTCTTCTGCGACTTCAACGGTCCCAGCATGTCCGTGGACTCGCTCTGCTCCTCGTCGCTGACCACCGTGCACCTCGCGGTGGAGAGCCTGGCCCGCGGGGAGAGCGAGGTGGCCATCGCCGGCGGGGTGAACCTGTCGCTGCACCCGGCGAAGTACCAGACCTACGGCGCGGTCGACATGCACTCCTCCGACGGGCGCTGCCGGTCGTTCGGCGCGGGGGGCGACGGGTGGGTCTCGGCCGAGGGCGTCGGCGCCGTGGTGCTCAAACCGCTGGACCGGGCCGAGCAGGACGGCGACCACATCTACGCCGTCATCCGGTCCACTGCCGTAAACCACGTCGGCGCCACCAGCGGAACCATCGTCCCCAGCCCGACCGCCCAGGCGGCGGTCATCTCCGAGGCCCTGGACCGGGCCGGCGTCGACGCGCGCACCATCGGCTGCGTCGAGGCGCACGGAACGGGCACCAAGCTCGGCGATCCCATCGAAGTCCAGGGCCTGCTACGAGCGTTCCGCCGGCACACCGCCGACAACGGTTTCTGCGCCCTGGGGTCGGTGAAGTCCAACATCGGCCACGCCGAGTCGGCGGGCGGGCTGGCCGGGCTGACCAAGGCGGCGCTGCAGCTCCACCACCGCACCCTGGTGCCCTCCCTGCACTCCACGACCGCCAATCCGTTGCTCGACCTGGAGAACACACCCTTCCGCCTGCAGCACCGCGCGGAGCCGTGGCCCGAGCCGGCGGCGGGCGGGCCACGGCGGGCCGGTCTCAGCTCCTTCGGCGCCACCGGATCCAACGCCCACATCGTGCTGGAGGAGTACGTACCGGCCGCCGAACGCCCGGAACACCGGGACCACGGGCCGCAGATCGTCCCGCTCTCGGCGCGCGACGACGACCGGCTGCGGGCCCTGGCGGGGCGGCTGCTCGCCTTCCTGGGCGCCGAAGACGGCGAAGGCGGCGAGGGCGGCGGTGGCACGGCGCCCGTGTCGCTGCCGGAACTGGCCCACACCCTGCAGACCGGACGGGTCGCCATGGCAAGCCGGGTGGCCTTCGTCGTGGCGGACACCGCCGAACTGCGCCGCCATCTCGACACCTACCTCACCGGGGCGCGGACACCGGGCACGGCCACGGGCCCGTGGGACTTCGGTGCCACGCCCGCCGCGCCGGAGACCGTCGAGCGGTGGCTCGCGCAGCGGCGGCTGCGGGAGCTGGCCGACCACTGGTCGGCCGGCGGCGCACTCGACTGGCAGCGGCTGTGGACGGCCGCCCGGCCGCGCCGAGTGCCGCTTCCCACCTACCCGTTCGCACGCGAGCGCCACTGGCACCCCGGCGCACTGCCCGCGGCGGCCCACGCCACGACGCCCGTGACCGCGTCCCCGGCCGCACCCGCACCCGCACCCGCACCGCACGCGACACCGCCGACGGCCGCACCCGCGCCCCCTGGGCCGCTGCCGCCCGGCCAGGTGGCCGACCTGGAGGCTCGCTTCCGGGCCGGTGAACTGTCCGCCCAGGACGTCCTGGACCTGCTGGATGCCGGCTCGACCGACGGAGCTCACCGATGACGAACACCGACTTCCGGTCCGTACTGCACCTCTACGCCAACGGGAACCTCGACCGGGAGCGCGCCCGGAACCTGCTGGAGGCTTCGGCGCCGCCGCCCGCCGCTTCGGTTGCCCCGCGGCAGTGGCCGTCCCGGTCGGCACCGATGGACATCGCCGTCATCGGCATGGCCGGCCGGTTTCCCGGCGCCTCGGACGTACGGGAGTTCTGGCGCAACCTGGAGGCCGGCCGTGTCACCGTGGGTGAACTCCCGGCCCACTACCTCCGCGCCGAGGGGCCCGGCTACCGCTGGGGCGGCGCCCTGCCGGACCGGGACGGCTTCGACGCGCCGTTCTTCGGCATCAGCCCGCACGAGGCCGACTCGATGGACCCGCACCAGCGGCTGCTGCTCCAGGAAGCGTGGCACGCTCTGGAGGACGCGGGTCATGACCCGGGAACGCTGCGCGGCAGCCGTACGGGCATGTTCATCGGCGCCGAGCCCACCGGCCACCCGCACGAGTCACCCGGTCGCGCAACCGACGCCCAGGCGGCCGCCGGGCTTTCGGCCGTCCTGGACCTGCGCGGGCCGGCCCTGGTGGTGAACACCACCTGCTCGTCCGGGCTGGTCGCCCTTCACCTGGCCTGTCAGAGCCTGCTCAGTGGTGAGTCGTCGCTGGCCCTGGCCGGCGGTGTGCACGCCGGGCTGGAACCAGAAGCGCTGGACACCGCGGCGGAGAGCGGGATGCTCTCGCCCTCCGGCGAGTGCCGCACCTTCGACGCGTCGGCGGACGGCACGGTCTTCTCCGAAGCTGTCGCCGTGGTGGTGCTGAAGCGGCTCGCCGACGCGATCGCGGACGGCGACCACATCCATGGCGTGATCCGGGCCACCGGTGTCAACCAGGGCGGGGCGGGCACCAGCGGCGCCGCGCCCGACGGCGCCGCACAGGAGCAGCTCATCAGCGAGGTCTACCAGCGGTACGGAATCGACCCGGAGCGGATCGGCGCCGTGGAAGCGCACGGCGCCGCCACCCCCCTGGGCGACCCGGCCGAGGCGAACGCCCTGGCCCGGGCCTACCGCCGGTTCAGCGACAAGAGCGGCTACTGCGCTCTGGGCAGCGCCACGTCACACATCGGCCACTCCCGGGCCGCCGCCGGCCCGGCAGGGCTGATCAAGATCCTGCTGTCCATGCGGCACGGCCTCCATGCCGGCCTTCCCACGCTGAACAAGCCCAGCCCGCTCATCGAACTCGACGGTTCGGCGTTCGTACTGGACGACGTGCCCCGGCCATGGCCCGCCGTGCCCGGCGTCCCCCGGATGGCGGCGGTCAACTCCGTCGGCCACAGCGGTACCAACGTCCATGTGGTGGTCGAGGAGCATCTGCCGGCGGATCAGGGGCAGCGTCCCGCCCGGTCCCCGGCGGGCGGACCGGAGCACCACCTCGTACCGCTGTCGGCGAAGAGCCCCGAGCGGCTGCGCGCGTACGCGGACCGGCTCGCGGCCTTCCTGGAGGACGCCGCGGCCCGGACACCGGTGGCGGCCCCGGAGCACCGGGAGCCGGTGGCACCGGCCCGGTTGCGCGAGCTGCTGGCCGGAGTGCTGGAGGTGGAGTCCGGCCAGATCGGCGAGGACGAACCGTTTTCCGGAATCGGTGTGGAGCCCAGCCACCTCGCCCGCCTCGGCGAGCTGCTCGAGGCCGAATCCGGCGGGACGTACGACCCGGCCGTCGCCCACCGGGCCCGCTCGCTCACCGATCTGGCGCGGCTGCTCGCCACCGAGGAGCCGGGGCGTGACGCCGCCGGCCGGGCGGCGGGGCCGGACCTCGCCGCCGTGGCCCGGACCCTGCAGCACGGCCGGGCGGCGATGACCGAGCGGGCCGCGTTCGTGGTACGTGACCTCGCCGGACTGATCGCCGGGCTGAAGGCGCTGGCCGCCGGGGAGAGCGCCGCGGAGGGCTGTCACCGGGGCACGGCGTCCGGGGCCGGGACCGTGGCCGGCCTGTTCGCGGGCGACCCGGAACTGGGCGAGGTGGTCGGCAAGTGGCTGGACCTCGGAAAGCTGGACAAGGTCGCGGAGCTGTGGGTGAACGGGGTGCCGGTGGACTGGCGCGCCGCACACCGGCGCGGCGGAGCCGGGCGGATACCGCTGCCCGGCTACCCGTTCGGGAAGGATGACCGATGACCCCGCGGACCGGGCGGCGAACCGTCTTCATGTTCTCCGGGCAGGGCTCGCAGTACTACCAGATGGGCCGCGAGCTGTACGACCATGAGCCGGTCTTCCGGGATGCCCTGCGCCGCTTGGACGACCTCGTCGCGCCGGACGTCGGCGGCTCCGTCATCGCCCGGCTGTACGATCCGGACCGCCCGGCTGCGGCGCCGTTCACCGACACCGTCGTCACCCATCCGGCGATCGTGATGGTGGAGCTGGCGCTGGCCGAGACCCTCATGTCCCACGGTGTGACGCCCGATCTGCTGCTGGGCGCCAGCCTCGGCGAGTACACGGCGTCGGTGCTGGCCGGTGTCATGGAGCCGGGCGCTTGCCTGCGCCGGCTCGTCGGGATGGCCCGCTCGGCGGGCGACTGCGCCCCCGGTGGCATGCTCGCCGTGCTCGCCGAACCGGCCCTGTACCACCGCGAACCGGACCTGCACCGGGACCTGGACCTGGCGGCCCGCAACTATGACGCCCACTTCGTGGTGTCCGGGACGCTGGACGCCCTGGACCGGGCCGAGGCGCTGCTCTCCGCCCGTGAGGTGGCGTACCAGCGGGTGCCGGTGTCGCACGGCTTCCACTCCGGGCTGATGGACCCGTCACGAGCGGCGTTCGACGCCCTGTGGGCGGACGTGGAGCTGCGACCGCCCCGGATCCCGCTGATCTCCAGCGCCACCGCCGGTCCGGTGCGCGCGGTCACCGCGGAACACCTGTGGCGGGTCGCCCGGCATCCGATCGAGTTCGCCGCGACGGTCAGGGCGCTGGAGTCGCAGGGCCCGCACCTTTACCTCGACGCCGGGCCGTCGGGCACGCTGCACAACTTCGTACGCGCCAACCTCACCGCCGTGCCGGACTCGCGGTCGCAGTCGCTGGCGCTGCTCACTCCCTTCGCCCGGGACACCCGGCAACTGGCCCGGGCATGGGACTGCGCGGGCACCGGCGGCAGCCGGCCCGCACCCGCTCCTGCGACACCCCACGCGAAAGGCGCAGACACAATGAAGGTGTTCGGCTTCCCGGGCCAGGGCTCCCAGGCCAAGGGCATGGGTGCGGACTTGTTCGACGAGTTCCCCGAGCTGGTCGCCCAGGCGGACGAGATCCTCGGCTACTCCATCCGCGACCTGTGCCTGAACAACCCCGAAGGCCGCCTGCGCCGCACCGAGTACACCCAGCCCGCGCTGTACGTGGTCGAGGCGCTGACGTACCAGCGGCGCAGCCGCCAGGATCCGCGCCCGGCGGACTGGCTCGTCGGGCACAGCCTCGGCGAGTACGTGGCGCTCTTCGCCGCGGACGTCTTCGACTTCGCCACCGGGCTGCGCCTGGTCCAGCGGCGCGGCGAGCTGATGGGCCGGGCCACCGGCGGGGGCATGGCCGCCGTGTTGGGCCTGGGCCTCGAAGCTGTGAAGTCGGCGCTGTCGGACTCCGGGCTGACCGCCCTGGACATCGCCAACCACAACGCCCCGGAGCAGATCGTGCTGGCCGGTCCCACGCCGGACATCGACCGCGCCCGTGCGGTGTTCGAGGGCCGGGGCGCCCAGGTGGTGGTGCTCAACGTGAGCGCCCCGTTCCACTCCCGCTACATGCGCGACGCGGCCGAGGAATTCCGGGAGCTGCTGGACGGCGCGGAGTTGCGGCCGCCGCGGATCCCGGTGATCGCGAACGTGGACGCCCGCCCGTACCGCCCGGACCGGGTGCGGGAGACGCTGGCCGGTCAGATCGTGGGGCAGGTGCGGTGGGTGGATACCGTCCGCCGTCTCATGGCGCAGGGGGACTTCGAGTTCGAGGAGCTGGGCCCCGGCCGGGCACTGACCAAGATGACCCGGAAGATCCGCGAGGGCTCGACCCCCCTGCCGCTGACCGAGCCCGACGTGGCGCCCCGGGCTGTGCCCCGGCCCGCCGCCGTGCCGGCCGCGGTCGTGGCGGCCCCGGTCCGTACCGAGCCCCCGGCCGCCGCGGCGGTGGTCCGGGCCCCGGAGGTGCCGGCACCAGTCGTACCCGCCCCGGACGCACCGGCGGCCACCGCCGCTGTGCCCGTGGTCCCTGCCGTCCCGGCCCCCGTCGCAACTCCCGCCCCGGCGCCCACGGTCCGGCGCGCGCCGGCCGCCGAGGACCTGGGGGCGGCCGGTTTCCGCGCCCGCTACGGTCTGCGCCTGGCCTACCTGGCGGGCGGGATGTACGGCGGCATATCGTCCGAGGCGCTCATCGCGCGGCTCGGCAAGGCCGGCGGCATGGGCTTCTTCGGCACCGGCGGGCTGCCGCTCGCGGAGGTCGAGGCCGGGTTGCGCGGCATCCAGGCCGAGCTGGGCCCCGACGGGCCGTTCGGGGCGAACCTGCTGCACCGCAACGCACACCCCCAGCAGGAGCAGGCTCTGGTCGATCTGCTGCTACGGCTGGGCATCGGCACCATCGAGGCGTCCGGCTTCCTCAGGATCACCCCGGCCCTGGTCAAGTACCGCCTGAAGGGCGGCCGGATCATCGCCAAGGTCTCCCGTACGGACACCGCCGAGGCGTTCCTCCGGCCCGCCCCCGACGAGGTGGTGCGAGGCCTCGCCGAGCGGGGCGAGGTGACCGAGCAGGAGGCCGCCCGCGCGGCCGGGCTACCGATGGCGGACGACCTGTGCGTCGAGGCCGGCGCCGGATGGCACACCGACGCGGCCGGCCTGGCCACGCTGCTGCCGGCCGTGCTGCGGCTGCGCGACACCCTGGCCGGACCGTGGCCGCGGGTGCACGTGGGCGCGGCGGGTGGCATCGGCACGCCGGAGGCCGCGGCGGCCGCCATCGTCCTGGGGGCCGAATTCCTGGTCACCGGCTCGGTGAACCAGTGCACCGTGGAGGCGGCGACGAGCACCGAGGTCAAGGACATGCTCCAGCGCCTCGACGTACAGGACACCGAGCCGGCGCCGTGGAGCGAGATGTTCGAACTCGGCGTGCGGGCCAGGGTGGTCAAGCGTGGTGTATTCCTCCCGGCCCGCGCCGACCGGCTGTACCAGTTGTGGCGCCTGCACGACTCGTTCGCCGACATCGACGCCGGGACACGGCGGCAGATCGAGGAAACCTACCTGCGGCGCCCCTTCGAGGATGCCTGGCGCGACGCCCTGGCCCAGGACGCTCCCGCAGCGGCCGACGGCCAGGAGGTGGGCGCCAAGCGCAGGCTCGCCCTCGCCTTCCGGTCCTACCTCGACCGCGGATTCGAGCTGGCCCGCACCGGCACCCCCGGGCGGCGGGTGGACTACCTGGTGTACTGCGGGCCGGCCATGGGTGCCTTCAACCACTGGGTCAAGGGCACCGGCCTGGAACCGTGGCAGGCGCGGAACGTGGACGCGGTGGCCGACCGGCTCCTGTCGGAGACCGCCCGGCTGCTGCAGCAGCGGAGCGCATCATTCCTGGCCGCTGGATAGCGGTCGGCCCCTGTGGGTGCCGGAAATACTGGCCGTATCACCACGACCGCATGCTCCCCCAGAACGCTCTGCGGCTACCCGAGCTCTGGCAAACTCGAACCAGCAGGTCAGGCCAGGTGACATACTTTCCGGCACCCACAGGCCATGGAAGTCCTTTGCCCAGTGCACGGCCCGAGACCGGGACGACCACGACCTCGATCCTGAAATCCACCATCGCCAACTCCTTCGCCGCAGCGGATGCCGATCGGCACCCACCGACAACGATCCCGGGGCTGCCGTCCCGTTGCCCCAGGGACGAACCCTGGTGGCGACCCGGGCCCGGTGCCCGCCGGGGATCGACACCGGCTCGACGGAGGGTGACGACCGGGAACCTGGGCGCGGCCGATCCGGCGGCGTCGCTCCGGCAGGAGGCGTTCGAGGAGTCCAGCGTGGGTGGCTTTGATCGCGCGGGCGAGTCGGCCGGGGGGCAACGCCGCCTGGTCGGTGACCTGGCGGCGCACCACGCGCAGTGAGCGGGTTGAAGGAGATCCGGTCGGGGTCCCGGTCGGCTTGTCGTGCGGCCTGGTGCATCTTTCCGGCGCCATCCAGCACCGCGCCGGCATGCAGATCTCCAAGACGATCGTGGCCGTCGACAAGGACCCCGATGCCCCGATCTTCGACCTCGTCGACTACGGTGTCGTCGGCGACCTCTTCGACGTCGTCCCCCGGCTGACCGACGAGATCAAGACCCGCAACGGCTGATCCCGCCCAGGCGCTACCAGGCCCGCCGCCCTGGCCGCCGGCCGGGACGCCCGAATGGTCGCGTGCCCCTCGCAGGAAATCGCGGGGTTTGTCCCTGCTCAGCGCACGACCCGTACGGAGTTCTCCACCGTGTCCGGTCCCAACGCATCGTACGTCCGCGTCCGCGGCGCCCGCGAGCACAACCTCAAGGGCGTGGACGTCGACATTCCGCGCGACGTGCTGGCGGTGTTCACCGGCGTGTCCGGCTCCGGCAAGTCGTCGCTGGCGTTCGGCACGATCTACGCCGAGGCACAGCGCCGCTATTTCGAGTCGGTGGCGCCGTACGCCCGTCGTCTCATTCACCAGGTCGGCGCACCGAAGGTCGCTGAGATCACCGGCCTGCCGCCCGCCGTCGCGCTGCAGCAACGCCGCGCCGCGCCTACGTCCCGCTCGTCGGTCGGGACGATCACGAACCTGTCCAACTCCCTGCGGATGCTCTTCTCCCGCGCGGGCCACTACCCACCTGGCGCGGAGCGCCTCGACTCGGATGCCTTCTCCCCGAACACGGCGGCCGGGGCCTGTCCGGAGTGCCACGGGCTCGGCCGGGTGCACCACACGACCGAGGAAGCGCTGGTCCCGGACGACTCACTGTCCATCCGTGAGGGCGCCATCGCGGCGTGGCCCGGTGCGTGGCAGGGCAAGAACCTGCGCGACATCCTCGATGCGCTCGGATACGACGTGCGTCGGCCCTGGCGCGAACTACCCGCCGAACAGCGGGAGTGGATCCTGTTCACGGACGAGCAGCCGGTCGTGACGGTGCAATCGGTGCGGGAGGCCCATCGCATCCAACGGCCGTACCGGGGCACGTACATGAGCGCCCGGCGGTATGTGCTGAAGACGTTCTCGGACACCAAGAGCCCGACCCTGCGGGCGAAGGCGGAACGTTTCCTGGAGAGTGCGCCCTGCCCAGCGTGCGGCGGGAGCCGGCTGCGGCCCGAGGCACTGGCGGTGACCTACGCGGGCCACACGATCGCCGAGCTGGCCGCGCTGCCGCTGGCGGAACTGGCCGATCTGCCGGCGGGCACCTCTTCGACGGCACGTGTCCTCACCGACGATCTCAGGTCCCGTATCGAGCCGGTCCTCGAACTGGGACTCGGCTATCTCAGTCTGGACCGTGCGACGCCCACCCTGTCGGCGGGGGAGCTGCAACGGCTGCGGCTGGCCGCGCAGTTGCCATCCGGGCTGTTCGGCGTGGTGTACGTCCTCGACGAACCCTCCGCCGGACTGCACCCGGCGGACACCGAAGCCCTGCTCGCCGTGCTGGACCGTTTGAAGACCGCGGGCAATTCGGTTTTCGTGGTGGAGCACCACCTTGACGTGATGCGCGGCGCCGACTGGCTCGTGGACGTGGGGCCACTCGCCGGTGAGCACGGCGGCAGTGTGCTGCACAGCGGGCCGGTGGCGGGGCTGGCCGAGGTCGCGGAGTCGGTGACGGCTCGCTTCCTTTTCGGCCGTTCCCCCACACCGGCACGCCACGTCCGTTCCCCTCGGGGACAGGTGAAGGTCGGACCGGTGACCCGGCACAACATGCGCGGGGTGACGGCCGAATTCCCGCTGGGCGTCCTCACCGCGGTCACCGGGGTATCGGGATCCGGGAAATCCACGCTCATCGGTGAGATCAGCGAGGACTTGGCGGGCGTGGGACGGCTGGTGTCGGTCGACCAGAAGCCCATCGGCCGTACGCCTCGCTCCAACCTGGCGACGTATACGGGCCTCTTCGACGTCGTACGCAAGGTGTTCGCGGCCACGGACGGGGCGCGCGAACGTGGTTACGGTGTCGGGCGGTTCTCGTTCAACGTGGCGGGCGGGCGCTGCGAGACCTGCCAGGGCGAAGGCTTCGTGAGCGTGGAGCTGCTGTTCCTGCCGAGCACGTACACGCCCTGCCCGGAGTGCCGTGGCGCCCGTTACAACTCGCAGACACTACAGGTGAGCTACCGGGGGCGGACCATCGCGCAGGTGCTGGACCTGACGGTCGAGGCGGCTGCGGAGTTCTTCGAGGACGTTCCGGCGGCAGCCCGCAGTCTCGGCACCCTGCTCGAGATGGGCCTCGGCTATCTGCGTCTCGGACAGCCCGCGACCGAGCTCTCCGGCGGCGAGGCCCAGCGCATCAAACTGGCCAGTGAACTGCGTCACGGGCGCCGCAGCCACACCCTGTACGTCCTCGACGAGCCCACGACCGGCCTCCACCCCGCCGACGTGGAGGTGCTGATGCACCAGCTGAACGCCCTCGTCGACGCCGGGCACACCGTGGTGGTCGTCGAGCACGACATGGCCGTGGTCGCGGGCGCCGACTGGGTGATCGACTTGGGACCCGGCGGCGGTGACGCGGGCGGGCGGATCGCGGCGGCGGGAACGCCGACCGAGGTGGCCCGGGCGGAGGGGAGCGTGACCGGACCGTACCTGGCTCGGATGATCACGCCGGTAGACTGACAGCGGCCCGCCCGGTGACGTTCGCCTTCCGCCCCGTGCGGACGCGATTGCCGTCGTGCCCGCCCCATGCTTTCGCGGCAGGCCCGGGCAAGCCGCGCTCGGCACCCGTGATGAGGATGTGGTCGAGGGCTTCGCGTCGGATGCTGCCGATGATGCGTTCGCAGTGCGCGTTCATGCGGGGAGCCTGTGGCGCACTGTTGAGAATCTCCCTCCAATCGGCCCGAAAGACGGCGTCGAAGGCCTCGCCGTACTTGCCATCGCGGTCGCGCAGCAGGAAGCGCAGGGACTCGATGCGTATGCCAGGGCCGGCCGTGAGATTCCGCGCCTGCTGCACCGTCCGGTCCCGCGTCGGGCGGGCTGTGACCTTGGTGATGTGCAGTCGCCGGGTGCCGTGCTCGAGGAACATCAGCGCGTACAACCGCCTGCCGAGGGCGGTGTCGATGTGGAAGAAGTCTGCCGCGATGATCCCCTCGGCTTGCGTGGTCCGGAACTCGTGCCACTTGGGGCCTGAGTGACGTGGCGCGGGGGCGATGCCGGTCGCGTTGAGGATCTACCAGACCGTCGAAGCGGCGATCCGGTGTGCGAGTCGGGTCAACTCCCCTTGGATCCGCCGGTGTCCCCGACTCGGCTTCTCCCTGGCCAACCGCAGGACGAGCTTCTTGAACCGCTGCGGGGTGGGCGGGCGTCCGGTGCCACGGCGCGCGGTGTAGTCCCACTTCGCGGTGATGAACCTGCGGTGTCAGGCGAGCACGGTTCCGGGGGTGACAGGGAAGACCTTGAGCCAGTGGCGTCGGGGTATCAGCCCGGACAGGACGGCGAACAACTGGCGGCGCGGGACCGCGTTCCCGTGCCGCAGCACCAACAGTTCGGCGTCCTTCGCCGTCCCACGGCGGAGGAGTACCGATGGAACCGTCAGCAGCTTCCGGGTCACCTTGTACAACAAGGACACGATCATGCAAGGCATAATCTCAACGAACTGACCGCACCCCGCTCAGCTGCGGCGATGACTTTTCGAGCGGCACAGGTCGCCGGAGAGGACTGTAGCCGCCACGTGGAGCACGCCCAGCAGGCGCTGAAGGCATTCGGTCCGCTGCTGAAGCTCCACGAGGTCGACATCGACGACTACGCTGCGGTGGTTCTGCCCGGTGGTCACGGCCCGGTCGTCGACCTCTTCGATGACGCCCACCTGGGCGGGCTGCTGGCTCAGGCGGACAAGGGCGGCAAGCTCATCGGTGCTGTCTGCCACGGTCCGGCCGCACTGCTGAGCGCCAAGGACGCGGAAGGCAACTGGCTCTTCGCCGGCCGCAGGATGACGGCGTTCACCGACGAGGAGGAGCAGCTGTTCGGCACCGCCGAAGGAGCCCCGTGGCTGCTCGCCTCCCGCCTGCGGGAGATGGGCGCGATCCACACCGGTGGTACGGCCTACCAGCAGCACAACGTCACCGACGGCAACCTGTTCACCGGCCAGAATCCCGCCTCCAGCGCCAAGATGGCCGAGGACATGATCGCCGCGCTCCGCTGACACAGCTCCGCATCAGCCGTCCGCACCTCGCACCATCTGAGCTGCCCGGACACACGAGTGCGCCCTTGCCCCCGCGAGGGCCCATTCTTCAAGCGTCACTGGCGGAATCACCCTCTCGATTCCAGAAAGAAGCGTCCCATGGAAACAACCGCACCGCATGACGTCATCGGTCGTGTGGAGAAGGGGCTGCTCATCGCCGGCCAGTGGCGGCCGGCAGCGGGAGACCCGAAGTTCGCGGTGGAGGACCCCGCGACGGGCCAGACGCTGTGCGAGGTGGCTGACGTCTCACCGGTCGATGCGGCAGCCGCCCTCGATGCCGCGCATGCGGCGCAGTCCGCATGGGCTTGCGTTCCGCCGCGTCGCCGCGGGCAGATACTGCGCCAGGCTCACGACCTCCTGCTGGAGCGCAAGGAGGAGTTCGCGCTGCTGATCACCCGAGCAGGCACCTGCTGATAACACCGTGGAACGCACCACTGGCCATGCCCGCGCGCAAGATCGGACCGGCGGTGGCGGCCGGCCGCACCATGATCGTCAAACCCGCCCCGCAGACACCGCTCACGACGGCCGCACTCGCCGGTGTGCTCACCGACGCGGGCCTGCCCGACGGCGTCCTCAACGTCATCCCCACCACCCGTGCCGCCGCTGTCACCGAGCCCCTTTTCCAGGACCGCAGGCTGCGCAAACTGTCCTTCACCGGGTCCACGCCCGCCCGAGCGATCTCCTGGAGCACCTGGTCAGAGGGGTTCCGCTCGCGGCCCTACTCAAGCCGGATGTAGTAGTCAGTGCCCCCCGGCGAGCAATGCCACTTCGTCCCGCCGCAAACCGGGAACTCGGCGGGAACCGCCGTCAGGGAACCCGACATCCCGCGGCAACGTCATCACACGGCGGGCGCGCAGATAGTCGCCGAGTTGGTTCTCGCTTTCACAACGGGAAGGCTGGTCCGGAGGACGAACCTGTGGGTGGGTGCGATGGTCCCACCCACAGATCGGGCCTGTCCAGGAGTGCCTCCTCGCGGTGGCGCGCGACGCCACAGTCCCCACGTCAGCCCAGGTCAGGACGGCGGTGACGGATGGGGCTGATCGTCTCCAAAGCTGCGCCCAAGCGCAGGACGCTCGCCTCGTCATACCAGCGCGAGACGAGCTGAACACCGATCGGCAGACCGTCGGTGGTGGTCCCGAACGGCAACGACAGGGCGGGCAGGCCGGTGAGATTGAACGGAACGGTCGCGCGCATGATGCCGCGCGCCGGAACGGTCACGTCTCCGACGCGGAACGTCGACTGGGCATGCGGTGGGGCGGGGACGGGGCACACCGGGCACAGCAGCACGTCGTAGCGCTCGAAGTATGCGGCGAACAGCGAGCTGAGCGCGTCGACCTGCTGCTGTGCGGTGACGTAGTCGGCGGGTGCCACCTCCGGGGCGCTGATCGTCCGCCGGATGACGGGGTGTACTTCGGACTCGCGGTCGGCAACCACCTGCCGGAAGTACGGCGCCACCTCGGCGGTGTACAGCACCGCGCTCAACTCGGTCGCGTCGATCGCCTCCAGCCCGGCCGGCGGTGCGGGGTCGACCGCACAGCCCAGCTCCCGCAACGCGTCGGCGGCGGCTGTGACGGTGGCCATCACCTCGTGGTCCACCGGGCCGAACGCGGGCTCGCCCGCCCAGCCCACCCGCAACCCGGCCAGGGCCCGCGGCCCCTCCGCGTGTGGCGGCGAGTGCCGTACGTGACCGTCGACACCGTCGGGCCCGGCGAGAATCCGAAACGCGGTGGCGATGTCCCGCACACTGCGCGCCATCGGGCCGACGTGCCAGTAGCGGCTGGGAACCCGGGGCCAGTGCCCCGTGATCGGTACCCGGCCCCTGGTCGCCTTGAGGGCGAGAATGCCGGTGTCGTGGGCCGGGCCGCGCACGGAGATGGCCACGTCACTGCCCAGTCCCAGCGGCGACATCCCGGCGGCGATGGCGGCTGACTCACCGCCACTGGAGCCACCCGGAGTCCGCTCGCCGTTCCACGGATTGCGGGACCTGCCGACGATCAGGTTGTCGGTCTCGGTCCAGTAGGAGAACTCGGGCAGGTTCGTCTTGGCCAGAGGAATGCCACCGGCCGCCCGTAGCCGGGCCACCGCGGTGGCGTCCGCCACCGGGACATGGTCCCGGAACAGTGCCGAGCCGCGCGTGGTCACCGCTTCCGCCACGTCCAGCGAGTCCTTGACGGTGAACGGCACACCGTGCAACGGACCCACCGCGTCGCCGGCCGCCATGGTCTCGTCCGCGGCGCGTGCCGCGGCGAGCCCCTGCTCGCCAAGGACCGTCACCACGGCGTTGACCTGCGGATTGACTGCCTCCATGCGAGCCAGGAAGACCCGCACCACCTCCACCGCGGAGACCTGCCGCGTGGCAATCAGCTCCGCCAACGCGGTCGCGTCCAGATAACAGATGTCGCTTTCGGACATCTACCTGCCCCTTCCACCAGCCGCCAAGATCAAGGTACCCGCAGGATGGCCGGTCGCGGCCGTTTCGGCACCGGTCGGGGAGTTCAGCTCTCCAGGCGGGCGGCTCGGGCCTTCAGGTCCTCCGCGAAACCATCCCAGTCGGGTCCGAAAGAGAGCAGGTCCGAGACAGGCTGCGGCACCTCCTGCTGCTGGTCCGGCCCGACACGGTGTTGCGCTGGCATCGTGAACTGCTCAGGCGACGCCAGGCCGCGACTCGGCGGAGCACTCCACGAGTACCAGCACGCGGCCTGAGCTGCGTGGATGATTTATCGGCACCCGCACTGCTGTCGCGCTTATGTCCCACTGGTCACAGCTGCCGGCGGCATGGCTGACAGCCGTCCAGGACGTGTCGCAGAACCGCGTCACCAGGCCGACGATCGCACCCTCCCGCTCCTCTTCCTGCGCCATAGGAGGGCACCGGCGCCGTCGGCCATCACCGCCGTGGTCGTGGACGTGGTCACTGGTGTGAGCAACCCTGGATACGATGTCGGGCGGGTATCCGTTGACTCCGAAGGTGCCCGAAGACGGTCGGCTCGTAGAACCAGCCCGTGGCCGGGCTGTCCGGGCGGCGGCCCCGGTCGCCAGCCTGGCCCCCTCCGCAACGCCCAAAGCCACGTGCTGTTCCACCTTCTCGCGCCGGCGGGCGCTCATCAGCGGTCCGGTCGTGGTCGCCGGGCCCAGGGGATCGCCGATCACCTGCTGCTGCGTGATCTCGACGAGACCGTCGAGGATCCGGTCGTAGCGGCCGGGCCCGGTGTTGAGGAACGACAGGAACGCCGGCCCCTGCAGGGTGTGTTCCAGGTTGGCGTCGTTGAGGACGATCGCCGCGGATTTGCCGCCGAGTTCGAGGTTGGCCGGGATGAGGCGTTCGCCGCACTCGGCACCGATGAGGCGGCCGGTGGAGGTGGCGCCCGTGAAGGCGACCTTGTCGATGCCGGCCGACAGCCCGGCCTCCTGCGCGATCCGGACCAGCAGGGCGCCGCTCAGCGAGGTCTCCACCGAGGGCTTGAAGACGACAGTGCAGCCTGCCGCCAACGCCGGTGCGATCTTGGTGATGGCGAGAAACACCGGGTAGTTCCACGGCGGGATGACAGCCGCCACGCCGATCGGCTCACGCCGTACGACGGTCCGGCTGCCGGGCCCGACGGAGATGCGGGTCTCCTCCTGTTCCAGCCCACGGGACAGGCCCGCGTAGTAGCGGAGGACCATCGCCGGGGCGTCGACATTGTTCATCAGGGAGAAACCGGGTCCAGCAGGGTGACGTCTCGGTGTTGGTGGCGGTCTTCCACGTGCCGTCGGCGTGGATCTGGGCCAGATGGCGCACGGGCAGGGGGAGGGCGGTGCGGCTCATGGCAGGACTCCGTATGTTGGGGCGGTCATCATCCGGGCGGGTGTGGCCATCGAGGTCGAAGGTGGTCACAGTTGCCTTCCAGTACTTGGTTGTCGCCAAGGACTGGTCGATGCGGCCGGGACTCGACGGGGATCGGGTCGTCGGCGCCGCCGGTGAGCTGGTGCGCGGCGCTCGACATCGGTCGCGTCACACGGGTGCCCCAGGCGGTCCTCATCAGGTTGATCGGGGTGAGGCCGCCCTTCATGGCGGGCGTCGTTGAGGTTCTGCACCAACTGGAGAAGCTCCGTTGGTTGAGTGCAGGCGAACAATCCAAGCCAACATCTTGATTGAAGATTGACCTGGCAGAGTGGGAGGAGCTAGCCTCAAGAAAAATATGTCAGGCCTGAGGTGTAAAGAAATAAGATACGCCAAAAAATAATGTGGTCGTGCCATGTCTCTCTTCTCCTCTGCCGCGACTCTGACCTGTCAACGGCTACAGAGAATTATCCCTGCTGCTGAGCCGTCCTGGTCTGTGGTTTTCCTCTTGAGAGCGCATCATGGATGTGCGGATGATGTGGCCTCGAATTCTTCCATCAGTAGATCTCTCAATCGTATCCGCAGGGTCCGGGAGTTCACCGGCAACCTTCACAGGATGCCGAGCGGCCTGACGGCGCTGACAAAGTCGTGACAGTGTTGCCACGACAAGGCTCAAACCCGCCTTCGGTCAGCCGTGACTTAAAGGGCCAAAGGTGGCGTAGCCGGGTTGCGCGCCCGGGCGTTCCACCCGGATCCGGGTGCCCGGCTGGGCGTCAGGGGAAGTCGGCAGGGGTAAATCGCCGAGGAAGTCTCCGTACGCCGGCGACGGATGCGTGCCGAGGTCGATTTCTGTGCGGTCCGGCGGCAGTAGCCACACGTGCCACTCGTCGCACTCCAGTGCCGGCACCGCCACGCCCTGGGTCCAGGGCGTGGCGGTGCCGGCGGGCTGCCCGAAGCTGATCAGCTCGCCGGCTGACTTGTCCACATCGGGCGTCGAGAAGCTGCCGGCGAAGTCGGCGAGGGCCGCCTGGCCCGCCGAGCAGAGTGTCAGCCCGAATTCACCGCCGGCTTCCAGGGCTGCGCGCGTGTCGGCACGCGGACTGTGCGCAACGGATACGTAGAGAGGGGTTCTTGTTGACGTAGTAGGACCACTCAGCCGACATGATGTTGACGCCTCGTTGGTCAAGAGTGGTTATGAGGCCGACAGTTGAAGTCAGTTTCTTCCATGCCTGGCCGGAGTCCATCCTGATGCCAGTGATAGCTTATCGCTGGCCCGGTTGGAGAAGCAACCGTCTTTGCGTCGCGAGAATGCGTTTTTGGAAAGTGTGCGTTCGTGTCGCCATTGTGCACCTCGTAACGGAAGTGTGTCCGTGATCAATTAATCTTCCGATGCCGTTCACGTTCCTCCACTGGCTGTCGATTGCGGCAAGAGATCTTGGAATATGGCGCGTCAGGGTGGCAAGAAACGCACGGTCAGACGGGATTGTTCGAAATCCGCTAGGCGGGGTACGTGTCATTGGGCCGCGATCATCGCGTGCCGCGAACCCGATGTCAGAGGGTCGGTCCGTCATGATCGCATCGACGAGACAGGAGGAAGTGTTGATCGACCAAGAAGTGAGATTACTGGTCGTTGCGGATTGCGAAGGTGCAGAGGTGATGGTCAAGGACCTTGAACGCCACGGTTTCGGTACCGAAGCGGCTGAGACGGGTGTACAGGCAATGGCTACCGCCCACGACTTCGACGTCGTTCTCATTGATCTCGACCTCAAGGATTTCGACGGACTCACGCTGTGCAAGAGGATCCGCGAGGCCAGTCACGTCCCGATGATCGGTTTCTCCAAGGACGAGCTCGACCGGGTGCTCGCTCTGGAAATAGGGTGTGACGACTGCATTACGAAGCCTTATCCCAGTCGCGAGCTCATGGCGCGTCTTGAAGCACTGCTGCGGAGAGTGCGGGCCAAACCCCAACCGTTACTGGTCGCTGACCAACTGGAGATCGATCCCAACCTGCGTGAGGTCCGGGTCGGTGGCGAACTCATCGCACTGACCCGCACGGAGTTCGAGATCCTCCACCTTCTCGCGGGCGAGCCGGGGAAGATCTTCTCCCGGTCCGAGCTGCTGCGGCGCGTGTGGGCCTACGACAACACGGACCCGGAAGTGACGTCGCTGGCCAGCCGGACGATAGACACGCACCTGAGCAGCATCCGCAAGAAGCTCGGTTCTGCGCAGTGGATCGTCACGGTGCGCGGGATCGGCTTCAGATTCTGCAATGAGATGATATCGGGTGAGTTGAGAACAGGTGACTAGAAGACCCTTTTCGGGGTCGTGCAGTGGTCCCGGGCGGTGCCGTGGCGACGGGGTCAGACGGTTTCGTACAGCGCGTCGGCGGTGGCCGTGGAGGTGATGCCGGCGACGGGCCCCTGATAGAGGATCTGCCCGCCGTGCTTCCCGGGACCGGGGCCGAGGTCGATGATCCAGTCGGCCCGTCGGATGACGTCGAGGTTGTGCTCGATCAGCACGACGGTGTGCCCGTGGTCCACCAGGCTGTCGAGGTGGCTCAGCAGGGTGTCGATGTCGCGTAGGTGCAGGCCGGTAGTGGGCTCGTCGAGGATGTAGAGGGTCGGCCCGGTGGAGTCCCGGAGCTCCTTGGCGATCTTCACGCGCTGGCATTCACCTCCGGAGAGAGACGTGAGGGGCTGGCCGAGCCGCAGATAGCCCAGGCCGACCTCGTCGAGGTGGCGCAGCGCCTTCGTGACCGTGCGATCGGAGAGCCGGTCGATGGCGTCGGTGATCGTGAGGTCGTCGATGTCGGCGATGGACAGCCCGTCGACCCGGTACTTCAGGACCTCGGGCGTGAACCGGCGCCCCTGGCAGGTCTCGCAGACCGTCTCCTGATCCTCCATGAACGCCAGGTCGGTGGTGACGAACCCGAGGCCCTTGCACTCGGGGCAGGCGCCATCGGAGTTGGCGCTGAACAGGCCGGCTGGGACCTGGTTGTGGCGTGCGAAAACCTTACGGATGGGGGTCGCGATCCCGGTGTAGGTGATGGGGGTCGAACGGCGGTTGGTGCTGACCTGCTTCTGGTCGATCACGACCGCGTCGTGCTGGGCGACGAGTTCGCTCGCGAGACTGGATTTCCCGGAGCCGGCCACGCCGGTGAGCACGGTTGTCACACCCATCGGAATGTCCACGGTCACGTTCTTGAGGTTGTTGCGCGTGGCGTCGGCCACGGTGATGTGTCCCCGCGGCGTCCGGGGATCGTCCTTGACGCGGCGGCGCTGTGACAGCGCCGCCGCCGTGGCGGTGCCGGCCGTGCGGAGGCCACGGAAGCTGCCCTGGTAGACGAGCGTTCCGCCGTGTGCGCCCGCGAGGGGCCCGACCTCGATGATCTGGTCGGCGATGGCCATGACGGCGGGGTCGTGCTCGACCACGAGGACGCTGTTGCCCTTGTCCCGGAGCTGCTTGAGCAGCTCGGTCATGGAGGCGATGTCGTGGGGGTGCAGTCCGACGGTGGGTTCGTCGAATACGTAGAGCATCTCGGTGAGGCTGCTGCCCAGGTGCTTGACGGTCTTGATCCGCTGGGACTCGCCCCCCGAGAGCGTCGTGGTGGCGCGGCCGAGGTGGAGGTAGCCGAGCCCGATGGTGATCATCGCCTGGAGCCGTTCCGTCAGCGCGGCCACCACCGGTGCCACGGTTGCGTCGGTCACGCCCGTCACCAGCTCCGCGAGCTCATCGACCTCCATCCGCGCCATCTCGCCGATGGTGTGGTCGAGCACCGTGGCCGCCCGGCTCGCCTTGTTGAGGCGGTCCCCGCAGCAGTCCGGGCACACCTCGGAACGGGTGAACTTGGCGAGGGCTTCCTTCTTGCGGTCGTTCATGTCGTCGGAGGTACGCAGGTAGATGCGCTCGAACCGCTCGACGATGCCCTGGTAGCCCTTCGGAAGCCGGTTCGCCAGCGACCCGGCGGACCCGATGCCGTACAGCAGCGCGTCCCGCTCGGTCCGGCTCCAGTGGCGCAGCGGCTTGTCGACGTCGAAGACGCCGATGTCGGCGAAGTTCGTGTACCAGTAACCGCTGACGGCGAACCCGGGCAGCAGGACGGCGCCCTCGCTCAGCGACCTGTCCAGGTCGATGAAACGGTCGACGGCGCTGGCCACGACCTCGCCGATGCCCGAGCAGGTGGGGCACATGCCGGCCGGGTCGTTGAAGGAGAAGTGGCTGGACTCGCCGACGTGCGGTGTGCTCACCCGGGAGAACAGCAGCCGGAGGTAGGTCCAGGTGTCCGTGATCGTGCCGACCGTGGAGCGGGCGTTCCCGCCCAGACGCCGCTGGTCGATCACCACCACCGGGGAGAGCCCCTCGATCTCGCCGACCTCGGGGCGGGGCCACTTCGGCAGCCGGTTGCGGATGTAGGGCGGGAACGTCTCGTGCAGCTGGTAGCCCGCCTCCGCCGCGATCGTGTCGAACACCAGCGACGACTTGCCCGAGCCCGACACGCCGACGAAGACCACGACTTGTGAGCGGGGCACGTCCACGTCGAGGTCTTGCAGGTTGTGGGTACGGGCTCGCCTGATCTGGATCGCTCGTTTGGACATATTCAGGACCGTACCGTGAGATGTGGACGGAAAGTGGCCGCGACTGTCTGCGACGATGCGGTCATGGCCGATGTCATGCAACGCATCCTCGCTCTGCTGGTGGTGCTGCAGTCGGGCAAGACGTTCACGGGTGAGGAGCTGGCGGCCCGGCTGCACGTCCCCCCGCGCACCCTGCGGCGCGACATCAACCGGCTCCGCGGCTACGGATACCCGGTCGAGACGCAGCCGGGCCCGGGCGGCTACTACCGGCTCACGGCCGGGCGGACCATGCCCCCGCTGCTGCTCGACGACGACGAGGCCATCGCGACCCTCCTGGGCCTGGCCGCCCTCGGCGCGACCGGCAACGCGCGCGAGGGCAGCGTCGACGACGCGGCGATCCGCGCCTACGGCAAGGTCGATCAGTACCTGCCCAAGCGGCTGCGCCCCCGCGTGGCCGCGCTGCGCACCAGCCTGGAGACGACGCCGACGCCGACGCCGAGCATCAGCGCGGAGACGATGAGCACGCTCGCCGAAGCGATCACGCACGAGCGCGTCGTGACGTTCCACTACGTCGACGCGAACGGGACGGCCACCTCGCGCAGGGTCGAGCCCTATCGCCAGATCCACCTGCTCCTGAGGTGGTACCTGCTGGGATGGGACACGGACAAGGAGGACTGGCGTGTGTTCCGCATCGACCGCGTCAGTGAACTCCAGGCGCAGAGCAGGACGTTCGCACCGCACGCGCTGCCCGCGGGGACCGGCGTCGACTACCTCCGCCAGGGCATCAACAGAAACCGGCAGCGTGTGGTGGTGACGATCGACGCCCCGATGACGGAGGTGGCGGACGCGTTCGCGCATGAGGACATCGACCTCACGGCGGCCGCCGGAGGCGGGACCCATGCCGTCCTCATGCTCGACTCCTGGCAGTGGCTCCTGCCGCGTCTCGCCTTCCTCGACGCCGACTTCCGCGTCGAGGAGCCCGCGGAGTTCCGCGAGGTGCTGCGGCGGTTCGGCGCCCGCCTCGGCCGTGCGTGACCGGCCCGCCGTCCCGGCGGCGCGCGACATCACGAGCCCGACAGTTCGAGGAGAACCCGGACGGCGGACTCCAGCGCGTAGTTCATGGACCCGCCATTGGGCTCGTAGGAGGTGTGCTCGCCGGCGAAGTGGATCCGTCCCTCCGGGCGCCGTGCGTGCTCCATCACCGCGTGGTGGCCCAGCTCCGGGAGCACGTACGCACCCCCTATGTACCGCTCGTTGTCCCAGGAGAAGGACGTGCCGAGCTCGAAGTTCGCGCGCGTGCCGGGGAGAAGCGGCTCGACCTCGTCCAGCGCGAAATCGACGCGCTCCTCCGGGCCCATGCTCGCCACCGCCTGAGCGGACCAACCACTGAACCAGCACTCGAGAATCTTCCGTCCCGCCGGCCGCCGCGGCATGGCGTCACGCACGGTGTGGACCGGGCCGTCGGTGGACAGCATCAGCTGCTTCTCCGGCCAGAACTGCCTGCGCATCTGAAGGAAGACGCGAGTGGCCGACACGTACCGCATCCGGCGCATGGCCGCGTGCTTCTCCGGGGACAGCCGGGCCATCCCCAGGTTGATGTGGCGTATGCTCGCGAAGGGCGCGGTGACGATGACGCGGTCCGCGGTGAGCGTCTGGAGCCGGTTGCGGTCGAGGAAGGTCACCCGCGCCTCGTGGTCGTCCTGCGCGATCCGCATCACGGGCGCCCGGTAGAGGACATGATCCGCGACCCTGTCGGCCAGGGCCCGGGCCAGCATGTCCGTACCGCCCTTGATCTTGCGCCAATCGGCACCCGGCGCCGACAGGGACCAGGGGCCCGACTCGTAGCGTGCCCACGCCATGGCCGACGCGGTCCCCAGCTCGTTCCCGCGCATCTCCAGGAAGTACGGCTCGATCAGGCTGATCGCGGCGGCGGAGGCGCCCCGGGCCTGGAGCACCTCGCGCACCGAGAGTTGGTCGAGCTCCAGCAGCCGCGGCGACGGGCTCCAGACCGGCGCCAGGACCTCCGGGCCGATGTCCTTGTTCGGCTTTGTGACGTACCTGGCCACCATCTCCTCGATGGTCAGGTCCCGCTCGTCCGGGTGCAGGCCCAGGAGGGCGGCGTGGTCCGCCGTCTGGTCCGGCCGGATGCGCGTGCCGTCGCGGTAGTACGAGAAGTCCGTGCCGACGAGGTCGCTCGGTTCGGTCTCGACCCCCATCTCGCGCAGATAGTGCACGGTGTAGTCGTCGCACTGGTTCGTCACCGTCATCGCGCCGGCCTCGGCTTGGAGACCGTCGGCGAACGGGGCGCGCAGGGTCCTGGTCCGGCCACCCGGATGGCCGGACGCCTCCAGCACCGTGACGCGCGTGCCCTGCTTGGTCAGCTCGTACGCGGCGCCGAGGCCGGCCAGACCCGCCCCCACGATGACGACGTGACCGCTCGGCGCCACGGCCGTCGGCACCGGCGTCGGCGCCGCGCCGGGATTCGACGAAGCCGTACACCGACACCTCGGCGAGGTGACCGGGCTACCGGTACGCGCCCACCCCGCCCCCTTGGCCCAGTTACAGCACGGTGACCACCTGAGCACTGCTGCGACGATCAGGAACGCTGCTGTCCAGCTCGCGAAGATCGCCCAGGACTTCCGGTTGCTGGCCTCGGGCCCGCGCGGCGGCTTCGGCGAGTTGGTGCTACCAGCCCTCCAAGACGGCTCCTCGATCATGCCCGGCAAGGTCAACCCCGCCGTCCCCGAGACCGTGATCCAGATCGGCTTCCAGGTCCGCGGCAACGACCAAGCGGTCACAGCCACCATGGCCGCCGCTGATCCGGACCTCAACGTCTGGGAGACCGTCATCGCCGCCAACCTTCTGGACTCCTGCGGCCTGCTCACCGCCGCCGCCCGTCTGCTCACCGACCGCTGCGTGCACGGCATGCGCCCTGACCACCTCATGGAACCAGAACGCTCCCTGGGCCTGTCCGCAATCGTCGCCGCCTTCTACGGCCACGAAGCCGGCGCCCGGGTCGCCCACCTCGCAGCAGCCACCGGCCGGACAATCGAAGAGGCAACGGTCGAACTCAACATCGCCGACCCAGCGACCGCGCACATCCTGTGCGATCCCGAACTCCTCACGAGCCCCGCCCCGGACCGGACACTCCTCGACCGTGCGCTCGACCAGCTGACCGAGCGCATCAGACAGCAAGCCCAGGGTGCCGAGCAGGAAATCGCCGCGATGCTTCACGGCACCCCCGCCGACGGCACCGCCTTCGGCCTGCTGCACAAACTGTTCGGTGCGGCTCCCGGGCCCCGCCGCACCGCCCTGGCACACGCCTGCTTCGTCTGGGCCCAAAGCTTCGAGGGCATGCCGGCCCCGACTCCGAACGGCAGGAGGGAGGAGACCGGGCTCGACATCCTCGCCGAAGTCGCCCGCGTCCGGCTCCGCCCTCACTGGATCAAGGACCGCTATCCGACCTTGCTCGCCGCACAAGAACTCGCGGCCCTCCTCGCCAACTGCATGACCTCTCGGACCGGGATGGGGCTGACACAAGAATGACGTGAGGCCCCCGGCTCAAGCCGCGGCGATGGGTTCGAAGCGGACGGTCAGGCCGCGCCGGTCGGCAGGGGTGAGGAGGTCCGGCCACTCCGGTTCGCCGAGGATGCCCTGGAGCATCAGGGGGTTCACATAGACCAGGGCGGATTGCAGGATACGCAGGCACAGGACGAACGTCAGGTGGGCGAGGGTGAGCAGGGCCTGCCAGCCGGTGCTCAGGCGCCGCCAGCGGGTACCGAGCACGCGGCGGTGCTCCCGCAGACGAGCAGTTAGGAAGCGCAGGGCAGAGCTGGACAGGTCCAGCCCGGACGGGTGGAATGGCTCACGGCCCGATCCGCCGCTTCCGTCGGCCATTCACTGATCATGTGGCGCTGCTGGGCCTGGCGTCGGGCCCGTCCGGTGCGCAGAGCGCGGGTGAGTTCGCCGCGCAGCTCACCCCGGCCCTGGACGTAGAGAGCCTGGCAGACGGATGAAGTCCCGCAGCTGCGGGTTCTGGCCGGTCTTTCCGGGCTTCGGACGGGGCCGGTGGGCATCGGCTCGGGCCCGGGCCGTGTGAGGGCGGCAGTGGCCGCCTGCCGGGTGCCGGTTACGGCGGATCTCCCGGCTGACCGTGGACGGGCTGCGGCCCCAGCTCCGCGGCGATCGACCGCACGGTCGCCTTCTCCCGCGGCCGGTCGGCGATGTGAATGCGGTCTTCCTCGCGTAACTATCGGGACGGTCCGGAAGGCGCTGCCGCCGCGTTGATCGGTGGCAGCGCCTTCCGGTTTCCGTATGCGTGACGCCCGTTGTGCCACTTCTGGCCGCTCCGCTTGCCGATCCCGACGATCCGGCGCGCTTCCCGGCTGCTCACACCCTGCTGCATGAGCCGGGAGTATGTCTCCCGCCCCCGGGTGAGCTTCTTCCTGCCCTGAGGCTCAGGGCACGCCCCGGCCGATCACTCGTGGTCGAAGACCAGAACCGGCTTGATGGTCTCGCCGTGGTGCACGTCGGCCGCCGCCGTGTTGATGTCGGCGATGGAGTACTGGCGTACCAACTTGTCCAGGGGCAGGCGGCCCTGCCGGTACAGGCCAATGAGCAGCGGGATGAGAGCCTCCGGATCGGCGTCGCCCTCCGTCACTCCGACGATCTTCTTGCCGGCCAGGATGTCGGTCACGTCCACGGGCAGCTCGGTCCCCTTGGGAGCCGCGCCGACTACGGTACAGGTACCGAGGGGGCCGAGAGAGTCGATCGCGGAGCGCAGGACGGTCATGTTCGCCGTGGTGTCGATCGCGTAGTCCAGGCCCGCTCCGCCGGTGATTTCCCGCAGCACCGCGGACACGTCGTCGGTGGCCGCGTTCACCGTGTGCGTCGCCCCGAGTTCCTCGGCCAGGGCCAGGCGGGATTTGACCCTGTCCACGGCGACGACGGTACCCAGGGGATTGAGGGCTGCCGCCATCAGTGCCGCGAGGCCCACCGCGCCCACTCCGAAGATGGCCAGCGAGCTGCCGGGAGACGGCTTGAGGACGTTCAGCACGGTCCCGGCACCCGTCTGGATACCGCAGCCCAAGGGGGCGAGGAGCTCAAACGGCATGTCGTCGTCAACACGCACGACACTGCGTTCGTCGGCCAGGGCATGGGTGGAGAAGGAGGACTGGCCGAAGAATCGCCCGCCGATCGGCTGCCCGTCGCGACTCAGCGGATGGGTTCCGTCGGTGCGGACTCCGCCGTTGAAGATGTTGGCACGGATCCAGGTCGCACAGTAGGCGGGGTGGCCGGCGCGGCAGTGGGAGCACCGCCCGCAGGAGGTGAAGGACAGGACGACATGATCGCCCGGCCTGACTCGGTTCACATCGCCGCCGACGAGTTCGACCACTCCGGCACCCTCGTGACCGAGCACACCGGGAAGGGCGAACGGGAGGTGGCCGGCCTGGACGGTGAGGTCGGTGTGGCACAGCCCGGCCGCGACCATGCGAACCAGCACCTCGTTCGGGTGCGGTTCGTCGAGTTGGATCTCCTGGAGAGCGAAAGCGGCACATGGTGCCTCTAAAACGGCGGCGAAGGTTCTGGTCATCTGCTCGTCCTGTTCTCTGCTGCGTTACACGTGGATGGGATGAGGGCCTGCCTCCTGGGCCCTGTGGGAACGGGGCAGCGTCTGGGCGGTGATCCGCTTTCCCGGGGCACGGGATGCGAGGACGGCTCTGTCGCTGACGGCGTGCACCAGGTGCAGTCCGTGACCGCCGAAGCGGTGCCGGTCGCCTTGGTTCACCGTCGGTTCGGCGGTGGAGGTGTCTCACACGGTGATCGCCAGTTCGCGGTCACACAACTGCAGGATCGGCCCGCATGGGCCGGGTGCACATATCGCGTTCGTGACGAGTTCGCTGACGACGAGTTCTGCGTCCAGGGCCAGAAAGGCCGGCACGGGCGGGCGGGCCGCTCAGCGGGACGCGGGCGAGAAAGGCGCGCACAACGCGGCGTGCCTCAGCGGCGTGGGCCACTCCGCTGTCCCAGGCCACGTCAGAGCGCAGCGTGGCGTGCTCACCCAGGCCCTGCTCGTCTGCCGCCTGATTCTCAAGTGGAATGACCATGTAGGGCTCTTTCATCGCACTCGCCGCCCTTGAGCGGCATTTGCCCCGCGTCTACCCCGGAGCGAACCGCGTATACCGGGGCAGGATCGCGTCACGCCCACCCCCCTTCGGATGCGTCCTGGCGGTGCCGTGCACCGAACGGTGGCCGGGCGGGGGTGCATCCATGCACGGCTGCCGGCCTCGCGAGTTGGCGGCTTTCGCCTGACTGCCTGAGCCTGACGTTCAGCCTCGCCTGTCAACCGACCTGCTGATCTGCGGTTCTTTCCGCGACAGCGGAGGCGGCCGTTCTCCACGCTTCGAGATGTCGAGTAACGAAGCATGAGAGAACGGCCGCTGCGTATGAGTCTCCCCGTCCCAGGGCCCGCAGGCGAGGCGTTGGACGCCTTGTCGCGCTTCCCCGCCGGCGGTTGAGCACCGGCGTGGGCACGGTGCTACGTACGCGGCGTTGGACCGGGGCGCCCCGACCAGCGACGACCGGCTGTTCTGCCACGTCTGCGGACGCGGTGCCCGCAGCAGGGACCAGTTCGTGCCGGGATGGCCGTACTCCTTCGTCGCCGCCCTGGAAACGGGCCGCACCTCCTGGGTCGCGCTACTGGACGCCGTGCGTCCTGGGCCCACCGACGACGCGACCGCCGTCATGGCAGCCCGCGATGCTGTCGAGCGGTTGATCCACGCCGGGCAGTGGGAGCCGGGAGATCCCGAGATCCTGATCGTCATGGACTCCGGCAACCCCGAAACCGGTCTGGCTGTGGTGCTCGCGCACCGGCGTGACCGGCGCCGGCCGGCTTCGGCCGGGAACTGGTCGAGGATGCAGACAGGCTGCCCGAGGGATCTCTTGTCTCGTCGTCCTGATGAGCACCACGGCCTGGGCCCAATGCGGGCGTGGAGCAACGGAAATCGTCAGGCCCGTGGAAGGGCCACCGCGCAAGGACATCCTCCGCAGGCAGCTCGAACAGGCACCATTCGCCAGTCCCGGGTGCTGAGCGCGGTCGCCGAACTGGGCTACTCCCCGCACGGCTCGGCGCGCATGCTGAGGGCCGGCCGGAGCAACATCGTGCTGATGCCGATGCCCGACGCCGCCGACGGCGGCCTCACCGGGAACGTCACCACCACCCGCAGCATCGCCGATGCCTGCGGTCGCAACGGCGGCTCCTTCGGTTCCAAGGCGATGGCCCCACAACGTGATTCTGTCGGCGGGGGTCGTTCCGTGCCGCGGATATTGATGGCCCTCCGCGCGTTGGGGTGGCAGGGACAACGATCCCGGGATGGCTGTCTCGGCTCCTGCTCCGTACGGTACCGGTGATTCGGCCTCGCCCACGGCTTACTCGGGCCCTCGTTCACTCGCAGGAGTGCTGTACGAACCCTCGCGCGCTGGGCAGCAGGTCGGTGTCCACGGCACGGCGTCCGTGCTAAGTGTCCTGTGCCATCGAGCCCGGACCGTTCGTCAGCGAAGTTGGAGGCCAGGCATGATCAAGGTATGGACATAGCGGATCAGCTGGCACGAGCTGCAGGCGATGGCGACGTAGCTTTGGTCGCGCACCTGCTGGGTGCCGGTGCCGAGGTGGATGCCCCGATTAGCGCTGGGCGCACGCGTACCGCGCTGGACCTCGCGGTGCAGGCTGGGCACACCGAGACTGTTCGTGTGCTCCTTGCTGCGGGAGCAGATCTGCGGCAGCGGGCAGGAGAGTACGGCGAGTTGACGCCGCTGTGCCTGGCGGCGATGCGCGGGCACACGGCAGTGGTGAAGGTCCTTCTTGACGCCGGCGCCCCCACCGGTGCCCAGGGCAGGATGGGTTACGTGCCACTGGTGCTGGCAGCAACGGCCACAGAGCAGGGGCACCCGCAGACCGTGGATGTGCTCCTATGCCATGGAGTGGACATCAACGGGGTGATGAAGGACAAGACACCCCTTGAGTGGGCGGCCGCCTTCGGCCAGGTGCAGATGGTGCACCAACTGCTCGCCCGAGGTGCGACACCAACAGCGAAGGCACTGAGCGGGGCCCGCGCAGGCGCCAAGCGGTATCCGGAGGCCGCAGAGAAGTACGCGCTCATCATCGACACCCTGCACGCTGCGGATATCGAGGACTGAACCACCAGCCGTCCAACTTCGCTGACAAACAGACCAGGTTCGATGTCAACGGACACTCAGCGGCCGGGCACCCGTGCGTGCCCTGTGGGATCTGTGCGGCGCACAGCCTATTTCCCCAGGTAGACACGGTGATCTGTGAGGGTGTGAGGTGGTGCTGACGGCCGTGCTTTCCGTTCGCCCTGGTCCGGCACGCTGGCACGGAGGACGATGTGACGGCCGGGCTGCGGAGGCGATGGACGATGTCCGGCGCTCTGTCGCGGTGCTGGCCGCCCGGGTCCGCGACGCTCACACCGCTCGGGTGTGGCTCCCGCTCGGCTACGGCTCGTGGGAGGCGTACTGCGGTGCGGAGTTCGGCATCAGCCGCTCGCAGGCGTACCGGCTCCTGGACGTCGCCCGCGCCTTGGCCGCCATCCACGGTGCCGTCGCCGCCGGCACCGAGACCTCTCGCACGCGAGACGGTCGTGGGTAGCCGGACGAGTCCCGTTTCCGTGTCCGGGGCGCCGTCGTTGGTCTGATTGAGTGATCGAGGACAAGCTGACCTCGCGGACCTTCGGCGCGGGCGCCGGGGTGGCGGGCGCGGTGATGGTCAGCGGGATTGCGGAGATTCGGACCGCTCGCTCCCCCGGGCCGCCTCACTTCCAGTTGGCGCGCCCCCAGGCCAGCAGATTGGTGAAGCCGTTCCCGCCAGACATGATGTTGTCCTTGTCGAAGGCCACCCGAGGAAGTCAGACTCCTCCTGGCCGCTCACGACACCGATGAGGCGCGGATCGTTGCCCCATCACCCGAACATCGGCCCGCCGGAGTCGCCCGAAGATATGTCCGCGGTGTCCGATTCGAGCTCGGCCCCACCGGCGTCATCCGAATCGAGATCCGTCACGGAGACACCTCCTTGGAAGGAAGGCCTGTTCGCGTTCGCGATGGCGCCCGGGTAGCCGATGACGCTCCACCACGGCTGGTCTTCCCAGGGCTCGGCATAGCCGTTGTAACCAAAGTAGCCAAGCCAGGAGTCGAGCGGATCGAACAGCCTGAGGATCGCCCAGTCGTAGCCGGCCACGTGGCCGCCGGTGTCGATGCCGTACGCCTCCGCGGCATCGGACTCGACGCCGGCGCCGTAGAGCGACGTGCCGTCGTAGTAGGCCGGGACGAACCGCATCCAGGGATCCTTCCCCTTCCACGGCACCATGTGCCCGGCGGTGACGACGATCCGGTCTCCGACCAGCGCGCCCGTTCCTGAATAGCCCTCACTGTTGAAGATCCGGCCCACCAGCCCCCACGGCCAGGCGGGGTCGCGGAATGCCCATCGGTCGTCCCTGCCGAAGACCCAGAGCGGCGTCACACGCGTCCCGTTAAATCGACGCAGGAGGTCCGACCGGTCCAAGGCGGGGCGCCGGGGGACGTACACGATGTCACTCCACGAGGGCCGGAAACCCGTGAAGGAGGTCTTCGAATCGATCTCCCGTGCGATCGTCTCGGCTGGTACGCGCCGGAGTGCGCGCAGGGGTCTGACGCCATTGAAATGGCTGTCCACGGGAACCGCGACGCGCCAGAGGGACTCGCCTTCCACACGTTCCACTCGCACTTGCGGCGCGTCCGTCGACGGTACGTAGGAAACGCGGTGCATGGCCACTTCCTGGAGCTCGTCCGGCCTTGCTCCCGTACCGAGGACCGGGCGCCGTGCCTGGACTTCGGCGAGCGTGTCGGGAGGAATCTGATCACCTAGGAATTCTTGATGATGAGGACTCATCACAGTGCTCCTCAGCAGTCCGATCCGGCCGGCGAACAGCAACGCCGCACCCTCACCGGCCGATGCGTCGGAGCAGGGGCGCAGGCCGCCAACCACTCTCCCTCCAGGATCCGCTCCGAACGGGGAGGGTCGCAAGCCGGGCCGGCGGGGACTCCGGGCCGTCGAAAGAATGGAGTTGCAGGCAGCCTTCCACGAACAAATCATGAGCTTCCACCCACCCGCCTCGAAGTGATCAGAGACGGATGGATCGCGATCTTCGGATCGGGCATCATCCCTTGAGACGCCTTGACGCGAGCGTTAGTTGTAGGAGGTCACGACGTTGGTGACGGCCTCCCTGAGCAGTGCTGCCGGTGGCTTTCCTCCCGCTGCACTGTGAGGTCGGTGGTAGTTGTAGTGGACGTTCCATGCTGCTAGCGCGTCGTGACGCTGTTCCTCGGACAGCCATGTGCGGGCGTAGAGGAACTCTTCAGCGATGATCCGGTTGTACCGCTCTACTTTTCCGTTGTGACGGGGCGTGTACGGCGTGATCCGCTGGTGCCGGGATCCGAGCAGAGCCCGGGCAAACGGTTCGGCGCGACCTCGATGCCGTCGGCTTGGAGCTCGAAGGCGATGCGAGAGGCTGACCACTTGTGCGTCCGTCGAAGTGTTTGGATCTGGGTTGCTGCCTCCGCGCTGGTCGCGGTGGGTTGCTGTATTGCTGTCGACGGCCGGTCGAGCAGGCCGGTCTCGCCGTAGCGACGCCAGCGGTTGACCCACTTCGATGCGCAGGCTCGGGAGATGCCCATCTCTGAGGCGACATGCGCGACCGGTCTGGTCTTGCAGCGTTCAACGAGACGACGGCGTCCCTCGACGCTGAGAGGAGCGTTGGCGTGGGCCACGGGTCCCTTTCTCGGGGTGACTATGCGCAGGGCGTCGGGGCGAGCTGGTGTCGCGCGACGCCTACAGGTACTGCGCTTGGCCGTGGCCGAAGGACCAGTCGGCCTCGCGGTTCTCGTGGACCACGATGAAGACGTTGTGGGGCGCAACGCGGGTCTTTTCCGTGAGGCGCTGACAGACCTGTGCGTACATCTGCCGCTTTTGTTCGTCGGTCCTGCCGCGTCGCATGGTGATGTCGATGTAGACGATGCCGTCGTCGCGCGGGATCTCAAGGTAGGTGCCGTGCCGGAGCGTTCCGGTCACGCCGTCATGGTTGGTCAGGATCTGGAACCGGTCGTCGGGCGGGAAGCCGATGGACTCGGTGAGAGCCTGCTGTATGGCGTTTCCGACCGCTTCGAGTTCGGCTGGCGGCATGCGCAGTACGTCGATACGGACGAGTGGCATAGAGATCAGCCCTCCTGGTGGGTCAGGAGTGCGACGATCCCGTCGATGGAAGCCGTCATGACTCGCGGGTCCTGTCGGGCACGAGCGAGCACGTAGCTGCCCTGGATCGTAGCCACCAGAGCAGCCGACACATCCCCGGGCACAAGGTGCGGCGCGATCTGCCCCGAACGGTGCGCCTCGTCCAGCAACTGACGCAGACGTTCCGTCAGCCAGGAGAAGAATTCCTCGACTGGGCGCCGCAACGCTTCATCGGTGACCACATCCGGGTCGAGCGCCATACGTCCGACGGCGCAGCCTCGCAAGGCATCCCGCTCAAGGCGCAGGTAGGCAATGACCCGATCCAGTGCCGGCGCGGAGCCACCGAAGGTCGCCTCCGCTCGCCGACGCATGTCCTGCGTTGCGGCAGTGAGTGCTTCGATCGCAAGCCCTCGCTTGCCATCAAAGTGGTGGTACATGCTGCCCTGCCCCGCGTTAGCGTGTTGCTGGATTGCTGCGGGGCTGGTGCCGACGTAGCCACGATCCCAGAGCAGGACTCTTGCGCTTTCGAGAAGCCGATCACGATTGGTCATGGCGAAACTGTACACACTAGTAGGTACAGAGTCTCACTCTGTCAACAACGTGCTGTCCCGCAACAGCTAGGCCGTTTCGTTGTCGGTGTCAGTGGTGCTGAATGACGACCTTGCCGAAGCGACCACCCCGCTCCATGGAGGATGCTGCGACGGGCGCCTCCTCGAAGGGGAAGACGCGGTCGATCACCGGCCGCAGCTTGTACGCCGCGATGACCCTGATCATGTCCTCCAGGTCGCTCCTGCTGCCGCCGCCGATCGCGCGCAGCGTTGCGCCGCTGTAGGTGAAGTCCAGGAGGTTCATGCCCGTCGTGTCATGCGCGAGGTGGCCGACCAGCGAGATGACGCCGGCGTACGCGATCGCTGCGATCGACTGCGCCCTCGTCCCCGCGCCGCCGACCTCTACGATGACGTCGGTGCCCTGACCAGCGGTGAGCTTGCGTACCTCGTTGCCCCAGTCCGGCGTGGAGACGTAGTTGATCACGTTGCTCGCACCCAGTTCGAGGAGTCGCGCTGCCTTCTTCTCGTTGGACGTCGTGGCGATCACGCGGGCTCCCGCGGCGCGGGCGAGCTGAAGGGCGAACAGCGAGACGCCGCCCGATCCCTGGACCAGCGCCGTGTCCCCGGGGGTCGGCTTCTGTCAGCGCCGACCAGGCTGTTACCGCGGCACAGGGCAGCGTCGCCGCCTCCGTGAAGTCCAGGTGCCCGGGCATGGATGCCGGCCTCTGCTCGTCGATCACGACGTACCGGCCGGATTTGGGCATCCTGGACAAGCGCATGCGGGTGGGGGCTGGTCGTCGGTGCCGGGAATCCCAGTGGGCCCGTGGGCGTCCCGGCGGCTGGCCGCGAGGGGCAGCCGGTGGACTACGCCTGGTCGTTCCGCTCGCGGTGTCCGATTTCGACTTTCGACGAGTGCGTGGAACGGCGGGTTCGAGCCCGCTGTCGTGCTGCTTCCCGCAGAGAGGGCTACTGCGCGTCGAGGACGCCGGGGGTGTCGTGGAGGACCGCGCTCTGCTCGAGCGGGCAGTGGACTCCGAGTTGGTGGCGGTGGCTGCCATGGCAGCCACCGCAGCGGTGGAGACGCTCGCGGTCGGCGGAGGGGGGCAGGAAGAATAGTGTGCCAGGCCACCATCGAAGTGACCATCTATCAGCACCTCGGGGTGACTCCAGCCGCGCCACTTTGCGATTGGCAGGGCCTGAGGCAACGGGCCGCCTTCCTCGAAGCCCTGGCCGGCGGCATGCTCGCCGCGCGTAGTGGATCGTGGGCTGGGTGGCGCTCGGGCGACGCGCGCCGTGGCACCGGTGCTTGGGGGAGTGGCCGGCGCGGCCGTCGCCGTGTGGTCGGGAACCGCCCGCCGCCTGGGCTTGCGTGTTGAAACTGATCGGTTTACGGTGGTCGGAAACTGATCGGTTTCTCGTCATGGGGCGAGATCGAAAACTATGCTGACAAGGGGATCGGATGACTACCGCGCGCGACGCCGATCGGCAACCGCCGGCTCCGGAGCTTCCGGCGAAGCTGGCTGCGCACCCGTCGGTGCAGGCCGTACTCGCTCGGCGCAGGGCCGGTGACGTAGCGAGCCCACCGGCGGTGATCGACGCGGGCTGGCTGCGCGAACTGTGCCTGGCGGCCGGTGCGGACGACGCGGCCGCGGTCAGCTTGGATCACCCCGACCTGGCCGGCGAGCGGGAGCACGCGCTGGCCGCGTTGCCCGGTACCCGCACCCTGATCGCGATGGTGGTCCGGATGAACCGCGACAACTGCCGCTCCCCGGCTCGCAGCGTGGCCAACCAGGAGTTCCATCAGACCGACGAGCAGGCCAATCATGCCGCCCGCAGCGTTACCCAAGCATTGCAGGACGCCGGCTACCGCGCGCTCAATCCGTCTGTCGGCTTCCCCCAGGAGATGGACCGCTTCCCCAACGAGCGGATCTGGGTGGTGGCGCACAAGACCGTCGCGGTGGCCGCGGGGCTCGGTGTGATGGGTCTGCACCGCAACGTCATCCACCCCAAGTTCGGCAACTTCGTGCTGCTGGCCACCGTCCTGGTGGACGCCCAGGTGAGCGAGTACGGGCAGGCGCTGGACTACAACCCCTGCATCGACTGCAAGTTGTGCGTCGCCTCCTGCCCGGTCGGCGCCATCAGTAAGGACGGAGACTTCGACTTCTTCGCCTGCACCACACATAACTACCGAGAGTTCATGAGCGGGTTCACCGACTGGGCGCAGACCGTGGCCGACAGCCAGGACGCCGCCGACTACCGCTCCCGGGTCACCGATTCCGAAAGCGCATCCATGTGGCAGAGCCTGGCCTCTCCGCCCGGCTACAAGTCCGGCTACTGCCTGGCCGTCTGTCCTGGCGGCGAGGATGTTCTCGGCCCGTACCTGGAGGACCGCAAGACCTTCATGGACACCGTGCTGCGACCGCTCCAGGAGAAGAGGGAAACCCTCTACGTCCTGCCGGGCTCACACGCGCAGGAATACGCTCAGCGCCGCTTCCCCCACAAGCCTGTCAAAGAGGTCACCGGCGGGTGGCAGCCCCCGGCGAAACGCTCCGCGTCCTCCTGACCCGGCGCACTGCGCCCGCACCCGTACCCGGTCGTGAACGCCCCCGCCGGCGTCGGCGAACACTGGAGCCTGCTCGTACTGCATGAGGCGCCTTCGGTATACGACGCCTACAAGGGCTCCGTACTCGCGCACGGCGCACCTCTCACGTCATCCGGCCTGGTGCCCGACTCCTCCGATGGAGCTTCGAGCGCTCGTCGGATGGCCCTCGCCGAGTCAGGAGCGCCACCGTTCCGTGGCGGTCGGGTCCGCCGAGGGGCGAACGTTCCGAGGGCCGCCGGTCTGCGACGACGCCGTCCGGTCTCCTCCCGAGTAGCTGTGTTGTCCAGACCGGAGTGAGCCATGAAGAAAATCCACCCCTTCCGCGTCCTGCGAGCCAAGCCGCTGTGGATCGTCAACGGCGCCATCACCGGCGTCCTCGCGCTGCTGTTCACCGTGTTCTACGTCGGCGCCAACATCGATCCGGCCGATCACATGAAGAAGCTGCCCGTAGGTCTGGTCAACGTCGACGCGGGGGCCGCTGTCGGCGGCAAGCAGGTCAATCTGGGAGCGCGGATCACCGAGTCGATCAAGAAATCCACCACGAGCGGGGACAAGATCGACTGGAAGATGATGGACGAGAAGGAGGTGAAGGAGGAGATCGGCGAGGGCAAGCTGTACGGCGCGCTCGTCGTGCCCGGCAACTTCACCTCCTCCGTCACCGCACTGACCGGCACCGCAGGCCCCAAGAGCCCGGTTCGCCCGGCACTGACGGTGCTGACCAACCAGTCCGCCGGCAGCCTGGGCTCCAGCCTGGCTCGGGCGGCTTCGACTACGGCGGCCGAGAGTGCCTCGCTCCAGCTGGGCAAGGAACTGACCGCGCAGACCGTGGCCGGGCAGGCGAAGCTGCCCGCCGCGGCGCGCGTCCTGCTGGCCGACCCGGCCGCCGTCACGGTTGAGGACGGCCATCCGCTCGACCCGCACAGCGGCCTGGGCCTGACCGCGTTCTATTACGCGCTCGTCCTCGTGGTCTGCGGCATGCTCTCCGCCAATGTCATCAGCGGCCAGACGGACCACGTCCTCGGCTACACCCACAACGACATGGGCCCACTGCGCCTGCACCGTCCGCTGATCCGGGCGACGAGAGCGCAGACCCTCGCCATCAGCAGCACACTCATGATCGCTCTGGCGCTGCTGATGGGCACCCTGGTCATGGTCGGCGCGATCGGCATCATGGGGATGGCCGCCTCCCACCTGCCGCTGCTGTGGCTGTACTCGGTGTGTGCCATTGCGGTCTCCGGGATCGGTGCGCTCACCCTTCTTGCCGTGTTCGGCACGCCCGGCATGCTGGTCGTCACACTGGTCTTCATCGGGATGGCGGTGCCGACGGCCGGTGCCACCACCCCGATCGAGGCGCTGCCGGGCTTCTACCGCTTCCTCGCGGAGTTCGAGCCGCTGCGGCAGATCACCGGCGGCGTCCGCTCGATCCTCTACTACGACGCCCAGGCCGACGCCGGCCTGGCCCGGGGATGGGTGATGATGGCCGTCGGTCTCGTGGTGGCCGTGCTGTTCGGCTTCGGCGTGACAGGCTGGTACGACCGCAAGGGACTGCACCGCATCCCCGTCGAGACGAAGCCTGATGAGACCGCCGTCCCGGCGTAGCGGAACGTCGCCCCCGGGCCGGGGCCTCGTGTCGCGCGGAGCCCTGGCACAGTTCAGGTGTCCGATCGACTGTGCGCGGCGCCGGACATCGCCCGAGACACCCTGAAAACCGATCGGTTTTCATTTCACTGAAATCGAGTTATCCTCCCCCTATGAGCACCGAGGTGAAGCCCAGTTCCCGAGAGCGGCTGCTGGAGGCGGCGGCCACGCTCACCTACCGAGACGGTGTCGGCATCGGCGTCGAGGCGCTGTGCAAGGCGGCGGGGGTTTCGAAGCGCTCGATGTACATGCTGTTCGACAGCAAGGAGGAACTGCTGGCGGCGAGCCTGGAGGAGCGTGCCTCTGCCTTCGTGGCGAGGCTCCTGCCTGCGGCGGGCGATGGCCGCTCCCCCCGCGAGCGGATCCTGCGCGTCTTCGAGAACGTGGAATCGGAGGCGGGTGCTCCCGAGTTCCGAGGCTGTCGGTATCTGGCGGTGCAGATCGAGCTCAAGGATCAGAGCCACCCTGCGAGCCAGGTGGCGCACCGGATCAAAAGAAACCTGACGGCCTTTTTCCGGGCCGAGGCCGAACAGGGTGGCGCGAGCGATCCGGACCTGCTGGCCCGGCAGCTCAGCCTGGTCTTCGACGGCGCCAGTGCTCGCGCGGGGATCGGAGCCGACAACCTCACAGGGCTCATCGCGCCCACTGTGGTCACCCTGCTCGATGCTGCGGACATGCGCTGAGGCATCGACTCTTCGGGCGGCTGGGTGACTGATGTGCTCTACGAGTGCATGGCGGTCTCCGGCGGCCGGAGCAGCTCGCACGGCGTCATTCCTCCTGGCGCTCGGGAGGAACCCGAGGGTCGTAACCGTGTAGTCGGAGCATGCCCTGCGCCAGGAAGGTCGTGGTCTGGCCGGCATCCGCGCCCAGTGATGCAGGCGCACGGTCGCATTGGGCGGAGGGTCTGCTCGCAGCCCTTCCTGTCGTGAACGCCTCTGGCCCCTGCTGTGGCCGAAACGGGACCCTCCGCCGGTGGATCAGCCAATCCGGACATAGTCGGCGACGCGGTCCGCGATGAGTTCCCTCCTGGGCTTGCATGTGAAAACCGATCGGTTTACCGTGGCGGAAACCGATCGGTTTCTCAGTGGCTTCGGGAGTTCATGATGACGGCAAATCGGCCGATCGCACTCGTGACGGGTGCGTCATCCGGCATCGGGAAGGCGGCCGCGCTCGCGCTGGTCGAAGCGGGTTTCGACGTGGTCGGCACAAGCCGCGACACCTCGCGCGTCGCCCCGGTCGACGGAGTGGCCTTCCTCGACCTCGACGTGGCCAGTGACACGTCGGTCAGCGCGACGGTCCAGCAGGTGGTCGACCGGTTCGGGCGGATTGACGTCCTGGTCAACAACGCCGGTATCGGCTTGACGGGCGCGGCCGAGGAAAACTCCGTCGCGCAGGCCCAGGGCGTCTTCGACATCAACGTCTTCGGCGTCATGCGCATGGTGAAGGAGGTGCTGCCGCACATGCGAGCCCGGGGAGGCGGACGCATCATCAACCTCTCCTCCATCTTCGGGCTCATCCCGGCGCCGTACCTGGCTGCCTATGCCGCGTCCAAGCACGCGGTCGAGGGGTACTCCGAGTCCTTGGACCACGAGGTCCGGGAACACGGCGTGCGGGTCCTTCTCGTCGAGCCCGGCGGGACCAGCACCAGTTTCGAGGCGAACAGTACGCAGCCCGACACGCCCCTGCCCGTCTACGACAAGCAGCGTCGCGTCGCCGATCAGGTGATCGCCGCGGCCGTCAGGGACGGTGACGACCCGGCCATCGTCGCCAAGGCGATCATTGCGGCAGCGACAGATACCCATCCGAAGGTGCGGTACACCGCCGGCCCGATGGCCGGGCGAATCAGCACGCTGCGCCGCATCGTTCCCTCCCGGATCTTCTACAGCCAGATCCGCAAGTACAACCGGCTGGCCGGCTGACGCCCGCCCACGCCGGCCCAAGCACGCCCACGAGCAAAAGAGGCGCAGGGAGCGGCGCATCGCCTGAGCGGGCCGGAGGTCCTGCGGGGGAACAGTGCGGGAGAGTCCCCGGTGCGATGCTGACGCATTCCCGCACGGCGCCGGCCTTTCGGGGGCGTCATGCGGCCATCACCACCACGAGTTCAGCCCTGACTGCGGCCCAGGTGTGTAGCGGAGGTACGCATGGTCCGGCTCCTGCGCTACTCATGGGAGGAGTCCGGGGCTGTTGCCCGCGCGACAGAGCGCGGATTGCAGTGGTGGACGCCTCGGGCGGCTGGCAAAACGTCAGCCGGTCTACTTGCCGGTGTCTCTCGTCGGTGGAGAACTACTGCGCGTCGAGAACGCCGGGGGTGTCGTGGAGGACGACGCTGTGCTCGAGCGGGACTCGTCCCATGCGGAAGCTGTTGGCCGGTGCGGCCTCGTCGGCGGTGCCGAAGGAGATGCCGAACAGGAGCTTGAGCTCCTCGGGAACACCCAAGAACTCGCGGATGGTGTCGGCGTAGAACCCGAGCATGGTCTGCGGAATGCCGTCGAACCCCCGGGCCGTCAGTGAGAGCAGGAAGTTCTGCGCGTACATGCCGATGTCACCGGCCGCCCGCACCCCGTCTCCGAACGCCGGCACGAAGAGAAGGGCGACGTGGGGCGCGCCGTAGAAATTCAGGTTCTCCCGGGCCGCTGCCTTCCGGGCTGTCCGGTCCGAGCGCGGTATCCCCAGAGCCTGGTAAAGGGTCGCGGCATGGTTGTGCGCCCGGTCGAGGTAGGTGCCCTGGCCGAAGTCGGCGTAGTCGAAGGTGAAATCGTAGGAGAACCGCTCCTCGTCATCGGCGTGGAGCAGTTCCTTGCTCAGGGCCTCCCGCGCCGCGCCCGAGACGACATGCACCGTCCACGGCTGGGTGTTGCAGTTCGACGGGGCGGTTTGAGCGTCTTCCAGCACGCCGCGAATGTCCGACGGCGACAGCGGGGCGGGCAGGAACTTCCGAACGGAGCGCCGGGCCCGCACGACATCGGCGAAGGGCATGGTTGTGGTGGGCAGCAAAACGATTCCTCTCAAGTGGGCCCAGTTCGCGTGATCGCGGCTGTGCCTCATGGGGGTGGTTGTGGCAAGGGGTGGCAGTGGCGGGTGTGTCAGCGGTGGAGGGAGCGGTTGAGTTCGACGACCTCCTCCAGCGTGGGTGTGGAGGTGAGGGTGGTGAAGCGCTCCATCTGGCGGTCGCGGTTGCGCGGGGCCTCGGTCCGGTCGGCCGCCTCAAGGGCCGGCCCCAGGTCCTCAAGGTCCAGCTCGGTGCAGTAGGCGGGAGTCATCGGCTGCTGCCGCCAGGAGTCGGCCAGCACGCCCGCGTCGAACGGGTCGAAGCCGCTCTCGTCGACGAGGCGCATGCCCACGTGCCGTGCCTCGTCGGAGTCGGCGGCGACCGGGAGCGCGATGCGGCCCGGGGTGCCGGCCGGAACGCCCTTGGTCTGCAAGGTGCCTGCCAGGGCGGCGTTCCATGCCTTGACCACGGGGCGCCCCAGCTGCTCGGCGACCCACAGGCTCTCCACCTGGCCGGCCTCGACCGCGTTGATGGGGCCGTTGAGGTGGGGAAAGTAGTTGGAGGTGTCGATGACCACGGTCTCGCTGGGCACGGAGGCGAAGAGGCCCGCCACGTCCGGGATGCGGGCGAAGGGGATGGAGAGGATGACCACGTCCTTGCCCTGGACGGCATCGGCCGCGTGTGCCGCGTGCGCCCCGAACTCCAGCGCAGCGGCATCGATCGTCTCCGGCCCTCGGGAGTTCGCCACCTGGACGTCGTGTCCGCCCGCGCTGAACGTGCGCGTCAGGGTCGTCCCGATCGCTCCCGTACCGATAACGCCAATTCTCATGATTCGTCCCTCTTGAAGTCGCGCCACTCCTGGGGAGGAGATGGCGAGGTGTGCTGACGGTGCGGCGAGACACCGCCGTAAGGTGCTCCGGCAGCCCGCCGTGCGGTGAGTGGCTGGTGGCCTACTCCCCGTTGTCCCGCTCGCGGTATCCGCTTTCGATGAGTGCGCGCAGGCGGTCGAGCGATTCCTCGTCGGTGGCGCCGGTGCCCTTGATCCAGGCAACGGAGACGGCCGCCAGGAACAGGTCGTACCCCTGCACCGACGAGCGCGCGTGCCCGGTGAGCTGTGCGGCCCGCACGTACTCGTCGGTGGTGGCGATCAGGTAGTCGCAGGGCAGGGTGAGCGGGTTGTCCGGCTCCTGCTCCCTGGCCGCGGCCATGAGCGGCTCCGGCAGTCCACTGAAGGCACTGAAGTACTCCTCCATGGCCCGCAGCCACTGCCGCAGCGCCTCGGAAGCATCACCGAGCTGCGCTATGTCAGCCCGGCGGGCCACCAGTTCCTCGGAGCGCGTCTGCAGCACCGCTGCCAGCAGTGCCTCCCGGGTGGGGAAGTGCCGGTACAGCGTGCCGGGACCGACTCCCGCCTCCTTGGCCACCGCCTCCAGCGAGGCGCCAACCCCGGACCTCAAAAAGTGGCGCTGCGCCGCTTCCAGGAGGGCCGCACGGTTGCGCTGAACGTCCGCCCGGGGCCTTCGCCCCTGCTGCCCGTTGACGCTCATCCGTCTTCCTGCCTCACGTGATGTTGCGGTCCCGGTAAAACGGAGGCTGTCTCCGTGCAGGGTCGAGCGTAAAGCGGAGGCAGTGTCCGGTCAACTCGGCCCCCGCCTCGCCGGCGCCCGGATCGCGGCCAAGTCCTGTCGATCGGCGTCGCGCGCGAAGGTCGTCGTCGCGATAAGGCTCGACCGCCTTGCGGGATGAAACCGATCGGTTTACGGTGGAGGAAACCGGTCGGTTTCTTGCTTGGGAGGCAGTCGTGACAGCAGTCGAGGGCGCAACCGCTTTCGTCACCGGAGGTGCTCGCGGTATCGGCAAGGAGCTGGTCGAGGAGCTGTACGCGCGCGGTGCCGGCAAGGTCTACGCCACGGCCCGTGACCCGCGCACGGTGACGCACCCCGATGCCGTTCCGGTGGCGCTCGAGGTCACCGACCCGGCGTCCGTGGCGGTAGCCGCCGAGCAGGCCCAGGACGTCACCATTCTGATCAACAACGCCGGCGCCTCGGTCCGGGCTTCGTACCTCGACTCCGCGATGGAGGACGTGCGCCGGGACCTGGAGACCAACTTCTACGGGCCGCTGCTGGTCACCCGGGCCTTCCTGCCGATCATCGAGCGCAACGGAGGGGGCCACATCCTCAACGTCCACTCCGCCCTGTCCTGGCTGGCTGACGGCACGCCCTACAGCGCGTCCAAGGCCGCGCTGTGGTCGCAGACCAATTCTTTGCGCCTGGAGTTGCAGCCTCGCGGTATCGCGGTGACCGGGCTCCATGTGGCCTATGTGGACACGGACATGACGTCGGCCGTCGACGCGCCCAAGGCGGACCCCCGCGACGTCGCCGTGGCCGCGCTCGACGGTATCGCGGCGGGGGCACACGAGGTGCTGGCCGACGACACCACGCGCCGGGTCAAGTTGCAGCTGGCTGCTGACCTGGAAGCCATGTACGCGCAGTTGACCCAGTAGTACGCGCTTTGCTGATTCAAAGGACATTCTTGTGGAAGGCCCGCTCACCCACCGCTTCGTCGACGTAAACGGGGTCAGGCTGCACATCGCCGAGCAGGGGCAGGGGCCGCTGGTCCTGCTGCTGCACGGCTGGCCGGAGAGCTGGTACTCCTGGCGTCACCAGTTCGGGGCGCTGGCGGCGGCCGGGTACCGGGTCGTCGCCCCCGACCAGCGCGGATACGCCCGAAGTGAGCAGCCGCCGGACGTCACGTCGTACACCCTGCTCCACCTCGTCGGGGACATGATCGCGCTCATCGAGGAGCTCGGGGAGGAGCAGGCGGTCGTCGTCGGTCACGACTGGGGCGCGCCCGTTGCCTGGACGGCGGCGATGCTGCGCCCGGACAAGATCCGCGCGGTGGCCGGGCTCAGCATTCCGCCGATTCTGCCCGGCGGGATGGTCCCGCCCTCGATCACCCGCACCCAGTACGGCGAGGGTTTCTACCAGATTTACTTCCAGCAGCCGGGAGTCGCTGACGCGGAGTTCGCCCGGGACATCCCGGACTCCTTCCGCCGCCTTCTGGTCGGTGCCTCGGGCGACAATCCGCTCGGCAGGGAGCCCCGCCCGTTGGTCATACCCGAAGGTCTGGGCCTCCTGGACACCATGCCGGAGTCGCCCGCTCTACCGGTCTGGCTGACGGAGGAGGACATCCAGGTTTACGCCGATGACTTCGCCCTGCACGGCGATCAGGCGTTCACCGGAGCCTTCAACTGGTACCGGAACATCGAACGCAACAACGAACTGCTCGCGCCTTTCCGGGGGCGCGGCATCGACGTCCCCGCGCTGTACGTGGTGGGAGACCGTGACATGGTCACCGCATTGCGTGACCCGGAGGGAGGCAGCCCGCTGAGCGATCTTTTGCGTGGCCAGGGCGGGTCTCGCAACCCGCTGAGCGCTCTCGCGCCACGACTGCACGGCCCCGTGGTACTGCCGGGGTGCGGGCATTGGACCCAGCAGGAGCGTCCCGCCGAGGTCAACGCCGCGCTCCTCGACTTCCTCGCCCGCATCGATGGCTCGGTGTCCGGATGACGCTACGCAGAATGTGCCTGGCCGGCGTCGTTCGGCTGGAGCGGAGCCCAAGGCTCACGTGGAGGCGGTCATCGAGTTCAACTTCTTCGCCTTCATCGACTCGGCTTCGGCGGGACGGTCGCCCGGCCATGGGCCCGGTTTCGAGCGGACCTTCGTACCCCGTGCAGAGGGCTTCCTGCCCCTGAGCGGCCCAAGAGGCCGCTGACCCCATCCTGGGCTTGGTGAATGGCCCACCCCAATCAGACAGAGGACACGTCGATGCCAGAGCGCAATCCCATCCTGATCACCGGCGCCGCCGGCCATATCGGCGGTGTGAGCCGAACGATGGTCGACATGCTGCTTGAACAAGGTCACCCGGTGCGCGCGTTCGTGCGGCAGGACGACGAACGCGCGGACTCGCTCCGCCAGGCCGGGGCCGAGATCTTCGTCGGTGACCTGCTCACCATCGCCGACGTGACCGCCGCGCTGAAGGGCTGCCGGCGCATCTACTTCAGCATGAGCCTGTCGCCGTACTACACCGATGCCGTCAGCCTGATGGCCGCGGCGGCGCGGGCCCAGGGCGATATCGAGGTCTTCGTCAACATGTCGGAGTTCGAGCAGTCGTTCATGACGTTCGAGAAGATGACCGCCCCAGAGGAAGAACGGCGTGCGTGGCTCGGCGGACTCGTCGCGGACTGGTCGCCGCAGCAACGGGCCCACTGGGTCGCCGAGCGGGTGCTGGAGTGGTCCGGCCTCCCGACCGTCAACGTGCGGGCGGCCATGTTCGTCGAGAACCCCTTGATGACCTGGCTGGCGCTGGAGCCGCTGAGCGACGGTGAACTGCGCCTGCCCTTCGGCCGCCACCGGCTCGCGCCCATCGCGGGTTATGACGTTGCGGAGGCGTGCGCGAAGATCCTGGCCGACCCGGCACCGCACATCTCGAAGTCCTACGAGCTCAACGGTCCGGAACTGAAGGACATGCACGGGTTCGCGGAGGACTTCGGGGCTGTGCTGGGACGTCAGGTCACTTACGTTCCCGAAGAGGTCGAAACCTGGAACGAGAACTACGTGGACACCGCCCTTGCCGAGCTTCCGCACACCGCGGAGCACATGAAGACCCTGACCCGGCTGATCGGCGGCGGGGGGTACCGCGGCGTCACCGACCAGCTGGAAACGCTGCTCGGGCGTCGGCCGAAGACCGTGCGGTGGGCGCTGGAGAACCATCCGCGCATCCGGAAGCCGGCGTCTGCCTGATCCGCAGTCCCTCACGCCGCCGGACGTGGCGCGGCGTCCTGTATCGGCTCCGGTGCCGGCGAGGGCCGGGGCGGACGGATTACCCGCGTGCGACGTTGCTGACTGCGGTACGCAGGTCGTCATCCCCGGCAAGCAGCGGGGGCAGGGGGGTTGCGTTGGCGGGGTTGAGCGAGTCGAAGAGCAGGGCGACGAAGCGTGCGCGCAGCGAGGGTGCGGTGCCGGGGAGGGCGAGACCGGCGACCGCCATGACCAGGAAACGTGGAATGTCCTCCGCGGTGAGGTCGGAGCGGATCTCCCCTTGTTGCTGCGCGCGCAGCAACAAGGGGTGGAGGGAGTCGCTGAAACGCTGGAGAGCCTCCACGGCCACGTCGGTGAAGTTGCCGGCGAAGCTGACCAGTCCCCGCTCCTCGGTGATCAGGTCGAGCAAGTGCGTGGCGATGTCCTGGAGGGACCGGCGCGGGTCGGGGGCATCGGCGGCGCGGTCGATGCGGGGCAGCAGGTCCGTCTCGAGGATGTCGTCGAGGACGGCCCGGACGATCGCCTCCCGATTGGGGAAGTGGCGGTAGAGGGTGGCGATGCCCACGCCGGCCTCGGCTGCGATCTGTTCCAGAGATGCCTCGCCGGTGGCGAGGACGGTCCGCCCGGCAGCGGTGATGCGCTCGACGCTGGTGCGTGCGTCGACCCTGCGCCGGCGGCCGCGGTCCTTCGTGGTTGTCATCGACGACTCCTCCCTGCTCCGTGATGAAGGCTATCCTCCCTCGCTTGATAGTGTCCTATCACTTTGATAGGACACTATCACTTCGCGTCTGGCGTGGCCTCGACGCACGGAAGAGGGAGGGAACTGTGTCCGTTCTGCTGTACCGGCTGGGAAGGTTCGCCTACGGCAAACCCTGGTACGTCATCGGGGGCTGGCTGGCCGTGGTGGCGGCCGTGGTGGGCCTCCTCCTGGCCAACCCGGTCAAACTCAGCAACGAGGTCCGCATCGACGGCACCCCGTCCCAGAAGGTCATCGACGAACTGGCCAGATCCCTGCCGGAGGCCTCCGGCGGCCAGGGCATGCTGGCCTTCAAAGCGCCGGACGGTGCCCGGATCCACGACGGGAAGGTCCGGGCCGCCCTGGCCGCGGCAGTGGATGCCGTCTACCGCCACGACCACGTCATCGACGCCCGGAAGGTCATGGCTCAGCAAGCCGCCCAGGGGGAGAACGGCCCCCTGATACGGGGCCAGGCGGCGGTGGCTCAGGCTGCCGGACAGCCGTCCTCCGGCAAGACGCCCGTCCCGTTACAGGTGGACGGCCGGCCGGTGCCGGGAGTCACTGTCTCCGCCGATGGCTCGACGGCGTTGATGCAGTTCCAGTTCGATGAACAGACCTACGAGCTTCCCTCCGGGACGATCGACAGCACCGTCAAGGCCGCCGAGCGGCAAGCCGCACATGGCGGCCTCGAAGTCCTGCCGTCCGCGTCCATGATGGAGATCCCCGAGATCATCGGCATCGGAGAGATCGTTGGTGTCGTCGTCGCGGCCATTGTCCTGCTGGTCACGCTGGGGTCGGTCGTGGCGGCGGGGCTACCCCTGGCCATCGCCCTGGTCGGGGTCACGGTGGGGGTGGGGGGAGCCTTCACTCTCTCCGCCGTCTTTGAAATCCACTCGCTCACCGCGGTCCTGGCTCTGATGCTGGGGCTGGCCGTCGGTATCGACTACGCCCTGTTCATCGTCAACCGGGAACGCCGGCTGATCCTGGAGGACGGACTGGACGCGCACGAAGCGACCAGCCGCGCCGTCGGCACAGCCGGGAGCGCGGTCTTCTTCGCCGGCTGCACCGTCATCATCGCCTTGATGGGACTCCTGGTCGTCAGGATCACCCTGCTCAGCACCATGGCCATCGTGGCGGCCGCCACGATCGCCCTGGCCGTCCTGCTCGCCCTGACCTTGCTGCCGGCGCTGCTGGGGCTGGTCCAGGAACGCATCTGTCCCACCCGGACCCGGAACAGGGTGCGGCAACAGAAGGCATCCGCCGACCACGCGCGGGCAAGTCGCTGGGGAGCGCGCCTGATCCGCCACAAGTACCCGGCCCTCGCGTCCGCGCTCCTGATCCCGGTGATCCTGGCCGTGCCTGCCGCCGACATGAAGATGGGCCTGCCCTCCGGGGCCAGCTACAACACCGACACCGCACAGCGACAGAGCTACGACCTGGTCAGCGACGTCTACGGGCCCGGCTACAACGGCCCGCTCATGGTCGCCGTCACCTCGACCGCCAAAGGGCAGTCCCTCACCCCGGCAACTCTCGCCGCAATCACCTCCGGCATCAAAGGAATCAAGGGCTCGACCTCGGTGTCCCTGGCCGGAATGAACAGCACCGGCACCACGGCCATCCTCAGCCTCGTTCCCGGCAGCGGCCCGAACGACGACGCCACCAAGGACCTCGTGACCGCCGTACGGGACAAGAGCGCACAGATCGGCGACGCCCACGGCGCCACCATCGGTATCACCGGCTTCACCGCCCTCGCGATCGATGTCTCCGACCGGCTCGCCGACGTCCTGCCCCTCTACGTGGCAACCGTCCTCGCGCTCTCCCTGATCGTCCTGCTCCTGGTCTTCCGCTCCCTCATGATCCCGGTGATGGCCACCCTCGGCTTCCTGCTCTCCATCGGCGCCACCTTCGGCCTGACCACGGCTGTCTTCCAGTGGGGCTGGTTCCAGGACCTGATCGGGCTCGACGCCAGGGCCCCCGTGGTGAGCCTGCTGCCCATCATCATCACCGGCGTCCTGTACGGACTCGCCATGGACTACCAGATGTTCCTGGTCACCTCCATGCGGGAAGCCCACGTCCACGGCGCCACTCCGCTCAACGCCACCGTCACGGGATTCGCACGTGCCAGCTCCGTCGTCGTCGCGGCGGCCACCATCATGGTCTCCGTCTTCGCCGGATTCATCTTCAACCCCCAGCCCATGATCAAACAGGCCGGCTTCGCACTGGCCGCCGGCATCCTCATCGACGCCTTCGTCATCCGCATGACCCTCATCCCCGCCACCATGGCACTCGCGCAGGAGAAAGCCTGGTGGCTGCCCGCCCGGCTGGAGCGCCTCCTGCCCGACCTCGACGTCGAAGGCGACAAGCTCACGCAGAAGATCCCCCTGCCCCATCCTGCGTCCCACCAGCCGCACGCCACCGCGTAAAGGCCGAGACCACCAGCTGACCCGCCAGCGCAGCGTTCTCTGCGGGGGAGTTGGCGGGTGGGCGGGGTGGATCTGCCCATACCCGGGGCCGGGCTCGGGCGTTGAGCTGGACTGTTGCCAGGCAAGTGGCCTGGTCGATTTCGGACGGTCCAGCAGTGCCCACCGGGTTGAGCGGTCGTCAAGAGCTGCTTGTGGAGGGCGGTTCAATGCGGACAGGTCTGTGCGAAATTCCTCGACTCTCCTGGGACCAGTTTGGGGCCACACGGTATGCGCGCACCTGAACAACGCCCCCGTGGACACACAGAAGGGCGCTTCGTCCACGGTGGTGTTTCGAATCAGGTTGGCGCCCCAGGGCGCGGCTGAGCGGACCACGGGAGTGGGGGCTGGCCGCATCCCGCAGGGTGGGGCGACAGGCCGGTCGGTGACGCGGATGACGATCTCGCCGAAGGCGCCGGGCCAGGTGTTCGTACGTCTTGAGCGCGTCCTCGAAGCCGTAGACGGTGCCGATGACCGGATCCAGGCCCCTGCTTCTCGATCCAGGCGTTCATCTCCAGGAAGGCGCGACGGTGGCCGGCCGCCATGCCGTGGATGGCGGGCCTGGCTGTCAGGGCGGGGGCAGGGCCCGGGGCAAGGTACGGCCGGACTGAGAAGGCGCTGAAGTCGGCGTACGACATCAAGACCCGGCACGAGTCTTGCCGCTGTTCCGTTCGGGCCAGTACGCTCCCCACAGAATTGAAGTTAGTTCAATCTCTGTCGTCCACGCGCGACCCGGCGCGGGGTCGTCGTGGGGTGACGACCTTCACGGCCGAGCAGACCGGCCGGCCACGCGCACAGCGTCGTGCGAAGGGGAGCCGCACATGTCCACCCAGTCCATCAATGGTGAGATCGTCGCCTCGCTCGGCGGGGTGACGATGTCCGTGATCGACCCGGCCACCGGACCGCTCGGGGCGGCCGTTCACGTGCCAGGGGGCGGTCCAGGCGGCCCCGGCCACGGACGGGCCTTCGGAGCCGGCTCGCCGGAGGAGCTGTCCGCGAAGAAGAGCGTGTGGACGAAGGTGGGGGCACCATGAAGCCGGCACTGGAAGCCGACTGGGTGGTCGTCGGCGGCGGTAGCGCCGGGAGCGTGCTGGCGGCGCGTCTGAGCGAGGATCCGGCCAGCGAGGTTGTGCTGCTGGAGGCCGGGCGCGACTGGCGGTCCGCCGAGGCCCCACCGCAGTTGCGCAGTATGAACGGCTGGCGGGCACTGGACGAGACGGCCTGCGCGGAGTTCCAGTGGCCGGGTCTTACCTCACGGCGCAGTCGCGCGCAGGCGCCGCGGCCGCATGTGCGCGGACGGGGCCTCGGTGGTTCGTCGTCGGTCAACGGCATGATCGCCTTCCGGGCCATGCCGGACGACTACGACCGGTGGGCGGCGTACGGCTGTCCCGGCTGGTCGTACGCGGACATGGTGCCGTACCTGCGGCGCATGGAGAGCGACGCGGACTTCGGTGACCGCCCTCACCACGGCGATCGCGGGCCCATACCGGTGCAGCGGCTCGGCCGCGAGGACTGGGGCCCCGCCGACCACGCGCTCGCCGAGGCCGCGCTGGGGCTGGGCCACCTGTGGTGCGATGACCACAACGGGCCCACCGGGACCGGTGTCTCGCCGTACGCCATCAGCTCCCGCGACGGTGCGCGCGTCACGACCAACGACGGTTACCTCGAGCCGGCCCGACAGCGCCCCAATCTGCGGGTGTTCGGCGGGGCGACGGTGGACACGGTGCTCATCGAGGGCGGCCGGGCCGTGGGGGTGCGAGTACGCCGGGGGAACGACTGGACGGAAGTCCGTGCCCAGCACGTCGTCCTGTGCGCCGGAGCGGTGCACTCCCCGGCGATCCTGCTGCGATCCGGCATCGGGCCGAACGGCCCGGTGGCGGCGCTCCCGGTCGGTGAGGGGATGCAGGAACATCCTCTGGCGCTGTTCTGGCTGTACGCCCGGCCCGGGAAGCAGCCCGACATCGATGCCCGGCATGCCAACTGCTGTCTGCGCTACTCCTCCGGACTGGCGGGAGCGGGTGAGAACGACATGATGATCACCTCGATCAACCAGACGCTCGCCCTGCCGAACCCGGGCGACTCCCACCTCGTCGCGGAAAGCACCGGCGGAACCTGGGGCGGCGCAGGTGGCGGCCACGCCGCGGGCGGTCCTGGCCTGCTCTGTCTGTGGGCGAACCAGCAGTTCTCGCGCGGCGTGCTGCGCCTGGCCTCTGCGGACCCCGACGCGCATCCGGTGATGGACCAGGACCTGCTGAGCGACCCCTCGGACCTCGTACGGATGCGCGACGGCGTCAAGCACTGCGTGGAGTTGCTGCGCAGCGGACCGTTCGACGCCGCCTTCGAACACATCGCCATCGACATCACCGGCCGGAGCCTCGACGCGCTGTCCGACGACGCGACGGTCGACCGCTGGCTGATGGAGACCATCGGCGACACCGGCCACATCTGCGGAACCTGCCGCATGGGCGCGCCCGACGACCCCCGTGCGGTGGTCGATCCGTCCGGCCGCGTCCTCGGCCTCGACGGGCTCTGGGTGGCCGACGCCTCCGTGTTCCCGGAGGTGCCGCGGGCCAACACGAACCTGCCGGTCATCGCCGCGGCGGAACGGCTGTCGGACCTCATCCGCGGACGTCTCGCCGGCCCCGTCGCGGGCGAGAGCGCCGTCACCCCCGCGGAGTCATGATCATGACCGATGCCGGAGCGCTCATGGCCGGATCACATCTTCCGGCGGCCGCCGCGCCGCTGGCCGTCGGTTCGTCGACGCTGCGGAACCGGCTGGTCGCCACGGCCCACGCCAGTGGTTTCGTACGGGACGGGCTGCCGTTCGGCGGCGACGCCGAGTACTGGGGCCGTCTGGCGGCCGGCGGCGCGGCGATGCTGGTCTGCGGCGGTACGACGGTGGCGCCGGAGTCCGCGCCGCGGCAGGGGAACATCCTCCAGCTCCATCGTCCGGAGGCGGTGGGTCCGCTGCGGAAGCGGGTGGAGGCCATGCACGCCGAAGGCGCGGTCGCCGTCTGCCAGCTTGTCCACCTTGGCCGGGAGACGCTCGGTGCGCAGTCGTACTACGCGCCGGTCGCCCCCTCGGCCGTGCGCTCTCCCCGTGAGCCGACGGCGCCGCGTGCTCTGCGCGGCAGCGATATCGACGATGTGGTGGAGGCGTTCCGCGTATCGTCCGCCCACGCCCTGGAGGCGGGGTTCGACGGCATCGAGTTGCACGCCGCTCACGCCTATCTGCTGGAGCAGTTCCTCTCGCCGCGCACGAACCCGCGCCGTGACGGACTCGAGGTACTGGAGCGGGTGATCGCCGCGGTTCGCGGGCTGTCGGCCGACGCATTGCTGGGCATCCGTTTCAGCGTCGACGCCTCGGAGGACGTGGCGCTGTCGCCGGACGAACTGGCCGCGCTGCTGCCGGCCGTGGATCCGCTGGTCGACTACGTCAACGTCACCGTCGGGGTGCGGACCACGTACGTCCGTGACATGGCCACCGAAAGCCCGCCGGTGCTGGATGATCTGGCGCGTCTGCGGCCACTCGTCACCCGGCCGCTCGTGGCGTCCCACGCCTTCCGTACCGCGGCCGCGATCGGCGACGCCTTGGCGGCCGGCGCCGACCTGGTGGGAATGGCGCGCGCACTCATCGCCGACCCGGACCTGCCGCGCAAGGTGCTCACCGGCCGTGCGGCGGAAGTCCGGCCCTGCGTGGCCTGCAACGAGGACTGCCGGACGTTCGACCCGGTGCTGCTGTGCGTGGTCAACCCGGACCTCGCACCGCCCGGCGAACCGCGTCGGCCCGCCGCACCGCTGGTGCGCGCGTGGGTCCCGGCACGCGCCGGCGGGGAGCGCGTCGCCGTCGTGGGGGCGGGACCCGCGGGCCTGGAGTGTGCGCTGGGCCTTGCCCATGCCGGGGTGACGGATGTCGTCCTCTTCGAGGCCGCCGACCGGCTGGGCGGACAGATGTCCACGGCGGCTCTGGCACCCCATCGCACCGGTTGGGCCGCGCTGCTCGGTTTCTACGAACGGGGGCTGTCCGCCGCGAGTGTCGACGTACGTCTCGGGCAGACCGCGGAGCCGGGCGCTGAACTCGAAGGGTTCGACGCCGTGGTGCTGGCCACGGGCGCGGTGGAGACATCGCCACTGCTGGACGCCGGCGCCATGGCCTCGTCGGTCGCCCTGGCGCGGGGAGTTCCGTCGCTGGCCGGTGCCGCGCATGTGCTCGTGGCCGACGACGGATTCGGCTGGTGGCCAGGGTGCGACGTCGTAGAACTGGCCGTAGCCGCGGGAGTGCCCCGCATCACGTTCGTCACCCCGGGTACGGCCTTCGCCGGGGCGATCCCGCCCGAGAGCCGCGTCCAACTGCTGGAACGTCTGTCGGGCACCTGCGAACTCGAGATCCTGCCGCTGTGCACGGCGAACGGCATCGGGCCCGAGGGTGTCACCGTCGCCCACCGCATCTCCGGAGGGACCACCACCGTGCCCGCGGACCGTGTCGTCGTGGTGGGGGAGCGCCGCCCGCACGGTGCCATGGACTGCACCGCCCCCCTGGTGCTGACGGTGGGCGACGCCGTGGTGCCGCGACGCGTGGCGCACGCGATCGCCGAGGGACGGGAGGCCGCCGTCAGAATCGCCACCGCCGTACGACACCGTATGAGGCCCACGCCTTACCGTTGCGCCCCTCCAAACTAAATTGATATTGGTTCAATATGATCCTCGCTGACGATGTGCAACCCCTCGCCTCCCGGCGTGCTGATCCACCCCGGAGAACACGCGCCGCCCTGGCCCGGACGACGGCTCCGCACACGCTGACAGCGATGATCGCCGGCCGAACGACCGGAAAGACACGCGTCAGCCTCGGCTGACTCGATGAATGGAGTGTGCTGTGCCAGCGGTGGACGAACGCATCAGGGGCAAGGTCGTGTGCGTGACCGGCGCCACCGGAGGACTGGGCGCGGCCGCGGCCGCCAGGCTCGCGGAGGAGGGCGCCCACCTCGTGCTCACCGACCTCGAGGAGGAGGCGTGCACCGCTCTCGCCACCGAGTTGGACGGCACGCCGGGGCGGCATCTGACCGCACGGCTCGACGTGGCCGAGGAATCGCAGTGGGTTGACGTGGCAGGCTTCATCCGGAGTGAGTACGGCCGACTGGACGGACTGGTCAACAACGCTGCCATCGGCAGCATCGCCACGGTCGAGGACGAGACGATCGAGCGCTGGGAGGCGGTCATGTCGGTCGGTTCCACCGGGGTCTGGCTCGGCATGAAGCACCTCGGCCCGCTCATCGCCTCCTCGGGGGGTGGATCGATCGTCAACGTCTCCTCGATCCTCGGCACGGTGGGCGGCATGGGGAACAGCGCGGCCTACCACGCGGCGAAGGGGGCGGTCCGCACGCTCTCCAAGAACGCGGCGCTGCATTGGGCGGGCTCCGGAGTTCGCGTCAACTCCCTGCACCCTGGCTTCATCGGGACCCGGCAGTTGCTCGAGAGGTACGAGGGCACGGCCCGCCACGAAGCCATGCTGGCCGGCACCCCGATCGGAAGGCTGGGCCGTGGGGAGGAGATCGCGGCCGTCGTCGCATTCCTGGTCAGCGACGATTCAGCCTTCATGACCGGCTCGGAGGTCTACGCGGACGGCGGATACACCGCACGGTGAGCATGACGCCGGGGACGGATCCCGAGTGAGCAGTCGCAGATCCACGATCAGTGGTTATGCCCATACTCAAGCGACCATCCCCTGGTCAGCCACCGTGCGGCGATAAAGACATCCTCCTCCCGGCCTGCGGCCGGTCGTGCCGGTGTCTACGAGCAGTTGCCGTCCGACACCCGCAGGCCCTTGTCGGCGCCGGCCGTCCGGCTCACGATGCTCGGCACGCAACCAGCCGTGTCGAGGCTGTAGGAGTAGGGGATGCCGACCGTGGTGTTGGACTGCGGGTCGGGGCCGGCCGGGTGGTTCTCGCTGCCGGGCTCGGACCAGGTCACGTTGTCGAAGACGTTGCCGCCGACCTGCCAGTAACCGGCCACATCGGTGTAGAAGGTGCCCAGGACGTCCTTGGAGTCCTCGAAGTAGTTGTTGTCCACCTTGGCGCGAGCTCCGGCGCGGGAGTTGATGCCGGACTCGTTGAGGCGCACGTAGTGGTTGTTGTACATGTGGGCGGTTCCGCCACGCAGCAGGGGCGCGCGGGAGTCGATGTTCTCGTACCGGTTGTGGTGGTACGTGATGAAGCTGTTCGAGCGGTCGCTCTCGCTGTTCCCGACGAGACCGCCACGGCCGGAGTTGCGCAGGATGCTGTAGGAGAGGGTCACGTACTGGGTGTTGTCCTTGATGTCGAAGAGGCCGTCGTACCCCTGCGACTCCCCGCCTGACGCCTCCAGGGTGGTGTGATCGACCCAGACGTTGCGGACGTTGCGCTCCATGCCGATGGCGTCACCGCCGTTGGACGTGGGGGAGCCCGACTTCTTGACGTTCCGGACGGTCACGTTCTGGATGATGATGTTGCCGGCCTCGCGGAGGTGGATGCCCACCTGGTCGAAGACGGCGCCGTTGCCGACTCCGATGATCGTGACGTTGCTGACCTTCTTGAGCTCGATCACTCCGTCGGCGGTGTCGCAGCTCTTGCCGGACACCTTCTTGGTGTTGCCGTGGTTGATGGTCCCCTGGACTTCGATGGTGATCGGCGTGCTGCTGTCGGCCCGGTTGCACAAGGCCGTGTGGATCGCGGTTCCCGTGGTGGCCCGCACCGTCTGCCCGCCCGCGCCGCCGGTGGTCCCGCCGTTCTGGGTCGCGTAGCCGGTGGCACCGCCGGCCGCCGCCGACGCCTCGGGTACCGGCAGAAGCGCACCGGCCGCGGCTGCGAGGCCCATCGTGGCGAGCATCGCGCGGAGCCGCAGTGCGTGTGGTCTTTTCATTTCGCCTCCTCATGAGTCCGCAATGCCGGGCGTTGCTCCGGCCGGCGTCTCGCGCCGGTACGAGAACACCGACCGCTCACGGCGTCACCACCTTGCCGCCGAAGGTCACGACGAGGGGGCCGTCCCCGGCGAAGGACCAGCCCAGGGCGCCGGCGTAGGAGGAGCAGCGCGACCCGTTCGAGCCGAGCCAGAACTGGTTCGAACTGTCGGCGTCACCGACGACCTTGTCGTTGGATCCGCTGCCGCTGCGGCACGAGGTGTTGTTCCGGAACACCGAACTTCCCTTGTCGAAGGAGAAGTTGCGCTGAACACTGTCGATTCCGACGTTGTCGGAGACGGCCATCGTGCCGGGGTTGCTGTTGTAGGTGAACCCGTGGTGGCCGTTCTTGTAGGCGATGTTGTGCCGGACTGTGTGGTTGACCTTGATGTCCGAGCCGCCGAGCTTGTAGCCGTTGCGGTCACCGTTGTTGTTCTGGGTGCCGTCGCTGAGGGTGCCGTTGCTGTAGGCGAGGGAGTACTCGATGGTCACCGGCCCGATGGCGCCGGTGTCGGTCTTGGTGTAGAGGTCCCAGCCGTCGTCGATGTTGTTGTGGGCCACGTCGTAGCGGAAGACGTTCCCGGTGCCGGTGGTGAGCTTCGCGGCGAAGCCGTCGGCGTTCTCCCCGGCGGAGTCCTTGTTGTCGTGTGACTCCGAGCTCACGATCAGGTTGTTGGACGGCCACTGGGACGTGGGGGTGCTGCTGGCGATCCGGCCGAGTTGCAGCCCCGTGTCGCGGTTGAACGCCGTCACCGTGCGCTCGACGACGTTGTTGCTGCCGCCGACGTAGATGCCGTTGTCCCCGGCGCGCTGGACGGTGAGGCCGTACAGACGCCAGTAGTCGGCGTTCAGCTGGATGCCTCGGTTGGACGAACTCTCGCTCTGCGCGGAGAAGTCCAGCACCGGTGTCTCGCCCGGGTAGGCGGACAGCGTGGTGCGGGCACTGGAAGTTCCGTTGCTGCCGACGGGGATCGTGACGGTGGAGGAGTACTTGTACGTCCCGCCGCGCAGGTAGATCGTCCCGCCGGACGAGATGCGGCTGATCGCCGAGGTGAGCGTGGTCGGGGCGGACTGTGTTCCGGACGCGCTGTCCTTGCCGTCCGGCGCGACGTAGAGGACGGTGCTCGCCGCCTTCGCGGCGCTCACGCGCATGGTCGCGGGCGTGGCGCTGCCGCGATCGCCGTGAACGGAAATGGCCTGCGCCGTGGTGCCGGACAGCGTGATGAGCGCGCCTGCCAGCAGGCTGACCGATGCTGTTGCGGCTCTCGATTGCATCGCCTGTCTCCAGATTCTTCGGTTGTGGGGGTATGAGGTGGCCGTGGTCCATGTCGCCCGGGCAGGGCAAGTGGTCCTTCCGGCCGGGCAGGTGCTGTTCGGGGTGCTGAACTGGTCGTGCTGACACGGCCGAGGGGAAAGCGCTTTCTGAGACGGTAGGAACGTGTCGTGACTGCGTCAATAGAGCGGTCATCTGAAATCTGTTCAGAATGATGAATCATGGGGCCGCGGGGTGTCCGGAGCCGAACTGCTCCGCAGGCAGCGCGAGTTCGGCACACCTGCCCGGCGTACGCCATCCGCACGGGGCGTCGAAGCATGCGGGTTTCGCGGGAGCCCCTGCTTCCGAAGCCCGCCGACGCGCCGGGGCCCTCCCCTCGTGACCGACCCGCCTCGGGCCGGCGGGAAGGTGTCGCCGAGCGGGGGCATCAGGTGGGTGACGTCGTTGTGGCTGACCTGGGGCTTTGCGATTGCCTGAGCATGGGCATGATCCGTGGTCGTAGGTCTGCGACTGCTCTACCTGATCTTCTGCCGACTACTGGGCTGCCTCCTCTTATGGGGCCTGGAAATGGCGCCAAACTGCAACCGCGCCCGGTCGGCCACCGCTGATCTGAATATTGACAACCTTTGATGGCCCGGGGAGCACGGCGGCGCAGGTCAGATGACGACCCTCGCCGGGCCGTCCGGGGGCTGAATCCCGTTGATGACACGGTGCGTTGAGGTGATGTGCCCGAGCTGCGTCGGATCACGGCGGGGCCGGACCCGGCGGGGCCGTTACGCGGGGCCGGTGGCCGTGGCTGTGTTGACGAGCTTCTCGAACAGGAACTCGTGCTTGAGGAAGGACACGTCGTACTCGTGGCCCGGGTAGGGCGGGATGAGCTGCGACGCCTGGAACAGCCGCCAGCCGTCGAGCAGTGCCGCCACGCCGGTGGCGTACGGCGGCTCGTCCCCGTCCCCGGCGGTGGGTGACGTGGCGCCCGTGCCGTCGTAGCGCGCCCAGCCGATGACGCCGCTGTCGAGGGAGGAGTTGTTCAGGTAGAGGACGAGCACCTGCTGCCGGACGGCGCTGGTGAGGGCGGGCTCGGCGGTCGTGGGCTGTGTGGTCACGGTGGACAGCTCCTGGTGTGAGGCGACGGCGGGGGAGGGAGGAGGGGGGCGGAGGCGGCGGGCGGGACGGCACTCAGGCGTCGACGGTGGCCCTGCCGGGCCGGTTGGTCACCCGGGTCACCCAGTGGTCCAGATCGAAGGACGGGTCCCCGGTCAGCGCCCGCCACAGCCTGATCCGGTTGTGCAACTCCAGCCGCCCGGTCGCCTGCTCGTACCACGGGAACCGGGTCCGCAGTTCCTCGGCCACCGCCGGGTCGCCGAGGTCGTCGGTGTTCCACAGGCGGACCTGCGGGACGGTCGGATTGAAGCGGATCTTGAACATGTAGCGGGGGACACCGCTGTCGTTGCGCCGGCCGCCGTGCCAGATGCCGTGGTGCAGGATCAGCACCGTGCCCGCCGGGCACACCATCCGCTGCTGGCCGAGCAGGTTCTGGTACCGGCCGGTGTCGCTCTCGTTGGTGCGCCGCAGATGGCTGCCCGGCACGACCAGAGTCCCGCCGGCCTCCAGCGTCACCTCGCGCGGGTAGTACATGAGCTGGACGTCGAAGGCGTCCGGTCGGACATCGATGATGGCGTCACCGTGCAGCGGCTGGGCCTGGCCCTCCCGGGGCTGCCGGATGTGCACGGCGTGGTGGTCGATGGTGGGGTCCGGGCCGACCAGGCTGTAGAGCGCACCGGCCATGGCCGGGAGGTCGAGCAGGCTGCGCGCGAAGGAGCCCTCGGGGAACGCCTCGGCGACCGGAGTGCCGTAGCGGACGGCCGGCACGCCCGCGGCGAGCACATCGAGGGCTTGGTCGTTGAGGGAGTCGGGGACGACGGAGTCGAGGCGCAGAAAGCCGTGGGCCACGAACCGGGCCATGCGCGCCGAGGTCAGGAGCTGTTCGCGAACGGGTCGGGCGGCCATGTTCTCCTCCGGTCGGGAGAGCGGGAGCGGGTGGTTACTCGTGGTTCGTCTCCACGACGCTAGAACGCGGCCACCCCGGGACGCGTGGGCCTTGCTCACTACCTCTGGTAATTTTTCACCATGACGGGCATGACCGGCATGACGGGAGCAGCTCCCAAGTCCCAGCCGCAGCGGGTCCCGGTCCGGCTCGACTCGCCCCCGCACATCGAGGGGCTCGGCGTCGGCGTCCACGGCACGCGGCGCCCCCGCGACGTCTTCCGCCTGCCCGACCTGTGGCAGCTGCACCTCTACCGCTACACCGCCGAGCTCACGGTCGACGGCGTCGCGTACACCGTGCGGCCCGGTTACGTCAGCCTCGTCCCGCCCGGTGTCCTGGTGCGCTACCGCTATCGCGGGCGTTCCGAGCACCTGTACGCCCATCTGCGGCTACCCGACCGCGGGGCGGCCCGTACGGTGCCGGTGGTGCAGAACGCGGGGGCCCAGACGGCCCTGCTCTCCAGCCTCCTGCTCCAGGCCATCGCGGCCGTCCCCAGGGCCCCGGCGCAGGCGGTCGCCGAGGTGTGGTCAGTGCTGTGGCGCGTGGCGCAGCTGTCCGTCCCCACCGGCACGGGCGGCGGGCACCCCGCCGTCGCCGCCGCGATCGCGTACGTCGAGTCGCGTCTCGCCGAGCCGCTCACCGTGCCGGACGTGGCGCGCGGGGCGGGCGTCTCGCACAACCACCTCACCCGGCTCTTCCGGGCCGAGACCGGGGACACGGTGGTGGCCCACATCCGGCACCGCCGCATGGAGCGGGCCAGGCACCTGCTGCGCGAGACGACGCTGCCGATCGCGACGATCGCGGCGTCGGTGGGGATCGGGGACCTCCAGGCGTTCAACAAGGCCTGCCGCCGCGAACTCGGCGCCTCGCCGCGGGCGGTCCGCGACGGAGCGCCCGGCCCCGGCGCCTGAGGATGTTCTCCGACGCGGCGCGCTGCCGAAGGTGCCGGCCGACCTGGCGACTGCCCGGGCGAGATGGACGCCGACACCACCAACCGCGAACTGCCTGTCGCGCGCACAGGGAGAGGATTCACCGGCAGTCCGGCACCGCCCAGTTCCTGCCCCGCCCCATCGCGCGACGCACCCGCGCCCTCACCGACCGCAAGGCCCCGGCCGGAACACCCACACTCGACGTCTGCCCGGAGACCCGAATCTAGAGGAACCCGCATGAGTGACGGAATCGCCTGGATAGGCACACACGGCACCACAGGCACTTCAGCCGCCCTGCCCGGCATGCTCGGAGGGATATCGCTTACCTGCGCCCGTGGCGTCGACGCGGACGAGTCCTCATCGCGCTGGGTGCCGGCCTCGACGAGCTCGCCGGCCGTACCCCCTGCAAGGGGCTCGTCGTGCCGGCGAGGAGGCGAGGCGACCAGTCGCCTCCCGTGAATCGCGCGATGTACGGGACGTGCGGCGACTGGGTGTACGTGCTGGAGGACTGGGGCATGGCGACGTGGGCCACCGGCTACCGAACGGTGGAGTCGATGCGGCCCGCACCGGGCGAGGAGACAGCCGTCGGCAACTACTGCGGACTGTCCATCGATCAGGAAGCCGTTCAGGCCGGTGATCTTCCCGCGGTCCTGATTCCCATGGTCTGACCGCTGGTCCGACCGCCGACAACGGCGCTGGGCGGTGAGCTTGCAGATGACGGGCTCACCGTTGCCGGGCGCCTCGTACAAGCGGGTGCTCTCCGCGCCCACCTCGCTGATCACCGTGGCGATCGATGCCATAGGACCGAGGGCGCGGGGGAACTCTGCGGCCCCGACCTGGTGCGCCGTGTTCTGCAGCTGGCTGATGACGTACGGACGCCGGTAGGAGGCCCCGATGACCGAGGCGACCACCCCCATCAAGCAGCCCGTCGACAAAACCCACCGCATGTCGTTCGGGCTGCGGAGCCTGGCCGATGTCGATCGGAGAAAGCCGGTCGCACCAGCGGCGCGATGCCCTGGGCAGCTGTTGTTTCTGGTGCTGGCCGTCCTACCGTCGCAGAGGGCACTGGTTCTGCTTTCACCGACCGAGGGTGGACACATGACCACCACATTCATCACAGGAGCCAACAAATCCCTCGGGTACGAGACCGCCCGCCGCTTGATCGAGGCCGGCCACACCGTTCTCATCGGCGCACGCGATCCAGAGCGCGGCCAGGCGGCCGCCGACGCACTCGGTGCCCGTTTCGTCCAGATCGATGTGACGGATGACGCGTCGGTGGCCGCGGCCGCCGCCGATATCGCGGCTCGCGAGGGCGGCATCGACGTCCTGATCAACAACGCCGGCGTCTTCGGGACGCACAGCCCCGCCGACCAGATCACGGCCGCTGACGCCGGCGCGGTGTTCGAGGTCAACGTCGTGGGGATCGTCCGGGTGACGCACGCGTTCCTGCCTCTGCTGCGCAAGTCCGCGAGCCCGGTGATCGTCAATGTGTCGAGCGGCATGGGATCCTTCGCGGCCACCCACGACGCCGGGCGCGTCGAGGGCCGGGCCATCGCGCCGCTGTACACGGCGTCGAAGGCTGCCGTGACCATGCTGACCACCCAGTACGCGAAGTCCTGGCCGGACGTGAAGGTGAACGCGGCCGACCCGGGCTACACCGCGACCGACTTCACCGGGCGCAGCGGTCCGCAGACAGTGACCGAGGGGACCGACGCGATCGTCGAGCTCGCCACCATCGGGGCGGACGGACCGACCGGAACCTTCCGTGACCGCCACGGTGAGATGCCCTGGTGATCCACCGTTGAGGTGGATGCTTGGCGCATCGACGATCACTTGTCGGTCCTCGCCGGGGGCGGTCTTGTCGTCACAGCCGCAGAAGTCGCTGGGCGTTGGTGCGTGCGATCTTGGTGTGGTCGCCTTCGTTGAGTTCCAGGCGGTCGAACCACTCGGCGGCTTCCCGCATGTCCTCGAAGGGGTAGTCGGCGGAGAAGAGCAGACGGTCGGCGCCCACCTCCACGAGCGTGTTGAGCAGCGCGGGTGTGCGGAAGTTGCCGCTGGTGGTGAGGTAGAAGTTGGTGCGCAGGTAGTGGCCGAACGTGTGCTGGACGCCGAGGCCGCGTGGGGCGACGGCGAGCCGGTGGTCGGTACGCCAGATGTTGAACGGCAGCAGCTCGCCCAGGTGGCCGAGGATCACGTTGATCCCGGGGTGGCGGTCGAACAGGCCGCTGCCCGTGAGCCGTAGGGCGTGGGTGGCGGTCTCGACGGAAAAAGCCCAGGCCGAGCCGTAGAGCCAGGGATGGCCGTCGTACTTCGGGCTGGTGTGCGGGAGGGGGCCGCGCGGGTGGAGGTAGACGGGTACGCCGAGGTCCTCCACGGTGGCCCAGAACGCGGCGTAGCGGCTGTCGTCGAGGTAGACGACCGTGTCCTCGTCGCCCACCTGGGAGAAGCCGTTGATCAGGCCCCCGACCAGCCCGAGTTCGGTGACCGCCCGGCGCAGCTCCGCGGCCGCCGCGTCCGGGTCCTGGAGGGGAAGCGCGGCGAACGCCGCGAAACGGTCCGGCCGGTCGGAGACCTGCTTGGCGGCGTGGTCGTTGAGCCGATACGACCAGTCCACCGCCTGTGCCGGGTCGTCCACCGCCTGTGCCTGGTCGTGCAGCGCCTGGATGCCGGGCGAGAGCAGGGACAGTACGGCCTTTTCAATGCCGCATTCGTCCATGAGGCGGAGCCTGCTGTCGTGGATGTCGAGCAGCATGGCGCGGTGCGCGGGCCAGGCGTCGGCGATGAAGTGTGTCGCGGACTGTTCCACGATGTTCGGGTCGATGGCCCCGAAGTGTTCTTCGAGTGCGATCTTCTCTGTCTTATGCATGACGGCATTCCTCCTGGACTGCTGTGCGTGCGACGGTCGAATGTGCGGGATGTCCTACGCGCCGGTCCCTGCGATCGGCCCCGATGCCGATCGAGCGGTCGGCGTGCCGTGCCGCGGCTCACGCGGCACGGCGCTGCCCGGCCTCACTGGGCGACGGCTTGCATCGCCCTGATGCCGGGTGCTTTCGCGGCGGGGACCTCGTCGCCCTCGCGGACGGCGAGCATGGCGCCGCTCTTCCCCTACCTGACGCTCGACGTCACACCGCTGGCCCAGCACCCGTCGGACCTGGCGGCCGGAAAGCTCGCGGCATAAGCGGCCCTCCGGCCCCGGCCACCCCTTGCCGCGCAGGGGAAGCCCCCAACCGGGAGCCGCTGCGCATCCACAAGCCTCTCCAGGAACCGTTCGGCTTCGGAGACCCCGACGACGCCGAGGCGTGGAACCGCGTCCAGCGCCGACCCTGGTCAACCGCAGCCCCGGACGAGGTGACGAGCGCGGCATGCGGCTTCGGGGCCCGCATCGCCGGGAGGTTCTACGACCGGGGCTACCGCGTCGCGCTCACCGACCTCGACGCGGGGGCCGCCGCCAAGACGGCCGCGGACCTCGACCCGAGTCGGGAGAACACGGTCGGGCTCGGCCTGGACGTGCACGACAAGAACGCCTTCAGCCGAGTGCTCGACCAGTTGGCCGCCAGCTGGCCGAATGGTGGGGCGCGGTGCACGTCCTGGTCAACAACCCCGGACTGTCCCCGGTCGAAGGGGGCTTGCAGATCAGTGCCGAGAGCTTCGGCACGGCAGTGTCGACCAACTTCGACGCCACCCTCTTCGGCTGCCAGGTCTTCGGCGAGGACTTCGCCGAACGCGGCTACGGGCGCATCGTCAACATCGCCTCCCTCGCAGGGCAGAACGGCGGTACCGCAACCGACGCGCACTATGCGCCGGCCAAGGCGGGAGTGGCCACGCCCACCAAGGTGTTCGCCTGCGAACTGGGTCCGCACGGTGTGACCGTCAACGCGATCTCCCCAGGACCGCAGGACCTTCCGGTGGTCTGCCGGAGCGGCGATCCGGACACGCCCGCCAGGATCGAGCAGACGACCCCGGACGGCTGGGGCACCCCAGGTTCGTCGCCGACATGGCCATCCTGCTCGCTGCCGAATACGCGGACGCGGTCACCGGAGCGTGCTGGGACGCCAACGGCGGCCTGCTCGTGCACTGACCGCACCGTTGGCGAAGGCATGGAGTGATTCGGCCGTTCGTGAGGTGTGAGAGCTCGGCTGTGGATGGTGGACGACGAGTAGTGGGCTCTGATCGAACCGCCGTCGCCGCCCCGGCCAGAGAGGTCGCCGGGGCCTCGCACGACAGCTGACCGGCGGTTCCACCTCGGGCGCCGGCCAGGCCGCCTGGAGTGATCGACATCGCCCGCGCCGCCGGAGCCATCAACGGACGCCGTCCGAGCCATCGTCCAGCCCGTCCCGGTGTCGATCGTCAGCCGCACGACGCTCCCTTTCTTGATCGCTGCCGGCATTCTTCCTCAGGACGGTGGTGGGCATGAGGATGATGCGCCGCTGGGCCACTGCCGTGGTCACCGGGCCGGCCACGGGCAGTCTCCTCGCCTTCGGCTCACCGAGCTGGGCGGCCCCCAGCGCTCCTTCCTCGGCCACCGCTTCCGCCGAGCTTCCCGACCCTCGGCCGCCGACGAAGCACGGGCGGAACCGGCCGAGTCGACCGTCTGCCCGTTCGGCGGCGGAACGGCCCGGGTCGTCGACCCGGGCCGTCTTGTAGTTCAGGTCCCTGAGTCCCTTGCGATCTCTTGAGGTCCCCTCAGGACCCCTCAGAACCCCTCAGGGAGGGATCCGTCCTGGTCGATGACGTTGTTGCCGGGCCCGCCGTCGATGCCGTCCTGGCCGGGGCCGCCGAAGAGGTAGTCGTTGCCCGGTCCGCCCTTGATGGTGTCGTCGCCCTCTCCGCCGTCGATGGAGTCATCGTTGCCGGCACCGTCGAGATAGTCGTCGCCGGCGCCGCCGTAGATCTCGTTGGCCACGTCATCGCCGATGACGGTGTCGTCGCCGTCCCCGGCCCACACCGCGAACGAGTCGGTGATGGTGTCGTTGCCGGCGTTGCCGTTCGCGTTCGTGGCCTGGCTGATGGTGTCGTCGCCGTCGCCGCCCACCGCGACGGAAGCGCCGACGATGGTGTCGTCCCCGGCCTCGCCGTAGACGTTCACATCGCCGCCGGAGATCTTGACGCTGTCATTGCCGTCGCCGAGTTCGACGTTGCCCTGGTCGCCGCCGTGGTCCGGGTCGGGTACGGGCACGGTGCAGGTCACATACGTCAGGTCGGTGGTAGTGGGGTGGGTGCAGTCGGTGCCGGCGGTGATCTCGACAACGTCGTCGACGCCGAAGGTCAGCGTGGTGTCGGTCTCGCTGACCCGCTTGATGATGAGCTTGTTGGTCTGGCCGTCTGCCGTCGTGTAGGCCATCACTCCGTCGGTGACGGTCACGGTGGCCGGCGACGCGGCCGGCGACACCGGCGACGACGACGCGGGCGAGGTGGCGGCCTGGGCGTTCCAGGCGAAGAGTCCGGTGCTGGCAGCGACGGCCAGTAAGGCGGCGACACCGACCGGGCGGACGCGGCGGGAGCGCGGGCCAAGGGTGGACACGAAAGACCTCCGTGGGGAGTGGATCTGATTTCCGATCACCCGTTTCGACGTGGAAAATCCGCGCGGGGTTGTGCCACTCCCATGCCCTGTTCACCGATCTTTCCGAATTCCCATTTCGCGTTCACCCCTACGACACCGGGACTTTTCTCCGCGTTGTCGGAATGCGCGCTCTGCGAGCGGCAGGAATTCCCATGAGTCCGTCCACGTCCCCCCCGGCACCGCCCGCCGGTGCACCGCTCAGGACATCCGCTCCCTGGCAACCGGCTCGTGGCTGCTCGTGCCGGCGCGCCAGCGCGGTTGCGTTTCCGCCACGTGGCTCAGCATTCCGCACCACACCCGCCTCCGGTGGAGCGAATCCGGTCCGGCGTGCCGGAGCCGGCCGCTGGAGAAGTACAGGACTTCGACCGGTCGCGCGGCCGCGGGACCCAGGCCACCGTCCGGACCGCGCGTCCGGGATTGCCATCACCGCGCTCGGTCGCCGTAACTCGCCGCCCGGTACGCGACGCGCCCGCCGCTCGCCTACAGCGGCCCTCGGCAGTTCGTCTGGTCTCCGTGGTCACTGCGGCAGGCCGGCCTCGGCCGCCCACCGGAAGACGTCCCCGCACGTAGGGGACGGCATCGGCGAGCGATCGGCGAGGACGATCAGCGCATGGCGCAGTTCTCTGCTCAGCTGGAAGAGCCGACGACTGAACTGCCCGCCCTTGTAGGTGTACAGGCGGAAGAGCCCGACAGCTTGTCCGTCACGGCCGTCAGCGAAAGTGTCCGGGAGCCCCGCGAGCAGTTCAATATCGCGCTTGCCGGTCGCCGCCTCGGCCACGGCATCGAGGCGTAGAGCGTCGAATTGACCGCGGGGCACTTCTTCCACGGCAACGGCGTCGCCAAGCTCCCCTTCTCACCCTTCCAACTCGGCCTGGGAGCACCACACCCCGACGACCCCGCGCCGAACTCCGCGGGCAAGAACGTCCGCGCACTGCTGCGGAACACCCACGCCCGGTTCACCGTCAACAAGTTCATGCACACCCCACACCCCCAGCGGCGCACGGTCATGCAGGAGCTGGAGGAACGCTTCGCCGAGGACATCGCCCGCACCAGTCGCTCACGCTTCCGCTCGGTCACCGACATCGCCATGGCCACATCCCTGCACCACCACTACACCTACCTCACCGGCCGGGCAGTGCCGGCCAAGTACAAGCTGCGCTACATCGACGTGGCCCGGCCGAACATCACCGACGCTCTCGCCGAACTCACCTCTCGCAGCCACGACTTCTTCTGCCTGAACGATGTCAACACGCCGGAGAACGAACAGGAGCGCGTCACCGCCGAACTCCACACCTTCCTGGAGAACTACTTCCCCTTCCCCCGCCGCTACGAGCGCTGACGAACTTGTGCGGCTGGAATGATCAACGCTTGGCTGATGCCTGGCTCCCGGCTCGGTGCGCGTGGTGTGTGCGGAGATATGGCACACAGGCGGTGCTCTCGGGCAGACCATGAGTATCCCGCGCCAGCATGGCTGCCTTTCTTCCTCTGCGCGGTCCTTGTTGGGTGTCGCCAGAAGGCGATTGTCCTTGGTGCCCTTGTCGATGAGCCCCCGGGGGTGTCGGGGTGGTCTGACGGCACACGGTCCAGATCCAGTTGACCGGATCGATGGCCTTGACCCGCACCCCCTCGCCGATCCGAGCAGCGGTTCAAGCGGCGATCGTGACGACGCTGCCCTAGCCCGCATACTGGTCATATGAGCGCTGCACCGGAGCCTCGGCGAGTTTGCTCAAGGGTGTCCGGTCGGACGGCGCCAGGGTACGAAGGTCGTCGATTTCGTCCTCGGCCCGCTGGTATTCGGACTGCCAGCCGGACATCCGTGTGGGGCTGATCTGTACGAGACCGTCGCGGACGGCCTGCTGCATCACCCCGCGCCGGCACAGCCGGACTGTTCTTCACTGTCGAGCGCCCGACGCCGTCAGCGATCCAGCTGCGTCGCGATGCCCGTCCAGCCGACCCATCAGCTGTCGCGTCCGACTGCCTTCGCCGCAGCGTGGGCCCAGGTGGCAACGGCTACGCCGCCCACGACGGCGAGAACGTAGACGGTGATACTGACGGCGAATCCGCCTGGCACCCAGCCGAGCAGTCCGGCGTTGCCGTGGGGACGGTGAGGACGAGCTTGCCCTGGAGGTGACCGCCGTCGAGGAGCCGGTGCGCGTCGGCGACGCGCTCGAACGGGAACGTCTGCTGCACGTGGACCCGGAGCCTGCCCTGTTCGACGAGTGCGACGAGACCTCGCAGGGCGACCGGATCGGGGTCGACCGCGATACCGCTGAAGCGCATGCCGGCCGCCTCGTACGTGGCCGTCAGCTCCGCATCCTCCTCGGCGACCGCCGTCACCAGGTGACCACCTGGGCGGAGCACTTCGAGCGACCGCTCGACGGTGTCACCGCCGATCGTGTCGAGCACGACGTCGATGTCGCGGACCGCCTCGGTGAAGTCGACCACCGTGTAGTCGATCACCTCGTCGGCGCCGAGCCCCTCGACGAACCTCCGCTTGCTCCCGCCGGCGGTCGCGATCACGTGCGCGCCGAGCGCTTTCGCGATCTGGATGGCGACGTGGCCGACCCCGCCACCACCGCCGTGAACCAGGACACGGTCGCCCTCGCTCACGCCGCCGAGGTCGACGAGGCCCTGCCACGCCGTCAGCCCGACGACCGGCAGCGCCGACGCCTCGACGTGCGAGAGCGACGCCGGCTTGCGGGCCAGGTGCAGCGCCGGCGCCGACACGACCTCGGCGTACGCGCTCGCCGCCCGCGGGAACAGCGGCATCCCGAACACCTCGTCGCCGGGCCTGAACCGCCACGTCTGCGGCGCCTCCTCGACCACGCCGCTGATGTCCCAGCCGAGGATGAACGGCGGCCGGCCGATCAGCGGGAACTCGCCGGCGCGCAGGCGCGCCTCCAGCGGGTTCAGCCCGATCGCCTTGACGCGCACGAGAACCTCGGTCGGGAGGGGCTGGGGCTCGGGCGCGTCCACGATGGTGAGCACCTCGGGACCGCCGAGCGTCTGCTGGGTGATGACTCGCATGACTCTCCTGGCTTCGGGGGGGGGAGAGCCCAGGCTAGGTTTCCGATAGGAACCAGCAGGTACCTGTGGCGCGGTTACCTTTGGCGCCATGAGCGGTTTCGTTCCCGGTGATTTCTTTCTCGCCGACTGTCCGGCGCGGCTGGCGGTCGAGTTGATCGCCGACAAGTGGACGGTGGTCGTGCTCTACGGCCTCAGCGAGGGTCCGGTGCGTCATGGCGAGCTGATCGAGCTGATCGGCGGCATCTCCCGCAAGATGCTCACCCAGACGCTCCGACGGCTCGAGGCGCACGGACTCATCCGCCGCCACGCCTACGCCGAGGTGCCGCCCCGCGTCGAGTACGAGCTCACCCCGCTCGGGGCGACGCTGATCGATCCGATCCACATGCTGACCGAGTGGGCGAGGGCGAACGGCGACGCAGTGCTCGATGCGCTCGACGCCGCGCAGCTCGCCGTCCGGCGTGGCGGCGAAGCGGCGCTTGAGGTGGGCGGCCAGTGAGGATCCGGTGGTGGCCCGCCGCCGGTCGACGCTGCCCGGAGTCATCGCCGCTCGCACGGGTACACGGGGCGGCATGCCCGAGGTAATACAGGCAGGCGGGTTGGGGGTTGTTGGCAGACTCGGCGCTGTTGCTGGGAGCATCGTTGGGCTACGGGCTGCGCGTGCCGCCGAAGGCCATCGCGTTGGTGATGGCCGGCCACCACACAGGGCAGGCCCAGCCGTCCGAGGAGGAACACGGCGGCTCGGGGCTCGCTCTGGCGCTGGGGGCGCTGCTGGACGGCGTACCCGAGTCGGCGGTGATCGGGGTCAGCCTGCTCGACGGTGGCGCCGTCAGTCTCGTCACGGTGGCAGCGGTGTTCATCAGTAACGTCCCCGAGGGCCTGTCCAGTTCAGCCGGGATGAAGAAGGCCGCGCGCAGCAAGGGCTATGTCTTCGGGGCCTGGGGTGCCATCGCCGCCGCGAGCACCCTCTCCGCGGTGCTTGGCTACACCGTGGTCGGGGGATTTTCGCCGTCCGTGGTCGCCGGGGTGACCGCCGTGGCCGCCGGGGCGATCCTGGCCATGATCGCCGACACGATGATCCCCGAGGCGTTCCAGAAGGCTCACCTGGCGATCGGGCTGGTCACGGTCAGCGGCTTCCTGGTCTCCTTCGCGCTGTCCCACATCTGAGAACCCGCCGTCCTCTCCTCCCGGCATCCGAGCGCAGCGCGGACGACCGGCCATCTGCCCTGTGGTCAAGCGGAAGGTGAAGAGTTACGCTACCGCCCGCGCCTGATCGGCTGTTGTCTGCTGTCCACCGCCCTGGTGAGGGATCGCAACGTGACCAGGCCATTGGACTCCAGGAGTTTCATCTTGAGTGGTGGGAGCGCTCAACGGGTCGGCTCTGGAAAGGGGTTTGGAGGAGGTCGCGACACGTCAGCAGGATCGAGCGTGCTCACAGATCGCGCTGTACATGTCCCGGCCGGATGCGACGCTCACCGGCATCCTCGCTGTCCGGGCACGCTTCACGCCGCACCGCCCAGCGTTCCGCCTTCTGGCTGACGGGACGAGTAACCGCGTTGAATCGTGGACCTATCGCGACCTGAAGCGGTACTCCGACGCCGTGGCGGCGCGGTTGAGGTCCGGAGGACACAGTGGCGACCGCGTGGTGTTGGCCGGTCAGCCCGGACTGCGGTTCGTGGCGGGGCTGATGGGGATACTCCAGGCCGGTGCGACGGCCGTCCCGGCCTTTCCTCCGACCAACCGGCGGGCCGTGACCCGGCTGCGTTCGATCCTGGCCGACTGCCTGCCTGGTGCGATCCTGGCCGATTCCCGCCATGAGCGGCGATTCGCCGGGATGGCGGCCGGTGGGGACAGGGTGCCGCAGCTGATTCCGCTGGACGACGAACCTCCCTCGAAGGCGGCCGACAGCCATGTCTCGACGGCGTTGGACGATCCGGTGCGGCCGACGGACACAGCGCTGATCCAGTACTCGTCCGGCTCGACGGGCGATCCGAAGGGCGTGGAGCTGACGCACGCCAATCTGATGAGTAACTGCCACGCCATCGGTCGGCACATCGGCGCGGAGGACGATCGCATCGGGTTGACCTGGTTACCGACCTATCACGACATGGGGCTCATCGGGACCATCATGCTGGCGCTGCACGGCGGCTGGCCGTTGCTGATGATGACGCCGGAGCACTTCGTGCAGCAGCCGGCCCGCTGGCTCCAGGCGATCACCGAACACCGGGTGACCATCACCGTCGCGCCGAACTTCGCCTTCCAGCTGTGTGCGGACACGGTGGACGAGGAGGATCTGGCCGGTGTGGACCTGTCGTCGCTCCGGCACGTCTTCTGCGGCTCCGAGCCGATCGTGCTCGACACCCTGAACGCCTTCCGGGAGCGGTTCGCGCCCCGGGACTACCGGGAGAAGACCCTGATCCCGTGTTACGGGCTCGCCGAGGCCACGCTGCTGGTGACGGCCAAAACGGCCGGGACGCCCCTCAGCGTCGAGTGGGTGGACCGGGAGGAGCTGTCGCGTGGCCGGGTGGCGGGCACGGAGGGCGACAGCGTGCCCATGGTCGGCTGCGGGGGCGCGCCGGAGGGCCACGAGCTGCTTGTCGTGGATCCGGATGTCGGCCGGGTGCTGGCCGATGGCGAGATCGGGGAGATCTGGGTGCACGGGCCGGGCGTCGCCGCCGGCTACCACCGCAAACCCGGTCTGACCCGCTCGACGTTCGGAGCGACGCCCGCCGGTCGAGCCGGTCCGCGAAAGTATCTGCGCACCGGTGACCTCGGCTATCTGCGCGACGGCGAGCTGTTCGTCACCGGCCGGATGAGCGGTCTGCTCGTCGTGGCCGGCCGGAACCTCTACCCGCAGGACATCGAGCGCACGGTCGACCGTGTCCACCCGTCCGTACACCGGTCCGTCGCCTTCGGGTACCGGGGCACGTCCGAGGAACAGATCATCGTGGTCGCCGAGGTGCGCGACAGCCGTCGGACCCGGGTCGAGCTCGACGCCTTACGCGGCAGTCTGCTGGCGGCGGTCGCCGCCGAACACGGCGTCCGGCCGGCCGACGCGCACCTCGTGCGGGTCGGCACCATCCCCATGACCACCAGTGGGAAGATCCGCCGGGGGGCCGCGCAGGAGGCGTATCTGGAAGGCACCCTGGGCGGCGCTCTCGTGCCCTGTGATCTCGTGCCCTGCGATCTCGCGGGGGAGCCGGGCCATGAACGCTGAAGCCGATACCGCGCCACCGAGGGATCGCTCCGCGCTCGTGCTCGCCTGCGCCACGGTTGGCGGATCCACGGCCGGTTTCGCGGCCGCGATCGTCTTCACGGTCCACCAAGGCTGGTCATGGCTGCACTTCGCGCTGTTCTTCGGCATGTACCTCGTCACATCACTGGGCGTCGAGGGCGGGCTGCACAGGTTCTTCTCCCACCGCTCGTTCTCCGCCGGCCCGGTGCTGACCTTCCTGTGGGGCGTCGCGGGCAGCATGGCGGCACAGGGGCCGATCCTGTTCTGGGTGTCAGTGCACCGCAAACACCATGCTTTCGCCGACCGGGACGGCGATCCGCACTCGCCGCGCCCGCGGGGTGAGGGGCGGCTGGCGGCCCTGCGCGGTCTGTGGCACAGCCATGTCGGTTGGCTGTTCACCGTCCGGCGGGAGGGCTGGGTCACGTTCGTCCCCGACCTGCTGCGCAATCGCCATGTCTGCACGGTTGATCGTTATTACGCCTGGTGGATCGCTCTGGGGCTGGCCCTGCCGGCAGCGGTGGGCTGGGCGGTGACCGGCCGGCCGGTGGACGCGCTCGGCGGACTGCTGTGGGGCGGGTTCGCCCGCATGTTCGTCCTTCGACCATGTGACGTGGACGGTCAACTCGCTGGGGCACACCCTGGGCCGCCGCCCGTACAGGACCCGGGATTCCAGTCAGAACCTCGCCGTGCTCGCGCCGGTCTCCGTGGGCGGGTCATGGCACAACAACCACCACTCCCAGCCGTCGCTGGCGCACAACCGGCACCGCTTCTGGCAGATCGACATCACCGGCGGGGTCATCAGCCTCCTGGACCGCGCGGGACTGGTATCCGAGGTCCGCTATCCGGCGCGTAGGACCGCGGCCCGGGAAACCTGAGAGGAGGAAGACCGAACCATGTCGGCTCCCAGCGCCCCGGCGGGCATCGTCCGGCTCGACCCGAGAAGCCTGCGGATCAAGAGGTTCTCCGCGCTGACCACCATGGTCCTTCCGCTCATCGGTACCGTCGCGGCCGCGTACCTGCTGGTGACCGGGCGGTTCACGGTGACCGATGTGGTCCTGTTCGGCTTGTTCTACTGCGTGCACCTGGGCGGCGTCACCATCGGGCTGCACCGGTACCTCGCCCACAAGGCGTTCAAGACCTCACCGTGGTTCCAGGACGTCCTGATGGCCGCCGGTTCCATGGCCGCGCAGGGCCCGCTGCTGTTCTGGGTGGCGACCCACCGCCGGCATCACAAGTTCGCCGACCGCGAGGGCGACCCGCACTCGCCGAACTTGCACGGCACGGGATTCAAGGCCCGCATCCGCGGCCTGTGGTACGCGCACATGCCGTGGATGGTCCTCGGCCTCGACGGATGGCTGCGCCGGTACGGCATCACGCTGGAGGTCTGAGGTTCGCCAGGGAGGCCGCCCACGTCATGAGGGCCGGTCGGGCGGCCGTTCTTCGAGCCGCTAGGATCGTCGCTTGTGGAACGTTCCCAAAATGAATCGTCGACGATGGTCGTGTGGGATCTCGGCGGCGTCCTCGCTCCGTCCGGCCGTGCGCTGGGCGCGCTGGCCGCTGCTCTCGACGTACCCGAGTCCGACCTCGCCGGCCCGTACTGGGCCTACCGCGATGCCTACGACCTGGGTGTCTCTCCCGATGAGTACTGGCAACGGGTCGCAAGGGATCTGGGGCGCCGGCTGAACGAGGCTTGGGTCGACCGGCTCGACCGCATCGACACCGAGTGCTGGTCGGTCCTCGGGCCCGAAGCGGCCGGACTGCTCGGCCGGTTGGCAGACCACGGAATACCGTTGGGAGTCCTGTCCAACGCGCCGGGCTCGCTGGCGAAGGCGATCCGTCGGGCGTCATGGAGCGGCCTCTTCTCGACGCTGGTCTTTTCGTCCGATCTCGGGCTGATGAAACCCGATCCCCTCGTCTACCGGAGTGCTGACGAACGGCTCGGCCGTGCCCCCTCGGACGTCGTGTTCTTCGACGACCGGCGGGAGAACGTCGAGGCGGCCCGCGCCCACGGCTGGCGCGCCCACAGGTGGACGGGAGCCGACGCGGCCGCGGCCGTGCTCGCCCAGGAGGGTGTGCTCGGTGGCTGACCGGCCTCGCAATCCGACGATCATCGACGTGGCCCGGCGGGCCGGGGTGTCCAAGTCGGTGGTGTCCCGGGTGGTCTCGGGACGTGGCAGCGTGGGGGAGGAGACCCGACGGCGGGTGCTGCGGGCCGCGGAGGAACTGGGCTACGTCGTCAATGCCGTGGCCCGGGCCATGGTCGCCCACCGCACCTATACCGTCGGGGCGTTCGTCCGGGACGCGGCGACGCCCTTCTACGGCCACCTGCTCACCGCGATGCAGGAGCGCGCGGCGTTCCACGGCTACCGGGTCGTCACCGCGACGGGCTCCGGCGGGTTCGAGGTGAGCGACGAGTACCGGGCGCTGGAAACCCTGGCGATGCTGCGGGTGGAGGCGCTGATCGTGTGCAGCGGGCTGCTGCCGAGCGAGCAGATCCTCTCGTTCGCCACCCGGCTGCCCACTGTCGTGGCCGGGCGTCCCGAGACCCATCCGAGCATCACCAGCGTCTACTGTGACGAGGACGAAGGGGGCGCCGCGCTGGCCGACCATCTCCTCGGTCTTGGGCACCGCGAGATCGCGGTGGTTACCGTCCCGACCAGCAGTTCCGTGACGCTCGGGCCGCGGACGGCGGCCATGACCCGTTACCTGCGGGAGCGTGGAGCGCGCGTGCTCGAGATCTCGGGGCCGCGTCGCGAGACGGCCGGCGCGTGGGCAACCGAAGTGCTGCGACATCCCGAGATCACCGCTGTGATGGCCCCCAGTGACCGGCACGCGGTCGCCCTGCTGGAACAACTCCGTCTGCGGGATGTGGAGGTACCGGGGGAGCTGTCGGTGACCGGCTACGACGGCATCGGAGACCTGGCGACGCCCTTGATCGGGCTCACGCACTGGCGCCAGCCGATCGATCTGATCGGCAGCCAGGCCGTGGACTCGCTGGTGCGGTTGCTCGACGGCGAGCAACCGCCCGACCACCACCAGGCATTGTCCGGCACGCTGGTCGTGGGCCGTACGACCGGCCCGCCGACCGGCTGACCCGCTTTTCGCGCAGTGTTCACCCGAGGGCCGCTGCGCCCGTCCGTCGCTGGGTGGGAACGTTCCACCCATGATTGGGAACGTTCCACTCCGCCGGGGCGCAGCACGCCGCCCGGTCCGGCGCCCACGCGGCCTCGCCGGTCCGCTGATGGTCCTGCCGTGCGTCGGCCTTCTCCTCGTCTTCGCGTATTGGCCGGTCGTCCGCGGCGTCGTACTGAGCCTGTACGGCAATGACCTGCTGGGCGATCCGACCCGGTTCGTCGGCCTCGACCAATACGCCGAACTGTTCACCGATCCGGACCTGCGCCGGGCGCTGCTGACCACGGTGGCGATCGCCGGGCTCAGCGTGCTGCTCTCCGTGGGCGGCGCGCTCGCGGCGGTGCTCCCACTGCGCCGGGCCGCGCGCAGGCCGAGGGCCGTGGTGTCGGTGCTGCTGTCGATGCCGTTCGCGTACTCGGCGGCGGCTTCGGCGGCCGTGTTCGCGGGCCTGTTCGCTCCGGCGGTCGGAACCCTCAACGAAGTGCTGCACCACATCGGCGTCACCGGGCCGGAGTGGCTGCGCTCTCCGGAGTGGGCCGTGGTCGCCGTTTCGCTCGCCACCGCGTGGTACGAGTTCGGATTCGCCTTCCTCGTCCTGCTGGCCGCGGTGACCCAGCTCGACCAGCAGGTCATCGAGGCGGCGGCACTGGACGGCGCGTCGGGGCTGCGGATGGCGCGTTCGGTGATCATTCCGATGCTCCGGCCGAGCCTGATATTCCTCCTGGTCACCCAGACGATCAGCGGACTACAGGTCTTCACCCAGGTCCAGGTCCTCACCCGGGGCGGCCCGGCGGGCTCGACTTCGACGCTGGTGTTCGAGCTCTACCAGCGCGCGTTCGGCGAGGCGCTGCCGCACGTCGGCTCGGCCTCGGCCCTGGCCGTGGTCCTGCTGCTGCTCGTCCTGCTGGTCACCGCGCTCCAGTTCGGGATGGTGAAGAGGTGGGCATGACACGCAGCCGAGTGGCCTCCCTGCTGCGCTGGCTGTGGCTGGGCGCCGTGGTCGTGGTCGTCGCGTTCCCCGTCTACGTCACGGTCGTCACCGCCCTGCTGCCTCCGGCCGACGTGGCCGCCGGCCGGCTCGTCCCCCTGCCGGACCGGTTCACCCTGGACAACGTGCGCGCCGCCTTGGGCTCCGCGCCGCTGGCCCAGCAGTACATGGTCAGCGTGGCCGTCACCGCCCTGCAGTCCGCCGCCCAGCTCACCACGGCCGCGCTCGCCGCCTACGCGTTCGTCTTCCCCCGCTGGCGCGGCCGGGGTGCCGCCTTCGCTCTGGTGCTGGCCAGCCTGGCCTTCCCCGGGGAGAGCCTGGTCATTCCCAACTTCGAACTCGTCAGCGGGCTCGGGCTGCGCGACACCGTGCTCGGGATCGTCATCCCGTATCTCGCCGCGGGCTACGCGGTCTTCCTGCTCCGCCAGGCGTTCCTCGGGCTGCCGCGCGAAACGTGGGAGGCCGCCCGCATGGACGGCTGCGGCGACCTGCGTGCGCTGTTCCACGTCGTCCTGCCCATGGCGCGGCCTCAGCTGGTCACGGCGGCGATGTGGTGCGCCCTGTCCGCGTGGAACGGCTACTTCTGGCCGTTGCTCATCACCGACTCCCCCCAGCGGCGGACCATCCAGGTCGGTCTCTCCCAACTCGTTGTGGACCGGGTCACCACACCAGCTGTGATCTACGCCGGCACCCTCCTGGTCCTTCTGCCGACCCTGCTGCTCGTCCTGTTCGGCCAGCGATTCCTGGTCCGCGGCCTGGCCGCGCGGGTCACCACCTAGCCCCCACAGCCCGCCCATGGGCAACCGAGAAAGAAAGCCGATCCGCCATGCCCCTGTTTCCCTCACCCTCTCCCTCCCGGACCGGACCGCGAGCACGCGTCGCGGCCGGCTGCCTGACGACTGCCCTCGCCCTGACCCTCACCGCCTGCGGAAGCGCCGACGGCGGCAAGTCCGCCGACGCGGTGCCCGGTCCGTCGGCGCTGGCCGATGCGAAGAAACCAGTGACCGTGACGCTCTGGCACGGCATCGGCGCCCCGGCCAGTCAGGCGCTGCAGAAGGAGATCGACGCGTTCAACAAGGCCAACGTCGGAAAGATCGTGGTGAAGGCGTCGTACCAGGGCAGCTATGCCGACGCCATCGCCAAGTACACCTCCGCGATCCGCAGCGGCGGCACCCCGAGCGTCATGATCACCAACGACATCACCAGCGGCTATCTGCGCGACGCCGGGCAGACGGTCTCCGCCCAGGACATGGCCGCCGCCAACCCGGGGGACCTCGACCTCGACAAGCTCCGCCCTGCGGCACGCAACTACTACACGGCCGAAGGCAAGCTCCTCGCGGTACCCCTGAACACGTCCATGCCCCTGCTGTACGTCAACGACAAGCTGCTGGACCGGGCGAAGGTGGACCGCTCGACCCTCGGCACGCTCACGGGCGTGGCCGCCGCGGCGCGGAAGGTCCATGCCGTGCTGCCGGGTGTGAAGGGCATCGACCAGCCCATCGACGGCTGGTGGTTCGAGCAGCTCACCGCTGCGGCCGGGGTCCCCTACTGCACCCCGGACAACGGCCGGAAGGCCGGCGGGGCCACGGCGCTGTCCCTGGCCGGCGGGCCGCAGCGCTCCGCGTTCGGCACCATGGCCAAGCTCTACACCGACGGCGTCGGCCTCGACACCGGCGACGACGGCAACGCCGCCCTGTCGGCGTTCGCCGCCGGCAAGACGGCCATGATGTTCAACTCCAGTGGCGCGATCGGCGGCCTCAACGAGGGGGGCATGAAGGGCTACAGCGCGCTGCCCTACCCGCTCTCCGGCTCGCCCTCCACGGCGGGGGCCGCGATCGGCGGCGCCGCGATGTGGCTGAACCGGACCGGGCACAGCGCGGCCGAGCAGGTGGCGAGCTGGAAGCTGATCGGCTACCTCGCCTCGCCCGAAGCGCAGGAACGATTCGCCAAGGCGTCGGGATACGCCCCCATCAACACCGACGTGGACAACTCGTCCACGTGGAAGACGTTCCTCGCCCAGCACGAGCCCTACGCCGTGCTCGACAAGCAGTTCGCCGATACGCCGGCCACGACGGCCACCTCTGGCTGCCTCACCGGCGCCATGCAGGGGGTGCGCGACGCGGTCGTGCCGCAGATGCAGCAGGCGTTCAGCGGCAAGAAGCCGCTCGACGCCGCGCTGAAGGCGGCGCAGGAAGCGGCGACGGCGAAGATCAAGGACTACCGGGAGCAGGCGGGGCAGTGACCGACGACATCATCACGGCGGCAACTACGGCCACGACCTCGAACGAGCGCTTCGCGCAGGCTCCCGGAGACCCGTACCGCTACGGAGTCTATCTGCGCCCCGACCCCGTCACCTGTGCCGCGGTCACCGCCGTGACCGCCCAGCTGCGGGCGCAGTACGGGCTCGTCTCGGCGGGCGCGTTCCCGCCGCACGCGACCCTGGTCGGCAGCCGGCACCTCCCGGGTCCCGAAGAGGAGATCGTCGAGGCCGTGACCCGGGCGGTGGCCGACGTTCCCGCCTTCACCGTCCACAACGCGGGCATCCGCCGCCAGGGGGTGGGGCTGGTCTACGACGTCCACCACCTCGCCGACGGCACCACGCCGAACACGGCGCTCGTGGCCCTCGCCGCCCGGATCGACACGGCCATCGCCCCCTTGGAGACACCGGCGCCCAACCCGGCGGCACATCCTTTCGACGCCGATACCTTCCGGGCCCACCTGTCGCTGCTCTCGCACGACATGTACGTACGCCCGGACCCGGACCTGTTCGCCGAGGTCGAGGAGTACGCCACCGCACTCCCCGTGCCCTTCTCCGACAGCTTCCCGGGAAACACCGTCGCCCTCTACCGCACCCGCAGCGACGACTGGACGGGCCGCTGGTGGCAGACACTGACCTGGGAACACGTCCGCAGTTGGCGCCTGCCCCGCTGAGTACCTCCGGGGCCGACCGTCCTCGCTCGCCCGTGCTTCAACCGCCGGCCGGCCCCGCTCTCGCCGAAGACGACGAGAGCGGGGCCCCAGCCGGACGGTCCGGACTCCGCGAGCCCAGGTGCGCACCGCGCTGCCCGGGGCGCACGAACTTCCTTGATCTCGACCGTGCCGTCCCCCTGTGCGCGCAGCGTCGCGAAGCCGGCGGGGAAGCCCTCGACCTCGGCGAGTTGTGGGCCGGCTTGTACGCACCGGAGTCCTCGGCGGTGACGATCGCGTCGAACTGAACCCGCAGCCGGCGCTGGGTCTCGCCGATGACGACCCGGTCGCAAGTGGTCAGCGGGGCAAGGTTCCAGCCGGACTCCCGCAGTTCGCGCAGGGCCTGCCGGGTGTCGGGGAAGGCCGGCCAGCACGGGATGCCGGCCGACAGTGCGCGGGTGTCCTCCTCCACCAGCTCGACCTTCGCCTCGGCGGCCGTCCGCTTCAGCGGCTCCGCCAGGACATCGCTGTAGTGCATGGAGGGGTGCTCGCGCCGCACCTGCGGCTCGTGCCGGTTGTAGACCTCCAGCAGCTCCCAGCCCTTGCCGGGCGCGACCAGTTCGATACCGGTGGCGATGCCGTGGCGCCAGTTCACGAGGGTGCCGAAACAGTCGAACGTGACCCAACGCCTACGCCGTCGCGCTGTCAGGAGTGGCCACCAGCACGGTGATCGCCATCGGCGGCGCCCCGATCCTGGCGGGCCTCACCGCCTGCTTCGTAAGACGGCGCTCCGTCACCCGTACCTGGGCCGTCGCCACGGCGGTTGCCGTCACCGGCATCGCGTTCGTAGCCCTGCTCGGCGGCACCATCACGTTCAGCCTGCCCGGTACCGCCCTCGCGGTGCCGGCGGCCGCCTTGTACGCGGCGCAGGCCGACACGGTCCAGAGCGTGGCCCGCCTCCATGGACCCGCCGCGGTGGCGGCCGATGGCGGCCGCCTGGCCGGCAACCTCGTCCGGGCGGACACGGACATGGCGAAGGCCAGGCCACATCTCGCCTACGGGCTGGTCCACGGTGCTGTGGTGGCGGAAGTGGTGGCGGATTCGCCCGCCAGCTCGATCAGTGTGATCAGGACCTCCTTCCCGGATTCCCGGTCCCGCGCGTCGCACAGCACCACCGGAGTCTTCTCGTCCAGGTCGAGCGCTGTCGCCACTTCACACGCGCTGTAGTCCCGGAGGCCGTTGAAGCAATTGACGGCCACGACGAACGGCAGCCGGCGCCGCTCGAAGTAGTCGACGGCCGGGAAGGAGTCCCGCAGCCTCCGGGTGTCCGCGAGCACCACCGCGCCCAGAGCGCCGGTGGCGAGCTCGTCCCACAGGAACCAGAACCGGTCCTGGCCCGGAGTGCCGAAGAGATACAGCGCGAGGTCGTCGCCGAAGGTGATCCGGCCGAAGTCCAGTGCCACGGTGGTGGTGCGCTTGTCGGCGACCTCGTCCAGGCTGTCGTCCATCCGGCCCGCCTCCGTCAGAAGCTCCTCCGTGTTCAACGGCCGGATTTCGCTGACCGCGCCGACGAACGTGGTCTTGCCGACCCCGAAGCCCCCGGCCACCAGGATCTTGAGGGCGAGCAAGGGCGCTGGCGCGTCAGAGCGCTCGGAGTCCATCGATCACTCTCCTGAGGGTGCGTGCGTCGGGGAGCCGGGCCGGGGGGACGGGCGGCGTGGCGCGGATCAGGCCTGTTCCCAGCAGATCTCCGAGGAGCACTCGTACGACCGTCAGTGGCAGTCCGGAGTCGGACGCGATGTCGGCCACCGGATGCGGTCGTGTGCCGCACAGGCGCAGGATCGCCGCCTGCTCGGGCGAGAGCACCGGGTCGTGATCGGGGTCCGGCGGCACCGCATGGATGACGGTCATCAGGTCGAGTCGCTGCTCGGCGCCGACGCGTGCCCGCCCGGTCGTCACGGCGTAGAGACGCACCAAGGGCCCCGCCTCCTCGTCGTACCAGCGCTGATCGGAGTCAGTCATCGAGGCGTGAGGTCTCACCGGCCTCGCCGCGCGCCGGAGTGCCGAGGTGCGCACCGACCCGCTTGACGAGCCGGGCCATCTCGTACGCGACCAGGCCGACATCGCCGCCGGCCTCACTGAACACCGCCAGGCAGGAGCCCTTGCCCGCGGTGACGACGAACAGGAATCCGTCCTCCAGCTCGACCAGCGTCTGGACGACCCTGCCCGCCCTGAAGTGGCGTCCGGTGCCTTTGGCGAGGCTGTGGAAGCCGGAGGCGATGGCGGCGAACCGTTCTCCGTCGTCCCGGGACAGCGTCTTCGACGTGCCGACCGGCAGTCCGTCGCCGGAGAGCACGATCGCGTGTCTGATCTCCGGTACCTGGGCGATGAGCTCCTCCAGAAGCCAGTCGAGTTCACTGGAGCGTTGGGCCGTGCCGGTCATGGGTGCTCTCCTTCGCCTGCTGTGTCGTGGTCGCGCGGCGCCGTCCTGACGGCCTGGCCGCGGGTCCAGCCCGTCCGGAAGGACGCCATGACGGCGCGAGCCTCCTCCGGTGTTCGCTCGGACGGTTTCCGCGCTTGCTCATACGGTTCGGACTCCTCGGGCGGTCCGGGTGCCTGACCGGCCCGGCGTACACGACGGGGCAGCTCGGGCCGGCCCACCGGCTCCTCCGGCGGTCGCGTCGGGGCCGGGACGGGGGCAGCGGGCGCCGCATCCACCTGGCCCGCGTCCACGTCCGCGATCGCCGTCTCCGCCGGGACGGCGGCACCCGGCCTGACCGGAATGCGGCGGGGCAGGCCGGCGGGAGCGCCGTCCGCGGCCGTTTCCCCGACCGCCGCACCCTCGCCGGTCTCCTCGATCGGTTCGCCCGCCACGTGGCCCGGCAGCAGGACAACGGCGACGATGCCTCCGTACACCGACGATCGCAGGGCCACCCGCACGTCCAAGCGGTGCGCGATCCGGTTCACCACGAACAGGCCGAGCTGGCCACTGTCGAGCAGGTCGATCCGTTCGGCGTCGGTGATGCGCCGGTTGGCCTCGGCGAGCGCGGACTGGTCCATGCCGAGGCCGCGGTCCTCGATCTCCAGAGCGATGCCCGCGCCGACGCGCTCGGCGGACACGCGCACCCTGGTGTGCGGGGGTGAGAACGCCGTGGCGTTCTCGACGAGTTCGGCGACCAGGTGGGTGAGGTCAGCCACCGCCGCACCGGGCAGCCGGACCGCTGGGATATCCGTGATCAGCACCCGGCCGTAGTCCTCGACCTCGGCCACGGCTGCCCGGACGATGTCCATGAGCGCGACGGGACGCCGCCAGCCACGCCCCGGCACGGCGCCGGAGAGGATGATGAGACTCTCCGAGTGGCGGCGCATCCGGGTGGTGAGATGGTCGAGCCGGAACAGGTCCTCCAGTTCGGCCGGGTCCTCGTTACGGCGTTCCATCGTGTCGAGCAGCGCGAGTTGCCGGTGCACCAGCACCTGGCTGCGGCGCGCGAGGTTCACGTAGACGCCGGAGATGCCGTGCAAGACCTCGGCCCGATCGGCGGCTGCCTTGACCGCGGCCCGGTGGACGGCGACCAATGAGGCGCCGACCTGTGCCACCTCGTCGTCGCGGTGGGGACGCATGGGGGCTACGGCATCGAGGTCGACGGGTTTCCCGGCGTGCAGCCTGGCGATGGCACGAGGCAGTTCACGACCGGCCAGCGTGAGCGCGGAGTTACGCAGACCGGTGAGTTCGACGATCAGGCCACGGCCGATCCGGACCGAGATCACCAGCGAAAGGACCACCCCCACGAGGCCGAGGACAACGGCGACCCCCGAGCCGCCGAGGGCGTCGAACGAGAGGGGAGCCGGGCTGTCGGCGGCGCGCGTCCTCGCCTGCTGCTGCGCTTGCGCGAGTTGCTGGAGGACGTCTCCGGCGGGTGTGCCCCAGCCGGCGGACGCGGCGACGAGCCCGGCTCGTACGCCATCGCCTGCCTTGAGCATGGCGTCCTCGGCGTCCCGCAGGTCCCGCATCGCGGTCCCGCTGAGGACCTTCCGGTACGGGGCCGCGTCGGTGGCCCGTAGATCGTCCACGGAAGCGGAGAGGAGGTACCGCTGGGTGTGGGCGGCGCCGGCGAACTCCAGGATCTGGCCTTTGCTCATACGTCCCGACACTTGCGCGGCGCCCATCAGCGCGTCCTCGCGGGCGATCATCTCCCGGGCATGCGCCAGTTCGAGGACGACGCGCTCCGCCGAGGCCGTGTCGGGGCCCGGCACGACGGCCAGGGACCCTTCCAGAGCGAAGGCCCGGGCGATCGTGCTGTTGTAGTCGTCGTAGGTGTCCTGCCACCCGGCATCACCTCCGCGCAGCCGCTCGCGCAGCGCGCCGAGGTCGTCGAGGCCGGACATCAGCTGGTCGACGCGACCGGCGGGGTTCGCCCCCACGGCCTCGCTGTCCAGACTGCTCGCCCGGATTCCGCTGCGGAGCGCGGCGACGGCCGCGTCGGTGTTCCTCTCCTTGTCCGCCGCGTTGTCCGCCCGTTCACGGCTGGGTGCGGCGAGTCGACGCAGGTTGGCCGAGCGTTCGGACTGCACGGCGGTGACGAGCGAGTCCAGGGGTTTGAGGAGGGTGGAGTTGGTTTCTTTGTACTGGCTCAGTTCCGAGACACTGCGCGCCGTTGTGACGGTGGCGAAGGCCCACAGCGCTATCAGGGAGACGGCGGGGACCATCAGTAGACAGACGATCTTCGCCCGGATCGAACGTGGCACCAGGAATGTGTTCATCAATTCCTCGAGCTGTCAGGGGTGTGGGCGTTCGGTGAGGGAGGCGGGGGACGGGAGCGAGGTGGGGCACGTGGCAGCCGGAATCAGCCGGCCGGTGTGGCCGCGGGGGCGTCGGCGCTCTCGACTGCCTCGATCTTCGTGGGCGACAGGGCCACGAAGGCCGATGCGAGGAACAGGAACGAACCGAGGAGCACCGCGAGGGGGAAGATGAACTGGGTGGCCGTGGCGCCGTCCAGTACGCCCCCCTGCGGGGCGAGTTCGATGTGCACGGCGGCCATTCCGGTGTAGTGCATGCTGGACACGGCGAGCCCCATGACGAGGGAGGCGAGCGTCGCTCCCGCAGGGCCGCGCACCACGACGGCGGCCCACAGCGCGGCGGTTGCCGCGGCCACGGCGATGACCAGCGAGAGGACGACGATCGGCAGCTTGTAGCCGACGCTTCCGTGCAACCGGAGTGCCGCCATCCCGAGGTAGTGCATGGCACCGACGCCGAGGCCGGTGCCCAGACCACCCACCAGCAGCGAGCGCCAGCGTGACCGCCCGTAGCCGACGGTGAAAACACCTGCCCCGACGACCGCCATGGCCACCAGCAGGCTGAGGAGCGTGAGCGGGACGTCGTAGCGAACCGGGGTCCCCTCGACTCCGAAGCCGAGCATGGCGATGAAGTGCATCGTCCAGATGCCCGATCCGATCGCGACCGATGCCGTCACCAGCCAGTTGCGCCGGGAGCGGCCGTCCGACGCCAGTGCCTTCATGGTGCAGTGCAGTCCGAGCGCGGCGCCGATGCAGGCCATCACGTACGCGATGACAGGTGAAAGCCATCCGGCGCTGAAGTGATCAAGGTGTGCCAAAACTCCCCCTCTTCTTTGCAACTTCAAGGCGCCGTGGACGCTAGCATTCCGTTTCTTCACAGAAGCTTCACAGGTGGGTACGTGCCTCGACCACGCGGCTGACGTGGTCACTTCGAGCTGTCCTACTTGCGAGTTCCGTGGTCACAATCTGCGTCAGCCGGACACTTCAGCTGTCCCGGCGACAAGGGTCTTGTAGTGCGCTTATGGCGTAGATCACGGCGGGGCGTGCGGGGAGGTGTGTGAAGGCCCGTTCGGACTTGACGGACCGCGGGCTCTCCGTGAGCGTGACTGCGCCCAGCTCTTCCATCAGCGTCCGGTGCCCGTGCCGCGTCAGCCCGTCCCTTGATCGGCGCCCAGCACGCCCCACGGTGGCCGGGACCGGTCGGCCACCATTGCCGGAAGAGACGGTCGCGCTCATCCGGCGCCTGGCGAGAGAGAACCTCGACCTGGGGATGCGTCAGGATCCAAGGCGAACCGCGGCCGCCCAACTCGTTCGCGACCTGCTCATGGACCTCGAGGAGAGGGCTGGGGATCCGGTTCAGCGTTCGACCGGCGGCGGATCAGGGATGGCGCCGCGAGGGTATCCAGGTTGTTCGCCACACCTCTGGGTTGGGTGCGCCGCTTGTGGTTGCCCTTGTCACTCAGAATGTAGTAGTTCTTATACATGAGCGAGCAGGTGCACAACAGACTTTCCGTGGTTCGCGCCGAGCGGAAGGTGTCGCGCCAGCGTCTGGCCGAGGAGGTGGGGGCCCACTACCAGACCATCGGCTACATCGAGCGGGGGCAGTACAACCCGAGCCTCGACCTGGCACTGAAGATCGCGAAGTTCTTCGAGCTACCGGTGGAGGCGCTGTTCTCACTCGAACCGTTCCGGCCGCTCACGGATGAGATCTACGGGAGGAAGACGCCATGACAACGACGCGGCTGACGCGCTACGACCGCAGCATGATGCGGCTGATGAACGACCACCGAGGCCGGCCGCTGTACGCCACGGCGGCCCGTCGGCGCCTGGTCGTCGCCGCGCATCTGGTGCTGACCGTGGCCATCGGCGGGCTGATGGCCTACGCCTGCCTCGCGGAGGGGGAACCGATCTGGGCCTTCGTCGTCGTGGCGGTGCTGTTTCTGCCGTGGATGGTGGCGACCGGGGCGATCAATGCGGCCACCCGTGGCCTGCTCGAACTGCGCGAACGAGCGCTGGACGAGCGGCAATCCGCCGAACGCGCCCGGGTGCAAGCCCGCGCCCACCGGGCGATGACCCTGCTCCTTGCCGCAACCGCCGCCGGCTTGTTGGTCAAGGGTGCGGCCGAAGGCAATGTCCCCACGGCGTATGCGGCGCCGGTGCTCATCGCGGTCCTTGTTGCGCACTGGCTGATGCCCTTGTGGCTGGCCGGTCTGATGGCTCAGGACGAGCCGGCCGAAGGCGACGGCCGCGTGGCCTGATGAGTTCGCTGTGCCCGGCCGACAGCTGATCGAATCAGAAGTGTCAGGGATCGGCCGGGCCAACTCTCGTGCCGCCGGGGCCAATTGAAGCGCTGCGGCCAACGGGAGCGCTCAGTCACACCGCTGAGTTGCCGGCGTCGTCGTGTGCTGTCCAGCGGATCTTGCCGGGTCCCGCGCCGCCCGGCACGCACACTCGGCGTGCGGCGCCACCGGACAGGCCCTGAGCGCGGCTCAGTCGGCAGTGCCGGCGCGTCTTGGGATTGCCGGTGCCGACGGCCCGGAGAACTCCCGTCATCGCAGGTCACGGGGCGCGTCTTTGTCGTCGAGGCACCCGCGGGCGGCCATCGATCGGTGGCTCCGGCTTCAAGGTTTGGGCACAAATTCCACACATCCCCTCTTCAGCGGGGCCGCGATGGTCTAGATTGACCCGTGCTTCACATGTTTGGACACCAGGCGACAAACGATGATCTATGGGTCCGGCTCTACGGAAAGCCAGCAGTCGCGTCGTCGGCGCCAGACGTGGGGGTGATCAATTCTTGGAGCCCGAGAGGGGGCCCCTTGGGTGTGGGGAGCACCCGAGGTTTCGACGGGCTTTCGCGCACCTTGAGAGTTGGCAGTACATGCGGGTCCGCTGCCGCCAGGGTGGGCCGTTCACGTACCTCTGAAACAGCCGGCATGTCATGCGTGGGAGGCGGGGGCCTCCCACGGGGAGGAACAGCGCGGCGCGGGGGGCGGGGGGCCTCCCGAGGGGAGGAACAGTACGGGAGGCGGGGGCCTCCCGAGGGGGAGGAACAGTGCTAGGCGAATACGTCGAACCACTGGGGACCTGGGGGGTTCTGTGCGGCAAGGGGGATTAGTCAACCCGTTTTCGCCGGCGCGCGGGCGTGTGGCGGACGGGGCAATCAGTCAGCCCGCGACCGACTGGGAGCAGCGGTACCGCCGTACCGTGATCACCAGCGACACGGTGGCCACGGCCGTCGTGGTGGCGGCGATCGGCAACTTCTTCGGGGCCCGGGACGCGGCCAACTGGCATGAGAAGTGGGGAATTCTCGCATTCGGCACCGAGCTGCTGGTGCTGGGGGCGCTTGCGGTGAGCCGGTCGTGGGCTCCGGCCGTGCTCGGCCAGGGCGCCGAGGAATTCCGCCGGCTCGGACGCTCACTGTTCACGGCGACCGTCGTACTGGCGCTCGGCGGGATCGCCCTCACCTCGCGCAACATCAAGCTCTGGATCTTCGTCGCGATCCCCGCGATCGCGCTCATCACCATGACCGCGCGGTATCTGCTGCGCCTCTGGCTGCACAAACAGCGGAAGGAAGGACGGTGCCTGCGACCGGTGCTCGCTGCCGGGAGCCTGGCCACCGTACGCGACCTGATCACCCGGACCCGCAAGTTCCCGCACCTCGGCTGGCGGGTGGAGGCGGTGTGCACGACGGACGGTCTCGGCCCCGACGGTGACCAACTGGACGGAGTGCCGGTCGTCGGCCACTTGGCGGACGTCGCGGGCCACGTCCGCCGCGACGGCTACCGTGTCGTCGCGGTCACACCGGACCCGCACTGGTCACCGGACCGGCTGCAGCGGCTGGCGTGGAACCTCGAAGGCAGCGACGCCGAGATGGTCGTGGCCCCCGTGCTGATGGAGGTGGCCGGCCCGCGGCTGCACATCGACGCGGTGCTCGGGATCCCGCTGCTGCGGGTCAGCATGCCGACCTTCACCGGGGGCCGCCGGGCGGTCAAAGGGATCGTCGACCGGATGGGCGCGGCGATCCTGCTGGTGCTGTTCGCGCCGCTGATGGTGTTCGTCGGGCTGCTCGTGATGGTGGACAGCCGGGGTGGCGTGTTCTACCGCCAGCGCAGGGTCGGCAAGGACGGCCGCGAGTTCACCATTCTCAAGTTCCGCACCATGGTCGCCGGGGCTGACCGGGCACGAGCCGAGCTGGCCCACCGCAACGAGGGCGCCGGCCTGCTGTTCAAGCTCCGCCGGGATCCGCGGGTGACCCGGGTGGGAGCGGTGCTGCGCCGGTACTCGATCGACGAACTCCCGCAGCTTTTCAACGTACTCACCGGGTCGATGTCGCTCGTCGGCCCGCGGCCTCCGCTGCCGGAGGAGTCCGCTGCGTACGGCCCGGACATCCGGCGGCGGCTGCTGGTCAAGCCCGGCCTCACCGGCCTGTGGCAGATCAGCGGACGCAGCGACCTGCCGTGGGAGGAGGCGGTCCGGCTGGACCTGCGGTACGTGGAGGACTGGTCGCTCGCCCTGGACACAGTGATCTTGTGGAAGACGCTGCGCGCGGTGCTCCAGGGACAGGGGGCCTACTGATGGGCGGGGGCGTCGTCCGGTCGGCGCACGGAAGGCAGGCCGGAAGGGCGTGCCTGAGGGGGGAACAGTCATGAGAGTCAGCGTTTTCGGGCTCGGCTACGTGGGCTGCGTGTCGGCCGCGTGCCTGGCCGGCATGGGTCACGAGGTCATCGGGGTGGACGTGAACCAGGTGAAGGTCGACCTGGTCGACGACGGCAAGGCCCCGGTGGTCGAGGAGCGGATCGGCGAGCTCATCGCCGAGGTCGTGCGGACCGGGGCGTTGCGCGCCACCGGCGACGTCCGCGAGGCGATCATGGGCAGCGAGGTGTCGCTGGTCTGCGTGGGCACGCCGTCGGAGCCCAACGGCAGCCTGTGCACCACGTACTTGGAGCGGGTCACCGAGCAGATCGGCGCGGCGCTCGCCGAGCGCGGCGGTCGGCACACCGTCGTGTTCCGCAGCACCATGCTCCCGGGCACCTGCCTGAACCTGCTGGTGCCGATCCTGGAGAAGTACGTCGGTGGCACGGCCGGGGTGGACATCGGGGTCGCGGTCAACCCGGAGTTCCTGCGCGAGGGCACGAGCGTGCGGGACTTCTTCGACCCGCCCAAGACCGTCATCGGCGAGCTCGACCAGGCGAGCGGCGACGCGGTGGCGGCGCTGTACGACGGCCTGCCCGGCGAGGTGTTCCGGGTGCCGGTCCCGACGGCCGAGGCGATCAAGTACGCGGACAACGCGTTCCACGGCCTCAAGATCGGCTTCGCGAACGAGCTGGGCGCGGTGTGCCAGGCGCTCGGGGTGGACTCGCACCAGGTGATGGACGTGTTCCTGGCCGACCGCAAGCTGAACATCAGCCCCGCCTACCTGCGGCCCGGCTTCGCCTTCGGCGGCTCCTGCCTGCCCAAGGACCTGCGCAGCTTGGTGTACGCGGCGCAGCGGGCCGACGTCTCGGTGCCCATCCTCGCCCACGTGCTGCCCTCCAACTCCGACCATCTGCAGCGCGCGGTGGAGCTGGTCGAGCGCACCGGCAAGCGCCGGGTGGGCCTGTTCGGGCTGTCCTTCAAACCCGGCACCGACGACCTCCGCGAGAGCCCGCTCGTCGAACTGGCGGAGAGGCTCTTCGGCAAGGGATACGACCTGCGGATCCACGACGCCAACGTGAGCCTCTCCCGGCTGCTCGGCGCGAACCGCGAGTACATCGAGAACCGGCTGCCGCACCTCGCGCAGCTGCTCGCGGATTCCGTCGGCGAGGTGCTCGAACACGCCGAGGTGTGCCTGGTGGGGACCAGGGACCCGGCCGTACTGTCGGCGCTGCCCCATGGCGGCGACGGCCCGGTGATCGTCGATCTCATCCGCCTTCCCGACGCCGAGGCGCGCCGGACCGAACCGGGGTACGTGGGCCTTGCCTGGTAACGCAATCAGCGGTGAGGGGTCGGGCCGGCGTGCGCTGATCCTGGTGGAGAACCTGTCGGTGCCGTTCGACCGGCGGGTGTGGCAGGAGTGCACGACACTGCGCGACGCGGGCTGGACGGTGCACGTCATCTGCCCCCGGGGGAGCAAGCGGGACACGGAGCCGGAGGCCGTGATCGACGGGGTGCGGATCCACCGCTACCCGTTGCGCGCGGCCACCGGAGGACCGGCCGGCTATCTGCGGGAGTACGGATCGGCGTTGTGGCATACGGTCCGGCTGATCCGCAAGGTCGGCCCCGTCGACGTGGTCCACGCGTGCAACCCGCCCGACCTGCTGTTCCTGCCCGCACTGTGGCTGAAGCGGCGCGGTGCGCGGTTCGTCTTCGACCAGCACGACCTGGTGCCCGAGCTGTACCTCTCCCGGTTCGGCCGCGGCGAGGATCTGCTCTACCGCGCCGTGTGCGCGCTGGAACGGCGGACCTACCGAACCGCGGACGTCGTGCTCGCCACGAACGAGAGCTACCGGGACGTCGCGCTGCGCCGAGGCGGCAAGCGGCCGGAGGACGTCTTCGTGGTGCGCAGCGCGCCCGCCGTCGACCGGTTCCAACCGGTGCCGCCCGAACCGGAGTTGAAGCGCGGCAAGCCACATCTGCTGTGCTACCTCGGCGTCATGGGCCCGCAGGACGGCGTCGACTACGCCTTGCGGTCCCTCGCGAAGCTGCGCGACGAACTCGGGCGGACCGACTGGCACGCGGTGTTCGTGGGCTCCGGCGACGCCTTCGACGCGATGGTGGGGCTGTCCCGGCGGCTCGGGCTCACCGAGCAGGTGCAGTTCACCGGGCGCGTTCCGGACGCCGACCTGGTGCGCTACCTGTCCACCGCGGACGTGTGCCTTTCCCCGGACCCGCGCAATCCGCTCAACGACGTGTCGACCATGAACAAGGTTCTGGAGTACATGGCGATGGGCCGGCCGATCGTCTCGTTCGACCTGAAGGAGGCGCGGGTCTCCGCCGGTGAGGCCGCCGTCTACGCCCCCGCCGACGACGAGGCCGAGTTCGCGGGGCTCATCGCGCTGCTCCTCGACGATCCGGAGAAGCGCGCCCGGATGGGCAAGATCGGCCAGGAGCGGATCAGCGGGCCGCTCTCCTGGCGGAACTCGCAAACGTCGCTGCTCGCCGCCTACGCGTCGGCGGGGGACCCGGGCCGGGCAAGGAAGAGGCCGCGCCGTTGAGCGATGACACGATACGCCTGGTCACGATCGGGCGGATTATCCGTCGGCGCTGGCGGCTTCTCACCGTCCTCGCCGTGGTGGGGGCGCTCTTCGGCTACGGCACCTCTTTGCTGTTTCCGCCGCGCTACACGACGTCGGCATCGGTACTGCTGCCGGGGGCGTGGGAGGAGCGCGAATTGCTGACCCAGGCGGAGATCGCGACCAGTTCGGTGGTGGTCGACCGCGCGGCTGCCACGCTCGGCTGGGCCGGGGTCAGCGGCAGCGAGCTGCGGGACCGGGTGAGCGCCGGGGCCGCCGACGGGAACATCATCAAGATCTCGGGTACGGCCGAGACGCCGGAGCGCGCGCAGCGGCTCTCCGACCAAGTGGCCCAGCAATTCGTCACCTTCGCCGCGCGGCTCGCAGGCGACGACACCGACTCCGAAGCGTCGGCCGGGCCCGGGGACTTGCGGAAGATGGTGGTGCAGACCAGCCGCCGCATCACCCAGCTGGCCGACGCGGCCGATCCGGGGCGGACCGTGGAGAGCGTGCAGGGCCGCACCGAGCTCGAGAAGCTGCGCATCGCGCTGCAGGAGGCCATGAAAAAGCTGGACGAGGCCGACCCGGTGACCAACAAGTCCAACATGGTCGTCATGGGGCCGGCGGCCCGGCCGGCCGGTGCGGCACCGCCGACGGGGACGCAGCTCATCGTCGCCGGAGCGCTGCTGTTCTTCCTGCTCGCGGTCATCGGCCATCTCACCGCCGCACGGATGAGCCGCCGGCTGCGCACCGAACCGGAGATCGCCGCGGCGCTGGGCTCGGCGCCGCTCGGTACCGTCGACGTACCTGTCGACGTGCCTGGTGAACGGCGCGCGCACCGGCCGGAAGGCGGTGGCCCGCGGGCCCGGATCCGCCGGCTGCTCGGCGTCGACACCCGGTGGGACCTGCCGACGCCCCAGGCGTCCGGCGACGAGGCCAGCAGGCACATACGCTACCGGCGGGTGTGCGCCCGCCTCCGGGACCGGGTGCCGGCCCCCCGGCGGCTGCTGGTGGTCGTACCCGAAGGCGACGAGATCGCCCGCCGGGCCGCCGAGCAGCTCGCCGCCGTGTCCGAGGGCGATCCTTCCCCGTCCTCCTCGAGCAGGGGATACCCCGTGCTGCGGGTGGTGGGAGTTTCGGTGTCCCAGCCGCTGGTGCCGGACCGCGGCACCGAGTCCGGCGCCCTGGTCGTGCTCAGCGCGGGCAGCTGGACCGCGGCGGAGCTGGCCGGCATCGCCGAGGCGTGTGCGGACGGCAAGCACGAGGTCGTCGGCATCGTCGTCGCCGGTACGGTCCGGGCCCGTCCGAAGCGGTCTGCCGGCACGCCTCCCGATGACGCCACTCCGGCGCTCGCCGTTCGCGGCCACGCGACGGGAGGTGCCGTGTGACGGCGAGCACGACACCGGAGTGGCCGGCGGCCACTCCGCTGTTCGACCTGCAGGCGCTGGTGGTGGCGGTGCGCAGGCGCCGCCGGCTCCGGTGCTCCATGGCCGTGCTGGGGCTGCTGGCCGGTGCGGCGATGGCGGTCCTGCTGCCGCCACCGCCGACCGCGGTGACCAAAGTGCTGGTCGCGCATCAGGAGGACCAGCCGAACGACACCGGAACGCTGATCCGCACCGACGTCGCGCTGCTGGGGACCACGCGGATCGCGGGCAAGGCCCTGCAGTCGCTCAAGTCCCCGGAAAAACCGGAAGACTTCATGCGGGACTACCGGGGTACCGGCCTGACCAACAACCTGCTGCAGATCGATGTGACAGGTGACAGCGACGCGGAAGCGGTGGCCCGGGCCAAGGCGCTGGCCGACGCGTTCGTCGCGGACCATGTGCGGCGGATGCGGGAGGCCGCGAAAGCCGAGTCCAAGGCCCTGCTGGACCAGCGTGACCGCGTGCGGCGCGAACTCGCCGAGGTCAACAAGGCGATCGGAGGCCGATCGCCGGGCAGCGACCCGCAAGCGTCGGCGGGCATCGAGTCGCTCTTCGCCCGCCGGGCCGAGCTCAACTCGCGGATCGCCGACTTCGACCAGCGCGCCGCGGAGGCCCGCACCGGCACGCCCCGGGTCGTCGCCGGGACACAGATCGTGGACGCCCCGCGCGCGCTGCCGCACTCCCCGCTCAAGGCCGCTGCCACCAACGCCGCGATCGGGCTCGTCCTCGGGCTCGTCCTCGGGCTCGCGGTGGCCGCGGTCGGCGCGGTGGTGGCGGACCGCCCCGTGCTGCGCCGGGCGATCGCGGCGAACCTGGGCGCCTCGGTCATCGCGGAGCTGCCCCGCCGGTCGGGCAGGCTGTGGCGGCGCCGACGGGTCCGGGCGGTACGGACACGGCTCACCGCGTCCCTGGCCCGCACCGTACGCGGCTCCGCGGAACCGGTGTCGCTGCTGGAACTGGGCTGTGCGCGCAGCACGAGCGAGATCGCCCTGGACCTCGCCAGGGAACTGGCGGCGGATGGGCCGGTGGCCATCATCGATGGTCTGCCCGGCCCGCAGCTCGCGGGCCGCCGCCCGAAGCCAGGAGACCCCACCGTGGTCAGCGGCGAGCAGGCCGCTGCCGTGTCGCATCAGGAGCGCCGGGTCGGCGTCGGTTCGGTGGCGCCCGGCACCGCGTGGACCGACCTCCAGTACCTCGGTACCCGGACCGTGCTTGTCGTACGTGCCGGACACGGCAGCGCCGCATGGCTGCACACCGTGGCGCGGCAGCTCGCCGACCAGCGCATTCCGGTGATCGGTGTGGTGCTGATCGACCCCGATCCGGGTGACCGGACCGACGGCACGCTGTGGGACGGGCTGCACATCGCGCTGCGGGGCCATGGCGAGCGGCCGGCCCTGCGCCAGGGGATGGGCCAACTACGGACGGAGCGGCCGCCGATGTGGGCCGCACGCGTCCCGGACAGCGACCAGGAGGCACGGTAGGACATGTGTGGTATCGCAGGCACCTACCGATGGCCGGACGGGAAGGTCGTGACCGACCGGCTCACCGATACCCTCGCCCACCGCGGTCCGGACGGGACGGGACGGTACAGCCACCCCGCCGGTGACGGCGAAGTGCACCTCGGGCACCGCCGGCTGGCCATCATCGACCTGTCCGGGACCGGCGCCCAGCCGATGGTCTCGGGCGGCCTCGTCCTGACGTACAACGGCGAGCTGTACAACGCTCCCGAGCTGCGTGCCGAACTGGCGGCCGCCGGGGTGCGCTTCCGCGGCACCTCCGACACCGAGGTGCTGCTGGAGGCCTGGCGGCGCTGGGGCACCGACTGCCTGCCCCGGCTGCGCGGCATGTTCGCGTTCGGGATCTTCGACGAACGGACCGGCGAACTGGTGCTGGCACGCGACCAGTTGGGCATCAAGCCACTGTTCCTGCTCCGGCGCGGCGAGGGCCTGGTGTTCGCCTCCGAACTCAAGGCGCTCGCCACCGCGACCGGCGTGCCGCTGGAGGTGGACCATGCGGCGCTGGTGGCCTCGCTGCTGTACTACTGGGTGCCGGACTCGCGCTGCGCGTTCCGCGAAGCGGAGAAGCTGCCGCCGGGGAGCTGGCTGAGGTGCCGGCCCGACGGCCGGGTGGAGCGCGGCCGGTTCTGGCACCTGAAGGACGTCGCCGCCGAGGGCCGGGAGCGGGCCCGGAGCGGCGAGCAGCCGGACCTCGCCGCCATCGTCGAGGAGTCGACCCGGCGCCACCTGCTCTCCGACGTGCCCGTGGCGACCTTCCTCTCCGGCGGTCTCGACTCCAGCTACCTGACCGCGCTGGCGGCCCGCCACCAACCCGGGATCTCCGCTTACACGATCGGGTTCCGCGCCGAGGACGCCAGGTTCGAGGCGATGCCGGACGACCTGCGCTACGCCCGGCGGGTGGCCGAGCGGTTCGGCGTCGACCTGCACGAGATCGAGATCGCTCCGAACGTGCTCGACCTGCTGCCGCGGATGACGTACCACCTGGACGAGCCGATCGGCGACCCCGCCGCGATCAATACGTTCCTGATCTGCTCGGCCGCCCGGGAGGCCGGGGTCAAGGTGATGCTCTCGGGGATGGGCGCCGACGAGCTGTTCGCCGGTTACCGCAAGCACCTGGCCAACCTGATCGCGCTGCGCTACCAGCGCGTCCCGCGGCCCCTGCGGCGCGGGGTGTCCAGGGCCGTGGACCGGCTGCCGGTCGCAACGGCCCGCCGGGGCTACCGGTCGGTGCGCTTCGCGAAGCGGTTCCTCTCCTTCGCCGATCTGCCGGAGGAGACCGCGTTCCGGCGCAGCTACACCATGTACGACCAGGACGAGCTGCTCGCCCTGGTCGATCCGGACCTGGCCGGGACGGTTCAGGACGTGCTGACCGAGCACGCCGATGTCTACCAGGACAACGACCTCGACGACTTCGTCAACCGCATGTGCCTGGGCGACGCCCGGATGTTCCTGCCGGGCCTGAACCTCACGTACACGGACCGCTCCAGCATGGCCGCGTCGACCGAGGTGCGGGTGCCGTACGTGGACGTCGAGGTGGTCAAGGCGGCGTTCGCCGTGCCCGGCGACCGCAAGATCGTCGGACGGCAGGGGAAGGCCGTCCTCAAGGAGGCGGCCACCTCCATCCTGCCCCGGGAGATCGTGTACCGGCCCAAGGGCCTGTTCAGCGCCCCGCTGCGGGCCTGGATGAGCCGGGACCTGGCACCGCTGGTGCGCGAGGTGGTCAACGACGGTGTGCTCGTCCGCTCCGGGCTCCTGCGCCGCGACGCGCTGGCGCGGATGGTCGCCGAGGACGCCGCCGGGCAGCGGGACTTCTCCAAGCATCTGTGGCATGTGCTGACCCTCGAGTACTGGTATCGCGACGCGACCTCTGGGTCCGGCCAGAGCACTCGGTTGACGGCTTAGGAATCAGAGGAGTTCGGGTGAAGCAGGTTGTGCAGAACTACAAGAGCGGCGAGCTGGCGCTGCTCGACGTGCCGGTGCCGGGGTGCAAGCCGGGTGGTGTGCTGGTCCGCAGCGCCTACTCGCTGATATCCACCGGGACCGAGCTGATGAAGGTGTCCGAGGCCGGCATGTCGATGGTGGGCAAGGCCCGCTCCCGGCCGGACCAGGTGGCCAAGGTGGTCCAGAGCGTGGCCACCAACGGGCTGCCCGCCACCTACCGCAAGGTGATGGGCAAGCTGGACTCCTACACGCCGCTCGGCTACTCGCTGTGCGGGGTGGTCGAGCAGGTCGGCGCCGGGATCGACGAGGTGAAGGTCGGCGACCTCGTGGCCTGCGCCGGCAACGAGCACGCGTTGCACGCCGAGCTGAACTGGGTGCCGAAGAACCTCTACGCCCGGCTGCCGGACGGCCTCGCGCCGCGGCACGCGGCCTTCGGCACCGTCGGGTCGATCGCGTTGCAGGGCGTCCGCCGCGGTGAGCCACAGCTCGGCGACGTGGCGCTGGTCATCGGCCTCGGGCTGATCGGGCAGCTGGTGGTGCAGCTCCTCGCCGCCTCGGGAGTCCGCGTCGTCGGCGCCGACCCCGACCCTTCGCGCTGCGAGCTCGCCGAGCGCCTGGGCGCGGCGGCCTGCGGCGATCCCGCCTCCACGGCCGTGGAAACCGCCGTCGCCGAACTCACCGGCGGGCACGGCGTGGACCAGGTGTATCTGGCCGCCGGCGGCGGCAGCAACCAGCCCGTCGAGCTGGCCGCCAGACTGAGCCGGGACCGCGGCCGCGTCGTCGACATCGGCAAGTGCCGCCTGGACCTGCCGTGGAACGCGTACTACGAGAAGGAGCTGGACGTCCGGTTCTCCCGCAGTTACGGCCCCGGGCGCTACGACCCGGAGTACGAGCTGGAGGGGCGGGACTACCCCATCGGCTACGTGCGCTGGACCGAGCGCCGCAACCTGGCGTGCTTCCTCGATCTCCTCGCCCGCGGCAGCGTCGACGTGGAGCCCCTGGTCTCCCACATGGCCGACTTCGATGACGCCGTCGAGACGTACCAGCGCCTGAAGGACGGCGACCTGAAGGCCGTGGCCGTGCTGTTCCGGTACCCCGGCCACCCCGGCCGGGCCGTGGAAACGGGGACCCCGGCGGTGGCCGTGCCCGCGGTGCGACGCGGCGGCAAAGCGTCCACCCCGGCCCGGCTCGCCAACGCGTCGGTGCGGCTGGCGTTCGTCGGCGCGGGAAACTATGCGACGTCGATGCTGCTGCCGCACCTGGAACGGCGCGACGGCGTCGAACTGTCCACCGTCGTCACCACCACCGCGCTGTCCGCGGCCAACGCGAAGCGCAAGTTCGGCTTCGCCGAGGCGACCACCGACCTCGACGCCGTGCTCGGCGACCCGTCCATCGACGCGGTGTTCGTGGCCACCCGCCACAGCTCCCACGCCGAACTGACCATGAGGGCGCTGCGGGCCGGCAAGGCGGTGTTCGTGGAGAAGCCCCTGGCCCTCACCGAGGACGAGCTGGCCGGCGTCCTCGCGGCGGTGGAGGAGTCCGGCAACGACCGGCTGCAAGTGGGATTCAACCGCCGGTTCGCGCCGCTGCTGCAGGAGGCCAGGAAGCGATTCGGCTCCCGCACCGGACCGGCGAGCCTCCGCTACCTGGTCAACGCGGGCCGCCTCGACCACGGCAGCTGGTACCTCCAACAGGGCACCGAGGGCACGCGGTTCGCCGGCGAGGGCGGACACTTCATCGACACCGCGAGCTGGCTGCTCGGGGCCGACCCGGTCTCGGTGTACGCGGTCGCCACGCCCGGCAACGAGGACCTGCAGGTCGTGCTGCGCTACCCGGACGGGTCCACCGCCACCATCGCTTACGTCACCACCGGCGCGCCCGGCTTCCCGAAAGAGACGCTGGACCTGATCGCGGACGGCAAGGTGCTGCGGCTCGACGACTTCGTCCGTGCCACCGTGTACGACGGCCGCCGCAGCCGGTGGGTCAGTTCGCGGCTGCCCAAGGCCCGGGACAAGGGCCAGAACGCCGAACTGGCCGCGTTCATCAAGGCCGTGCGGACCGGCGGGCCGATGCCGGTGCCGCTGGAGTCGCTGGCCGCCACCACGGCGGCCACCCTCGCCGTACAGGCCGGCCTGGCCGGCGGTGCGCCGGTGACGTTGGCGAGGGCCCTGTGACCATGAGCGCGGGCTGGTACCTGCGGCGGCTCTCCCGGATGGGACCGCGGGAGGTCGGCGGCCGGGTGGGCGACGCGGTGCGCAGACGGCGGTGGCGGTCGGCGCGGCCGGACTGCCCGGGCGTGACCGGCGCCCGGTTCACCGCCGTACTGCCCGCGGGGGCGATCGCCGAGGTGCCACCGGACGCCGCGAAACGCCTCATCGCCGAGGCGGACCGGCTGATGGCCGGGCACGCCGAGTACTTCGGGGTGGACCGCGACGACCTGGCCGACCCGGACTGGTGGTACGACCCGAAGACCGGGCGCCGGGCCCCGTCGGGCTACGCCTTCGACGTGCCGTACCGCGACGAGGACGCGGTCGGGGACATCAAGCAGATCTGGGAGCCCTCCCGGCACCAGTACCTCACCCAGCTCGCCGCCGCCTACGCGATCACCGGGAACGAGCGGTACGCCGAGCGGGTGGCCGAACACCTGCGGTCGTGGTGGACGGCCAACGCGCCGCTGCGCGGAGTGCACTGGACCAGCGGCATCGAGCTGGGGATCCGGCTGCTGTCCTGGGTGTGGATCCGCCGGCTCCTCGACGGCTGGCCGGGCGCGGCCGGGCTGTTCGAGGACAACCCGGTGGCGCGGAACCAGATCTGGCACCACCAGCGCTGGCTGGCCGCCTTCCCGAGCCGGGGGTCTTCGGCGAACAACCACGTCATCGCCGAGGCCGCCGGGCAGTTCGCCGCGGCCTGCGCGTTCGGGTGGTTCCCCTCCTCGGCGCGCTGGCGGGCCGACGCGCTGCGGTCGCTGGAGCGGCATCTGCGCGGCAACACCTTCGGCTCCGGCCTCAACCGCGAGCTGGCCACCGAGTATCACGGACTGGTGCTGGAGCTGGGTCTCGCCGCGGTGGCCGAGGCGGATGCCGCCGGAGTGCCGGTCCCCGCGACGGTCCGGCTGGTGCTGCTGCGGATGACCGACGCGCTCGCGGCCATCGTGGACGGCCGGCTACGGCCGCCGCGCCAGGGGGACGCCGACGACGGGCACGGCCTGGTCGTGGACGGCGCGGGCACCGACCGCTGGGCCTCGCTGCTGGCCACCGGGGACGCCGTGTTCGGCCGGCTCGCCTGGTGGCCGGCGGTGACCGGCACCGATGTGCGCACCCCGCTGCTGGCCGCGTTCATCAAACCCACGGAACCGTCTGTGGCCCGCCCTCCAAGCCGACCGGGACACTTCGCCGACGCGGGGCTCACCATCCTGCGCGGTCCGGAAGAGATCTGGTGCCGCTGCGACGGTGGTCCGCACGGCTTCCTGTCCATCGCCGCGCATGCTCACGCCGACGCGCTGTCCGTGGAGGTCCGGCACGACGGGATCGATGTGCTCGCCGACCCGGGGACGTACTGCTACCACGGACAGCCCGAGTGGCGGCGGTACTTCCGGTCGACCCTCGGCCACAACACGCTGCAGCTGGACGGCGGTGACCAGTCCGTCTCCGGCGGCCCGTTCCTGTGGACCCGGCATGCCAAGAGTCGCGTCCTGGTCGCCGACCCATCCGGCGAGGGCGTGGCCCGCTGGTGTGCCGAGCACGACGGCTACCAGGACGCCGTGCACCGCCGCCGGGTGGAGCTGACGGCCGCGAGCCGGGAGCTGAGGGTGGTGGACGAGGTGCGCGGCCCGCGCCGGGCCGTACGCCTGGCGTTCCACCTCGGCCCGGCGATCGCCGCGGACCTGGTGGACCACCGGGCACAGCTCACCTGGACCCGGGACGGCGAGGACCGCTCCGCGGTGCTCGACCTGCCCGGGCAGCTGACCTGGCGGGCACATCGCGGCGAGACCGCTCCGCCGCTGGGCTGGTACTCCGCCGGCTTCGGGCGCAAGGAACCCACCACCACGCTGGTCGGCACCGGCTTCGCCGACGGCGTGCGGGAGTTCACCACCGTACTCAGGTTCCGCGGCTAGAGGGGGCAGGCGTGGTGATCAAGAGGCGGAAGTGGGCGTGTGCGGTGGCACCGCTGGCTCTGCTGGCGGCGACCGGCTGTGTGAACACGTCGGGCGCCGGTGCGAACCCGACCGCCGTGCCCACCACGTCCGGGGCGCGGTCCACGTCCCTGGCCCGGGTGTGCGCCAAGCCCACGCCCGGGCCGGCGAAGGCGCCGGCGGGCGCGGTGACGGTCGACCCCGCGGTGGCCGGTGACCTGGCCGCGAAGACCAAGAGCAGCCCCCCGCACACCACGTTCTGGCTCCGGCCGGGCAAGCACAGGCTCGACCCCAACCGCTACGCCCAGGTCATCCCCAAGAAGGGGGACACCTACCTCGGCGCGCCGGGCGCGGTGCTCGACGGCCGGAAGAAGAACCAGTACGCGTTCGGCGGCACCGCCCGCGACGTCACCATCCGCTACCTGACCGTGCGGGGTTTCGTCGCGCCGCACAACGAGGGCGTGGTCAACCATGACTCGGCCGACGGGTGGGTCATCGAGCACACGACGATCCAGGACAACTCCGGCGCCGGGCTGATGGCCGGTGCCCGCCAGCGGGTCCGCGCCAGCTGCCTGCGCGGCAACGGCCAGTACGGCATGAACGCGTACAAGGCAACCGGCCGTATCAGCGGCCTGGTGGTCGAGGGCAACGAGATCGTGGGCAACAACACCGACGACTGGGAGCGGCGGCGGAAGGGCTGCGGCTGCACCGGAGGCATCAAGTTCTGGGCCGTCAACGGCGCCGACGTACGCGGCAACTGGGTGCACGACAACCGCGGCACCGGGTTGTGGGCGGACACCAACAACAACGACTTCCGCATCGAGGACAACGTGCTCGAGGCCAACGACGGTGCCGCGCTGATCTACGAGACCAGCTACAACGCGGTCATCCGGAAGAACACGATCCGGCGGAACAACTGGGTCGAGGGCCGCAAGGCGGCCGACCGCGGCGACAGCTTCCCGCTCGCGACCATCTACCTGTCCGAATCCGGTGGCGAACCACGGATCAAAGCCCGCACCGACAAGATCGAGATCTACCGGAACGCGCTGGAGAACAACTGGTCCGGGATCACCCTGTGGGAAAACGCCGACCGGTTCTGCAACAGCCCGGCCAACACCTCATCCGGCGACTGCACCTTGCTGGTCCGGGACACCGACCGCTGCGCGAAACCGGCGATCGCCACCGCACCGCTCTTCGCCGACTGCCGCTGGAAGACCCAGCGGGTGGACATCCACGACAACCGCTTCGTGCTGGACACGTCCGTCGTCACGTGCGTGGTGAAGTGCGACCGCATGGCGATGCTGGCCAACTACGGCACCTATCCGGACTGGTCGCCGTACCAGGGCGAAGGGGTGGCCGAGGCGATCACCACCAAGCAGCACAACCGCTGGCACGACAACGTCTACATCGGACCATGGAAATTCGTCGCCCACGACCCGAGCCGGGTGCTCGACTTCGGGCAGTGGCAGGTCACGCCGTACCAGCAGGACGCGGGCAGCACCCTCCGCGCACGGGACGGCGGTTGAGATGGGCGGGGGTCACACACCGAAGATCGTTGGGACGGTCTGGGGGCTGCTGGTCCTCAACACCCTCGGCTCCGCCGGGGCGAAGACCATCGTCCCGCTGCCCCGCTCCCTCATCCAGATGGCCACCATGGGCGCGCTGGTCGCCGCGTTCGCGCTGGCGCTCGCGATCAATCCCCGGCTGCGCATCCGAGCCGGCGCGTACGTGTTCCTGCTCACCCTGCTCCTGGTGACGAGCGTGATCTCCAGCGCACACCTGGAGTCCGGGTTCGGCGCGCTGTTCCGCTGCGCCCGGCTGGCCCTCTTCGTCGGCACGCTGTGGCTGCTCAGCCGTTGGTGGGACGGCAGTCCGACGTTCATCCGGCACCACATCCGGATGTACTTCGCGGTGCTCGGGTCGGTGGCCGCCGGCCTGGTCATCTCACCGGGCGCGGCCCTGCCCGACCTCTACGGCGGGCGGCTGGTCGGCGCGCTGTGGCCGCTCACTCCGCCGCAGATCGGACAGTACGCCGCGGTGATCATCGGACTCACCGTGCTGCTCGTCCTGGGCCGCCGGACCGACAGGGCGAGCGCGGCGCTGGTCATCGTGCCGTCACTCGTCCTGCTCGCGCTGACCCATACCCGGACGGCCACGCTCGGCCTGTTCGTCGGCCTGGCGTTGGCGATCGGCTCGCTCCTCCTCACCAGCGGCGCGGCCCGTCGGTTCTTCACCTGGGCGGTGCTGTGCGCCACGGTGGCCGCTGTGGGGTTCGCCTCCGTGCTCCAGGCGTGGTTCCTGCGCGGACAGACCAAGGAGAACTTCTCCAGCCTCACCGGCCGGGCCAAGGTCTGGGACGCCCTGCTGGCCGCGCCCCGGACGACGGGGGAGAAGCTGTTCGGCGTGGGCCTGGGCGACAAGTCGTTCGGCGGGCTGCCGATCGACAACAGCTGGCTGGCCGTCTACAACGAGCAGGGTCTGGTCGGCGTCGTCCTGGTCGCGGCGATCATCATCGTGCTCGGCGGCGTCGCGCTGCTGCGGCCACCGTCGCTGCAGAGGGCCTGCGCGATCTTTCTGATCAGCTACTGCGCGATCGCGTCGTACACCGAGGCCGGCCTCGGCGACGCCTCGCCGTATCTGCTGCATCTGGCCCTGGCCGCCTCGCTGCTGGCGACGCCTGCCGCGGCCACACCTCTCGCGACACCCGACGTCCCTCGACGACACATCCCGCGCTGGGCCCGGGCTCGAACGGAGGTTCCTTGAGCATGCACGTCCTCGTGGTGCACAACCGCTACGCCTCGGCGCAGCCGAGCGGGGAGAACAAGGTCGTCGACCAGGAGGTGGAGCTGCTGCGCGCGGCCGGCCACCGGGTCGAGGTGTTCGAGCGGCGCAGCGACGACATCGCCGCCATGTCCCTCCTCGCCAAGGCCGCGGTGCCACTGCGGGTGCCGTGGAACCCGGCGGTCCGCGCGGAGCTCGCCGCCCGGCTGCGCACCGGGCGGCCGGACGTGGTCCACGTCCACAACGTCTTCCCGCTCCTGTCGCCCGCGGTGCTCGCCGCCTGCGCCGACGCCGACGTGCCCGCCGTCGCCACGCTGCACAACTACACCCAGGTGTGCCCGCCCGGCACGCTGCAGCGGGACGGCCGGCCGTGCACCGAGTGCGTCGGGGCGGCGGCTCCGCTGCCCGCCGTCCGGCACGGCTGCTACCGCAGCTCCCGCCTTGCGACGGTGCCGCTCGCGGTCAGCCTGTCGGTCAACCGGCGGCGATGGTGGTCCGGCGTGGAGCGGTTCTTCTGCATCTCCGCGGCGCAGCGCGACGTCCTGGTGCGGGCCGGCATGCCCGCCGAGCGGCTGGCGGTGAAGCACAACTTCGTGCCCGACCCGGGCGCCCGCCGAGAAGGCGGGGGAGAGCATCTGCTCTATCTCGGCCGGCTCGCGGAGGCCAAGGGCGTGACGCTGCTCATGGCCGCGTGGGACGAGATCGCGGCGAGCGGTGGTGTGGGAGTACCGCTCGTGATCGCCGGCGCGGGGCCACTGGAGGCAGCGGTGACCGCATGGGCGGCGGGCCGGGACGACGTGGCTTTCGTCGGCCTGCTGGACCCGGCGGAGTGCGCCAAGGCCATCGCGCGATCGGTCGCCGTGGTGGCTCCCTCGACGTGGCTGGAGGCGTTCGGCCTGGTGGTCGTGGAGGCGATGGCGGCCGGGGTCCCGGTCGTCGCCGCCGGCCACGGCGCCTTCGTCGAACTCGTCGAGGACGGCGTGACCGGGCTGCTGCACCGGCCGGGCGAGGCCGCCTCGCTCGCGTCCGGCATACGCCGGATCGCGGCCGAGCCGTCCCTGGGCCGGGAGATGGGCAGGGCGGCCCGGCGCCGTTACGAACAGGGCTTCAGCCCGGCCGTCGGGCTGGAGCGCCTGGTGGAGGAGTACCGCACCGCGATCGCGGGTCGGTCAGCACTGACTCGCGGCGGGGACTCCCGCGCGAGCAGGGGGGATGGGGACAGTAGATGACACGATGCCGACTCTGCGGCTCGGAAGCGATGGCGAGCGTCGTCGACCTCGGGGCGACGCCACCATGTGAGAGCTTTCTCGCCGCGGACCAACTGGACCAGCCGGAGCCCGCGTACCCGCTGCACCTGCGGGTCTGCACCGACTGCTGGCTGGCGCAGATCCCGCCGTTGATCACGCCGGAGGAGACGTTCAAGGAGTACGCGTACTTCTCCTCGTACTCGACCTCCTGGGTGGAGCACGCGCGCACGTTCGTCACCCACGCCGCAGCGCGCCTCGGTCTCGGCACCGACGCCTTCGTGGTCGAGGTGGCGAGCAACGACGGGTACCTGCTGCGACACGTGGTGGACCGGGGGATCCGCTGCCTCGGCATAGAGCCGTCGGAGAACGTCGGCGGCGCGGCGCGGGACGCCGGGGTGCCCACGCTCACGGAGTTCCTGAGCCCGGACACCGGCGCGGCCGTCCGCGCCGAGCACGGCCCGGCGAACCTGGTCGTGGCCAACAACGTGTACGCGCACATCCCCGACGTGGTCGGGTTCACCCAAGGGCTGCGCGCCCTGGTCGCCGACGACGGCTGGGTCTCCATCGAGGTGCAGCACCTGCTGACCCTGATCGAGGAGAACCAGTACGACACGATCTACCACGAGCACTTCCAGTACTACACGGTCGCGTCCGCGATCCGGGCCCTGGCGAGCGGCGGACTCACCCTCGTGGACGTCGAGCTGCTGCCCACCCACGGCGGCTCCATCCGGCTGTGGGCCCGGCCCACCGAGGTGGCCGGCGAGCCGACGCAGCAAGTGGCCGACGTACTGGCCCGGGAGAAGGCCGCCGGGCTGCAGGAGCTGTCCGGGTACACCGAGTTCTCCGCCAGGGTGGCCAAGGTGCGCCGGGATCTGCTGCGGTTCCTCATCGAGGCGGCCGAGCGCGGCGAGAAGGTCGTCGGCTACGGCGCCCCGGGCAAGGGCAACACCCTGCTCAACCACTGCGGCATCCGGCCCGACCTGCTCCCGTACACGGTCGACCGCAACCCCTACAAGCACGGCAGGTTCACCCCGGGCACCCGCATCCCGATCCTGCCGCCCGAGCAGATAGCCGAAGACAAGCCGGACTACGTGCTCGTCCTCCCGTGGAACCTGCGGGCCGAACTGGTCGAGCAGCTGTCCTTCGTACACGACTGGGGCGGCCGGCTGGTCTTTCCCATCCCGGAACTGAGCATTGCCGAGGTCGCGTCTTGAAAGGGCACAGCATGAAGGTCGTTCTGTTCTGCGGCGGTTACGGGATGCGGATGCGCAGCGGTGCCGCGGACGATGTGCCCAAGCCGATGGCGATGGTCGGCCCCAGGCCGCTGATCTGGCACGTCATGCGCTACTACGCGCACTTCGGGCACACGGAGTTCATCCTGTGCCTCGGGTACGGGGCCCACCACATCAAGGACTTCTTCCTCAACTACGAGGAGACGACGTCCAACGACTTCGTGCTGCGAGGCGGACGGACCGAGCTGCTGTCCACCGACATCTCGGATTGGACGATCACGTTCGCGCAGACCGGTGTCGAGTCGCCGATCGGGGAGCGGCTGCGCCGCGTGCGCCACCACCTGGACGGCGACGAGATGTTCCTCGCCAACTACGCCGACGTGCTCACCGACGCCCCGCTGCCGGAGATGATCGACCGGTTCGCCGCGCGCGACGCCGGTGCGTCGATGATGGTGGTGCCGCCGCAGTCCTCCTTCCACTGCGTGGAGTTGGGCGAGGACGGCCTGGTGGGCGGCATCACCGCGGTGAGCGAACTGCCGCTGTGGGAGAACGGCGGCTACTTCGTGCTCCGCCAGGAGGTCTTCGACCACATCCCGGAGAACGGCGACCTGGTCGCCGACGGATGCGCCCAACTGGCCAAGCGGGGCCGGCTGGTGGCGCACCAGCACCGCGGCTTCTGGAAGCCGACCGACACCGTGAAGGAGCGGGCCGCGCTCGACGCCGCCTACGCCCGGGGCGACCGCCCGTGGGCCGTGTGGGAACGGGACAACGCCGGGGTGGGCGCGTGATCCGGCTCGGGGCCGGACCCCTGGACCGGATCGTCGCCGTGGGCGCGCACTGCGACGACATCGCCATCGGCGCCGGCGGCACGCTGCTCGCCATGTGCCTCGCGCGGCCCGGTCTCCGGGTCGACGCGCTGGTGCTCTCCGGCGGCGGCAGCGAACGCGAGCGGGAGGAGCGGGCCGCGCTCGCCGCCTTCTGCCCGGGCGCCGACCTGCGGCTGACCGTGCACAAGCTGCCGGACGGCCATCTGCCCGCGCACTGGGAGGAGGCCAAGGCCGCCCTCGAGGAACTGCGCGCGCAGACCGACCCGGATCTGATCCTGGCCCCGCGCACCGATGACGCGCACCAGGACCACCGCGGCCTGGCGCAGCTGATACCCACCGCCTTCCGCGACCACCTCGTCCTCGGCTACGAGATCGTCAAGTGGGACGGCGACCTCGGCCGCCTCGCGGCGTACCAGCCACTGTCAACGGAGATCGCCGAACAGAAGGTGCGGCTGCTGCAGGAGCACTACCCCTCGCAGCGGCACCGGCCCTGGTACGACCGGGAGGCCTTCCTCGGCCTCGCGCGGATCCGCGGCATCGAATGCCACGAGCGATACGCCGAAGCGTTCGCCGTCACCAAACTCACGCTCAACCTGGGGGGTTGAACCATGCGCGTACTGCTGACCGGACACCAGGGCTACCTGGGGACCGTCATGGCCCCGGTCCTCGCCGCCGCCGGACACGAGGTCGTCGGCCTCGACGCCGGCCTGTTCGCCGACTGTGTCCTGGGCCCGACGCCCACGGACCCGCCGGGGCGGCGGGTGGACCTGCGCGACGTCACGGCCGAACACGTGGCCGGGGTCGACGCCGTGATCCACCTGGCCGCGCTCTCCAACGACCCGCTGGGATCGCTGGCGCCGGAGCTCACCCACGACATCAACCACCACGCGTCCGTGCGGCTGGCCCGGCTGGCCCGCGACGCCGGGGTGCGGCGCTTCCTGTACGCGTCGACCTGCTCGGTCTACGGCGCCGCCGGCGGCGAGGACCTGGTGGCCGAGGACGCCCCGCTGCGCCCGGTGACGCCGTACGCGGAGTCCAAGGTGCGGGTGGAGGACGACCTGCACGACCTGGCCGACGGCGACTTCAGCCCGGTGTTCATGCGCAACGCCACCGCCTTCGGCTACTCGCCCCGGCTGCGTGCCGACATCGTGCTGAACAACCTGGTGGGCCACGCCCTGTTGTCCGGCGAGGTGCTGGTGCTCTCCGACGGCACCCCCTGGCGCCCGCTGGTGCACGCCGCCGACATCGCACGGGCCTTCACGGCCGCGCTGGCCGCGCCGAGGGAAGCGGTGCACGACCGGGCGTTCAACATCGGCAGCGAGACCAACAACGTCACGGTCGCCGAGATCGCCGGGCAGGTCGCCGAGGCGGTGCCCGGTGCCGAGGTGGTGATCACCGGGGAGACCGGCGCCGATCCGCGGTCGTACCGGGTGGACTTCTCCCGGTTCCGCGCCGCGATACCCGGCTTCGACTGCGAGTGGACGGTGAAACAGGGCGCGCTCGAACTCGCCGACGCCTACCGGAAACACGGGCTGACCCGGGAGGACTTCGAGCAGCGCTTCACCCGCCTCGCCGTGCTGCGCGCGGCGTCCGACGCCGGCACCGTCGACGACACGCTGCGGTGGCGCCGGTGACCGCGCATGGAGGAGAAGGTGCCGGCGAGGAGATGTACGCCCTGGTGGAGCGGCTGTACCCGCTCTGCCGGAGCATCACCGGTGACGGTGTGCGCGCCACCCTGGACATCGTCGGCGAGTACATCCCGCTGCAGGTGCACGAGGTGCCGACCGGGACGCAGGTACTCGACTGGACGGTGCCGCAGGAGTGGAACATCCGGGACGCGTACATCGCCGACCCCGCCGGCCACCGGGTCGTCGACTTCCGGGCGTCCAGCCTGCACGTGCTCGGCTACAGCGTGCCGGTGTCGGCGACCATGCCGCTGTCCGAGCTGCGCGCGCACCTGCACACCCTGCCCGACCACCCGTCCTGGGTGCCGTACCGCACCAGCTACTACAAGCCGGAATGGGGGTTCTGCCTGGCCCAGGAGACCCTGGACGCGCTGCCGGACGGCGAGTACGAGGTGCGTATCGACTCCACCCTCGCCGACGGCCACCTCACCTACGCCGAGCACGTGGTCCCCGGGCAGGTCGCCGACGAGGTGATCGTCTCCTGCCACGTCTGCCACCCGTCGCTGGCCAACGACAACCTGGCCGGCATCGCGGTGGCGGCGTTCCTGGCCCGCGCGCTGGCACAGCGGTCGCCGTACTACACCTACCGGTTCATCTTCGCGCCCGGCACCATCGGGGCGATCACCTGGCTGGCCCGCAACGCCGAGCGGGTGGAACTGGTCAAGCACGGGCTGGTGCTGGCCTGCGCCGGCGACCCGGGCTCGTTGACGTACAAGCAGAGCAGGCGCGGCGACGCGGAGATCGACCGGGTGATGCGGCACGTGCTGGCCGCCTCCGAACGCCCGCACCACGTGGCCGAGTTCACCCCGTACGGCTACGACGAGCGGCAGTACTGCTCGCCCGGGTTCAATCTGGGCGTCGGCTCGCTCACCCGGACCCCGTACGCGGGCTACCCCGAGTACCACACGTCGGCGGACAACCTGGACTTCGTCTCCCCGGAGGCGATGGCGGACACCCTCGCGGTCTGCCGCGAGGCGTTCGCCGTCCTCGACCGCAACCGGCGGTACCTCAACCTCAGTCCCTACGGTGAACCACAGCTGGGACGGCGCGGGTTGTACGACGCGCTCGGCGGCCGCAGCGACACCAAGCAGGCCCAGATGGCCATGCTCTGGGTGCTCAACCTCTCCGATGGCGAGCACAGTCTGCTGGACGTCGCCGAGCGGTCCGGGCTGCCGTTCGACACCGTCGCCACCGCGGCCGGCGCCCTGCACGGCGCCGGGCTGATCAAGGCATGACGCCCATGACCACCGAGGGGGAGAATCCGGGGACGACGGCGCCACCGGCCGGGTCCGCCAAGCGGGCGCTCGTCGGCCGGCTGTCCTGGGGACTGGCTGACCAGGCGGCCTCCAGCATGTCCAACTTCGCGGTGGGCATCTACGTGGCCCGCTCGCTGGGGGTGACCGCGTTCGGCGTGTTCAGCCTGGCCTGGGTGACCTACGGCGTGGTGCTCAACATCTCCCGCGGGCTGGCCACCGATCCGCTCGTGGTGCGCTTCAGTGGCGTGCCGGACGCATCCTGGCGAGGGGCGGTGGCCCGGTCGACGGGCACCGCACTCGGCGTGGGCACGGCCATCGGCGCGGCGTGTCTGGTGGCCGGGCCGGCCCTCGGCGGCCGCGTGGGGCCCGCGTTCGTCTGCCTCGGCGTCATGCTGCCGGGGCTGCTGCTGCAAGACGCCTGGCGGTTCTCGTTCTTCGCCGCCGGCGCCGGGCGGAAGGCGTTCGTCAACGACGTCGTGTGGGGCGTCGCGCTCGTCCCGGCCATGATCGTGGCGGCCCGCGTGGGCAGTGTGGCCGCGTATCTGCTCGCCTGGGGAGCGTCCGCCACGGTCGCGGCGGGGTACGGCTACCTCCAGTCCGGCATCCGGCCCCGGGTGGCCGGCGCGCGCGGGTGGCTTCGCGAGCAGCGCGATCTCGGCTACCGCTACCTGGTCGAGAACACCTGCCTCAGCGGCGCGAGCCAGCTGCGGGCGTACGGGCTCGGCGCGATCGCCGGGGTCGGCGCGGTGGGCGCGGTGCGGGGCGCCGAGCTCCTGCTCGGCCCGTTCCTCGCCGTGCTGATGGGCCTTTCGCTGGTCACCGTCCCGGAGGCGGCACGGGTACTGCGGCGGGCCCCGCACCGCCTCGGCGCGTTCTGCCTCCTGCTGGGTGGCGGACAGGCGGCCGGCGCGCTGCTCTGGGGCGGGTCGCTGCTGCTGATGCCGGACCGGCTCGGCGCGTTCGCGCTCGGCGATGTCTGGCACTCCGCCGCACAGCTCATCGTGCCGGTCACCCTCGGCGTCGCGGGCGCCGGCCTCGGCACCGGCGCGGCGGCCGGGCTGCGCGCGCTCGGCGCGGCCCGGCGCAGCCTGCGCTCCCAGCTGTTCGCCTCCGCCTGCTACGTCGGCGGCGGGCTCGGCGGGGCGGCCGTCGCCGGCACGGTCGGCTCGGCCTGGGGCGTCGCCGCCGCGACCGTCAGCGGCTCGGCCGTGTGGTGGCTGCACCTGCGGTCCGCCCTGCGCGAGCACCACCAAGACTCCATCCGCGAAGTGAGGACGCCATGACCGCCCACCCCAGGCTGAGCATCGGCCTGCCCGTGTACAACGGCGAGGAGTACCTGGCCGAGTCGCTCGACGCGCTGCTCGGCCAGACCTACGAGGACTTCGAGCTGGTCATCTCCGACAACGCCTCGACCGACGGGACCGAGGACATCTGCCGCAAGTACGCGGCGCAGGACGCGCGCATCCGGTACATCCGGCTGCTCCGGAACGTCGGCGCCACGCCGAACCACAACTACGTGTTCACCCAGTGCCGCGGCGAGCTGTTCAAGTGGGCCTCGCACGACGACCTGTACGCCCGCGATCTGCTGCGGCGTTGCGCCGAGGCGCTGGACGAGCGGCCGGACGTGATCCTCGCGCACGCCGACCAGGCGGTCATCGACGGCGACGGCCAGGTGAAGGTCCCGTACGAGTACACGCTCGCCACCGACTCACCGCACCCGCCGGAGCGCTTCCGCAGCATGCTGTTCGAGCCCGGCGGTGACGACTTCTACGGGGTGATCCGGGCCGACGCGCTGCGCCGGGTGAAGCCGATGGACAGCTACCACCACGCGGACCGCACGTTCGTCGCCGAGATCGCCCTGCACGGGCGCTTCCACCAGGTGCCCGAACTCCTGTATTTCCGCCGCGACCACCCCACTCGCGCCGAGCGGGCGAACCCCTCCAAGCGCTCCCGATGCGTCAACCTGGACCCGCGCCGGGCGGGCCCGCTGCACCCGACGCCCCGGCTGCTCGCCGAGTACGTCTGGGGCTTCGCCTCGGCGATCCGGCGGGCCCCGCTGTCCCCGGCCGACCGCCGCGCCTGCTTCCGCCACCTGGCCGCATGGATGGCCAGCCGGGCCCGGCCGGGCGCCGGCGAGCGGGTCGAGGACCGCGCCCCGGTCGACCCGGCCAAGCTGACCGTCTCCGTCGACGCCCTCGTCGCCGGCCGTGAAGGGAGGCGGGCATGAGGACGGCGACACGTGTGGGGGTGTTCGGCCTGCTCGGCTCCGGCAACCTCGGCAACGACGGATCACTCGAAGCCGTCCTCGGATACCTCCGCGCCGAGCACCCGGACGCGGTCGTGGACGCGCTGTGCGGCGGACCCGAGGCGGTGACGGCCCGGTTCGGGATACCCGCGACGCGGCTGCACTGGTACCGCGGGGAGTACCGGACCGCGTCGCGAGCGGGCGCGATCGCGGGCAAGGGTCTGGGCAAACTCGTCGACGTCTTCCGCACCGCCGCCTGGGTGCGCCGGCACGACGTCGTGATCGTGCCCGGCATGGGCGTCCTGGAGGCCACGCTGCCGCTGCGGCCGTGGGGCTTCCCGTACTCGCTGTTCCTGCTCTGCGCGAGTGGCCGGCTGCTGCGCACCCGGGTCGCGCTGGTCAGCGTCGGCGCCGCCGAGATCGGCAACCGGCCGACCCGGGCCCTGGTGCGCTGGTCGGCGCGGCTGGCCGCGTACCGGTCGTACCGGGACGCCCCGTCCCGCGACGCGATGCGGGCCATGGGCGTGGACACCACGCGCGACGAGGTCTACCCCGACCTCGCCTTCTCCCTGCCGACACCGCCGACGAGCGCGCCCTCGGGCCCGCCGGGCCTGGTCTGCCTCGGTGTCATGGACTTCCACGGCGGCAACGACGACCGCGCCCGGGCCGAGGAGATCCACCGGCGCTACCTCGACGGGACGATCCGGTTCGTCCGCGCGCTGGTCGAGGAGGGCCGACCGGTCCGGCTCCTCACCGGCGACCAGTGCGATGTGGCGGTGGTCGCCGCGATCCTCGACGCGGTCGACTCACCACTGGTCACCGCGGCCGAACCGGCCTCACTGGCCGACCTGATGAACGAGATGGCGGCCGCCGACACCGTGGTGGCCGTCCGCTACCACAACCTGATCTGCGCGCTGAAGACCGGAACGCCCGTGCTCGCCCTCTGCTATGCGGCGAAGAGCGACGCGCTCATGGACCGGATGGGCCTCGGCGCGTACTGCCACCCGGCACGCGAGGTCGACGCCGACCGGCTGATCGAGCAGTTCCGGGCGCTGGAGAAGCGATCGGCGGAGCTACGACAGACCCTCACCGAGCGAAACCGGGTCGCCGCACAGCAACTCGCTTCCCAATTCACCGCCTTGACCACGACCCTGTTCCCGGCGAACGACCACGCCCACGTCCCACGGAAGGCTCCATGAAAGCGACCGAAGTCCCGGAAATCGCCGGCGCGTACCTGTTCGAGCCGACGCCGTACGCCGACGAACGCGGCTTCTTCTGCCGCACCTTCGACGCCGATGTGATCCGCTCGGTGGGTCTCGACCCGCACGCCTTCATCCAGGACAGCGTCTCCCGCTCGGTCCGGGGTGTGCTGCGCGGCCTCCACCTGCGCTCCGGCGCCGGCGAGGCCAAGCTGGTGCGGTGCTCGTACGGGCAGATCTTCGACGTCGTCGTGGACCTGCGCCCGGACTCGCCGACCTACCTGGGGCGGGCCTTCTTCGAACTGTCCGGCGAGACGCAGGCGACCCTGTACATCCCGGCGGGGTGCGCGCACGGCTTCCAGGCGCTGAGCGAAACCGCCGACACCTCGTACCGGATCGACCGCCCGCACGATCCGTCCGAGGACGTGACGATCGCCTTCGACGACCCGGAGCTCGCCGTTCCCTGGCCACTGCCGGTCACATCGATGTCCCAGCGGGACCGGGAGGCGCCGAGCCTCGCCGAGGTCCTGAAGCACAAGGAAGGGTGAAGCCGGCTTGGACACCGAACACACCGAGCAGACCACGGAGTTCCTCCTGCCCCGGTCGCGGACGGCGAACGAGCGGCTGCACGCCATGATCCCCGGGGGCGCGCACACCTACGCCAAGGGCGACGACCAGTACCCCGAGAACCTGACCCCGGTCATCAGCCACGGCCGCGGCGCCCACGTGTGGGACATCGACGGCAACCGCTACGTCGAGTACGGCTCCGGCCTGCGGTCGGTCAGCCTCGGCCACGCCCACCCACGTGTGACCGAGGCGGTGCGGCGGGAAATCGACCGCGGCAGCAACTTCGTCCGGCCGTCCATCGTGGAGGTCGAAGCCGCGGAACGCTTCCTGGCCACGGTGCCGACCGCCGAGATGGTGAAGTTCGCGAAGAACGGCTCCGACGCCACCACCGCCGCGGTGCGCCTCGCCCGCGCCGCCACCGGACGCCCGCGGGTGGCCATCTGCGCCGACCATCCGTTCTTCTCCGTCGACGACTGGTTCATCGGCACCACGCCGATGTCCGCCGGCATTCCGGCGGCGACCAACGAACTCACCGTGGCGTTCCCCTACGGGGACCTGGCCGCCACGGAGGAGCTGCTCGCCCGGTACCCGGACGAGGTCGCCTGTCTGATCCTCGAACCCGCCACCCACACCGAGCCTCCGCCCGGCTACCTCGCCGGCCTGCGCGAGCTGGCCGACCGGCATGGCTGCGTACTGATCTTCGACGAGATGATCACCGGCTTCCGCTGGTCCGAGGCGGGCGCCCAGGGCCTGTACGGAGTCGTCCCCGACCTCTCCACCTTCGGCAAGGCGCTGGGCAACGGATTCGCCGTCTCCGCGCTGGCCGGGCGCCGCGAACTGATGGAGCTGGGGGGGTTGCGTCACTCCGGCGACCGGGTGTTCCTGCTGTCCACCACGCACGGTGCGGAAACGCACTCGCTGGCCGCCGCGATGGCGGTGCAAACCATCTACGCCGAAGAGGGCGTCACCGCGCGGCTGCACACCCTCGGCGAGAAGCTGGCCGCCGATGTCCGCGCCGCCGCGGCCGACATGGGCGTCGGCGAACACATCGTCGTCCGGGGCCGGGCCAGCAACCTGGTCTTCGCCACCCTCGACGAGAACGGGCAGCCGTCGCAGCAGTACCGCACCCTGTTCCTGCGCCGGCTCCTCGAGGGCGGGGTGCTCGCCCCGTCGTTCGTGGTGAGCAGTGCGCTCAGCGACGCCGACATCGATCACACGGTCGACGTGGTGGCCCGGGCATGTGCGGTGTACCGGAAGGCCCTCGATGCCGCCGACCCCACCCCCTGGCTGGGTGGACGACCGGTGAAGCCCGTCTTCCGCCGCTTGGAGTGATGTGACGTCAGCGCCGCTCCCGCCGACGGGCGTCGGCCATCCGATCGACCAGCCACGCGGTCGCCGGAACCACCGCCAGTGCGGTGCACCAGCCGCCGAGCACGTCGGTCGGATAGTGCGCGCCCAAGGCGACCTGAGCCCATCCCATCGCGGCCCCGGCCACGAGCGCCGCGGCGAGCGCGAGTGACGTGCCGGCCGCCCTGCCGAGACCGAACCGGCCGGCAGCGAGCAGCGCCGCGATGAGGGCGAGTGCGGTGAAGAAGGCGGTGTGCCCGCTCGGATAGGACAGGTTGCCGTCGCCGTGGATGGTGCGTCCCACCAGATGCTTGAGCAGCGTCGCCGTCCCCACGGCCGTGGCCGCGCCGGCAACGACGAGCACCGCCGCGCGAGGACGCCGTAGCAGCAGGCAGCCCGCCACAGCGGCCACGATCAGCACCGCCGCTCCGGCGGGCTCCCCCAAGAAGTCCAGGGCCAGAGCGACGCGCCTCCAGGGCGGCCCCACACTGTCCGCCGTCGGCTCGATGATCCACCTGTCCACCCTGCCGGGCTCGCCGTGGCCGGCGTACAGGACGCCGAGCACGCCGACCACCAGCACGGCAAGGACCGCGATCCACCCGAGCCACGCGCGCAGCGACCGGGGCAGCACCGCGGGCGCCGGCCGGCCGGTCACAGGCCCACCGCGTCCGGTCGACCGGCGGTAGCGCCCTCTCCGAACTCGACCGCGCCGCAACCCCTTACGCGGTGGCGGTCGAGCCCCGCAAGAACCGCCCCCTGCCATCCGCCGACATGTCCGGGATCGTCAGCCACGAACTGAGTTGGGCCGACATCCAGGTCAGCTCCGGCCAGCCGATCCAACGCGAGCCCCCCGTCGTGTCCGACCACCCTCCAGCGCAGCCCCGAACTCGCCGGCCTGGCCATCGCCTTGGCCCAGGGGATCAGGATCAGCTCTCCTTCTGATCCTACCGGTAGTCGGTCAATCCCGGCGGTGGAGAACAATGCCGTGGTGGCCGACTCGCTGCCGCTGCTCGGCGATGAACGCTTCGCCCCATCGCGGTGACGTACTTGTCGCCGAACCCGGTGTGCCTCCGCGGCATGCTCGACGAGTCGCACCGCACGGATCCGGCTCGGCGACCCGGCACTCGATCACCGCCTGATCCCGCCCAGGGGATCGATCACTCCGCTGATCTGGGGCTTTTGCGCTGGTTGGCATTGAAGCGCGCCTTCTTCTGACGATTCCCGCACGTGTTCATGTCGCACCACTTGCGAGTGCGGCTTTGGCTGGTGTCGAAGAAGGCGGCTTGGCAGGTCGGTGATGCGCACAAGGCCAATTTTCCGTCTCGTTCGCCCGCGATGATGCTGACCGCGTCGGCGGCGATCACGCTGAGGGCATCTTCCACGCAGGAAGCCGAGCTGAGCTGCCATCGCCGCTTACCCTCGGGCGTCAGGATCGCCGCGGCCCGACCCTGAGCGCTGCGGTCATTGATGACCTGGACAGCAGACGCAGGGAGAGCGTCCTGGAGTGCGGCCGCTGTCGCGGCGGCATGAATCGACTCCCTCAGTTCCCGGGCGAGGTCGAGCTGGGCAGTGGTGCACGAGTCCACGGCGAGGCCGTTCACTGCCAGCCAGTCGACGAGTCGCTGCGGCGTGGGAATGCGCTCCACGGCGTTGCCACGCCGCTCCGACAGAGTCCCCGTGAAGCTGGTCGCCAGCACGCTACCGAGGCGGAAGTCAGGGAACCCAGCACGCATGGAACCACCTTAGCAGGTTGCGGTGTGGCTCGGAGAGCTGCTAGAACCTTCTTAGCTGGTTCGCGATGGGTCGCAGCCGGTTCCGCGATGGCCAGGAGGTCTCATGTCCCGTCCAACCAGCGACGTGCAATCATTTGAAGCCCACGCAACTGACGCCGACCTCGACGATCTGCGCGCGCGACTGGCCGCGGCGCGACTACCGGAGGCCGAGACGGTCTATCGCGCCGCGCCCGACCCTCGCCGATGGGAACAGGGCGTTCCTCTCGCCGACCTCGTCGATGTCGTGGACTACTGGCGCACCGGATACAACTGGCGGTCGTTCGAAGAGCGCCTGAACCGCATCGGCCAGTTCCGCACGACCATTGATGATCTGGGAATCCACTTCCTGCACCGACGATCCGCGCGCGCAGATGCCACTCCTCTGATCTTGACGCACGGCTGGCCGGGCAGCATTGCTGAGTTCATCGATGTAGTGGACGAGCTGGCAGATCCGAAAGATGCAGACGCGCCGGCGTTCCACGTCGTGGTCCCGTCGCTACCCGGCTTTGGTTACAGCGACAAGCCGGCCACCACCGGGTGGGGAACCGAAAAGATCGCGGCCGCATGGGTGGAACTGATGGGAAGGCTCGGCTATGGCAAGTTCGCAGCCCAGGGCGGGGACTGGGGAGGTAATATCACCACGGTTCTCGGCGGCAGGTTCCCGGCGCACGTTCTCGGCATCCACACAACGTTCGCGGAGGCGCCGCCCGGGTTGACAACGGATGGGCTGACGGCGGCCGAGCGCAAGTGGACCGAGGACACCCGCGATTTCTGGAGCCACCGCGCGGCGTATGCGAAGCAGCAGGCGACCCGACCGCAGACCATCGGCTACTCGCTCGTCGACTCACCGGTCGGGCTTCTCGCCTGGATCCTTGACAAGTTCGCTGAGTGGACGGACACCGAAGACAGCCCGTTCGAGACGATTTCCATGGACCGCGTTCTTGACAACGTCACTCTGTATTGGCTGACGCGGACCGGCGCATCGTCGGCCCGCATTTACTACGAAAGCCACAACTCGCTCGACCCCGAACTCCGGGTCGACGTCCCGTCGGCAATCAGTATGTATCCCCGCGACATCGAGAAGTGCCCGCGCCCCTGGGCACAGGAGCGGTACCGGCAAATCGTCCGATGGAGGGCGCCCGAAAGCGGGGGACATTTCCCGTCGCTGGAGGTTCCCGAGTATTTCGTCAAAGATCTGCAAGAGGGCCTCGCGGCAGTGCTGGCCGCTCATCGGTGAATCCGCACCAGGACCGGCAACCAGCGAGCCGGAACGCGCCGGAAACGTGCCGCTCGACTTTGAGGGCGTGGCTGGGAGGTTCTGAACCTAGGCCGGCTCGGGTCGGTCCGGGTTCGGGACGAAGGCGGGTAGCGCGGCGAGGCTGTGGCGCACGGCCTCGCTCCCGTACTCGAACATTTGCCGCTCGTAGCTGTCGACCGCGGAGAGAAGGTCTTGACGGCCCTCGGCGGCCTCAACCAGGCAACGGCCCAGCAGGTCGGCATCGCGCAGGGCGGTGTTCGCGCCGTTGCCGCCGGTCGGAGAGGTGGCGTGGATAGCGTCACCGAGCAGCGTGACCGGACCGGGTGCCCAGCGCTCACCTGGCTCGACCACCCCGATGGGCAGCAGGGTGCTGTTGTCCGGGTCGGCCTGCTCGATGAGCGCCTGCAGGTCCGGGTGCCAACCTTTCATTCTGGACAGCGCGGCCTCCTGTGCCGTCAAGGTGCCGAGAGAGCCGTTCGGCGGGAGGATCATGGCCCAGCGCACGTAGTCATGGATGTCAGGGAGCGTTACTTCGGGTGCCAGTTTCTCCGCCGCTTCCTTTGGCGGAATGGGGAACCGCATTGCCCCGAGCAACAGACTCACTCCGCCCCCGACGATCTTCCCGCCGTAGGCCCGGGACAGGCCGGCGAACTGCTCCGTCAGCGGCGTGCGGCCGATGACGAACCGAACGCCGGTGTCAGTCGGGGTGGTCCGCGGCGTCAGCACCTGGCGGATCGCGGAGCCGACCCCGTCCGCCCCGACGAGCAGATCAGCGGTTGCCGGATCGCGTTGCGCGAACCGGGCTTCGACCCTGCCGTCGTCCAAGACGTCGTAACCGGTCAGCGCGGCCCCGGTGTGCACAGTGAGTGTGGTCAGCAGCAGGTGCCGGAGTACTTGCCGGTCAACCACGACCCCACTCCTGGCAGGGCCGAGTTCGCCGATCTTGTTCAGCTGGGCGTCCAGGGCCAGTCGCTCAACGTAGGCGTCACTGACGACCGCGTCCAGCAGTGGGTGCCAACGCTGTGGGAGACAGTTGCGCAGCGCCTCGAATCCGACCGGATCCAGTACGAGCCGGTACCCCTGAAATCGTGCGGTGATCGCTGGGTCCCGCTCGTACACGTCGACCTCGATCCCGGCACCACGCAGACCCTGCGCCAAGCACAGGCCCCCCAGGCCGGCTCCGGCCACGGAAACTCGCATCACACCACCTCCTGAACAGACTGTCCGAACCCTGCTCAGGACCTGAGCAGGGGGTAAGTACGCCAACCACGCAGATACGAACTTAGTTCGGCATGTACGATCTAAGTTCTACGAGGCGAACTTAGATCGTGTCAAGCTATAGTCATCGGTATGCCCTCCGATCCCCGGCAACGCCGAGCAGCTCGTCACGCCCAGCCCGCTGGGGAGCCCTCGGCGGCGTCCCCACGCAAGAAGCCCATCACGGTCGACCGGATCACCGACGCCGCCCTGCAGGTCGTGGCCGCCGAGGGCTACGACGCACTGACCATCCGGCGGGTCGCCGCGGTGCTCGGTACCGGGCCGTCGTCGCTGTACGCGCACATCGTCAGCAAAGAGGACATCGACGATCTGCTCGTCGGTCGGCTCTGCTCCGAGGTCGTGCTGCCCGAACCGGACCCGGTCACGTGGCGCAAGCAAATCATCGACGTGTACACGCAGATCCGCGACCAGTACCTGAAATACCCCGGAGTCTCCCGTGCCGCGCTGGGCGTAGTCCCGACCAACCTCTCCACGTTGCGGGTCAGGGAAGGGCTTTTGGCGATCCTGCTCGCTGGCGGAATCGAACCGCAGAGCGCCGCCTGGGTGCTCGATGCCCTGTCCCTCTACGTCAGCGCCTACGCCTTGGAGCAGTCGCTGGTCCAGCAGCGGCGCAGACACCCGGACCAGGAATGGGTCCTCGGCCGCGAGGAGCTGATCCGCCGGTTCACCGCGCTGCCGGCCGACATGTTTCCGCAGACCCGCCGCTATGCCGCTGAGCTGACCTCCGGCACCGGGCACGACCGGTTCGAGTTCACCCTCGGCCTGATCATGGATAACCTCCCCCAGCCCCAGCCCCAGCCCCAGCCGACACCGGCATCCGACCCCGCCGGATGAACGCCGCAGCCCGAGGCGGACCGGCTCCACCACCTTCTCCAGCGCAATGTTGATCAGGTCCGCCGGGCGGTTCTTCGCTGCGGCCTCCTTCCGGATCGAGGGCCCACCTCGGCGATATCCCTCGGACAGTTCGCGCTGGGGAGCGCGCGCCTCTGTGGCCCCGTCGCGGATGGATCAGGGTTCGGACTCGTTCACGCGGCGGCGCAGCAATACATCGGATCTCTCTGCTCTGACGCTCTGGACAACTTGCGCTGCCTCCCTTACTTTCTCGGCGTGAAAATCAGGCATGTTGAGATCCTGAGGGGATTGATCGGATGTTAAGGAAGTCGAGCCAGAAGTGGGTCCAAGCTGTGTGCGCTGTAGCCCTGGTCGCCGGCCTCGCCCTGACCGGGGGGTCCGCTGAAGCAGGCACCCGCGTCGACATGAGCGGCCAGGCGTTGCCCGCAGGGGTCTACTTCCAGGACGAAGGCACTGTCCAGGGCTGGTCCAACTACCCGCAGAAGCCGCAGAAGCAAGGCGTCATACGCAACGTCTCCACCCCCGCCTACAAGGGCGGCAACGCCATCGAGGCCAAGCAGACCTACATCGACGAGGGTGGTGGCTACCACTCCGAGACCATCCAGGGCTCCACCCAGGCCGTCGGCCAGGACCGTTATTACGGCCAGGCCGTCTACGTTGCCCCCACCTGGCAGTTCCACAACCAGAACGTGACGTTCCAGCAATGGTCGCCCGAGGATCCGGAGGGCCCCTGGGAGCTGATGTTCATCCAGAATGACGACCTGCGCATCGGCGGCTCCGGCGGTTTCAGCGCGAACGTCGCCAAGGTCACGAATCTGCGCGGCACCTGGATCCGGATCGTCACGCGCCTGAAGTTCGACGCCACCAACGGCGCCATCGAGATCTGGGTCAACGGTGCCAAGGCGTATAGCAAGACCGGAGTCCCCGTACTGCCCAAGACGTCCAACACGATCCGCTGGTCCTCTGGCATCTACTGCACCGGCTGGCGAGAGAATCTCCCCGCCGGGCCCCGGGAGCTCTCCGTCTTCCACGACCAGGCACGCATCGCGAACTCGTACAGCCTGGCGGAACCCGCCAACTGGTGACGCCGCGGATTGCGCACGCTGAACACGCGTCGCCCACGGCCCTGGCGAGCTTCCTGCCCCGCGTGTGCTCGTGGATGGAGGCCGCCCAGCCGATCGAAGTGGGTTCCGAGCCGACGGCGGTGGGCGTCGTGGCGTCCAGCAAAGTTGAGCGGCTGTCATTTTTTGTCGTCAGACCACTTGTGGCAGGCATCCGTCTTCATTACTTTCCAGTAGGTGGCGCCCCGACGATGACAGACCCCCGCTTCGAATGGAGTGGCCATGCCTTCAGAGCACCGTGGCTCCACCCGGATGGTTCTCTCTCTCGCCGCTGCCGTGGCCCTGGCCGTGACCGGTCCCACGGCGGTGAGTGCCTCCGCGCAGGCCAAAGCAACCGGCCTGCGAGAGGTGATGTTCGTGGGCAACAACTGGGACGGCACCGCCGACGTCATCAAGTCCAGTGGTGACCTGGCCAGGATCGGCCGGATCAACGTCATACCGGACAAGGATCAGCGGCTCGCCGAGATCTACCTCAACCCCATCAAGCTCGCCTTCTTCCTGGGGGTCCGGCTGGGGCCGGGGGAGGGGCACGACCAGTTCGTGGACGACATGTACTCGACCCCGGACGGCTCGGCCATCGTCGTCTCCCGGCCGAGCTTCGCCGACGTGGTCTCGATCGACGTCGCGACGGGCAAAATCAACTGGCGCTTCCCCGTGTCGGGATTCCGCGCGGACCACATGGCCGTGTCGCCCGACGGCAAACGCGTGGCGGTGTCGGCTTCGACGTCGAATACGGTGCACGTCCTCGACATCGAGACGGGTAAGCAACTCGGTTCGTTCTCCACCGGTGACAAGCCCCATGAGAACGTCTTCACCGATGGCGGCAAGTACCTCTGGAACATGTCGATCGGCGAGGTCAACACCGCACTGGACGATCCGTCGATGGACTGGACGAAGGGCGACCGGCGCATCACCGTGGTCGACGCGAACACGTTCAAGCAGGTCAAGGTCATCGACATGCGCGAACGGCTCGACGCCTTCGGTCGCAAGGACCTGTCCGATGCGGTCCGGCCCGTCGCCTTCACCCCCGACGAGTCCAAGCTCTACTTCCAGGTCTCCTTCTTCAACGGGTTCCTGGAGTACGACGTGGCCAAGGACAAGATCACCCGCGCGAAGACCCTCCCGAAGAATCCGGCCACCAGCGAGGACCGCACCACCTGGGTCAACGACTCCCGCCACCACGGGCTGTCGATGAGCCCCGACGGCAAGAAGCTGTGCGTGGCCGGGACGATGGACGACTACGCGACCGTCGTCGACCGGGAATCGCTTCAGGAAGGCCCCCTGGTGCCGACCTCGAAGCCGTACTGGGCGACGGTGAGTGGCGACGGCACCTCCTGCGTCGTCTCCGAGAGCGGTGCCGACCGGGTCACCGCGATCGACTTCGCGACGGGCGAGAAGACCGCGTCCGTGGCGGTCGGCGATCACCCGCAGCGGGTGCGCATCGGTCATGTGGCAGCCGACTGGACCGGACCCGCGGGCTCGTAGCGTTCGTTCGTGATGTGGCCACAGAACATCCCGGTGGTGTTCTGTGGCGCTCGCGGGTCGCCGCGTCGGCCATGGCAGGGCCTAACGGGACTGGTCGTGGAGCCAGTCGATGACGACGTCGTTCTGATATGTCTGTGCCCACGCGAAGTGCGGGCTCACCGGCGTCGTGCCGGGCGTGTAGCTGGTGAACAGCACATGGCTGCCGGCTCGCCGTGCCGGGTTCAGCAGGGCCCTGGACCGGGCTTCGAACTCCGCCTTGGGCAGGTCGTTGGCCCATTCCCCGCGGGTGATCCGTGCACCGGCACTCTCCAGCGCGTTCATCAGCGTCCAGGTGCCGGGCTTGCCGAACCGTCCCTCGCGGTGGGGGACCACCGGGTCGTCGATGGAGTGATCGGCCCAGATCGGGATGTGCGTGATGCTGTCCATGGCCGATGCCTCACCCCAGCCGGCGGTGGCCAGGGCCGCGGCGAAGGTGTGGGGAAGCCTCGGGAGCAGGTTGAAGATGCCTCGCGCACCCGATGACAGGCCGACGAGATAGAGCCGGTCCGTGTCGACGGGGCGCTGCGTCGTGAAGGTGTCGATGAGTTCGACCAGCGCCGCACGGACCTTGGCGTCGGTCCAGTCCGTGTTGTCGGGTCCGTCCGTGGGGCGGGGCAGTGGGATCTGGGAGGCGAGTACGAACGCCGGGTTTCGACGCTGGCGTTCCGGCTTGGCGAAGGTGACGGCGACGCGATGGGCGGTGAGCTGGGTCATGTTGTTGTCGGCGACTTCGCCGCCGCCGTGCAGGGTACGATCCCGCGGTGAAGTCGTCGACCACCGGGGTGATGACGTCGTCGTTCCGGATTGCCAGCGGACCGGCCGGGAGCACCAGGTCGCCGCCGGGGGTCCTCACGTCCGCCACCTGTCGGATGGCGTAGGCGCGGTGGAGTGGGAGAGGGTCGGTGCCGGCGGCCTGCGCATTGGTGTCGTCCGGGTCGAGCTCGATGATGAGGTATCTGCCCGGCCGCCCCGCCTCGGGGCGGTCGTCCGTCCTGGCCACGGTGTTCGGGTAGGCCCGGGTGACCGTTCGGGCCGCGCTCTGCCTGCCGAGGTCGGCGGTGACCTGGAACGCGGAGGGTGGGATGACGCCGCCGCGCAGGTGGAGCGGGTGCGCGTAGCGGATGGCGACGGCGGTCACCCGCCAGTTGTTCCTGGGCGTCACCCGTGTGATGAGGGCGGTCCGCAGAGCGGGGCCTGCCCCGGACGCCGCCGGTCGTCCCGGTGCCGGGGCGTCGGCCGCGGCGGTGGTCGCGTTGGTCACCGTCGAGGCGGTGACGGTACCCGCGGCCATCGTGAGCGCCGTACGTCTGGTGATGTCTCCCATGGGTCATCCGTAAGGTGTCGGGCGGCCCGCGAAGGCCGGACGTGGGGCCGATTGCCTGGTGCGGTGAACCGTGAAACGAGCCGTACGGTGTGGCGAGCGCGCTGACGAGCGGGCGAGACGCGGCGTCGTGCCGGGGCGGGGCAGGTGGCGGGCGTCGCCTTGCCATGGGTGAGTCTCCAAGCCGTGCCCAAATGGCGTCCAGCATCGCGACCGGGATCTGTTGATGCGTCATGTGCATCAATCCGGTGGCGTGCTCGTGCTCCCCGGAGCGACGGCTTCATGTCCGGCGGCGCGGTGTCGGTCGGGGCTACGGCTCAGAACGAGCGAACAGGGCCGGCCAACGGAAGGTTTGGCCGGCGATCGGGTAGACCTGCTGAGAGGAAGGGAAGCTCACGTGATCGAGAAAATGCCCGAGACGGCCCGCCTGCTCGAGATGAGTGCACACCCCGAAGGAGGTTGGTACAAGGAAACGTGGCGCAGTGCCACTGAGACGCAGCCGCAGGGCTACCCTGGGCGGAGGTCCATCTGCTCAGCCATCTATTTTCTCTTGCCTCCCAACGAGGAGTCCCGCTGGCACATGGTTCGTTCGCCGGAACTATGGCTGTGGCACCGTGGCGGTCCCTTGCTGCTCTTGCTGGGCGGTTCCGGGGAGAGGCCAGAAAAGGACCCAGAAAAGGTCATGCTTGGCCCCGAGCTCGCGAGCGGCCAGCGGCCGCAGGCTCTCGTGCCCGCTGGGCACTGGCAGGCCGCTATCCCGGCCGGCGATGAAGAGGTGCTGGTGAGTTGTGTGGTCTCGCCCGGATTTGATTTCGACGACTTCCGGCTGCTGCCGGACACCTACTGACTTTCGAACTGGCGCCTCGTGGGGCCTGATGGTCACGATCCGGGGGGCAGCCCAGGCGGCCGGCCTGCCCCCCCGATCGTGCCTGGACGTCTACCAGGGCACGTCTCCGTTGTCGTCCTGGAAGGTTCCTTTCGGGCCGTCCGCATCGAGAGTCGCTCAACGCACGACGACCCCGGCACTCTCCTCCGGCGCCCTTCCGAGCCGGCCCTCGGCCGCGTCGATCGTCGCCCTCCAGGGCGCCCTGAGCGTCAAGCGACTCCGGGCAGGAAGTCCGCGACCTCCTCGTTCCAAGGCGGTGTCACCGTCCTGCTCTCCACCGGCTCCGCGGAACATCTGGAGGCCGGGCTGAACCTCTGCCTCGACCACCTGCTGTCGTAGCCCCGCGGCGACGCACGAGCGCCGTACGGGCCGAAGGCTTCGGTCCGTACGGCGCTCAGCGCCCCCCGTGGTCATCCGGTCGTGCGGTCGGCCGGGGTCAGTAGGCGGCCTGTCCCGTCCCGTTGTTGCCTCCGCTGAACTCCAGGTAGAAGCCCCACCCGTCCGGGACGTCGGCGTGCTCCTTGTTGACCACCTTCCACTGGCCCTTGTAGGCCTGCACCCAGGAGTCGCACTCGATGTACTTCCAGCAGACCCGGACCTTGCGGGAGTAGTTGACCTTGACGTTGATGTCGGCGCAGTTGCCGGTGGTGTACTTGAACCCGGTTCCCGGCCAATAAGCGGCATCGACACCATTGCCGGTGGCCGTGTAGTTCTCCGCGTTGCCGTAGCAGGACTGGATCACCTGCGATCCCTGCGTGGCGGCCGAGGCCGTCGTCGCGGCGGCCGTGCCGCCTCCCACCAGCAGGGTGGCGAGGGCCAGCGGAACGAGGCGTGAGCGTGTGAGCATGGTGGTTTCCCCGTGTTCTGCGATGTGTGCCGCGGCGGTGAGCCGTGGGCGCCGGCCTGGGTGACCGGCACGGGGAAGAAGCTACGCAAGCCGGATACGACCGACGTCAACCCGTGGGGGAAGATGCGCGTGAACTCTCGCGGTACGGGTCAACTCCTGCGGTAGGGCCGATACCACGGTGGTTTGATGTCCTGCCTTCCGCTTCGGCGCTACGCTGCGGCGATGCGGATCCGCCCCTTGGCTGTCGACGCACTCATCGCGGCCGCGCCGACCACCGTGGCCGTACTGGTGGCGCAGGAGGCGACCGCGGAGGGCTGGCCCGCGCTCGACGCAGCGGGCTATGCGCTGTTGGGCGCGGTCAACCTGCCGCTCATCGCCCGCAACCGCGCTCCTGTCGCCGTGTTCCTGGCCGCCGTCCTGATGTGGACCGGCTACATCACGGCGGGCTACTGGCCCGTGGTGAACTCCTACGGGCCGATGCTCGCGTTCTACACCGTCACGTCCCTGCGTACGGCGCGTGTCTCGGCGGGCTGCGCGGTGCTGCTCGCGGCGGTGTGGATCTACGCCGGTGTGCTGGCGCCCCGGGCCTCGATGCCCTCCGTGGTGGGGCAGGCCGTGGGGTTCCCGCTGATCCTGTGGTGGTTCGGCACCCTGGCGCGCAGGTCCGCCGAGCTCACCCGGCGGCTGCGGCGGGAGCAGGCGGAGCGGGCCCGGCGCGCCGTCATGGAGGAGCGTGGCCGGATCGCGCGGGAGTTGCACGACGTGGTGGCGCACCACATGTCGGTGATCTCCGTGCAGGCGGGCCTCGGGCGGTTCGTCTTCGACTCCGACCCGCCGACCGCGCGGACCGCGCTCGGCACCATCGCCGACACCAGTGCCGAGGCCCTCGAAGAGCTGCGGCGGATGCTCCAGGTGTTGCGCCAGGAGGAGGGCGACGGGGCTCCGCCCGGCCCGATGCCGGGGCTCGCGCGCCTCGGCGAGCTGGTCGAACGGGTCAGGGCCGGCGGCCTGTCGGTCGAGCTGCGCGTCGAGGGCACGTCGCGGCCGCTCGCGCCCGGCGTCGAGCTGTGCGCGTACCGCGTCGTACAGGAGGCCCTGACCAACGTGATCAAGCACGCGGGGCGGGCTCGGACCACGGTCGAGCTGCGCTACGGGCGCCACGAGGTCATGGTTTCGGTCATCGACGACGGAGAGGAGGTGATTCAGGACAGACTGCCGACGGGCCCCGGACACGGCTTGATTGGCATGCGGGAGCGGGCCAAGCTCTATGGCGGGACGGTCCGCGTCGGCCCGCGGAGCGAGGGCGGTTTCGCCGTGCGGCTGACCCTGCCGACCTCGCCGCAGGCCGTACGCCACCGGGACGACGCGCAGGGAGACGACGCTCCAGGATGACCAGAGTGCTCGTCGTCGACGACCAGTTCCTCATCCGTGCCGGGCTGGTGGGGGTGCTCAACGCCGCGCCCGGCACCGAGATCGTCGGCGAGGCGGGGGACGGCGAGGAGGCCGTGGCTCTGGCCGCCCGCACCTCCCCCGATGTCGTGCTGATGGACATCCGCATGCCCGGTATGAACGGCATCGAGGCCACCGAGAAGATCCTCGCCCAGGCGTCCGACCCCGCGCCGAAGGTGCTGGTGCTGACCACCTTCGACCTCGACGAGTACGTGTACGGGGCGCTGCGCGCGGGGGCCTCGGGATTCCTGCTGAAGGACTCCGGGCCCGAGCGGCTGCTCGCCGCGGTGGCGGCGGTCAGCGGCGGCGACGCGCTGTTCGCGCCGAGCGTCACACGCAGGCTGGTGGAAGCCTTCGCACGGCAGACCGGCGGCGCCGGTGTCGGTGGCGGTGGCGAACGCCCGCCGGACCTTGCCACGTTGACCTCGCGTGAGGTGGAGGTGCTGGAGCTGATCGGGCGGGGGCTCACCAACCTGGAGATCGCCGACCACCTCTTCATCAGCGAGGCGACCGTCAAGACACACTTCAACCGCACCATGAGCAAGCTGAGTCTGGACAGCCGGGCCCAGGCCGTGGTGATCGCCTACGAGACGGGGCTGGTCACACCGGGCCGCTGAGGGGCGGCCCTTTCGGTGCCGGCCGGGGACTCAGCTGTCCAGGCGGGCGGCTCGGGCCTTCAGCTCTTCCGCGAAACCATCCCAGTCGGGTCCGAAAGAGAGAAGGTCGGCCGCCGCTTCGCGCAGGAGTTCGGGGTCGTCCGGGCGCTGTAGACAGGCCAGGCGGTACGCGAGATTCCGGGCCCAGACCGGCATGGCCATCCAGTCCTCGGCCAGCGCGCCGCGCAGCGCCGGGAGGATTTCCTCGGGCGTGGCGAACGTGATGCTCTCGATGAAATCCCGGACGGGGTCGGGGAGGCGCGGCGCACCCTCCTCGTAAGTCGACCCGATCAATTCTTGGGTCAGCTGAGTCAGGTCAGGCATGATCCGATGTCATTCATGGGGTGAGCCAGTAGGTGGCCACACGGTACACAGGGTCGGGTGTCCGGGAGACGCGGTAGCCGATGCCACGGCCGCCGATCTTGACGGACCCGTCCATGGGGCCGGTGAATCCCGGCCCCACGCGGCGCGGTGCGCTCGGCGACGGTCGTGCCGTTCGCCGCCATGCGGAGTTTCGCCGTGCGCCGGCCCTTCGGGTCGTATGTGCAGCGCCACACCGTTCCGTCGGGCGTGGTGTCCTGGGTCGGGTGATCCTCGGCGTCCCACTCGTAGCGCCAGGTGTCCGGCTTGCGGGAGATACGGGTCTTGTCTCCCGCGGGTCAGATCTGGGTCTCGCCGCGGGCGATGTACAGGTTGGCTCCGAGGATGAAGCTGCTTTGCTCGGAGGCGAGGAAAAGCCACCACGTCGGCGACCTCGTCCGGGTGCCCTATCCGGCCGAGGGGGATGCCTGCGGTGAACTGTGACCTGGAGACGCGTCCCCCGTACCGGCGACAGCATCGAGTCCAGGAGTGTCGATGGTGCCCGGGGAGATCGCGTTGACCCGGATGTTCCGGTCCTTCAGCCCGTTGGCCCAGGTCCGGGCGTAGGACCGGATTGCCGCCCTGGAGGCCGCGTAGGTGCCGAACGCCGCCGAAGGTCTGGTCGAAGTGCTGCTCGGTGATCTGCTCCAGTGTCGCGAACGACGAGCTCGCCGCGTTCGCGAAGACCACGTCCAGGCCGGCCCCGGGCGCGGACCGCGTCGTACAGGCGATCCAGGTCGGAGATGTCGCCCACCACCGCGGTGGCCGCCGCCGGGCCGATGGTCTCCACGGCCGCGTCCAGTGCGGCCTTGCGCCGGCCGGTGATGAACACTGCGCGCCCTCGGCTGCCAGCCGGATGGCGGTTGCCAGGCCGATCCGGAGGACCTGTTCCGCAAGGCCCTGGAGCGTTATACGGAAGGCCCCGCCTCGTACGGGGCCCGGGCCCTGCAGGAACCGACCGCCCGGCAGGTGGCCACCGCGTTCCTGCACGGCTCCGTTCGCGCCACCACGCGCCCCGGCTGCCCCGCCGGGTGCCTGGGCGTCCAAGGTTCCCTCGCCGCCGGCGACCCGGGACGCAGCGCCCGCGACGCCCTCATCGCCTGGCGCAACGAGGCCACTTCCCTTCTCCGCGACCGGTTCCAGCAAGCCGTCGACGAAGGCGACCTGTCTCCCGGCACGGATCCCGGACTGCTCGCCCGCTACGTCATGGCCGTGGCGAACGGCATCGCCGTCCAAGCAGCCAGCGGCGCTACGCGTGAGGACCTGCAGCAGGTGGCCGACATGGCCCTGCGGAGCCGGCCGTCTGCCTGACGGCCCTGTCGGCAGGGACCGGTGGTCACTTTGGCCTCGCGTCCGCGCAGGTGGGCCCGGTTGTGGAGAAAAGTGTGCCAAGCGCGGCCCGATGGCAATGGCACGAGGTCAGAGGCGAGCCCCGCCCTCGATCAGCCGACGGCCACGACATGGCGCGATCAGGGGGCAGGCTGACCAGGCCGCGAGTGGGTACTCGGCCGATCAAGCCCAAGGACTCATAAGCATGGAGGCGATCATGAGCGACGACAGCATGGCGGACGACGCATATCAGCCCGTCGGCAGCAACGAGGAGCAGGAGGACGCGGCGCCCTTGGACCTCGAGGACGCGCTGGACGAACGCGGCTACGACGACATCCTGGAGGAGGGGTACTCGCCACCGGAAAAGCCCCTGGGCGTGGGCAAGGTGGGCACCACGGCCGCGGAACAGCACGAGGGGGAATCCCTCGGCCAAAGGCTCGGCCAGGAGAACCCGGACGTCGGAACGGAGGAGGGCGACGGTGTCGGCGACCTGCCCGGCGGCGAGGGAGAGCCGATGGACCCCGAGGCCGGCGAGGAGCGGGCAGGGCGACTGGTGGCTCCGGACGAGGGAGTCAGCTCGGACACGGATAAGGAACTGTGGGCCTCCGACGTCGGCATCGACGCCGGTGCCGCCGGCGCCGAAGAAGCGGCTGTTCACGTCGTGGACGAGGAGGGCCTCGTCGAAGAATCCGCGGATCGAGGCCCGGACGAAACGCCGTGACGCTGCCGCCGCCACGGGCCGGGGGCCGGGGCCGAGCAGCGCTGGTGGTGCCGTGACACGAACGTGGCGTTCGCCGCGGCGGCGAGGCACACGTCGGGGGAGTGGCTTGACCGGCGAACCGGCGCCCGGGCCCTGGGCCGTATGTCACCGGATCGCGCCATGCATGCGGGGAACCTGCGCATCGCCGACGAGGTCCAGGCCAACGCCGCCACGGTGGGCGCCACACCCGCCCAGGCCGCCCTCGCCTGGCTGCTCGCCCAGGGCGACGACATCGCCCCCATCCCCGGCACCAAGCGGGTGGCCAGGGTGGAGGAGAACGCCGCCGGGAGTCTGCGGCTGACCGAAGAGGTCCTGGCGAAGCTGTCCGGCCTGCCCCCGGCTGCCGGTGACACCCACGGCGAGGCCGGTATGGGCATGCTCGAACGCTGACCTCGGCCGCCGGACCCGCCCGGATCCCCTCATTCATATGTGACGCGCATCACGGTAGCGAGAGTCATGTCATCAGGTCATCATATGACCTGACCGTCGCGGTATCGGGGGCGCGCTCGTGCTGCCGAACGGGCGCGCCACAGCACACATGAGGAGGGGTATGAACGACCAGGACAGGCGCGCACGACCGCGCGTGGGCGTGGTGGGCCTCGGGGCCATGGGGCTCGGAATGGCCCGCAGCCTGCGGAGGGCGGGCTACGAGGTGGCGGTCCATGATCTGCGGCCGGAGGTGGCCGCGGACTTCGCCCGCGACGGCGGGACCGCGTTCGCTTCCCCCGGCGATCTGGCGGCCACCGTGGACGTCGTGGTCTGCGTGGTGGTCAACGCGGCGCAGGTCGAGTCGGTGCTGTTCGGTGCCGGCGGGGCCGCCGACCGGCTTCGCCCGGGGGCCGTCTTCATGATGTGCTCCACGGTCGACCCCGGCTGGTCCGCCGAACTGGAGGGACGCCTGGCCGAGCGGGGTGTGCTCTACCTGGACGCCCCTCTCTCCGGCGGTGCCGCGCGGGCGGCGACCGGTGAGCTGACCATGATGACGTCGGGCTCCGCCGACGCCTACGCGGTCGCCGACCCCGTGCTGGAGGCCATGAGCGGCACGGTCTACCGCCTGGGCGAGCGGGCCGGTCTCGGCTCCAAGGTCAAGGTCATCAACCAGCTGCTCGCGGGGGTGCACATCGCCGCGGCCGCCGAGGCGATGGCGCTGGGGCTGAAGGCCGGTGTCCCGGCCGAGACGCTCTACGAGGTCATCACCCACAGCGCCGGGAACTCATGGATGTTCGAGAACCGCATGGCCCATGTGCTCGCGGGTGACTACACCCCCCGCTCCGCGGTCGACATCTTCGTCAAGGACCTCGGTCTGGTGCTCGATTCCGCACGGCCGGAGCGGTTTCCCCTCCCGCTCGCCTCCACCGCCCACCAGATGTTCCTCCAGGCGTCGGCGTCCGGTCTGGGCTCCGAGGACGACAGCGCGGTCATCAAGATCTTCCCCGGGATCGACCTGCCCGCTCCGGTGGAGGCCTGAGGTGGCAATCCGACTCGGCTGCGTCGCCGACGACTTCACCGGCGCCACGGACCTGGCCAACAACCTGGTGCGCGCGGGGATGCGCGTGGTCCAGCTGATCGACGTACCGCCGGACGGCCGCGAGGCGGCGGTGGACGCGGACGCCGTGGTCATCGCGCTCAAGTCGCGGACCGTTCCGGCCACCGACGCCGTCGAGGCATCGCTCCGGGCCTTGTCCTGGCTGCGGTCCGCGGGCGCCGAACAGATCTACTTCAAGTACTGCTCCACCTTCGACTCGACACCGGCGGGCAACATCGGGCCGGTCACCGAGGCTCTGATGGACGCGCTGGACACCGACTTCACCATCGCGACACCCGCGTTCCCCGACAACGGGCGCACGGTGTTCAAGGGGCATCTCTTCGTCGGCGATGTCCTGCTCAGCGACAGCGGGATGCGCCACCACCCGCTCACGCCGATGGCCGACCCCAACCTCGTCTCGGTCCTCGGCGCGCAGTCCACCCGCACGGTCGGCCTGATCGACCACACGGCCGTGGCCCACGGCGCCGAGGCGATCCGGGCCCGGATCGACGAGCTGCGCCGGCAGGGCATCGAGATCGCCATCGCCGACGCCGTCTCCAACGACGACCTGCTGCGCCTCGGCGTAGCGGTCCGGGAGATGCCCCTGGTGACCGCCGGCTCCGGGCTGGCCATCGGGCTGCCCGCGAACTGGGGGTTCAAGCCGTCGGCCGCCGCCGCACAGCTGCCGTCGCCGAGTGGCCACCGCGCCATCATCTCCGGATCGGTCTCCGCGGCCACCAACGAGCAGGTCGCGGAGTTCCTGCGGAGCGGCCGACCCGCGTTCAGCGTGGATCCGCTGCGCATCGCGGCCGGTGAGGACGTGGCGGGGGAGGCCCTGGCGTTCGGCGCGGCGCACCTCGCCGACGGGCCCGACGGGCCTGTCTTGTTCCACTCCACCGAGACCCCCGAGGCGGTCCGCGCCGTCCAGAGCCGGCTCGGCGCCGTCGAGGCGGGCGCGTTGGTGGAGCGGACCCTGGCCCGTGTGGCCCAGGGTCTGGTGGCGCGCGGTGTCCGCCAGATCGTGGTCGCCGGCGGGGAAACCTCGGGCGCGGTCGTCCGGGCGCTCGGCATCACCGGACTGCGGATCGGACCGCAGATCGATCCCGGAGTGCCCTGGTGCGCGGCGGCGCTTCCCGGCGGGGACACGCTCCACATCGCGCTGAAGTCCGGCAACTTCGGTGGCCCCGGCTTCTTCACCGACTCGTTCGCCCTGCTGGACCGGGAGGCCTGATGACCGAGCTGCGCGGCACCGCCGTGGACGAGGCGCGCGACGAGATCGTCCGGGTGGGGACGAGCCTGTTCGACCGGGGCTACGTCCACGCCAGCGCCGGGAACATCAGCGCCAGGGTGGGCGACGGCCATCTGATCACGCCCACCGACGCCGCCCTGGGTTTCCTGGAGCGCCACCGCCTCGCGCTGGTCGACGCCGGGGGCGAACAGCTCGCGGGCGACCGCGCGAGCAAGACCCTGACGCTCCATCGACGCATCTACGAGGCCGACCCCACGGCCCGATTCGTCCTCCACACCCACTCCACCCATCTGGTCGCGCTCACCCTGGCCGGTGTGTGGAGCCAGGACGATGTGCTCCCGCCGCTCACGCCCTACTTCGTGATGAAGGTCGGGCACGTGCCGCTCATCCCGTACCACCGGCCCGGCGATCCGCGGGTGGCCGACCTGGTGAGTGCCCGGATCACCGGCCACCTGGCGAGCCGCACACCGATCAGAGCCGTGCTGCTCGACCGGCTGGGCCCCGTGGTCTGGGGGCCCGACGCGGCCACCGCTCTCGCCGTCCTCGAAGAACTCGAGGAAACGGCACGGCTGTGGCTCCTGACCGACCGTCGTCCCAGCCCGCTCACCGCGGACGCCATCGAAGAGCTGAGGGCCACGTTCGGCGCCGCGTGGTGACCTCGCCCTCCCCGTCAGAGAATCCCCTGAGCCGCACGAAGGATCCGCCATGCCCCTGCCCGTAGTGGCGGCCGAAGCCTCCGGCCTCGTCCGTGAGAACGCCGTTTTCCGCAAGGTCGTACGGCGCATCGTCCCCTTCCTCATCCTCTGTTACGTCGTCTCCTATCTGGACCGGGTCAACGTCGGGTTCGCGAAGCTGCAGATGTCCGACGACCTCGGGTTCAGCGAGGCGGCGTACGGCCTCGGGGCCGGGCTGTTCTTCATCGGCTACTTCCTCCTGGAGGTGCCGTCGAACCTGATGCTGCAACGCGTCGGGGCCCGCACCTGGATCGCCCGGATCATGATCAGCTGGGGGCTGGTCTCGGCGGCATTCGTGTTCGTCACCAACGAGCTGTCGTTCTATGTGCTCAGGTTTCTGCTCGGCGCCGCGGAGGCGGGCTTCTACCCGGGCGTGATCCTGTACTGCACCTACTGGTTCCCCTCGCACCGCCGTGCCCGGGTGATCGCGATGTTCATGTCGGCCATCCCGGTGGCGGGCATCTTCGGCAATCCGCTCTCCGGCTGGATCATGGACCGGTTCCAGGGCGTGAGCGGCTGGCAGGGCTGGCAGTGGATGTTCCTGCTGGAGGCGATCCCCGCACTCGCCGTCGGTGTGGTCACGCTGTTCTACCTCGACGACGACGTGCGCGGCGCGAAGTGGCTCACCGATGAGGAGAAGGCCGTCGTGGAGCGGGCGATCGCCGACGACACCGCGCACCGGACCGTGCACGGCCGGGTCCGGGACGCCTTCCGCGAGCCCAAGGTGTGGCTGATGTGCTTCATCTACTTCTGCTTCGTCATGGGCCAGTACGCGCTGACCTTCTGGATGCCCTCCTTCGTCGAGTCCACCGGCATCGAAGACAACCTCACGGTCGGTATGCTCAGTGCCGTGCCGTACCTGGCCGCGCTCGTCGCGATGAACCTGTTCGGCTGGTCGGCGGACAAGCGGCGTGAGCGCCGCTGGCATCTGATCATCCCGAGTCTCATGGGCTCGGCCGGGTTCTCGCTGGCCGCCGTCTGGAGCGGGTCGACCGTACTGTCCCTGATCGCGCTGTCCGTCGCCGCGGCCGGGGTGCTGACCTGCGCTCCGCTGTTCTGGTCGCTTCCCACCGCGTTCCTGGGCGGCACCGCGGCCGCTGCCGGGCTCGCACTGATCAACTCGGTGGGCAACCTGGCCGGATTCGTCAGTCCGTACATGATCGGCTCGCTCAAGGACGCCACCGGATCGGCGTCGATCCCGATGTACGTCCTGGCACTCGGCCTCGTCGTGGGCGCCGCCGCGGTGCTCACCACCAAGAGGCAGGTCGTCAACCGCTGACCGGGACGATCCCGGCCCGTACCCAGGAGCCAGCATGCCGAGGTTCGCCGCGAACCTGTCCATGATGTACACCGAACACGATTTCCTCGACCGCTTCGCCGCCGCGTCGGCGGACGGCTTCGAGGCCGTCGAATACCTCTTCCCCTACGCGTACGACGCCACCGAACTGCGCCGCCGGCTCGACGACCACGGCCTGCGGCAGGTGCTCTTCAACGCACCGCCCGGTGTGTGGGATTCCGGGGAGCGCGGCATCGCGGCGCTGCCCGGACGCGAGGCGGAGACGCGCTCCGGGATCGACCGGGCCCTGGAGTACGCCGCGGAACTGGGCTGCTCTCAGGTGCATGTGATGGCCGGACTCGTACGGCCGGAGGCGACACCCGCGGAGTCCTCCCGCCACCGCGACACCTATCTGGCCAATCTCGCCCGGGCCGCGGAACGGGCCGCCGCGGCGGGCGTCGACATCCTGATCGAACCGATCAACGGCCGTGACATGCCCGGCTACTTCCTGAATCGGCAGGCCGAAGCACACGCCGTGGTACGGGAGGTGGCGGCGGCGAACCTCAAGGTGCAGCTCGACCTCTACCACTGCCAGATCGTCGAAGGAGATCTCACCACGACCCTGCGCCGCGACGTGACCACGGGCCGGATCGGCCATCTGCAGATCGCGGGCGTGCCCGACCGCCACGAGCCCGACCGGGGCGAACTCGACATCCGCCACCTCTTCGGCGTCGTCGACGACCTCGGCTTCGACGGGTGGATCGGCTGTGAGTACATCCCCGCGGCCGGCACGAGCGAAGGGCTCGGCTGGCTCGACGACTACCGAGGAGACAACGCATGAGGATCGTCATCACGGGCGGCTTCGGCTTTCTGGGACGACAGGTCGCGGACGCACTGCTCACGACACGGACGTTCCGTGGCGCACCGATCGGCCGGCTGGTGCTCGCCGACCGCGTCGTGCCGTCCGGCCCGTCGTCCGGTCCGTCGGCGGCCGACCCGCTCGTGGACATCGTCCGGGGTGACGTCGTCGACCGGCTCGATGAGCTGTTCGCGCGGCCCGTCGATGTGCTGATCCACCTCGCCTCCGCCGTCTCGGCCGAGTGCGAGGCCGACTTCGACCTCGGCATGAGCGCCAACGTGGACACGACCCGCGCGTTGCTCGAAGCCGCCCGGGCCCAGTCGGCCGCGGGCGGGCCGACGCCGCGGATGCTGTTCTCCAGCAGCGTCGCCGTCTACGGCTCCGACCCCGCGCTGCCGCTGCCCCCGGTGGTCAGCGAGGCGACCCTGCCCACGCCGCGGTCGAGCTACGGGGTCCAGAAGCTCGTCTGCGAGCAGCTGATCGCGGACTACACCCGCCGCGGTTTCGTCGACGGACGCGTCGCCCGCCTGATGACCGTGTCGGTACGGCCGGGCAAGCCGAACGCGGCCGCCTCCGGCTTCCTCTCCGGCATCATCCGGGAACCGCTCGCGGGCCTCCCGGCGACCTGCCCGGTCCGCCCCGATCTGCGGGTGGCCCTGGCCTCGCCGCGGCGCGCCGTCGAGGGAATCCTGCGCATCGCGGAGGTCGAGCGCGGCGCCGGTCCTGGCCTCCTCGACGGCGGACTGCCGGTCAACCTTCCGGCGCTCACGGTCTCGGTCGCCGGCATGCTGGACACACTGCGGCGGGTGGCCGGCGACGCCGTCGCCGACCGGGTGACGCTCGCACCCGATCCCGGTGTCGAGGCCATCGTGGGCTCGTGGCCCGCCGACTTCGACAACGCGCGCGCCACCGCGCTCGGGCTGGAGCCCGACCCGGATTTCGCGTCGGTGGTGCGCCAGTACGTCGCCGACCACGCCGACGCGGTCGTGGCCGACGCGGCAGCCGCGCGGGCGGAGCGGCCCATGCCGATAGACTGAAGACCATGTTTTCCAAGGTGAGCGGTCCCCTACGGCTCGCGGACCGGGTCGCCGCCATGCTCTCGGAGGAGATCGAGTCCGGGCGGCTGGCCGAGGGCGACAAGCTGCCGACCGAGGTGGAGCTGGTCAAGCAGCTGGGCGTCAGCCGCACCGTCGTGCGCGAGGCCGTCTCCCGGCTCCGCAACGCGGGCCTGGTCGAGCCGCGCCAGGGGCGTGGCGTGTTCGTCATGCCACGGCGCATACGGCCGCTCGACCTCGAGGCCGAGACCGCCCACGACACCGAGTCCAAGGTGCGGCTGATCGTGGAGGTGCGCCGCCCCATCGAGGGCGAGGCGGCGTACCTCGCGGCCACCCGCGCCACCCCGGCCGACCTCACCCGGATGCGTCAGGCCCTGGAGGCCATCGACACCGCGGTCTCGGCCGGCGGTGACGGTGTGGACGAGGATCTGGCCTTCCACCGTTCCATCGCCGAATCGACGGGGAACGCGGTGATGGTCTCGACGGTGCGCTATCTCGGCGAGGTGCTGCGCGGCGGAATCCGCGTCACGCGTGCGAACGAGGCGCGTAGCAGTGACTTCCTCGAAGCCGTCCGGCAGGAGCACCACGCCATCCTGACCGCCATCGAGGCCCGCGACGCCGAGGCCGCACGCGACGCGGCGCTCCTCCACCTGAAGCACGCCGCGTCCCGGCTGCACGAGGCGGACGAAGGATTCTGGAGCGAGACCGGCAACCTCGAAGTGGATCTCGACGCCGCCCCGTGACGCGCGGGCCCATCCCTGCGGACCATGCCGGTGGTGTTCGGCCTCCCGGCCCTGGTCCTGCGGGGATACGTGCGTCAAGAAACGGCAGGGTGCGCTCTTCGGCCGGGCAGGCCGCTGAAAGCCGGCGCTCGGCCGGTCAGCTGAGGGCGGTATCGCCCTGGGCCTCCAGGACCTTGCGCAGGCCCGAGGTGAACTGCTCGCGCTCCTCCGGGGTGAGGACCGACAGAATGTCCTCGCAGCCCCTCAGGTGGGCCGCCATCACCCGGTCGGAGAGGTCCTTGCCGTGCCTGGTGAGACGGATCCGCACCGAGCGCCGGTCGGCGCTGTCGCGCACCCGCTCGACCAGCCCTTTGGCCTCCAAGCGGTCGATGCGGTTGGTGACGGAGAGCCACGAGAAGCTCGCCCTGCTCACCGTGCTGGGCACCGACCGTTTCACCGCCGCCACCGAGTGATGCCACCCGCGGGGCCGCCCGGACCGGAGCAGGGGCGCATGCCCCCGCTCCGGTCCGGGCGGCGGGGCGCCGGCGCGGCTCAGTCCAGCGTGATGGTGGGCTTGCGCAGGTCCAGCCATGTGGCCAGGTCCAGGGCGCGTTCGATGGCGGCGCGCTGCTGCGGGGTGATGTGCTCGCCCGGTGCGGCGATGGCCTCGTTCAGCGTCTCGAGGCGGCACAGCTCGAGAGCCGGGTGTCCCGAGGTGACGAGGTCGCTCGCCTGCCGTTTGATGGCGGCGAGATAGGCGGGGTCGAAGCTCCCGGGGTAACCGCTCTTCTTGCGGTTCGCGACCGACTCGGGCAGCACATCACGGGTGGCCTCGCGCAGGATGCTCTTCTCCCGCCCGTCGAACGTCTTGAGCGACCAGGGGGTGTTGAAGACGTAACTCACGAGCCGGTGATCGCAGAACGGCACCCTGACCTCGAGGCCGACGGCCATGCTCATCCGGTCCTTGCGGTCGAGGAGCGTGTTGACCATGCGGGTGAGGTGCAGATAGCAGACCTCTCGCATGCGCTTCTCCAGACCGGACTCGCCCTCCTTGAGGGGGACTTCCTTCAGCGCGGTGACGTAGCGGTCGCGGAGGTAGGTGTCCAGGTCGAGCCGGTCGGCGAGGTCGTCGGGCAGCAGGCTCTTGGTGTCGCCGAGCATCGGCCCTCCGGCGAGCCACGGGAAGGTGTCGGCCTCGCGCCGCTCGTCGTGGAACCAGGGATAGCCGCCGAAGACCTCGTCGGCCGACTCGCCGGACAGCGCCACCGTCGACTGCTCGCGTACGGCCTTGAACAGGAGGTAGAGCGAGTTGTCCCGGTCGCCGAGCCCGATGGGCAGGTCCCGGGCGGCGATGGCGGCCTGCCTGACGGCCGGGTCGGACAGGGCGGAGCCGTCGAGCACGATGTCCTGGTGGTCGCACTTCACATAGTCGGCCACCGCGTGCACGTACGGCGTGTCGACGCTGGGCGCGACATCGATCGCGCGGAAGTTCTCCGCCTGGTCGGGGAAGTCGACCGCGAAGCTGCGGACGGTCTCGCCGACCTCGGCGAGCCGGCGGGCGGCGAGCGAGGTCATGGCGGAGGAGTCGAGCCCGCCGGAGAGCAGGGTGCAGCGGGGCACGTCGGCGACGAGCTGGCGGGCGATGATGTCCTCGAGCAGCTCCCGCACATGGGCGACGGTCGTCTGCTGGTCATCGGTGTGTTCGGACACCTCAAGACGCCAGTACGCCCGCTCGCGCAGCCCGTTGCTGTCGACGACGGCCAGATGGCCGGGGCGCAGTTCCCTCATGCCCTTCCATATGGCCTCGCCCGGCGTCTTGGCGAACGAGAAGATCTCCCGCAGTCCGTCGATGCCGACCACGGGGGCGGCGAGCGGGTTGGCGAGGATGGCCTTGGGCTCGGAGCCGAAGAGTACGCCGTCGTCGGTCTCGTAGTAGTAGAACGGCTTGATGCCCATCCGGTCCCGGACCATCACCAGCTTCTCGGTGCGGGAGTCCCAGATGGCGAAGGCGTACATGCCGTTGAGCTTCTCGGTGAGGGATTCGCCCCACTCCAGATAGCCGCGCAGGACGACCTCGGTGTCGGAGTCGGTGGTGAAGCCGTGGCCCCTGCGGCGCAGTTCGTCGCGCAGCTCGGTGAAGTTGTACGCCTCGCCGGAGTACACCATGGTGACGGGGCCGTCGGCCGTGTCGACGGTCATGGGCTGGGCCCCGCCCGGCAGATCGATGACGGCCAGCCTGCGATGGCCGAGCGCCGCCCTGCCGGTCACCCAGGTGCCCGCCGCGTCCGGGCCGCGGCACGCCATCGTCTCCGTCATGGTGTCGAGGAGCTGTCGGTGAGAGGTCAGGTCGCGGCGGTAGGAGACCCAGCCGGTGATGCCACACACGGTGATCAACCCTTTCGATCGGGAGCCGAACGGTTGCCTGGGATAACCATCTACCTCTCCGGAGGCGGATCGCTACCTTCTGCCGCCAACGCCGACGGGTGTCGTTTCTCACCAGTAAATTCCTGTTAAGAGAACGTTTCACCTCAAGCGCTGTCCGAAATCCCGCGCCCCGGAACGGGCGCCGGATGGGGGCGCTGGGTTTCGCGGCCGATCCTCAGGTGTTCGAAGCGGCTAGGGCCTGCACAGTTCCTGGGCCACGAGTGCTCTCATGGCCTGCTGCGTGTCCCGGCCGCCGTCACTGGTGGTATACACCACGGCGCTCCTGCTCCCGTCTCGGGTGGCGCCGGCCAAGGCGTGATAGCCGAGCAGTTCGCCCACGTGGCCGAAATAGCTGCCGCCACAGGGCAGTGGGATCTCGCCCAGACCGAGTCCATACCTCACGCCCAGCTCGGGCGCGGGCATGGTGGTCGTCATCTCGTCGAGCTGTGCCGTATCCAGCAGACGGCCGCCGAGCAGTGCGGTGTAGAACCGGTTCAGGTCGTGCGTGGTGCTGATGATCGAGCCGGAGCCGACGGCCATACTCGCATTGAGCGTCGTGACGTCGATGCTGGTGCCGGTGCCGAACGCGGCGTAGCTCTGGGCGTGCGGGCCCAGGATGAAGGGGAAGGTGCCGGGTGTCCTGGTGCTCCTCAGGCCCAGCGGGCGGATGATTCGGTCCTTCACCTCCTGGCCCCAACTCTGGCCGGTGACCGCGTGGATGATCATCGCGGCGAGCACGTAGTTGGTGTTGGAGTACGACCAGTCAGCGCTCGGGGAGGAGTAGGGACGGGTCTGCGTCGCCAGCCCCACCAACTCCTCGGGGGCGTAGGTGCGGAACCGCTCGGCTCGATAGCCGTCCGCGTTGTTCAACGCGGGTATGTCCGGCTCGACGTCAGGGATGCCGCTGGTGTGCTGCAGCAGCTGCCGCACGGTGATCCGGCTGCCGTCGAGGCCGTTGCCCTGGACCACTCCCGGCAGCCACTGCTCTACGGTGTCCTCCAGGGACAGTCGCCCCTCGCCGACGAGCTGTAGCACGACCGTGGCGGTGAAGGTCTTGGTGGCGCTGCCGATCCGGAACCTGCCGTTCTGCGGCATCGGTCTTCCGGTGCCCCTCTCGGCCGTCCCGGCGCGCGCGCTGTCCCGTGTGTGCGGTGACGTCACCTCGGCGAACACGCCGACGGCCCCGGTGTCGTGGATCGCGTCCACCTGCCGTTGGAGCGGATCGGCCTGCCGCGGCTTCGCCGCCGCCGTCAGCCCGGTCGATGCGACGAGGACGACCGCGGCCAGACTGGTCAGGACGAATGAGCCTCCCCGACGCCTTCCTGACACCTGCATGGTGACCCCTTTCCCGTTCAGGTTGCCTGCGCGTTCAGGGACCGCTCACGCTGTGGCGCGCGGCTGTATCGCCCCCGGAGCAGATGGCCGACGACCATCCCACCAGCGGAGAGGGGAACGGCCCATCCGGCTTTCCCCCTGACGTGCCGCTGCGCTGCCCTCAGGGCGGTGCCGGGGGGTACCCCCCGTAGGGACGCTGAGGCTTCCCCGGCTGTCACAGACTCAGCCGACGTGAAGGATCCGAAAGCGATCGGGTTCCGCCGGGTCTCGATCGACGACCTGGATCGGCGGCCCAGCCCATTGCCACACGCTGACGCCCGGCGTGCGGGAGAACAGGATCTGCCCGCGGGTGCCTTCGACCGCGACGCGCGGCCAGGATTCGGCGATGCGGGCCCGGTCCGCGCCGTGGGAACGCAGCATCTCGGCGAGGACGGTGACCGAGTCGTAGCCCTCGAAGGCGACGAAGGACGGCGCTTCGCCCAGCCGCTCGCGGAGGTCCGTCTCCACTCGTGCGCCGAGTGGGCCGAGGCGCTCGGGCAGATAGCGCAAGAACGGGATCGCGGTGCCCAGCGGCGTCGCCCATTCGGCGAACTCCGGTTGCCCGGCCGGAGCACCGATCAGGATCTCGGCGAGGCGATGGCCGCCGCGTACGGACTCGACGATCGGCACCGCCGGATCCGGGTGGCCGACCAGAAGAAGGAGGGCTGTCGCGCGGCTGTCGACGAGCGCGTCGCACACGGCCGTGGGGGTGAGCGCGCTTGCGTCGAGTTCGGTGACGGTGCCGCCGCGAGGGGCGAGGTGGTCCCGCAGGATGCGGGTCCCGGTCGCCCAGTAGACGCTCGGCTGGGTTGCCACGGCGATGCGACGGTGGCCCGCGCCGAGGAGGAAGTCCGCGTAGACCCGCCAGCCGCGGGACTGCGGCGGGGAGAGGCGCGCGACCCATTCCGTCGGGTGTTCGGTGAGCGCGTCGAGTACCGCTGACGAGCAGAGGAACGGCAGGCCGAGGGCGTCGGCCCTGGTGGCAGCGGCGCGAGCGACGACGCTGTGATACTCCCCGGCCAAGGCGGCCACGCCCAGGCCGGCGAATTCCTCTACGGCCGCCGCGGCCCTCTGCGGATCAGCCGCGGTGTCTCGGGCCACCAGCTCCAGCGGTCTTCCGCCGATCCCACCCGCCTCATTGACGTCATGAGCGGCCAACTCCATTCCCGCGAGAAGGCTTTGCCCTGCCCCGACCCAGCCGGGCCGGGTCAGCGGAACGAGAGCGCCGATCCGGACGGACGATCGGTCCGCCGGCTCCGACCCAGGTGGCGATGGTGGCGTATGCATGCGTAGACGTCTCCCGCTCCCGTATGGCGATTTGCTTGCAGCGAGCCCAGGTCGCCGGGTGGCGAGGCCCGATGTGCGCTCGCCTCATCTCGCGGTGGAGGGTGCGCCTGGGGATCATGCCGGACATTGCATCCATCACCATCGCCCACAGACAACCGGTTTTGTTCAGTGATCAGTCGGCGAGGTCGGCGAGGTCCGCGGCTTGCCGGCGCAGGGCGCGTGCCAGCGCGTCCGTGGGTGCCGTGAGGAGGCCCGGCACGCGGACCAGGCTGACGCGTCGTACCTCCTCCGCGACGCCTTCGACGGACACGATACGCACGCCGGGCGGAACGGCGGGCAGCAGCGTCGGCGTGGCGGTGGTGATACCCGCGCCGGCCGCGACCAGGTGGAGCTTGGTCAGCCAGTCGCGGGCGGTGTGGCGGACCGTGGGCCGCCCGGGCAGACCGGGCCAGACGCCGAGCAGCGGCTCGTCCACGGTGCCAGGACTGGCGATCCACGGTTCGCCCGCGAGGTCGTGGACGCTGACACTGCCCCGTTCGGCGAAAAGGCCGCCGGCCGGCACCGCCACGGCCAGGTGCACCTCCAGCAGCGGCTCGACGCTCAGGGGCGGATCGTCCGTGTCGGGTGAGCGGTGCGGCGGCCGGGAGGAGAGGACGGCGAGATCCAGGGTGCCGGCGCGCAGCGCGCGCACCAGTGAGGGCGTGGTCCCCTCACGCGTCGTCACCTGGATGTGCGGGTGCTCCCGGCGCAGCGTCGCCAGCGCCTGGGGCACGATCACCGCTCCGGCGGTGGGGAAGAAGCCGAGCCGGACGCGGCCCCGCTCGGCTTCCTCCTCTCCGCGCAGCTCCCGGTCGGCCGCGTCCAGGGCGTCCAGGGCGACGACGGCGTGCCGCAGCAGGCCACGGCCCGCGCCGGTCAGCCGGACACCGCCGGGGTGGCGGTCGAAGAGCCGGGTGCCGGTCGCCTGTTCCAGCGCGGCCACCTGCCGGGAGACGGCCGACTGTGTGTACCCGAGCGCGTCTGCCGCGGCGGTGAAGGTGCCCCGCTCCGCCACCTCACGCAGCACCCGCAGCCCGGCCAGTGTCATCTCCATGAGCCACGCCCCCATGAGTAATCGGCATATCCATTATGCCGATCATTCGCTGGCGGAATGCCCTGCGGGTTCCTAGCGTGAGAACATGCCTCTGATCAACATCTACCTGCGCCGGGGAACCACTCCCGAGTACCGCCGGAATGTGTCCCTCGGCCTCCACAAGGCCATGGTCGACGTGCTGAAGATCCCCCAGGACGACCAGTTCCACGTCTTCCATGAGGTCGCGCCTGACAACTTCCAGATGCAGCCGGTGGTGTTCGGCCTGAGGCGCGGCGAGCGCGCCATGTTCATCCAGCTGTCCTTCAACCCCCGCACCGCCGAGCAGAAGGCCGAACTGTTCCAGGCGATCGTCACCAACCTCCAGTTGTTCGCCGAGGTCCCCGAAGAGGACATCCTGATGATGATCAGCGAGACGGCCCGCGAGAACTGGTGGGCGGCCGGGCGCGTCGTCGATCCCGCCACCGGCTACGACGAGCGCATGAACGACGTTCTCACGGAGGACGGCGTACGGCCCGAACCGTCCCGCCTCAGCGCACGGTGATCACCAGCTTCCCCGTGGTGCGGCCCGTCTCTCCCAGGGCGTGGGCGCGGGCGCCTTCGGCGAGGGGGAAGGTGCCGGAGACGTGGGCGCGGAGCCTGCCCCGGTCGACGAGTTCGGCGACGGCGCGCATCCCGGCCCGGTCGTGCTCGACGAGCAGGCTGACGGCGCGGACCTGGGCCTTCTCCGCCGCGGCCGGGGTGTCCTGGGCGCCCGGCAGCAGGGAGACGACGATGCCGCCAGGGCGGAGCACACCCACGGAGCGGGTGGCGGTCTCCCCGCCGAGGGCGTCGAGGACCACGTCGTAGCGCTCGTCGGTGTCGGTGAAGTCCTCGGAGCGGTGGTCGACGCAGGCGTCCGCGCCCATCTCGCGCAGGAAGTCGTGCTTGGGGGCGCTCGCCGTCCCGGTGACGTGCGCGCCGCGGTCCTTGGCGATCTGTACGGCGAGATGGCCGACGCCGCCGGCCGCGGCGTGGATCAGCACCCGCTGCCCGGCCCGGAGGTCCGCGGTCTCGACGAGGGCCTGCCAGGCGGTGAGCGCTGCCAGCGGCAGCGCGGCCGCCTGGACGTGGTCGATCCCGGCGGGCTTGGTGGCGAAGGCGCGGGTGGGGCCGGTCACGTACTCGGCGTGGGAGCCTGCCCCGTACGGATAGGGCAGCATGCCGAACACCTCGTCACCGGGCCGGAAGAGGGTGACGCCGAAGCCGGTCTCCACCACGGTGCCGGAGACGTCCCAGCCGAGGGTCAGCGGCGGGGGCGGCAGGAAGATACTCAGGGCGCGGTGCTTGAAGTCCGTGGGGTTGAGCCCGGCCGCGTGCACGGCGACGAGGATCTCCCCGGGGCCGGGCGCGGGCCGCGGAAGCTCGGTCAGCCGCAGGACCTCGGGGCCGCCGAGGGCCGTCTGGTGCAGGGCGAGCATCACGGGGGCGCCGCCCGGCGCGGCGGGGCCGGGGGAGTCCGTGGCGGCCGCCGGGTCCGGGGAGCCGAGGTGGTCAGGGGTGTCCGTCGAAGTCATGCCTCGATCCTGGCCGTACGGCCCGGCCCGGGGCGATGGCAAGATGGTCAGGCTCCGATACATTCCTGCCATGTCCGTCGTCCCTGCCGCCCGCCGCGTTCCCGGCGCCCACAAGGTCGTCGTCCTTGCCCTCGACGGCGTCTATCCCTTCGAACTCGGCATCCCGCACCGGGTCCTGGGTTCCGCCGGTGGCCGCTACGAGGTGCGCTCCGCGAGCGTGGACGGGCGGCCCGTGCGTACCGACTCGGACCTGACGGTCACCCCCGGGCACGGTCCCGAGGTGCTGGACGAGGCGGACACCGTGGTCATCCCTCCGTACGCGATCTCCCGGGCCTCGGCCACCGCACCGGACCCGCGGGCCCTCGCCGCGCTGTCCCGCGTCCGCCCCGGCACCCGTCTGGTGTCCATCTGCACCGGCGCCTTCCTGCTGGCCGCCGCCGGTCTCCTGGACGGGCGCCGGGCCACCACCCACTGGGCGCTCACCGACCACTTCCGGGAGCTGTTCCCCCGGGTCGAGCTCGACGCCGGTGTGCTCTTCGTCGACCACGGTGACGTGCTGACCTCCGCCGGGGCGGCGAGCGGTGTCGACGTCTGTCTGCACCTGGTGCGCCGGGACCACGGCAGCGAGGTGGCCAACCACGTCGCCCGTTGCTGCGTCGTACCGCCGTACCGGGACGGCGGGCAGGCGCAGTACATCGAGCGGCCGGTGCCGCCGACGGGTGGAACCGGCACCGGGCCGACCCGTGACTGGGCGCTGCGGCGGCTGGAACTGCCGCTGTCACTGGACGAGTTGGCCGCGCACGCGGCGATGAGCACCCGTACCTTCGCCCGGCGCTTCCGGGAGGAGACCGGTCTGAGCCCCGGCCGGTGGCTCACTCAGCAGCGGTTGCGGCGGGCGCGGCAGCTGCTGGAGTCCAGCGACCTGCCGGTGGAACGGATCGCCCACGAGGTCGGCTTCGCCACCGCCACCTCGCTGCGGCGCCACCTGGCGGCGGAGGCGGGGGTCGCCCCGTCGGCGTACCGGCGCACCTGGCGGGACAGCGCACCGTCATGAGGCGGGTCCGGGCCCCTCGCCCGGTGGGCCGCGCTCGCCGCAGTGCCGCCCGTGGGTCGCGAGGGCGTCCGACGCCGCCGCGTCGCGTCTCCTTCGGGGGGTGTGCCTATGATCGCACCCGCGTCCGACATGAGAGGTACGGCACCATGGTGAACCGCGACTCCCCGGCACTCGACGACCCGGTGGGGCGATCACTCGGCGGTCACCACGCGCATCTCGCCCGTCGCCTCGGCCGGGCCGCCACCTATCTGCCGGACGTCGCGACCTTCTCCGCGGTGTCCGCCGACCCGGGCCCGGCGGAATGGGCCGATCTGGCCGGGCTGCTCGGGCCGGGCGCGTTCGCCGACATGTTCAGCTGCCCCGCCACTCCGCCGCCGGACTGGGAACCGGTCTTCTCCCTCCAGGGCCGCCAGATGATCGGGCCCGGTGGTGCTCGGCACTTCCACGCGGAGACCGGTACCGATGAGGGCGTCGTCGACCTGGGCGCGGACAGCGTGGCCGAGATGCTCGACCTCGTCGCGCGGACCGAGCCGGGGCCGTTCTGGCCGCGCACCCACGAACTCGGCGCCTATCTCGGCATCCGCGACAACGGCACGTTGGTGGCGATGGCGGGGGAGCGGTTGCGGCCCCCGGGCTGGACCGAGATCAGCGCCGTCTGCACCGCTCCCGAGGCACGCGGTCGCGGCCACGCGGCACGTCTGATCAACGCGCTCGTGGCGCGGATCGTGGCCCGCGGCGAATGCCCCTTCCTGCACGTGGCCGAGGCGAATACCGGCGCGATCGCCCTGTATGGGCGCCTCGGTTTCACCACCCGCAAGCAGGTGACCTTTCGGGGGTTCCGCACGCCGTGACGGCTCTGCGCGTCACGTGATCGTGGGATGGCCATGCGGGTCCTGTGGATCTACGCTTCCGTCGACGCCACGCGTACCCTCGTCGAGACGGGTGTCACCACGCGGGTCGACGCCGACACGCCAAGCCCGCCGAGACCCGCTACCGACCACCGCCGCGACCCGAGAACAGGGACACCACCGTGATCACCGAGATCGCCCAGATCGAGATCCACCCGGGCCAGGAAGAGGAGTTCGAGGAGGCCGTCACCAAGGCGCTGCCCTTCTTCCTCGAGGCCGACGGCTGCGACGGAGTCGACCTGCAGCGCAGCGTCGAACACCCCTCGCGCTACCGGCTGATGGTCCGGTGGGAGACGGTCGAGCACCACACCGTCACCTTCCGCGGCTCCGAGGGCTTCACCCGCTGGAGGGCCCTGGCCGGACCGCACTTCGCGGCTCCGCCGCAGGTGGAACACGTGTACTCCGTCCTCGCACCATGACGTCGGCGGCCGGGATCGCAACCGGTCCCGGCCGGTTCCGGCCCCGCGGAGGCACCAGACGATGTCGGACCCGGTTCCGTCGGGGAGATGCACACCATCGGCAATGCCCGGGATCAGCGAGCTCGTGGAGGCGTTCGGCGCCGCGTGCCTCGACCAGCTTCCGGCCGACCGGGCGATCGCCCGGATCATCGCCGTCTTCCTGCGGGAAGCCGCCGAGGCCGCCGCGACGATCTTCCTCAACGGCGTACAGACGCCCGAGAGCAGCCGTTGGGCGGCCTTCGCGATCATCAGCGCGGCCCCGTGTGTGCCCCCGGGGCGTACGGCCAGCCGGTCACCTTCTTGGGCCGGGGCGGCGCGTAGGTGCGCACCTTGGAGGTGGACAGCCCGAGCCTGACCAGCGACTCGGCGATGGTCACGGCGGCGCTGACGCCGTCGACGACGGGGACGCCGGTGCGCTCCCTGATCCGGTCGTCCAGGCCCGCCATGCCGCCGCAGCCCAGACAGATCACCTCGGCCTTGTCCTCGCGTACGGCGCGCTCGGCCTGTGCCACGATCGCTTCGACGGCGGCTTCCGGGTCCTCTTCGAGGTCCAGCACGGCCATTTCGCTGGCCCGGACCGAGGCGCACCGGGTGTGCAGACCGGCCAGTGTGAGCCGGTCCTCGATCAGCGGGAGCGTCCGGTCCAGGGTGGTGACGACCGAATAGCGGTGTCCGAGGAACATCGCCGTGGTGGCGGCGGCCTCGGTGATGTCGACGACCGGTACGTCCAGGAGTTCCTGCAGGCCCTCCCTGCCGTGTTCGCCGTACCCCGCCTGGATGACGGCGTCGAAGGGCTCCGGATACGACTGGACGCGGTCCATCACGGCGATCGCCGCGAGGTAGCTCTCGAAATTCCCCTCCACGGACTCGGCCCCGAAGCGCGGCGTCAGGCCGACGATCTCCGTGCCGGCCGAAGCCACCGTTCTCGCCTGGGCGGCGATCGCCTCGGTCATGGACTCGGTGGTGTTCACGTTCACGACGAGGATGCGCATGCGGAATGCCTCCGGGTGGATCATCGGACGGGTGGTGTTCGCGTCATGGGTGGTTCGGGCTCAGTCCGCGCACGGGACGGCGATCTCGGCTCCGGAAACGTCCTCGTGGACTTCCTTGCGGTTGGACACCAGGAAGTATGCGACGGCGGCGACGCCGGCGCCGATGAACCACGCGAACGGCGCGGCCGGGGCGAAGGCCGGGACGAGGGCGAGCAGGACCGCCAGCACGGCCGCGGGGACGAAGGCCGCGATCGCGCGGGGGTTGAAGCCCCGGGTGTAGTGGTACGGCCCGGAGGCGTCCATGGTGTAGAGCTGGGGCACGTTGACGCGCCCCTTCCGGATCAGCCAGTAGTCCGCTACCACCACTCCGAACAGCGGGCCGAGGAGGGCGCCCAGGCCGCCGAGGAAGTAATTGACGACGGTCGGGTTGTTGTAGAGGTTCCACGGCAGGATCGCGATGCCGATGACGCCGCTGACGACTCCCGCCCGCCTGAAATTCAGGTGCTTGGGGAAAAGGTTGGCCAGCGCGTAGGCGGGGGCCACGAAGTTGGCCATCAGATTCACCGCGATGGTGAGGATGATCAGCGCCAGGCTGGCCAGGGCCACGAACAGGGTATTGGGCAGGTCCTGTACGACGTCCGCGGGGCTGGTGATCGTTTTGCCGTTGATCTGGAACTGGGCGCCGGAGATGACGATGCTGATGATGCCGAACAGCATGATATTGACCGGAATTCCGCAGAAATTACCGACCGTGATCGCCCTTTTGCTTGTGCAGGACCGGGTGAAATCACAGAAATTCAGCGCGAAGGTCCCGTAGATGGACACCCAGAGCGATGCTCCCGCGAATATCTCCCGCCACATGTGGCCGCCCTCCAGATTATTGGGCGCCGAGAGGGCGATGGAGCCTCCCGCCCTGACGAACATCCAGATGGCGAGGGCGCACAGGGTGACGAGGATGACCGGGCCGGCGAACGCCTCGTACTTCCGGACCATTTCCAGCCCGTACATGACGATGACGATCTGCACGGTCCACAGGAGCCCGAAGGAGATCCACCCGAGAGCGGAGAGCCCCAGGAAGGAGTGCTCGGTCAGCCCGGCGAACGGACGGTAGACGGCGATCAGCAGGACGTTCAGCACATGTGATGCCAGATACGTCTGGATGCCGAACCACGCGATGGCGACGGCCCCGCGGATGAGGGCCGGAATCTGGGCGCCACGGACGCCGAAACTGATCCGGCTCATAACCGGGAACGGAACGCCGGTCTTGTGCCCCATGTAGCCGGCGAGATTGAGGATCCCGAACAGCAGCGCCGCCCCGATCGCCAGCGCGAGCAGTATCTGCCAGGCGCCGAGTCCCAGGGCGAACAGGCCGATGGCGAAGGTGTAGTTGCCGAGGCTGTGGACATCGTTGGCCCAGAGGGTGAAGACGTTGTAGCTCCGCCAGCGGCGTCCTTCCACCTGGGTGGGCGCCAAGTCCTTGTTGTACAGGCGGGGACTCGGAGAAACCGTGCTGCGGGCCGATGCCGACGGGTCGGCCGGTGCGGCTCCGCGATCGTCCCGATCGCCGTCGATCACACCCGTGATCCGCTCGGAATGTGTTGCCCGCAGTGGCTCCACAGGAATTTCTGCACTCATTACCGGCCGCCCATCATCGCGGTTTCCGTAAGTCGGAAGAGTTTCCATGCCTTGATCAGGCCGTGGATCAGGCCGTCGGTCAGGCCATTCCTCGCCTCAGCAGCCGTCCGCGCGGCGGCTCCTCTATGTCCACCGGCTCGCCGTTCAGCCAGGTGCTGCGCACCGTCCCGGCCAGCGGGCGGCCGACGTAGGCGGACACGGGGTTCTTGTGGTGGAGGTTGGCGACGTCCACGACGAACGCCTCGTCCGGGGCGAAGACGCAGAAGTCCGCCGCGCTGCCCAGCGCGATCTGTCCCTTGTGGATCAGCCCGGCCTGCCTGGCGGGGTTCTCCGCCATCCAGCGCACGACGTCGGTCAGGGCATGCCCGCGGCGACGGGCCTCGGTCCACACCGCGGGCAGGCCCAGCTGCAGCGAGGCGATACCGCCCCACGCGATGCCGAAGTCACCGATGTCGAGGCGCTTCAGCTCCTCCGTGCAGGGGGAGTGGTCGGAAACCACCTGGTCGATCACCCCGTCGCCGAGCCCCCGCCACAGCAGCTCGCGGTTGCCGGCTTCCCGTATGGGGGGACAGCATTTGAACTGCGTCGCCCCGTCGGGGATCTCCTCCGCGGTGAAGGAGAGGTAGTGGGGACACGTTTCCACGCTGAGCTGCACGCCTTCGCGGCGCGCCGAGCTGATCATCGGCAGTGCGTCGGAGCTCGACAGATGGAGGATGTGCACGCGGCAACCGGTCCATCGGGCCAGTTCGATCACTTGCGCGATGGCGAGGTTCTCCGCGCCGCGCGGCCGTGACCGCAGGAAATCGCCGTAGCTCTCCCCGTGCGGAGTGGCTGCCCGGTCGATGGCGTGGGCGTCCTCGGCGTGCACGATCATCATGGCGCCGAAGGAGGCGAGCTGACGCAGCGCCCCCTCCAGCTGCTCCGGCGCCAGCGGTGGGAATTCGTCCACGCCGGAATGGAGCAGGAAACACTTGAAGCCGAACACCCCCGCGTCGTGCAGTGCGCGCAGCCCGTCGAGGTTGCCGGGCACCGCACCGCCCCAGAAGCCGACGTCGACCCATGCGCTGCCTTCCGCGGCCTTGCGCTTGACCTGCAGCGCGTCGACGTCGACCGTCGGCGGGATGCTGTTGAGCGGCATGTCGATGATGGTGGTGATCCCGCCGGCGGCCGCGGAGCGGGTCGCGCTGGCGAATCCCTCCCACTCGGTGCGGCCCGGCTCGTTGACGTGCACGTGGGTGTCCACCAGGCCCGGCAGCAGCACCACGTCGCTTCCGAGCTCGACGGCACGCTCCCCTTCCAGGGCCGCGTCCAGCGGTTCGATGGCGACGATCCTGCCGTCGGCGACGCCCACGCACCGGGACACCTCTCCGGCGGCTGTGATCACCCGGGGCGCGCGGAACACCAGATCCAGTTCGGTCATCTCATTCCTGCCGTTTCTGCTGTCGTGGCGGATTCGCCGGCGGTGACCGCGGGGGTCAGGACAGTTCGGCGGTGCGCTCGGCGAGGTTCTTGGCGCCGGTGTCGGTCAGCGAGCCGTGCAGCCGCAGACGGGAGATGCCACCGTCGGGGAAGACGTCGATCCGTACGTGTGTCGCCGTCGGCTCGTCCACGAGGAAGCGGTGCACCGTGTCCGGCTGGAGCCGGGTGCGCGGCAGGATCTCGAACCACTCGTCCGAGCCCGTCTCCTGGTTCTGTCCGTAGAGTGCGGCCCAGCCCGCCGAGTTGCCCTTGAGATAGCCGGTGTCGATCTCGACGGCCCGGATCACCGCCTGTGCGGTGAGCCGGTAGCGCACCCAGTCGTTGCCGCGGTCACGTCGGCGTCGCGTCTCCCAGCCGTCGTCCATCTTGCGCGACCGGCCGGGCAGGATCGTGTTGGTCGGCGGCGAGTAGAACCGGTCCGACGCGTCCTCGACCGCACCGCCGTTCTCCAGCGCCACCACGTCGAACGTGCCCAACGCGGCCAGCCACTCCGGATCCGCGGTGACCTCCCCGTACACCCGCAGACGTGCGATCCCGCCATCGGGGTGCTGGGCGATGCGCAGGTGGGTGAAGCGCCGCTCCACGTCGACCGCGAAGGCATTGGCCGCGTGACCACCCACCGGGGTGCGCGGCACGATCTCCGTCCACTCCGTGTCGTCCGCCAGCAGCTCGGCGGGCGAGGCGGACCGTGGCGCCGAGGTCGCCTGCACGCTGACCGCCTGCGGATAGTTGCCCCGGAAGTGCGCGGTGTCCACGATCAGCCCGTGGACGACCCCTGGCGCCCCCAGCCGCACCAGCGCCCAGTCGTGATCGTCATCCGTCGGATGGGGTGCGTCACCGTCGGTGCCACGGCGACGCCGGGTCTCCCAGCCATCCATGATCTTGCCCTTGTGGCCGAAGTGCTCGGGGTCGAACACAGCCGGGCCCGGGATCAGCAGGTTCTCCCGCTCGGCGAAGAACTCATCGTTCGCGGCGATGACACTGCCCCCCAGCCGACGGTCGGCCAGGTCGACCAGATGGCCGAACGGGACCTCGGCGCTGCGGTAGTCGGCGTAGGGGTCGCCGCCACCGTACGGCTGTGCGTCTCCGGAGAAATGAGTGGCCTGCGTCATGGATGGTGACCTTTCGACGGTGCCGGTGGGGTGAGTGGTGTGGATGCGGTCCGGAATAGACAGAACTTCCGCAATGCGGATAGTTATTTCTGTCATATGGAATGACAACCCCGATGCCGTGTCGGCGTCAACCCCTTGGTGGCCATGTCGTCCCACGGATGGCGAAGACGGCGTGAACACTCGACGCCTGTCGTTCATGTCAGCTTTGGTGAGCTAATGAGGTGTGATGACCGCTATTGGATAGAATGCGGCTTTCGAGCTGCAGGACGTCCAGCAGGTCTACGCCGACTTCGTCGCGCAGGCGACGGACTATGCCGCGAGGGCCGCGACGGCCCGCGCGTGGTGCCGGCAGAACATGGACCACCGCCCAGGAGCTGGAGGACAGGAGGCAGGACCATGTCACGACGCTCGCGGGTCTCAGGGCGCATGGCACGATCGTGATCACCCGCGGCACCAACCCGGTCCAGGCGCAGCAGATCTTCACCCATGTCACCTTCGGCGGCCTGCCCCTGGACCCCACCCTCGTGGCGCCGCCCAGCGCCGCCGACGCCGACGCGCAGACCGGCCGCGGCGTGAAGGACACCGCGGCGGGCCGGATCGGGGAGCGGTCGCCCGGCGAGCTGACGGGCTTCTCCCTCGATGCCTTCATGCTGATCGCCGAGGCGGACGTCAACCGCGTCACGCTGCCCCGCAGCGACTCCGCCACCGTGGCCGGAGAAGCGGGGGTGTGCGGATTCGCCGCCGCCGGGCTGTCACGCGTCGCCATCCTGGCCGAGGGCCGGGCCTCCGGCGAGGCCCCGGAGAAGCGGGAGCTGGAGCGGATCAACTCGACGATCGGCCGGAACGTCGCCGCCGTGGTGAGCCTGCTGAAGGCGGCGGCGCTCCAGTACCGCCAGGTCGCCGTTTAGGGGGTGTCGGGGGTCTGTCGGTCCGATGTCGGCGGCTCGTCGGCGGGGCCTGGGAGCTTTGCGGAGATCCCGCCGGGTGCCCACCCGGTGGGCGTACGACACGCAAGGAATCACCATGACCCCTGACGTCACGATCATCGGCGCCGGACTCGGCGGGCTGACGCTCGCCCGCGTCCTGCACGTCCACGGCATCCCGGCCACGGTCTACGAGGCGGAGCCGTCGCCGACCGCCCGCGCGCAGGGCGGCATGCTCGACATCCACGACTACAACGGCCAACCGGCCCTCGAGGCGGCGGATCTGATGGACGAGTTCCGCGGCCTCATCCTGGAAGGCCGCCAGGCGATGCGGATCCTCGACCGGAACGGGACCGCCCTGTTCGAACAGCCCGACGACGGCACGGGCGGGCGCCCCGAGGTCCAACGCGGCGAGCTGCGGCGGATCCTGCTCGACGCGCTCCCGGCCGGCACCGTCCGGTGGGGCCACAAGGTCAGCGGCGTCCAGACGCTCGGCGAGGGCCGCCACGAGGTGACCTTCGCCGACGGCACCACCGCCGCCACGAGCCTGCTGGTCGGCGCGGACGGCGCGTGGTCACGGGTCCGCCCGCTGCTCTCCGACGCCGCCCCCGAGTACATCGGCCGGTCGTTCGTCGAGACCTACCTGTTCGACGGCGACTCCCGGCATCCTGCCGCCGCGAAAGCGGTCGGCGGCGGGTCGCTGCTCGCGCTCGCGCCGGGCAAGGGGATCCAGGCGCACCGCGAGAGCGGCGGCACGCTGCACACCTACGTGGCGCTCACCGAGCCGCAGGACTGGTTCGCCGCCATCGACTTCACCGACGCCGCCGCGGCCACCGCGCGGATCGCGGAGGAGTTCGACGGCTGGGCGCCGGAGCTCACCGCGCTGATCACCGACAGCGACACCGCGCCGGTCCTGCGGCCCCTCAACGCGCTGCCGGTCGGGCACAGTTGGGACCGGGTGCCGGGGGTGACCCTGCTCGGCGACGCCGCCCACCTGTCGGCCCCCAACGGCGAAGGCGCCAACCTGGCCATGTACGACGGCGCCGAACTCGGCAAGGCCCTCGCCGCGCACCCCGGCGACATCGAGACCGCGCTCACCGAGTACGAGCAGGCCATGTTCCCCCGCGGTGCCGCAGCCGCCGCCGAAGGCGTGGAGCTCCACGAGCTCATGTTCGGCGACGACGCACCCCACGGCCTGATCACCGCGTTCAACGGGCACGAACAGGGCCGATGAGCGGAGCCACGGTGTCAGGGCGTTGGCCGGGCGTGTGCCCCAGGCCTGGAACAGGGTGGCGTGCACGACCAGCGTGCCGGGGTCGGCGAGGTGGCGGGACAGCGCTTCGATGTGGTCGTCGAGTTCGGCGTCCGTGATGAGGCGGTGGTCGAAGCACGCACCCGCACGTTCAGCCACCCGCGTCGGCGCAGCATGCCGGGCAGTTGGCGGCCGGGCATGACGTCCATGCCGTTGACCATTTCGTCGAGCACGTCGTCGGTGTGAGGGACGTTCATCAGGAACAGCCTGGTGTGGACGAGGTCGAAGGAGGAGCGGGGCAGGCCGGTGTCCGCCGCGTCCGCGGCCATGAGCGAGACGTTGCGCAGGTGCCGTTCGCCGACGGTGCGGCGGGCCATCTCGATCATGCGGGGCTCGGCGTCCAGGCCCACGCCCCGGCCCTCGGGCCCGAGCCGGGGCGAGAGCGCCCTGTGGCTGCGGTACCGGACCGCCGCGCCGGTATGGCTGGTGCCGGTGACCGTGCTCGTCAGCTCGCTGTGGCACTACGTCGCCTCCCGCTGGGGCCTGTCGCTGCGTCTGATGCGCCGCGACGCCGAGGGCGAGTACCGGGGACTGGCGGCGAGCACCGAAGGAGCGGTGGCCACCGTGGGACCGGCAATGATCACCACCCTCGTCACCGGAGCGCTGGCCGGCGGCTGGACCGTTCTCGCCGTGGTCTTCGTGGTAGCCGCCGCGCCCACTCCGGCGCTCTGCCGCCGGGCGTTGCGGGGGCGGGAGGGCCCGGGTGGCGGCCGAGCCGGTGCCCTGCGGCGTACGGGGCCGATGAGCGGTGCGCCTCGTCGCCGGACCGGGACTACCGGCCGAGGTGGAACCGGATGGTGGTGCCGTCCGGACCGGTGTGCACCCGGACCAGGTCGGTGACCCGATGCACCAGCAGCAGGCCCCGGCCGCCGATCTGACCGGGCGCGGCCGGCCGCCGGCCGGCGAGCGGATCGCTGAGGCGGCCGCCGTCCTCGACCTGGCACAGCACCTGCCCGGCCCACTCCCAGACCCGCACCGTGCCGCGGCCGGCGCCGTGCAGCACGCTGTTGGTGGTCAACTCGGACACCGCCAGGGCCATATCGCCCAGGCGCTGCCCGGCGAGGCCGAGCCGCTCACCGGCCGCGACCGCGAACTCGCGGGCGAGGGGCAGACGTTCGGCATCGAAGGAGAAGGCGGGGATGCCGGCGGGCGGGGGCAGCGGCTCGTTGTGCGCCGCGGTGGCGCGCTCGGGGTCGTAGGCGTGGCTCGGGCGCTCCCGGCCGTCCTCGATGATCACCGGGTGGGTCAGCCAGGCGTCGGCGAGCGCGTCGGCGTCCAGCCGTCGGCTGTGGTACGGACACAGGATGGTGACCGCGCGGCCGCGGAAGGCCAGGTTGATCAGCGCCTCGTGCTGGACGCACGGACCGTACTCGGCCGCGGTGCGGCCGGCCCAGATGGGTTCGCCGATGATCCGCACCCGGCCGCCGGGGTGCCGGTCGGCGAAGTCCCGCAGCACCGCGGGGATGATCCGCCCGGGGTTGCGCCCGGCCTCGGTCATGTCGAGGAACCGCACATGCGCGCCATCCCGCCCGAGCGCGCTCCGCAGGAGCCGGAGGTTGGCGCCGGGGACGGCCACCGCCACCGGCTCGGCGGCGCGCAGGCCGTCGAGCACGAAGGGCAGGGTGCCGGTCAGATAGTCCTCGTCGTCCCGGTAGAACAGGGCCGGGTGGACGAAGGGGCCGGCGACGGCTTCGGTGCTCACCACGGCGTCACCCCGATCGCGGAAAGACAGGACCCGGCCCGGGCCGCCCCGGCGAGCGGGTGGGGGAGTGGTCTGAGGACCGCCCCACTCTACCCAAGGGGTGCCCGGTGCGACCGTGTGCACGTCCGGGAGGGGGGTGGGTGGCGGACCGGGGATAAGGTTGCAGCGGGAGCAAGGCGCAAGGTCGGCACCAAGGGGCCGAAGACGCTGATTCGGAGTGCACTGTTATGGGCGTGAATCCGGCACCCTCTCACCGCCGGTCCCGCGAATCCGCTCGGATGGCGTGCGAGGTGATCGAGCTGCTCGAGGTGCTGTGGGAGCGGGGGCGGGACGCCGTCTCCTCGTCCCCGGTGTCGGCGTCACAGCTGCGCGTGCTGTACAGCCTGGACCGCGAGGAGGGGATCAACCTCCGCACGCTCGGGGAGCTGCTGGGCTCGGCGCCCTCGTCCGTGAGCCGTCTGTGCGACCGGCTGCAGGCGCTCGGATTCGTGGAGCGCGCGCCCAGCCCGGTCAGCCGCCGGGAGCTCGAACTGCGGCTGACCAGCCACGGCAAGGCGTATCTGCTGGAGCTGCGGGCCCGCCGGGAGGAGGCCCTGCTGACCGCCATCGCCGCCATGACCCCGACCGCCCGCAAGGCGCTGCTGGAGGGGCTGAAGGGGTTTCAGGAAGCCGTGGACGAGACGGCGCCGATCCTCCGCCGGGGGGACGCCGAGGACGGCGCGGTGCGGTTCGCCTGAACCCTTCGCCGGGCGCGGGCCCGCATGCCGGATCGACCCATGCGCCACGGTCCGTCCCCCCGTCTGTCGTCGCCGCGGTCCGTCTTCGGCTGTCGTCGCCGAGGGTGCCGGAGGAGCGCCGCGGGTACCCCGGCGCGACCTCCGTGAAATGGTGTATCCGGGCACCAGATTCTTGTCATCCGAGCATGGTTGTCAAATGGCAACGATTTCCGGAGATTCCGCTTCAGGTGCCCCTTCGCCGGATTCTCCCCGTTCCCTCCGCCCGTACCAGTCGAGGCAGACCACCAGGGCGTCGTCGTCCAGCGGGGTGCCGAAGCGGAAATCGGCGAGCTGGCGCAGCACCGCCTGGGGTACCTGGGCCGGTGGCAGCAGCTGGGTGTTGCCCAGCGCGCGGGCCAGCGCCCGCTCCCCGTAGCTCTCGCCCGACGGGGACAGCGCCTCGTACACCCCGTCGCTTCCGAACAGGAAGCGGTCGCCGGGCTGGGCGGTGAAGTGCTCGGCGACGTAGACGGTGTCCTCGAACATCCCGAGCGGCAACTGCGCGTCGAACCGTACGGACTCCACCGAGCGCTCCCGCTGGCGCCACATCCGCGGCGACCCCGCGTCCACGACCTCCACGTCCCCGGTCGTGAAGCCGAACCGCAGCAGCAGTGCCGACACATGGGCCTCCCCCCGGTACTGGGCGTAGACCGCCTGGTCGGCCAGGCTCGCCTGATCGCACAGGCTCAGACCGGCGCGCCGCGCGTTGCGCAGCGCGCTCACGGCGAGGCTGGTCAGCAGCGACGCCTCGATGCCCTCCCCCATGCCGTTGGTGATGGTGAGCGTCAGATGGTCGGCCGAGGCGGACCAGTCGAAGTTGTCGCCGAAGATCGCGTACGCCGGCTCCAGATGCGCCCCGAGCGAGAACTCGGGACGCGCGCAGGAGCGGCCGGGCAGCAACTGCCACTGCATCTCGGCGGCCAGGGTCAGCCGGGTGGTGCGCCGGGCCAGGAGATAGAGGTCCGTATCGCGCTCGGCGACGAGGATCTCATGGCCCAGGGCCTCGCAGACCGCCTGGAGGTAGTGCATCCGGGCCCGGGCGTCCTGTTCGGCGGGCAGCCGTACGGACAGCACCCCCATCCGGTCGCCGCGGATGGTCATCGGCAGGTGCACGGTCACCGCGTCGTGCCCGCCTTCCCGGCCGTGCCCGCCGTTCCGGATGACGCACGGCTCCTGCGACCCGAAGGCGCGGCCCTGGGGGCTGCCCTGGATGGGCACCGGCTCGGCGCCGTAGACCCCCGGGTTCACAGCCTGGAGCGAGCGCATGGCGTAGTCCGCCATGAGGAGCTCCACCTGTTCGGCGCCGCACTGCTCGGCCAGGGCGGCCGTGACGACATCGAGCAGAGCGTGAGGCGGGGCTGTGCGCAGCGCCCGCTCGACCGTAGAAATTTTGTCCACATCGTCCTGCTTCTCGAAACGCGCCGGGGGCGCGGCGATGTGTGTGATCACCGCGAGCGCATTCTATGCACCATGGCGACAACAATTGTCGTACGGCAATTATCTCCGGGGTTCCGGTCGCGCGGAGCGGGTGCCCCTTCGTCACGCTCTTGATCGCCCGCTGTGGGTGGGACGTGCCGGGAGGCTCCCGCGCCATACCGCATTTGTCCGGCATTCGCTCATCTCTGTCGCGGTGGCGCTCGAACGTGTCAGCCTTCGGGTGGGTAGGTCCGTCCGTCAATAGTTGCCGGGCGGCAACTATGGCAGTATGGCGGCTCGGAGCGCCTGATCAGTCCCGGGCCGAAGGCTCACCGGCCCTTCATTCGGGGGCATCCGGTGGGCGGGACCGCTACTCGAGGGGCGGAGAACCATGGCGGTGAGTTCCGGCGCGGGACAGCGCACGGGGGCGCGTACGGCCGCGGGCCGCGGTGCCGGCACGGTCGCGGAGCCGGAGTTACGGCAGTTGCTGGTCGGCCTCACGGCGGTCAGGGACGGCGACTTCGGCACGCATCTGCCGACCGACCGGGACGGCCTCCTGGGGGAGATCGCCACGGTCTTCAACGGCATGGTCGACCAGCTGTCGCTGTTCACCTCCGAAGTGACCCGGGTGGCCCGGGAGGTGGGCACCGAGGGCCGTCTCGGCGGCCAGGCCGCGGTGCCCGGGGTGGACGGCACCTGGAAGGACCTCACCGACTCCGTCAACGCCATGGCCGGCAACCTGACCACGCAGGTGCGCGACATCGCCCAGGTCGCCACGGCGGTGGCCAAGGGCGATCTCTCGCAGAAGATCACGGTCGTGGCCCGGGGCGAGATCCACGAGTTGAAGAACACCATCAACACGATGGTGGACGAACTGTCCTCGTTCGCGGACGAGGTGACGCGGGTGGCCCGCGAGGTCGGCACCGAGGGCAACCTCGGCGGTCAGGCCACCGTCCGGGGTGTCTCGGGCACCTGGAAGGACCTGACCGACAACGTCAACGTGATGGCGTCCAACCTCACCAGCCAGGTGCGGTCCATCGCCCAGGTGGCGACGGCGGTGGCCCGCGGCGATCTGTCGCAGAAGATCACCGTCGAGGCCAAGGGCGAGGTGGCCGCGCTCGCCGGGGTGATCAACACCATGGTGACCACCCTCTCGGCGTTCGCGGACGAGGTGACGCGGGTGGCCCGCGAGGTCGGCACCGAGGGCATGCTCGGCGGTCAGGCGCAAGTGCCCCATGTCGCGGGCACCTGGAAGGACTTGACGGACAACGTCAACTCCATGGCGAACAACCTGACCAATCAGGTCCGTAACATCGCGCAGGTCACCACGGCGGTGGCCCAGGGCGATCTCACGCGCAAGATCGACGTCGACGCGCGGGGCGAGATCCTGGAGTTGAAGACCACCATCAACACGATGGTGGACCAGCTCTCCTCGTTCGCCGCCGAGGTCACGCGCGTGGCCCGCGAGGTGGGCAGCGAAGGGCGGCTCGGCGGTCAGGCCGAGGTCGAGGGCGTGTCCGGCACCTGGAAGCGGCTCACCGAGAACGTCAACGAGCTGGCCGGGAACCTGACCCGCCAGGTCCGGGCCATCGCCGAGGTCACCAGCGCCGTGGCCGAGGGGGATCTGACGCGCTCCATCACGGTGGACGCCTCCGGCGAGGTCGCCGAGCTCAAGGACAACATCAACGCCATGGTGGAGTCCCTGCGCGAGACCACCCGCACCAACCAGGAGCAGGACTGGCTCAAGACCAACCTCGCCCTCATCTCCGGGCTGATGCAGGGCCGGCGCGATCTGGCGGTCGTCGCCGAACTGGTCATGGACCGGCTCACCCCGCTGGTCGGCGCCCAGTACGGCGGCTTCTACCTCGCCCACGACACCCCGCGGGGCGTGGAACTGCGGCTGCTCGGCTCCTACGGACTGCCGGCCGGGAACGCCGCGGACGCCGGGGACCGGCCGGTGGCGTTCCGGCTCGGCGAGTCGCTCGTCGGGCAGGCGGCCCGCAGCCGCCGCACCATCGCCGTCGAGCAGCTTCCGCCCGGGTACGTCACCGTCTCCTCGGGGCTCGGCGCGGCCGAGGCGTCCAGCCTCCTCGTCCTGCCCATCGTGGTCGAGGAGCAGGTCCTCGGCGTCATCGAGGTGGCCTCGGTCGGCCGGTTCACCCAGGTCCACCGGGACTTCCTCGACCAGCTCATGGAGACCATCGGGGTCAACGTCAACACCATCGTGGCCAACGCCAGGACCGATGAGCTGCTGGAGGAGTCCCAGCGGCTGACCGCCGAACTCCAGGCGCGCTCCCAGGAGCTGCAGGCACGCCAGGACGAACTGCAGAACTCCAACGCCGAACTGGAGGAGAAGGCCGCCCTGCTGGCCGCGCAGAACCGCGACATCGAGACCAAGACCCGGGAGATCGAACAGGCCGGCCAGGAACTGGAGGAACGGGCCCGGCAGCTCACGCTGGCCTCCAAGTACAAGTCGGAGTTCCTGGCCAACATGAGCCATGAGCTGCGCACCCCGCTCAACAGCCTGCTGATCCTCGCCCAGCTCCTGGCGCAGAACCCGTCCCGGAACCTCACCCCCAAGCAGGTCGAGTACGCGGGCGTCATCCACTCGGCGGGCTCCGATCTGCTGCAGCTCATCGACGACATCCTGGATCTGTCCAAGGTCGAGGCCGGCAAGATGGACATCCAGCCCGAGCGGGTGCCGCTGCAGCGGCTGCTCGACTACGTGGAAGCCACCTTCCGCCCGATGACGGCGCAGAAGGGCCTCGACTTCCGCATCAGCGTCTCGCCCGCCGTCCCCGACGAACTCTTCACGGACGACTCCCGGATGCGCCAGGTGCTGCGCAATCTGCTGTCCAACGCGGTGAAGTTCACCGAGTCCGGCTGCGTGGAGCTGCGCATCGCGCCCGCCGCGGAATCCGATCTGCCCCAGGAGGCCCGAGGCCAGGGGCCCGTCCTGGCGTTCCGGGTCGTGGACACCGGCATAGGAATCGCCGAGCCGCACCTCGAGGCCATCTTCGGGGCGTTCCAGCAGGCGGACGGCACCACGAGCCGCAAGTACGGCGGCACCGGGCTCGGCCTTTCCATCAGCCGGGAGATCGCCCATCTGCTGGGCGGTGCGGTACAGGCCGCCAGCACCCTGGGCGAGGGCAGCACCTTCTCCTTCTATCTGCCCGTCGGCAGCCCCGACCAGGAACCGCGGGCCAAGGACGAGCAGAAGCCCGCTGCGGCGCAGTCGGCCGCCGGTGCCGTGGAGCAGCGCCATCTGCTGGTGGTCGAGGAGCAGCCGCACGGGCTGCTGGCGCTCCTGGCCGAGAGCGCGGTGGCCGAGCTCGCGGACGGCGGCACAGCCACCGGCGCGGTGCGGATGCGGACCGTGGCCGATCCGGGGGAGGTCGCAGCGGCGCTCACCGACGAGCCGTGCCACTGCGTCGTCCTCGGCCTCGACATGCCCGACGAGGCGGCCCTGCGCTTCCTCGACGAGCTGGACCGCGTCCCGGCCGCCCGGCACGTGCCGGTCCTGGCCCACCACACCCGGCGGCTGGACCCGCACGGGAACCGGCGGCTGACGGACCGTTTCCAGGGCGCGCGGTGGGAGCTGCTGCCGAGCCTGGACGAGTTGCGCGAGCGCATCATCCTGCATCTGACGGCCGGCCGGCCGGCCGGCCGACGTCCTGCCCCTGGTGCAGCCCGGCGCCGCCACGCGGCCGGCCGCCGCGGGTACGGGCGCGGACAGCGACCTGGCCGGGCGGGTGGTGCTGATCGTGGACGACGACACCCGTAACGTGTACGCGCTCACCGGCATCCTGGAGCTGTACGGCATGTGCGTCCTGCACGCCGAGAACGGGCGCAAGGGGCTGGAGATGCTGTCCCGGCACGAGGCGGTCGAGCTGCTGCTGATGGACATCATGATGCCCGAGATGGACGGTTACGCCGCCACCGCGGCGATCAGGGGCATGCCCGAGTACGCCGATCTGCCGATCATCGCGGTGACCGCCAAGGCCATGGCGGGCGACCGGGAGCAGACACTGGCCGCCGGAGCCAGCGATTACATCACCAAGCCGCTGGACGCCGATGAGCTCGTGGCGTGTGTGCGCCGCTGGCTGAACCGGTGAGCGGGCGCGAACCGAGCCTGGACGCGCTGGCGGCAGCCATCGAGCGACTGGGCGGCGAACTGACCGCCGCGCGGGAGGCGGCGGACGCGGCGGCCCTGATCGGCATCGCCACCGGAATCCTCGTCGAACGCGGCCACGGCGGCCCGACGGAGGCCGCCCGCCATCTGGAGGAGCTGGCCGGGGCCGCCGGGCTACCGCTTCCGGAACTTGCCGCCGACGTGGTCAACGGGGCGGCCGGGGACACGGTCGCCCGGGCCCTGCCCGGCGCGCCGCGGGGGCCCGCCGGCGCACGCCACGACGCTCCCGATGTTCTGCGGCTGCGGGCGGCCGAGGCCGGATCGCTCACCGGCGACGCCCAGACGGTGGTGGACACGCTGCTGGAGCAGGCGCTCGCCCCTTTCGGGGTGAGCGCGGTGGCCCTGTGGGCCGTGGCCTCCGGCGGCGCGCTGGTCCTCGCCGGACACGCGGGCTTTCCGCGCGGCGAGGGCGAGCGGTGGCGGTACGTACCGCCGGGCCTCGGGGTGCCCGCTCAGCGCGCCCTGACCGAACAGCGGGCGCACTGGTTCCCGTCGATGCCCGCCGACGCGGCGGGCATCGGCAGGCCCCAGGGTGGCGACGGCGCCCGTGCCGTACTCCCGGCCGAGACCAACGGCCGCGTCCTCGGCGTGCTGGAGGTGTGCTGGCCCCATCCGCGGCCCCCGCTGTCCGGCACGGTCAACCGCCAGCTGAACGCGCTGGCCGACCTGTGCGCCCACGCGCTGCCCGGCACCGAGGAGACGGCGATCGACGCCGTGGCGGACCCGGCGCTCCCGGTCGGCCCCGCCATGGATCTCGCCGAGGGCCTGCTCGATCCGGTGCTGGTCCTGCGGCCGGTGCTCGATGACCGCGACCAGGTGGCCGACTTCGTCATCGCCTATGCCAATCAGCGCTTCGCCGACCCGGCGGGCCGCCCACGCGCCACGATCACGGGCATGCGGCTGCTGGAGGCGTACCCCCGCACCGCTCGTGAGGGCGGCCTGTACGAGCAGGTGCTGCGGGTCCACGCGACGGGCGAGCCGTTCCGCGCGGAACGGATGTCCCTGCGCGTCCTGGTCGACGATGTGCCCCGGACCGGGCTCATCACCGTGGGCATCGGCCGCTACGGGGACGCGGTGCTGCTGAGCTGGCGGCTGGAGGACGAGGCGGCGCGGCTGGCCGCCCTGCTCGAACACGTCCAGCGGCTGGGCCGGATCGGCGGTTTCCAGGAGGACGCCGTCAGCGGCGAGATCCTGTGGAACAGGCATCTGTTCTCGCTCTTCGACCTCCCGCCCACCGCGCCCCCCGTGCCGGTGGAGCGGCTGCACCGCCATGCGCATCCCGATGACTCCGTGGCCATCGGCCGCTTCCTGCGCACCCTTCTGCACCACCGCCACGCCGCCTCGACCGCGTTCCGCATGCAGCGGGCCGACGGAGCCGTCCGCCACATCCGCGTCGTCGCCGAGCCGGTCACCGATCCGGCCGGGCACCTGCTCGCGGTGCGCGGGGCCTACCAGGACTTCTCCAGCCAGCACTGGACGGAGGTGGCGCTCGCGGCCACGCGGGACCGGCTCGCCGACACCGAGCAGGAGGCCGCGGAACGCAACCGGCTGGCCCTCCAGTTGCAGCGGGCCATCATGCCCTCGTCCCCCGCCCCGGTCGACATCGCGGGACTGCACGTGGCGGTGCGCTACCGCCCGGCCGAGGAGGGACACCTGGTGGGCGGCGACTGGTACGACGTCGTCGTCCTGCCCCAGAAGAAGGTGCTGCTGGCGGTCGGCGACGTGGCCGGCCACGGCATCGAGGCGGCGACGAGCATGGTGGTCCTGCGCAACGCGCTGCGCGGTCTCGCCGCGACGGGGGCGGGCCCGGCCCGGCTCCTGGGCTGGCTGAACACCGTGGCCCACCATCTCACCGAACAGGTCACGGCCACCGTGGTCTGCGGCATCTACGATCAGCCGACCCGGGTGCTGGACTGGGCGCGGGCCGGCCACCCGCCGCCGGTCCTGATCCACGAGGGCACCGCCGCCGCCCTGCCGCTGCCCGGCGGCATGCTGCTGGGCGCGGTCGCCGAGGCGACGTACGAGGAGCGCCGGCTCGCCCTGGTGCCCGGCGACCGGCTGCTGATGTACACCGACGGGCTGATCGAGCGCCGGGACCGCTCCGTGGAGAAGGCGCTCGAACAGCTCCTGGCCACCGTCGGCGCCGCCACCCCGGAACTCGGTGAGCACCTCGACGTCCTGCTGACGCACGCGCGCTCCGACACCGACGACGACACGTGTCTCATCGGCATCGACGTGAGCTGAGGCGATGACCCCTCGGTTCGAACAACCGTGCCCTATAGTGAAGCTGGGGCAATGAACGCGAGGTGGGCCGACCGGCGATGGACAGTGGTGGAGGGGTGGCTGACGCGTCGCGCGTGAGCTTCCGCTGGGACTCCACACGCCCGGTTGCCTCACCCGGGGGATTCGACGCCTTCAGGCGCGAGTGGCAGGCACGGCTCGGTGATGGCCTGCCGCTGACGACCTTCAGCCCGGCCACCACGGACGACTTCCGGGTCAAGGGCCGCGTCGTCAAGCTGCGCGACGTGGTACTCACCGATTTCCACACTGCGTTGCCCCTGCGAACCGCGCCCGGCCCGAACGGAGATGAGGACTGGGTGCAGATGTTCCTGGTGCGGCGCGGCGCATGGATCATCGACGGCTCGCCCGACAGCGGCACGCACACCGTATCCGGCGGGCAGTTCCTGCTCCGGCACGGAGGGCGGCTGGCGAATTTCGAGACGGCGCCCCACACCGTGGCGCAGAACATCATCCTGCCCGCCGGGGCGCTCAAACCGCTGCTCGGGGGCCGGACCATCAAAGGGCCGGCGGATGGGGCCGAGGTGCGGCTGCTGGTGGCCCACGCGAACATGGTCCACTCCACCGTCGCCGACTTGAGCCCGGCCGGTGTGCAGGCCGTCCGCGGCACGCTGATCGAGCTGGCCAAGGCAGTGGCGATGCGTCGCTTCGACGATGTGGAGCCCCTGTTGACTCCCGCGCTCGCCCAGGCCGCGAAGGACTTCGCGGACCGCCATCTCGCCGACCCCGAGCTCTCTCCCACGATGCTGGCGCGTGAGCTGAACGTCTCCGTACGCACCCTCCAGCGGGCCTTCGCCGCGACGGGGGAGTCGGTGACCGCCTACATCCGCCACCGGCGGCTGGAAGAGGCCCGCCTCGCTCTCACCGCGCCGTCCGGCCTCAGCATCTCCGAACTCGCAGCGCACTGGCACTTCGCCGACAGCAGCCACTTCAACCGGGCCTTCAAGAAGCGCTACGGCCAGACCCCCACCGAATACGCCCGGCCGACGGCCGTCCTTCCGGCCGACGCGGGATCGCCGCGCAGGTGAAGGCCGCACGTGATCTCGTCAGCTGGGGTCAGGGAGCGGTTTCTGCGGACCGGGCGGTGTCGGTGTCGGCGCCGGTCAGGAGGCGTTCGGTCCCGGTGACGAGGGACCGCAGAGCGCCGTACGCGTCGGTGTGCGGCGCCGTGTCGACCTGCACCACATCGGCTCCGGCCCGCAGGTAGTCCACCACGTCGCGGCCGGAGGTCACGCCGCCGCGCGCCGCGATCGGCAGGGCGAAACCGCGCTTGCGCAGCCGCCGGACGGCCGCGAGAACCGGTGGTACGGCCCCGGGCCCCGCACAGCCGTGGCCGGACGTCTCGCCCGGCTCCGGGCCGCCGGTCCGCGGGGAGATGGTGACGGCGTCCGCGCCACCGGCGATCGCGGCGTGTACCCGGTCCTCCAGGCCCTCACCGACGGCCAGCCTGACGGAGAGAGGAAGTTCGACCCAGCAGCGTGTCTCGGACGTGTAGTCGTAGACGCGTTGGGGGCTGTCGTCCTCCAATCCCGATTCCTCATCGACGCACGAGACACCGAGTTCCACCCCCGGGCAGCCGGTGATCTCGACCGCTCGCGCGAGCATGCCCAGTTCCGCCGGTGAGTCGGCGTGCACGGAGGCGATGACCGGCAGGGATTCGTCGGCCAAGGAGCGCAGCATCCGCAGCCAGTGGTCGACCGGGCGTCTGGAGCAGGCTGTGCTGCCCAGCATGCCGACGGGCAGCCGCAGGATCCGTTCGTCCGGGGCTTCGGGAGGACAGGGATGGATGGTCTGCGTGACAACGGCCCCCGCTCCCTGCGCCAGCAACCTCCGGATGGTGCGCTCCTGGCCCGTCAGACGCCCGGACCCCACGACCACCGGAGTCTTCGCCCGCAGGCCCGGAAGGGGAAAGTCGGGCACGTGGTTCTCCATCGAACGGCGGACTGCGGGACTCAGGGGGACCGGGGCACCGGGCCACTCCGGGGACGACCGGAAGCGGCGTGTGCCTCCCTCTCGAAGGCTAAAAGGCCTGTACCAGCGCGCACTTGAACCACAGCGGCATGCCGACAGAACATATGCGCCACCGGGGCCGCCGTTGCGCATGGCCTACGGTCGTCAGGACCGCACCAACGCCGTAGGAGGTCGCCCATGTCCGACATCGGTGCCCATCGCAGGCGGGTGACGCTGACTTTCGACAACGGGCCGACCCCGGGCGTCACCGGGGACGTACTGGATGTGCTGGCGGATCACCGGGCCACCGCCACGTTCTTCGTAGTCGGCACCCGGCTGCGACAGGCGGGCGGCCGGGCTCTCGCGGCACGTGCGGTGGCGGAGGGCCACCGCATCGGGCATCACACCGCCACCCACACCCTGCAGCTCGGCGCCGCCGAGGATCCCGAGGCGGCGGTGGACGCGGAGATCACCGCCATCGAGCCCGATATCGACGCGTTGGCCGGAACCAGCGCGACACGAGGCGAACGGCTGTTCCGGCCGTACGCCGGCGGCGGCGTCCTCGACGAGCGGGTGTTCAGCCCGGCGGCCGTACGGTACCTCCAGCGGCACCGCTACACGTGCGTGCTGTGGAACACCTTGCCGCGCGACTGGGAAGACCCCACGGGCTGGGTGGACCGGGCACTCGCGGGCGTGGCCCGCACCGACTGGGCTGTCGTGGTCCTTCACGACATCGCCACCGGAGCCATGGACCGCCTGCCGGCGTTCCTGGACGGGGTGGCCGCGATGGGCGCCGAGATCGTCAGCGGCTTTCCCGACGCGTGCGTGCCCATCAGGCAAGGCCGACCGCTGTCTTCCGTATCCCATCTCACGGCGGGAGTTGAGTGACATGCGCCAGAAGCTGTCCCTTCGCCTCCACCACCACGCCTGGACGGTCGACGATCAGGAAGCCACCCGGCGCTTTCACGAGGACGTGATCGGCCTGCCCCTGCCGGCCACGTGGAGCGAGGTCGAGGACCGGCGGTCCGCGCTGCTGACGGCCACCCCCGCCGCCGTGGCCCGGCTGCGGGAGTGGCAGGCACGGCGCGGTGCGCTGGTCCGCGAGCAGGTGGCGCGGCTGTCCGAGAGCGACCGGGCGAGCCTGGCCGCGGCCGTTCCGGCGCTGCGCAGACTGGCCGAGAACCTGCACGAGGAGGTGGAAGGGCCATGACCGACACCCAGGGAAGCACCGCTCCGGCCGCGTTCGTCTGCGACGGCCTGGGGTACGCGTTCGGGGAGATCAAGGCGGTCGATGACGCCGGGCTCACCGGCCGGGAGAACGTGGAGCTGTTCGCCCGCGTCTTCGACGTGACCCGCCGGGAGCGGGCCGCGCGCGTGGCGCGGGTGCTGGAGGCGGTCGATCTCACCCCGGCGGCCGACCGGCTCGCCAAGACGTACTCCGGCGGCATGATCCGCCGCCTCGAACTGGCCCAGGCGCTGGTCAGCGCCCCGGCTGCTGATGCTGGACGAACCGACCATCGGCCTGGACCCGATCGCCCGGACCAGCGTGTGGGAGCACATCAACGCGGTACGGGCCGCCACCGGGATGACCGTGCTGGTCACCACGCACTACATGGATGAGGCCGATCAGTACTGCGACCGTGTCGCTCTGATGCACCGAGGCCGGATCCACGCCCTCGGAACGCCCGGCCGGCTCCGCTCCGAGCCGTCGCACCGCGTCACGGGTCGGCTGAGGCCGCCGCGCTCACGCCGGACGGTCCGCCCGACCCCCTGGTGACCGCGCCGCGCGCCCGCGCCGGCTGGCGGATACTGCCCGCGCGGGTCGGCGCGATGTGCGTGGTCGAGCTGCAGAAGCTGCGGCACGACCGCACCGAGCTGTACACGCGGGCCGTCCAGCCCGCCCTGTGGCTGCTGATCTTCGGCGAGACGTTCACCCGGCTCAAGGCCATACCGACCGGCGGCACGCCGTACATCGACTATCTCGCACCCGGCATCATCGCCCAGTCCGCGATGTTCATCGCCATCTTCTACGGGATCCAGATCAGGCAAGGCCGTTCGCCGCGGGGGTGAAGGCGCTGATCCAGGCGGTCGTGGTGATCGTCATCGCGGTGGCGCTCGGGGTGGCGCTGACCTGGAATCCGCTGCGGCTCCTCGGGGTGGCCCTCACGGTGGTCCTGGGATCGGCCTTTTTCTCCTGCCTGTCGATGACCATCGCGGGGATCGTGCTGACCGGCGACCGGCTGATGGGCATCGGCCAGGCCATCACCATGCCGCTGTTCTTCGGCTCCAACGCGCTGTATCCGGTGGCCCTCATGCCCGGCTGGCTCCAGGCCGTCAGCACCGCCAATCCGCTGAGCTACCAGGTCAACGCGTTGCGCGGACTGCTGCTGGGCACTCCGGACCACCTCGCACTCGACTACACCGTCCGGGTGCTGGCCGCGGCGGCCGGTATCGCGGCGGCTTCCTCGCTGCTGGGGCGGCCGGCGCGCTGACCCGGTGCGCACCACCGGCCCGGCAGGCGCCCCGGCGTCGCGCGGGTCTCATACTCGAGCGGTAGCGAGCACTCCTCCTCCGGGAGGACAGGGCCACGTCCGTCTGGTGTGCCGGCACCAGGCGGCAGTGCCAGCACCGGCACGATGCCTCGGGACGGCTCTCCGGCCAGGCTGGTCTCCTACCCCCACCCAGGACTGGAGATCCGTTTCCCGTGGCTACCTTGCTCTATCGGTTGGGCCGGACCGCCTTCCGGCGGCGCTGGCTCGTGACGTTGTTGTGGGCAGTGCTCCTCGGCGCCGTCGGTCTCGGCGCCGCCAAGGCTCCGGCCGCCTCCGACGACGGCACGTCCTTCCTGCCCGGCATCGAGGCCCAGAAGGCCTTCGACCTGATCGGAGAGCGTTTTCCCGGCTCGGACGCCAACGGTGCCAACGCGCGGATCGTGTTCGTCGCACCCGACGGGGAGAAGGTGACCGCGGCCGGCAACCGCGCGGCCATCGAGGCACTGGTGACGCAGGCCGCCGACGCGCCCGAGGTCGCCGGGGCCGTGAACCCGTTCACGGCGGGTGCGGTGAGCAAGGACGGCTCCACCGCCTACGCCACGGTGAACTACCAGGCGAAGGCCCGCGACCTCACGGACGCGGACAAGGCCGCCCTGGAGAAGGCCGTCGACACGGCTCGCGCCGCGGGCCTCACGGTCGAGGTCGGAGGCAACGCCCTCGCCGAACAGCCCGCGGCGGGCGGCTCGTCCGAGGCCATCGGCATCGTGCTGGCCGCCGTCGTCCTGCTGATCACCTTCGGATCCCTCGCCGCCGCCGGTCTTCCCCTGCTCACCGCCGTCGTCGGCATCGGGATCAGCATGGCCGCCATCATGGCCCTGGGCAGCGTCTTCGGTCTCTCCATGACCACCGGGACGCTCGCCACGATGCTCGGACTCGCGGTCGGCATCGACTACGCCCTGTTCGTGGTCTCCCGTTACCGGGAGGAGCGCGCGAACGGGCACGCCCCGCGCGAGGCGACCGGCCTCGCGGTCGGCACGGCCGGTTCCGCCGTGGTCTTCGCCGGTCTCACGGTTGTCATCGCGCTGGCCGGTCTGACGGTGGTCGGCGTGCCGATGCTGACCAAGATGGGCCTGTGCGCGGCGGGCGCCGTGGTCGTCGCCGTCCTGATCGCCCTGACGCTGGTCCCGGCCCTGCTCGGCATGTGGCCCGACGCCGTACTGTCCCGCCGTACCCGCAAGGGCGGCCCGGCGGCCCAGCCGACCGGCAACGGCGGCTCCCGGTGGGCGCGTTTCGTGCTGCGCCGCCCGGTGGCCGTCCTGGTGGTGTGCGTCGCGGGCCTGGGCGCCCTGGCGCTGCCCGCCGCCCAGTTGGAGATGGGCATGCCGGGGGCGGAGTCCAAGCCGGTCTCGTCGACGGAACGGCGCGCCTACGACGCCCTCGCGGACGGTTTCGGCGCGGGCTTCAACGGACCGCTGACGATCGTGGCGGACGTCAAGGGTGCCCCCGACCCCAAGGGGGCCGTGACCGCGATCGCCGAGGAGATCCGCGCGACCCGCGGGATCGTGTCCGTCTCGCCCGCGCGGTTCAACCCGGCCGGGGACGCGGCGCTCTTCTCGGCCGTCCCGGCCACCGGCCCCAACGACGAGCGCACCAAGGACCTCGTCCAGAGCATTCGCGCCGAGCGCGCGGATCTCGAACGGGACACCGGGGCGACCTTCGAGGTCACCGGCAGCACCGCGCTGGACATCGACGTCGCGCAGGCCCTCCAGGACGCGCTCGTGCCCTATCTGGCCGTCATCGTGGTGCTGGCACTGATCCTGCTGCTGGTGGTCTTCCGTTCCGTGCTCGTGCCCGTCAAGGCGGCCTTCGGGTTCCTGCTGTCGGTGCTGGCCGCCCTCGGCGCGGTCGTGGCGGTCTTCCAGTGGGGCTGGGGCGCGGAACTGCTCGGCGTGGAGCAGGCCGGTCCCATCATGAGCCTGATGCCGATCTTCCTGGTGGGCATCGTCTTCGGCCTGGCGATGGACTACGAGGTGTTCCTCGTGGCCCGCATGCGGGAGGCGTACGTCCACGGGGACCGCGCTCCCCAGGCGGTCGTCACCGGCTTCCGGCACAGCGCGCGGGTGGTCGTCGCCGCGGCCGTGATCATGATCGCGGTCTTCTCCGGGTTCGTCGGCGCCGACGAGTCGATGATCAAGACCATCGGTTTCGGCCTCGCCGTCGCGGTGCTGTTCGACGCCTTCATCGTCCGCATGGCGCTCGTGCCCGCGGTGCTGGCGCTGCTGGGCGACAAGGCGTGGTGGCTGCCCCGCCGGCTCGACCGGCTGCTGCCCCGCGTCGACGTCGAGGGAGCGGGGCTCGCGGCGTCACCTGGACCGGGAGCCGCACCGGCGGGCGACGAGCCCGTGCCGCGGGAGACGGCCCGTATCTGAGGCCTGTACCCGAGGCCCGTGTCCGAGGCCCGTATCGCCGGTCGCGGTGCCGAGAACGACGGCGCCGCGACCCGCGGTGTGTGAGCATGTTCGTCCCTGGATTTCTCTCGGAGCGTGATGAGCACGAGCTTGCGGCGCCGGGCGGCGGCCCGTCCGAAGGCCGTCGAGGCCGCGTCACTCGGCCTGCTGTTCGCCGTCACCGTCGCCGGTGTCGTCCTCGCCCGGGCGGTGACGCCCGAGCCGCCGCCGGTCTGGCGCGGCATCGCGATCGCCGCCGTCGCCTGCGCCGCGCAGCACTGGCAACGGGGGAGGCCCCTGCAGGTCCTGGTCGCGACCGCGCTGTGCACCACGGCCCAGGGCGCGCTGGGCTATCTCATGACGCCCTTGCTGATGGCCCCGCTCCTGACCGCGCAGTACCTCACCGCCGTACGCACCCCGCGCCGCACCACCTGGAACAGTGCGCTGGCGGCCACCACATGTGTGGCCCTCACCGGCGTGTTCCTCCCCTCCTTCCTCCACTCCCTGATCATCGGCGTCGTCAATCCCGCGGCGTGGATCCTGCTGTCCGCGGCCTTCGGCAGCTACATCCGGGTACGCCGCGAGTACGCCGTGGCCCGTGCCGAGCACGCCGACCGCCGACGGGAGGAAGAGGCACGGCACCGGGTGATCCAGGAACGCATGCGCATCGCCCGCGAACTGCACGATGTGGTCGCCCATCACATGACCCTGGCCGACGCCCAGGCCGGTGCCGCGAAGCACCTCGCGCGGACCCACCCCGACAAGGCCTTCGAGATCATCGACAAGCTGCCCGGCACCACGGCCGCGGCACTGCGCGAACTCAAGGCCACCGTGGGACTGCTGCGGCAGGACACCGACCCGGCGGACGACCTGGCCCCCGCGCCGGGACTGCGCCAACTGCCCGACTTGGTCGACTCCTGCTCGGCGGCGGGCCTGGAGGTCACCGTCACCGTCGAGGGGCGGCAGCAACCGCTCCCCCCGGTACTCGACCTGACGGCCTACCGGATCATCCAGGAAGCGCTCACCAACGTCACCAAGCACGCCGCCACCCGCACCGCACAGGTCCGGCTCGGGTACGCGCGCCACTACCTGACCCTGACCATCACCAACGACACCGCCACCGACCACCCCGTGGCGGCGCCCGGCTCCCACGGCGGCTTCGGCCTGCTCACCATGCGCGAGCGCGCCACGTCGGCGGGCGGCACCCTCCACGCCGGCCACCGCCCGCAGGGCGGCTTCCAGGTCGCCTGCACCCTTCCGCTCGACAGCCACATCGACAGCCACGTCACCAGCCCGGACGAAAGCCCCGCCACATGACCATCCGCGTCCTGCTCGCCGACGACCAGGCCCTGCTGCGCGCCACCTTCCGCATCCTCATCGACTCGGCCGAGGACATGACGGTGATCGCGGAGGCGGCCGACGGACACGAAGCCGTCGACCTCACCGCGACGCACCGGCCCGACGTGGTCATCATGGACATCCGCATGCCGAACGCCGACGGAGTGACGGCCACCGCCGCCATCTGCGCCCGGCCGGAACTGGCGGACACCCACATCCTCGTCCTCACCACCTTCGAGAACGACGAGAACGTCGCCAAGGCCCTGCGCGCGGGCGCGAGCGGCTTCCTCGGCAAGGGCGTCAGCCCCGACGTCCTCCTGTCGGGCATCCGCACGGTCGCGGCGGGCGAAGCCCTGCTGTCGCCCGCCGCCACCGCGGCCCTCATCACCCGCTTCCTGGCCACCCCGGACACCGACGGCTTCCTCGCCCTCCCCGACGCCGTGAAGGCCCTCACCGACCGCGAACGCGAAGTCACCGCCCTGGCCGCACACGGCAAGTCCAACGCCGACATCGCCGCCCAGCTCGTGCTGAGCCCGCTGACCGTACGGAGCCACATCCACCGCGCCATGACCAAGCTGCACGCCCGCGACCGCGCGCAACTCGTCGTCGTCGCGTACCAGAGCGGCCTGGTGAAACCACACCCACATCGGACGTGAACGACCCATCGGCAATGGGGTGCACGTTCCCCATGAGCGACATACCGGTGACACCCGCGCGGTAGGGAACAGTCTTGTCGCCCGCCTGAGGAGTCCGTATGACGTTCAACCCGTTGGAGCAGCGGGGCATCCCCCTCGACCGTCAGATCCGCAACTGGCGTGAGCTGGACGTTTCCCCCATCGACCCGGATCGCTGCGATCCGTACACCCGGTGCCGCGTCATCGCCATGAACGGCATCGAGATCGAGGCGATCCTGTTCAGCCACCAGATGGCGCGCCACTGCCCGGACCTCGATGTGAAGCGGGAGCTGGCCCGGACCCGCTATGTCGAGGCGCAGCAGCAGAAGGCGGTGAACTGGCTGCTGCCGGGCGTCGCCTCGGTGCTGGAGACGACGATCGCCTACGAGCAGGTGGCGGTGGACCTGACGGCGTGGGTGGCCCGCATGGAGCCCGATCCGTATCTCACGCAGGCGTACCAGTTCGGGGTGCTGGAGGACTTCGATCACCTGTACCGGTACGCGAACCTGTACGAGATGATCGAGCACCGTAAGGCGGAGGAGATCGTCCAGGGGCTGACGGAGGTCATGCCGGGCCGTCCGACGGAATACCATCACCGCAACCCGGTCGACAACGTCCGCGAGCCCTATGACCGGACGCGGGTCGATCCGCTCTCCAGGCTGCACGCGCTGACGATCATGGCGGCGGAGCAGCAGACCATGAATTTCTACATGAACGTCGGCCCGACCTACATGGAGCCGATCGCCCGTCAGCTCTACCAGGAGATCGGGCTGATCGAGGAGGAGCACGTCACCCACTACGAGTCCCTGGTCGATCCGGGCGAGAGCTGGTGGGAGCGGCTGGTGGTCCATGAGTACAACGAGTGCTACCTCTACCACTCCTTCATGGAGCAGGAGCCGGACCCCAAGGTGAAGGCCGTCTGGGAGCTGCACCTGAACATGGAGCTGGAGCATCTGCGCATCGCCGGTGATCTGATGCGCCGCAACGACGGGCGCGAGCCCGAGGAGGTCGTCGCCCGCGAGCTGCCGAACGCGCTCACCTTCGAACCCAACAAGGCATACGTCCGTGAGCTGCTGGCCACCCAGATGGACCTCACGACGCTCGGCACCGGTTACGTACGGGACGCACACGAGCGGTTCGAGGCCATGCAGGCGCGGCTCAACGACGGCGATCAGCCGCCGAGCAAGCGCGTGATGGAGCAGCACCGCGAGATGTTCGGCCGGGAGTACCGGCTGGAAACCGAGGGCGAGCACCCCGCGCCGTCCCAGCGCTCCCGCGACTGACCACCCACCCCGGCCTCAAGGAGGACATCGTGACCGACGACGCTCAGCGCCATGCCCCTGACGGTATGGACGATGTGGTGGCGCTCCTGACGCGTCAGCACGGCGAGATCCGCAACCTCTTCGACGAGGTGGAGCGGGCCTCGGGGGACGACCGGCGGGATGCCTTCCGCCGCCTGGTCCGGATGCTGGCCGTCCACGAGACGGCGGAGGAGGAAGTGGTGCACCCCGTGGCACGCCGGTCCTTCGACGGCGCGGAAGCGGTGGTCGATGACCGGCTGCGGGAGGAGAAGGAGGCCAAGGAGAAGCTCAGCCGCCTCGACGGGATGGACACCGCCGACGCCGCATTCATGCCCCTGCTGAGGGAGTTGCGCACCGAGGTCATGGCGCACGCCCGCGCCGAGGAGCGGTACGAATTCGCGCAACTGCGGCGACACACCGAGCCCCGGCAGCTCGCCACCATGGCCAAGGCGGTCCAGGCCGCCGAAGTGACGGCTCCCACCCATCCGCATCCGGGCGTGGAGACCGCCGCGAAGAACATCGCGCTCGGGCCGATGGCGGCTGTGATCGACCGCACCCGTGACACCATCCGCAAGGCCATGGGCGGGGACGGCTGAGGTCAGCCGGTGCCCACCGGATCGGTGTGCAGGCGGGCGAGCAGTTGCGCGTGGTGCAGGTCGGCGACCGGTGCCAGCAGGTCCGGGTGGCGCAGCAGCGGCGCCGCCTTCCGGTCGTGGGCGTCGGGGGCCGTCAGGCGCCGGAAGTCGACCGGTGAGGCGGCGGCGTGCTCGCAGGCGGCGAGCGCCGCCACGGCCGCCTCGGCCAGGGCGGGCGAGGCGAGCAGGGCCGCCGCCCAGCTCGCCACCACCTCGTCCACCCAGGTGCGCCAGGCGAGGTCCGCCGCGTTCACCTCCTGCGGCTCTGTGCCCAGGAGCCATTCCAGCCGGGCGGAGCCGCCCGGCCCCGCCATCGCCACGAGTGCCGCTTCCGTCACGGTCGGATACCGGAGCCAGGCGGCCACGGTCACGGCCTGCCGGGCCTGGGCCTCGGCGAGCACGGTGCTCATGGCTCCTCCGGTCGCCGGATAGGCGCGGACCAGCCATTGGGACGTGGCGGCGATGATGGATGACAGATCCCCGGACAACGAAGCCACTCCTCTCCTTCCGGTGGCGTCGATCCACCATACGGGTGAGGCGGGCATAAGGGGACCCTTGGGGTGCCGCGTGCGGAAGCGGACAGGACCGGAAGCCGAGACACGCCCTAGGGGCGTTCGCCCACCCCGGTCGCCGCTTCGTGGACGCGGCCCGCTGCCGAGTCGGCGGCCAGTGGCGCCGTGGGGCCGCCCGCTCCCCGGCGCAGCCCGCGCAGGAACTCCTCGATGGCGTCGGTGGCGGTGTGCCGGGGCTCCCACCCCAGCTCCCGCCGGGCGCGTGTGGTGTCCATCAAGGGGATCCGCAGCACCGCGTCCAAAAGCTCCGGGGAGGCCGGTGCCAGATGCAGCTTCCAGGCGCTCGCGACCGCGCCGCGCAGCAAGGGCCGGGGCAGGCGGAAGACCCGCGCGCCCAGGATCTCCGCGAGGGTCGCGGCGTCCACCGGCGGTTCGGCCGCGATGTTGAACGCGCCGCGTACGTCCCGGACGGCCGCGGCCCGGTAGGCCGTCGCGGCGTCCTCGGTGTGCAGCACCTGGAACCGCAGCCCGGGCACATCCGGGACGACGGGCACGAGTCCCGGCCGCACCAGGCTGCCCGGCACCAGCGGCCCGCCGAAGAGGCGGCGCTGCTGGGAGGCGGACTGCCGCTGGAACAGGAAGCCGGGCCGCATCCGCACCACGCGAAGGTCCGGGTGACGCTGCTCGAACCCGTCGAGGAAGCGCTCCAGATACGCCTTCTCCCGGGTGTACGCGGCCTCCGGCCAGCCATGGGTGGGCCAGGACTCGTCGACCCCGCGGTCCTTCGGCCCCGGCGAGTACGCGCCCACCGACGAGGCATGGACCAGCGCGGGGACACCCGCGGCGGCCACGGCCTCGAAGACCCGGACACTGCCCAGCACATTGCCGCGCCACGTGGTGACCGGCTCATGGGTGGGCTGGAACAACCAGGCCAGATGCACCACCACATCCGCGTCGCGGAAGTGCGGTACCAGCTCCACATCGGGGTCGCCGAGGTCCACGGCTCGCCACGCCGTCTTCTCCGGTGTCCAGTCGGGGACGCGGCGCGCGAGCCCCAGGATCGAGGACACGGCCGCCTCCTCGCCGAGCGCCCGCACCACCGCGGAGCCGACGTTGCCGGTGGCGCCCACGACGACCACCCGCAGGCCGGTCGCGCCGTCACCCCGCCGGCCCCGCGTGTTCGTGCTGTTGCCAGGCGCGGTCATCGGCCCTCACCTCCTCGCGAAAACGGCTCGTCACCCATGTCCCGGCCACGCCGGGGCGCGTCTCGCGCGCCGTACGGTCAGGGCGCACACGGCGGCCCCGGCGGCCGTGCCGGCGGCGGCCAGCAGTCCGTGGTGGTGGGAGGCCCACAGCTGGGGGCTGCGGGACGTCGCCCGGTCGTCGAAGGCCCCGTGGGTTCCGTAGTCGCGGCCGTCGGTGCCGTCGGCCGGGGCCCACAGGTTCGTCGGCTGGTCCGGGGCGCGGGAGAAATCCGCCTGCTGGGAGTCGTAGCCGGTGCGGGCGAGGTACCGGTCCAGCAGCCCCGGGGCGAACTTGTTCGCGATCAGTGTCGCGACGGTGGAGCCGGCCACCCAGTACTCGCGTCGCTCGGGGTGGTCGGCGGCGTACAGGATCCCCCGCGCGGCGACCTCCGGCTGGTAGATCGGCGGCATGGGCATGGGGTGCCGCGACAGGCGGGAGAGCACCCAGCTGAACTGGGGCGTGTTCACGCCGGGCAGGTGCACCATGGTGACCCGTACCCGGCTGTGGTCGTGCAGCAGCTCGCAGCGCAGGGATTCGTGGAAGCCCTGGATGGCGTGCTTGGCCGCGCAGTAGGCGGCCTGCAGGGGGATGCCGCGGTGCGCGAGGGCGGAGCCGACCTGCACGATGGCGCCACGGTCTCTGGGCACCATACGGCGCAGCGCCGCCTGGGTGCCGTGGACGAACCCCAGGTAGGTCACGCGCGTGACCCTCTCGAACTCCTCCGCCTCGATCTCCTGGACGGGCGCGAAGACCGTGGTGAAGGCGGCGTTCACCCAGACGTCGATCGGCCCCAGCTCCCGTTCCACCCGCGTGGCCGCCGCGTCGACGGCCGCGGCATCGGAGACGTCGACGCTGATGGGCAGGGGATGGCCACCGGCCGCCGACACCTCCCGCGCGGCGGCTTCCAGCCCACGGGCGCCACGCGCCAGCAGGGCGACCGCGGCGCCCCGCCCGGCGAAGGCGTGCGCCGCCGCGCGGCCGATGCCGGCGCCGGCTCCGGTGATGACGACGATCCGGTGCCCGTGGGGTTCCGGCCTTCCGCCCGGGGCGTTGTCGGTCACCGCTGCTGCGCTCGGGCGTCGCCCTTCATCCCGAAAGCGGAGGTGGCCAGCCCCAGGAGGAAGATCACCGCACCGGTGACCACATTGCTGATCATCGTGCCCGTGCTGATCGATGGCCCGTAGACCACCCAGGGCGTGATGATCGTCCATACGCCGATCGCCGCCACGACCCAGCCCAGCCCGTGGGTGCGCTCGTAGGCCGAGCCGAAGCCGAGCGCCAGGATCGCGACCGCCAGCCCGGTGATGAGGTTGTTGACGGTCAGCCCCGTCCCGGTGTCGAAGAAGCCCACCACCCACGGGGAGACGGCCAGGTACAGCCCGGCCAGCAGGGTCAGCCCCTCGACCGCCCGGGCCTGCGGAGTCGTCGCCGCCCGCTCGTAGCGGGCCCTGAGCTCCATCAGGTCGGGATGCTCTTCGATGCGGGAACCATGCGTGGTCATGATGACGAACCTCCTTCCGAGGCGTTCAGCGCCGGGTAGCCACCAGGAGCGGGCCCAATCAGCACGGCCGTGCCGGATTCTCCGGGCAGGCGCCGCGGCTTCCACCGGTCGTCGCGGCAGGGCCGGGTACCCGGGGGCGGCAGGCGATGAGCAGGAGGTGCGCCGATGGCCCGCATGCCCCGTACTCTCACGGTTCCGGCCCGGATCGAGACGCGGTGGGCGGCGGGCAGACGACTCTTCCTGACCTCCGCGGCCCTGCTGGCCGTCGTGGGCGCGATCGGCCGGGGCGCCGGCTGGGTGACGCTGACCGCCACGCTCGGCCCGACGGCATACGTCCTGCTCGTCCACCCGGAGAGCGAGGCGGCCCGGCTGCGCAACTCCTCGCTGGGACACCTGATGGCCATCGCCTGCGGCCTCGCGTGCCTGGCCGTCTTCGGGCTGTGGCAGCACCCGTCGGTGGTCGAACAGAAATACGACACCTGGGCGCAGATCGGCGCCCAGGCCCTCGCCGTGGGCCTGACCCTCCTCCTGCTCGAACTGATCGAGGCCCAGCACCCGCCCGCCGCCGCCACGGCCCTGCTGATCTCCTCCGGTATCGCCCGGCCGGGACCGCCCCTGTACGGCATGCTCACCGGGCTGGTCCTGCTGATCGCGGGTGCCGCCCTGCTCGCGTGGGCCGGCGGGCGGGCGGGCACCTCCGCCGCACGGGAGGAAGCCCCGCACGGGAAGGCGGGGGAAGCGGATGAATGACACCCCCGCCTCGTCGCCGTGGACCCTCCGGGCGTACGTCTTCCTCGGCGACGGCGAACGCGGCGCCCTGGTGGGGCCGCGCGGCGAGATGGTGTGGCTGTGCGCACCCCGCTGGAACAGCGACGCGGTGTTCTCCACCCTGATCGGCGGCCCGGGGGAGTTCCTTCTGGGCCCCGAGGACCACTGGAACGTCTGGGGCGGCTCCTACGAGGACGGCACCCTCATCCACGTCGGCCGCTGGGTCACCGGCGACGCCGTGCTCGAATGCCGGGAGGCGCTGGCGGTGCCCGCCGCCCCGGACCGGCTGGTCCTGCTGCGCCGCGTGCGGGCGGTGCGCGGCGACGCCCGCCTGCGGCTGAGGCTCGATGTCCGCCCCGGTTTCGGCGCGCACACGATGACCGGCCTGCGGCAGGAGCGCGGAATCTGGTCGGCCCACGGCGGTGGACTGCGTCTGCGCCTCGCCGGAGCGGCCGATGCCACCCCCGGCCGGCAGGGGTCGCTGGAGGCACGCTTCACGGTGGCCTCCGGCGAGACGCGCGATCTCGTCCTGGAAATCGGCACCCGGGCGATGACGGAGGAGCCGGATCCGGAGCGGCTGTGGGAGACCACCGCACGCCACTGGGCCCGCGCCGTACCGGACTGCTCCGCGCTGGCCGCCCCGCGCGACGCCCGCCACGCCTACGCCATCCTCAACGGGCTGACCAGCGCCTCCGGCGCCATGGTGGCCGCCGCCACCACCTCGCTCCCGGAGCGGGTCAACACCGACCGCAACTACGACTACCGCTTCGCATGGATCCGGGACCAGTGCTACGCCGGTCTGGCCGTGGCGGCGCACGGCCCGCACCCCCTCCTGGACGCGGCCGTGGGCTTCGTGACCGAACGGCTGCTGGCCGACGGCGGCGATCTGCGCCCCGCGTACACCGTCACCGGCGACACGGTGGCCGGGGAACGCTCCCTGCCGCTGCCCGGCTACCCGGGCGGCACCGACCGGGTGGGCAACCGCGCCGGCCGGCAGTTCCAGCTGGACGCCTTCGGCGAGATGCTGCAGCTGTACGCCGCCGCGGCCCGCCTCGACCGGCTCGATGCGGACGCCCGCCGCGCCCTCGACGTGGCCGTGGCCGCCGTCGAGCGCGACTGGCCGCGCCCCGACGCGGGTCTGTGGGAGCTGGAGGAGCGCTGGTGGACCCACTCACGGCTCTGCGCGGTGGCCGGACTGCGCGCCGTGGCGCGAGACGTGCGGGACCGGGCCGCGCGGGAGTGGGACGGCCTGGCCGACGCGATCCTGCGCGAGACCCGCCGCCGCTGTCTGGGCCCCGCGGGTCACTGGGCCCGGGCCGAGGACGACGACGGGCCGGAAGCCGCCCTGCTGCTGCCGCTGGCCCGCGGTTGCCTCCCCGCGGACGACCCCAGCGGGCCGCGCACCCGCCGGTTCATCGAGGAGCGGCTGGCCAGGGACGGCTATCTCTACCGTTTCCGCCACGGCGACCAGCCCCTGGAGGAGGCCGAGGGAGCCTTCCTGCTGTGCGGCTTCATGATGGCGCTCGCCGCCCACCGCCAGCGCGATCGCGTCAGCGCCTTCCGCTGGTTCGAACGCACCCGGGCCGCCTGCGGCCCGCCGGGGCTGTTTGCCGAGGAGTACGACGTCCGTCGGCGCCAGCTCCGCGGCAACCTGCCCCAGGCGTTCGTCCACGCCCAACTGCTGGAGGCGGCGGTGCGTCTCGGCGCCGACGAGGACCCCGGTCAGTCCTTCCGTTCCTGACGGTGGCTCTTGCCCGGCAGGAACTCCTGGATCTTGGCCTTGACGCCCTGCCGGACCATGTCCGCCCGGTCGCTGTCGCCCTTGGCGATGGCCGAGGCCGCGGCCTCGATCTGATCGAGGCTGGCGTGCGGGGGAATCGGGGGCACGGCGGGGTCGGTGCGGAAGTCGATGACGAAGGGGCGGTCGGCGCCGAGCGCCTTGTGCCAGGCGGATTCCACCCCTTCCGGAGTCTCCACCCGCACCCCCTCCAGGCCGATGGAGCGGGCGAAGTCCGCGTACGGCACGTCGGGCAGCGCCTGGGAGGGCAGGAACTGCGGAGCGCCGGACATCGCGCGCATCTCCCAGGTGACCTGGTTGAGGTCGTGGTTGTTGAGCACGGCGATGATCAGCCGGGGGTCCTGCCACTCGGGCCAGTACTTGGCCGCGGTGATCAGCTCGGCCATGCCGTTCATCTGCATGGCGCCGTCGCCCACGATGGCCAGGGTCGGCCGGTCGGGGTGCGCGAACTTGGCGCCGATGACGTACGGGACGCCGGGGCCCATGGTGGCGAGCGTGCCGGACAGCGAGCCGCGCATGTTCCCGCGGATGCGCAGGTGGCGTGCGTACCAGTTGGCGGCCGAGCCGGAGTCGGCGGCCAGGATCACATCGTGGGGGAGCAGGGCGTCCAGCGCGTGGACGACGTATTCGGGGTTGATGGGGTCGGCGTCCACGGCGGCGCGCCGTTCCATGACCTTCCACCAGCGGGCGGTGTTCTTCTCGATCTTCTTGCGCCACGAGCCGTGCTTCTTGCGCTTCAGCTTCGGAAGCAGGGCCTTGACCGTCTCCCGGGAGTCCCCGACGAGGTTGACCTCGAAGGGGTACCGCAGGCCGACCATGAAGGGGTCGATGTCGATCTGCACGGCGCGGGCCTGGTCGAGATCCGGCATGAACTGGGTGTAGGGGAAGCTGGAGCCGACGACGAGCAGGGTGTCGCACTCCTGCATCAGTTCATAGGAGGGCCGGGTGCCCAGCAGCCCGATGGCACCGGTGACATACGGCAGGTCGTCGGGGAGGGCGTCCTTGCCCAGGAGGGCCTTGGCCACCCCGGCGCCGAGCACATCGGCGAGCTCCTCGACTTCGGCCCGTGCTCCGCGGGCGCCCTGGCCGATGAGGATCGCCACCTTCTCCCCGGCGTTGAGCACTTCGGCGGCGCGGTCCAGGTCGGCGGCGGCCGGGATGGGCGCGTAGGAGGCCATGCCCAGGCTGGAGGGCACCATCTTGAACGCGTGGGTCGGCGGGGAGTAGTCGAGCTCCTGTACATCGGCCGGGATGACGACGGCGGTCACCGTGCGCTTGGCGCGGGCCGTGCGCATCGCGCGGTCCAGGACGTTGGGGAGCTGCTCGGGGACGGTGACCATCTCGCAGAATTCGGCGGCCACGTCCTTGTAGAGGCTCAGCAGGTCGACTTCCTGCTGGTAGGAGCCGCCCATGGCGCTGCGGTTGGTCTGGCCGACGATCGCCACCACCGGCACGTGGTCGAGCTTGGCGTCGTACAGGCCGTTGAGCAGGTGGATGGCGCCGGGGCCCGACGTCGCCGCGCACACCCCCACGCGTCCGGAGAACTTGGCGTAGCCGACGGCCTCGAAGGCGGCCATTTCCTCGTGCCGGGCCTGAACGAACCGGGGCTTGTTGCCGGCCCGCTCCCAGGCGGCGAGCAGGCCGTTGATGCCGTCGCCCGCGTAGGCGAAGACATTTTCGACGTCCCACTCACGCAGGCGCTGGAGGATGTAGTCGGACACTTTGAGTGACACAAGTCTTCCTCTCGTCATGGCGTGCGGGGGAGCGCGGGGCCCCGATACCAAGATCTACACACTGCGCATCGTCCCGGCATCCCGCACCACGCCGGGACGCCCGTTTGGCGGAAGGCGGGCTCTAGGGCAGCGGAGTGCCTCCGGTGGCATTGACGATCTCCGCCGTGATGTAGCCGGCCTGCTGCGATGCCAGGAACACATAGGCGGGGGCCATCTCGGCGGGCTGCGCCGGGCGGTTCAGGGGGCTCTGGGCGCCGAACTCCGAGGCGTCCGGCAGCGTGGCGGGGATCAGCGGGGTCCACACGGGGCCCGGGGCGACGGCGTTGACGCGGATACCGCGCTCGGCGAGGTTGCCGGCCAGTCCCTGGGTGAAGGTGACGATCGCGCCCTTGGTGGTGGCGTAGTCCAGCAGGTGGGAGCTGGGCTTGTACGCCTGAACCGAGGTGGTGTTGATGATGCTGCCGCCTTCCGGGATGTGCGGAAGGGCCATCTTGCACAGCCAGAACATGGCGTAGAGATTGGTGCGCATCACCCGGTCGAACTGTTCGGTGGGGATCTCCTCCAGCCCCTTGGGCCGGGCCATCTGGTACGCGGCGTTGTTGACCAGGACATCGATCCCGCCGAAGGTCTCGACCGCCCGGTCCACCAGCCCTTGACATGCGCTTTCCTCGCGGATGTCACAGGAGACCGGCACCGCTCGGCGCCCGGCGGACTCCACGAGACGCACCGTCTCCTCGGCGTCCTTCTCCTCCTCGGGTAGATGGCTGAAGAGCACATCGGCGCCCTCCCTGGCGAACGCGAGGGCGACCGCGCGCCCGATCCCCGAGTCACCCCCGGTGATCACCGTGCGCCGGTTCTTCAGCAGCCCGTGGCCCTCGTAGCTGTCCTCGCCGTGGTCGGGCCTGGGCTCCATCGGTTCGGTCTCACCGGGATGCGCCTGGTCCTGCTGGGGGAACTCCGGCCGTGGATGCTGCTCCACCGGATGACGCTGTTCGTGCTGGTTCACGGGGCACCTCCCGGGCCGCGGGGGTCGGACGGAATCGTCCGACCCCAGGTGCCCTACGGGATGCCGGGGCAAACGCCACCGGTCGCCGCTGAACGGCTCGCGGGCGTGGGTGGCCAGGAAGTTGTCGACCACGAGGACGTCCCCGCGCCGCCGAGCGGCTCCTGAGCGGACCGTGGCCGCGCGGAGGGGAAGCCCCCTCCGCGCGGCGTGTCGCGGCAAGGCTCAGACGGTGAGGGCCACGTTGATGCAGACGCCCACCGCGATGATGACCAGCAGTATCCACGGCCACAAGGGCCGTTCCTTGCCTGGCTTCCAACCCGAGGTCTGTGTCATCGCCGATTCCCGTGCGGTGCGAGGTGAGTGTCGGGCGCGGTTGCGCCGACATCTGGGACTGTACGCACGGTTCGGGGTCCGCGGAGGAGAGTGATCTCCAGTTCCGAGGTGCAGAAAACTGCATCTTCCGGGTCGACCGCACTGCCGCGGAAACCGCGCCACCCGGGGCCAACCTGCCCTATGTGCCGCCTCCTGGAGACATGGTGGAACCAACGCGGTGCGCTCCGGCGGACGGCTCTGGCAGCGCTGCTGTCAGCGATCTGACCGGCGGTCGCCGACACACCCCTCGGATCACGCGTTGCTGGCGTTGAGGTACGTGAGCACCGCGCGCACCCGCCGGTGGCCGCCGTCGGTGGTGGGCAGGCCGAGCTTGCTGAAGATGTTCCCGATGTGCTTGTTCACCGAGGTCTCGGCGATGAACAGCAGCTCTCCGATGGCGGTGTTGCCATGCCCCTCGGCCATCAGTGACAGCACCTCGCGCTCCCGCGCGCTGAGGGCGGCCAGCGGGTCGTTGCGCGTCCTGCGGACCATGAGCTGGGAGATCGCCTCGGGGTCCATCGCCACACCGCCGTCCGCGACCCGGTCCAGCGCCTGGAGGAACTCCTCGATGCGGCCGACCCGGTCCTTCAGGAGATACCCCACCCCGGAGGCGCCCTGGGCGAGCAGCTTGGACGCGTACGCCTGCTCGACGTACTGGGACAGCACCAGCACCGGCAGACCGGGGATCTCCGCCCGGGCGGCGATCGCGGCCCGCAGTCCCTCGTCCTGGAAGGTCGGCGGCAGCCGGACGTCCAGGACGGCGATGTCCGGGCGGTGTTCCAGCAGCGTGGGCAGCAGGCTGTCGCCGTCCGCCACCATCGCGCAGATCTCATGCCCGGCGTTGGTCAGCAGAAGCGAAAGTCCCTCCCTCAGCAGGGTGTTGTCCTCGGCGATCACGATCCGCACGGCAGCTCCACTCGAAGTGTGGTCGGCCCCTGGTCGGGGCTGGTCAGCTCGGTGGTCCCGTCGAACGCCGCGACGCGGCGCCTGATGCCCCGGATCCCGCTTCCGGCGTCCTCCGACACACCGCCCCGGCCGTTGTCCCACACGGTGATCAGAATGCTGTTCCCCGTGGTGTGCAACCGGACCTGGGCCTGGTCGGCGCCGCTGTGTTTGGCGACGTTCGTCAGGGCCTCGGAAATCACGAAATACGCGGCGGACTCGACGGCGACCGGAGCGCGCCCGCCCACGGCGGCCATGTCGACGTCCAGCTCGGTGGGCACCTGGCAGGCGGCGACGAGCGACCGCACCGCCTCGGCCAGACCGTGGTCGACGAGGATCGGCGGATAGATGGCGCGCACCGCCTGACGCAGCTGGGCCAAGGCCTGCTCGGCCAGTTCATGGGTGCGGTCGATCATTTCCGGCAGCTGTTCCGGGCGCTGGGCCACGGCCTGTTTGATCAGGCCCAGCCGCAGCGAGATGCTCACCAGCCCGGCCTGCGCGCCGTCGTGCAGATCGCGCTCGATGCGGCGCAGCTCCGCCGCGTGGGCGTCGAGCGCTTCGGCGCGTGACGCGGTCAGCTCCTCGATCCGCCGGGCGAGCGTCACCTTCCGGCGCCGTGCCTTGAGCATGAACCGGGTCATCCGCGCGTGGGACCGCGCCAGCGCCGGGACGATGAACGCGGCCAGCGCGGCGTAGGCCAGGCCGACGATCACCGCGCCCAGGGAATCCGCCCAGGAGTTGATCTCCCAGAAGAGGAACTCCGCCTTCGGGACCAGGATCCACCACAGCGGGGTGGTCATCCAGCTCACGGCGCCCATGCACAGACCCAGCGTCAGGGCGACGCTGAACAGGCCGAAGAGCGCGTGCAGCGGCAGCCAGGCGAGATCCGCGTAGGTGGCCCGGTCGGTCAGCATGGTGTGCGCGCGGATCAGCGGCCCGCCCTTGGGCGTGCGGTAGTCCGACCGGATCTCGGCGCCCAGCACCGTGGCCGCCCGCCGGCGATGGGCGTCGGCGCTGCGGCGTAATCGCATCAGGAAGGCGGGTAACAGCAGCAGCCCCGGACCCAGCAGGCTCAGCGCCAGGACGAAGACCAGCGCGTAGAGGGCGAACAGGGCGACCAGCGCGGTGCCGCCGCTGACCAGGACGTACGGCACGGAGGCGATGAACCGGGAGACGAAGGCCTGCCAGGTCATCATGCGGACGGAGCCCATGTAGATCGTTCTGTGGGAATCCACAGTCATCTCCCGCCCGGCCCTCGCATAGGTCGAGCGCACTTTATCACCGCAATTCCGCCCACCGCCGGGTCTTTGCGCACGACCCCGGAAGGGGCAGCAAGCTGCACCTTCTATCTACCAGTGCACGCCGTGTTCCCCGTCGCTCCACGCCTCTAGCGTGAGTGCGGACAGCACAGGAACTCTTTTCCAAGGGGGACGCGGCGGTGGCTCAACGTGGGGGTGATGGCCGGCCGGCCGGCGGCGGGACTCGGCACGCGACCATGGAGACCGGCATGCCGGTTCCCGCAAGCCGCCGGGCTGTCCAACTGCAGGGCGTGAGCAAAACGTACGGCCGGGGCGCCGGGCAGGTCTCGGCCCTGCGCGACCTGACCATCGATTTCGACCGGGGCAGCTTCACCGCTGTCATGGGCCCCTCCGGCGCGGGCAAGAGCACCTTCCTGCACTGTGCGGCGGGGCTCGACCGGCCCACCTCCGGTTCGGTGCAGCTGGGCGGCACGGACCTGGCGAGGCTGACCGAGGCCGAGCTGACGATGCTCCGCCGGGAACGGGTCGGGTTCATCTTCCAGGCGTACAACCTGCTGGCCTCGCTGACGGTGGAGGAGAACATCACCCTGCCCATGATGCTCGCCGGGCAGTCGCCGGAGCCCGCCTGGTTCGAGCAGGTCGTGCACCAGGTCGGGCTGGCGGACCGCATGGGCCACCGGCCCTCCCAGCTGTCCGGCGGCCAGCAGCAGCGGGTGGCCATCGCCAGGGCCCTGATCACCCGTCCGGAGGTCATCTTCGCCGACGAACCGACCGGAGCCCTGGACACCCGCACCGGCCGGCAGGTTCTCCAGCTCCTGCGCCACGTGGTGGACACCACCGGCCACACGGTGGTGATGGTCACCCACGACCCCGTCGCGGCCTCCCACGCGCACCGGGTGGTCTTCCTCGCCGACGGCCGCTTCGCCGAGGTGATGGAGTCCCCGACCCCCGAGCGCGTGGCGGAGCGCATGACACGCCTCGGGGAGTGGTGACCGGTGATCTTCCGACTCGTACGCATGACGCTCAGGGAGCGCAAGGCGGGGCTCGTCGGCGCCTTCGTCGCCCTGGTCGGTGCGTCCGCCCTGGTCACCGCGTTCGGCATCCTCCTGCAGTCGGGCATCGGATCCGGCGTCCCGACCCAGCGTTACGCGGGCGCCGCCGTCGTCGTCAGCGGCAAACAGTCCTTCAAGGTCCATGACGGCAAGACCAAGGAGAAGCCGCTGGCCGAACCGGCCGCGCTGGACCGCGATCTGGTGGCCAGGATCGCCCGGGTTCCAGGCGTCCGGAAGGCCGTCGGCGACGTCAGCTTCCCCGCCCAGGTGGTGAACGGCTCCGGCGATCTGGTGGAGGCCGACAACGGCCGGCCGTCCACGGGACACGGCTGGGGCAGCGCGGCCCTGGGCCCCTTCGAGCTGAGCGGCGGACGGGCGCCGGAGCACGACGGTGAGGTCGTGCTCGACGCCCACCTCGCCGAACAGGCAAAGATCACCCCTGGCCGGCGGGTGAGGCTGGCGACCACCGAGGCCGCCGCCTCGTTCGAGGTCGTGGGCCTCGCCACGCTCAAGTCCACGGACGAGGAGCTGCGCTCCGCCCCCCTGTTCTTCACCGAGTCCGACGCGGCGCGGCTGTCCGGCGACCCCGGCCGGGTGCGGGCGGTCGGGGTCATCGCCGCGCCGGGAACCGACACCGGCGAGCTCGAGGACCGGATCAAGGACAAGCTGCACGGGCAGGAGATCACCACCCGTACCGGCTCGGACCGCAGCCGGATCGAGAACCCGGATGTGGCCACCGCGCGGAGCGACCTGCAGGAAATGGCCGGCTCGCTCGGCGCCACGGTCATCCTCATCGCGATGATCGTGGTGTCCAGCACCCTGGCGCTCAGTGTGCACCAGCGCCGCCGCGAGCTGGCCCTGCTGCGCGCCGTCGCCGCCACTCCCCGGCAGATCTACAAGATGATGGCCGCCGAGGCGTTACTCGTCTCCGGTGTGGCGTCGGTGCTCGGCTGCTTCCCCGGAATCCTGGTCGCCCAGCTGATGCGGGCGGCGCTGACCACCATCGGCATGGTGCCCGACGACTTCACGTTCTCCTACGGGCCGCTCCCCATGCTGGTCGCCGTGTTCGCCGGAATCATCGCCGCCGAGGCGGCGGCCCTCGGTGTCGCCCGGAAGGCGGTGGCCGTCCGTCCGGTGGAGGCCATGGGCGAAGCGGCCGTGGACAAGCCGAAACTGGGCCGGTGGCGGGTGTTCTCGGGCGTGATGCTGTTCCTGCTCGGCGCCGCCGCCTCCCTGCTGCCGCTGTTCTTCGGCAGCATCTTCGCCGTGGCCGGAGCGGGCTCCGGTGGCCTGGTGATGGTGATCGCGGTGCTGCTCCTGAGCCCCCCGGTGGTGAGCCTGTCGACCCGTCTGCTGGCCCGGCCGGTCCGCAAGCGCACCGGCCCGCACGGCTGGCTGGCGGTGGCCAACACCCGTGCCAACGCCCGTCGGCTGGCCGCCGGGATCGGCCCGCTGACGCTGGCGATCGGCTTCGCGATGGTGCAGCTGGTCATCCCCACCACCACCGCCGAGGCCGCGCAGGACCAGGCGGAGCAGGGCATCGTGGCCGACTTCACCCTCAACGGCCAGGCGGGCGGTGTCCCCATGCCCGCGGTCGAGGACGCGGCCCGGCTGCCCGGGGTGGCCGCCGCCACCGGCGTCATCCGGGTCGACCTGGCCGCCTCGCGTGCGGTGCTGGACTCGCCGGAAATCTTCGAGTACCAGGGCCAGGGGGTCACGCCCCGGGGGCTGGAGAAGAACATGGACCTGGAGGTGACCGACGGCAGCGTGAGCCGGCTGCGCGACGGGACCGTGGCCCTCAGCACCGGCGCCGCCAGCACGCTGGGCGTGGGCGTGGGGGAGCGGGCGCGGCTGCATCTGCCCGACGGTGTCGAGGCCAAACCGGTCGTGGTGGCGGTCTACAAGCGGGGACTGGGGTTCGGCGACGTCACCCTTCCGCAGCGGACCGTTCTCGACCACAGCAACCGGCGGCTGGACGACACCGTGTTCGTCAAGGCGGCGCCCGACGCCGACAAGGACAAGGTCAAGGCGGCGCTGGAGAACCTCGGCAAGCGCTACCCCGGAACCGATGTCCTCGACGACGCGGGCCTGTCGGCCGCCCAGGAGGACCAGGCGACGTCCAGCGTGCTCACCAGCGCCCTGCCGCTGGCCCTGGTCTTCGGATACCTGGCCATCTCGGTGGCCAACACGCTGGTGATGGCCACCCTGAGCCGGGTACGGGAGTTCGCCCTGCTCCGGCTCGTGGGCGCCCCCGCCCGGCAGGTGATGCGCATGATGAGGGTGGAAACGGTCATCGTGGTGATCACCGCGGTGGTCATCGGCAGCGTGGTGCCCCTGCTTCCGCTGGTCACCGTCAGCCTCGGACTGACCGGATCGCCCGTGCCGTACATCCCCCCGCTGCTGTACCTGGGGATCGTCGCGGCGACGGCCGCGATCGGCGCGTCGGCGATCCTGCTGCCCACCCGCTGGGCGCTGCGTACGGCGCCGGTGAACGCCATCGGCCTGCGGGAAGTGTGATGCGCTTCTTGAGGCCGAGATCGGACAGCTGCTGGTCGAGCCCGCGAAAATACGCGTGGGCCACCGCCGCGGGGGAGCCCGCGTAGGCGAGGTCGGCCAGCTCCGCCAGCGCGACCGACTCCCGCCCGGGGAACCTGTCCCTGGGCACGACCGCCCCGAGCCGTTCCGACATCACCGGCACCTGCTCCAGCGCCGGGTCGCTGCCGACCGGGAGCCGGGCCAGCGTCAGCGCCAGCCGGCCGTCCCCCACCGCGTCGACCAGGCGGTCGGCGGCGCCCGGCCAGCGTGTGATCTCGAACCGGTCGCCGACCCGCTCGGCCAGGGCGTCGATCCGTGTCCGCAGCTCCGGGTGGATGCCGGTGGGCACGCCGAGCAGCACGGTGGTCCGCTGTGGCCGGGCCGTCTCGTCCAGCCGCCACTTGATGGAATCGACCTGATCCAGCACACCGCGCGCGATCGGCAGCAGCGCGCTCCCGGCCGGGGTGAGCCTCATACGGTGGGTGTCGCGGTCGAAGAGCCGGTGTCCGAGCTCGTTCTCGAGGTCCTTGATCCGCCGGCTCAGCGGGGACGCCGCCATGTGCAGTTTGCGGGCCGCGGTGGAGAAGTTCAGTTCCTGGGCGACGGCGGCGAAGTAACGCAGGTGTAGGAGCTCCACGGACCCCACGCCAGCCACCGCGCCCCGCGGGTCCCGTCCCCGGTGCGACTACCGCTTTCGGGCGGAATAGGCACCGATCCCCGCCGGTTGGACCCGGCGTGGCTACTTTAGGAATCATCGGCAGCGGGAAGATCGGCGGCACTCTCGCGCGACTGGCCGTGAACGGCGGACTCGACGTCGTGCTCAGCAACTCCCGCGGCCCGCGGACACTGACCGATCTGGTCGCGGAACTCGGCCCCCGGGCCCGGGCGGCGACCGCGGCGGAGGCAGCGGCGGCGGGCGACTGGGTGGTGGTGTCCGTGCCGTTCAGGGCGTACGACTCCGTACCGCGCGAACCCCTCGCGGGCAAGACGGTCATCGACACCGGCAACTACTCTCCACAGCGCGACGGCAGGGTCGCGGCCCTGGACGACGACGCGACCACCAGCAGCGAGCTGCTTCAGCGGCACCTCGGCGCGTCGGCACACGTCGTGAAGGCCTTCAACAACATCCACCACACCCACCTCGCCGTACTGACCAGGCCAGCGGGCGCCGAGGAGCGCACCGCTCTCCCCATCGCCGGCGACAACGCCGAGGCGAAGCGGCACGCGACCGAACTGCTCGACGCCCTCGGGTACGACACCGTCGACGCGGGCCCCCTCGCGCAGGGCAGGCTGTTCGCCCCGGGCACACCCGCCTACGGCGCCCCCTACACGGAGCTGCCCCCCGACTCGTTCGGCCCCCTGGCCCCCGGCTCCGCCCCGGCCGGCTTTCTCTCCCTGAAGGCAGGTCCCGCGTCGGCAGCCGAGATACGAGCGCTCCTGGCGAAGCCGTGAAGCGGACGCCAACCCCTCGCCCGGCGCCCGCCGTCGGCGCCGGACGAGGCCGTCAGACCTCGAACGCCCGGGCCACCGCGAAACTGTCCTCGTAGACGTGGTGCCGGGTGACAAGGCCGTCTTCGACCGTGAGGTGCAGAGCGAACCGTGCGCGGTAGGGGCGGCCGGTGGGGCGGGCGGTTTGGCGGATCTCGCCGAGTACGACCGCGTCGTCGCCGTCTATGAGGATGCGCTCGATCTCGGTGGCCGCCGCCCCGGGCACGTGGTGCTCGGCAAGCTCGCGGTAGTGGGCGGCGGCCTCGGCGCGGGTGGTGCGGTGGCGGATCCACGGGGTGGCGGTGCGGCCGTGTTCGTCCTCCGGCCAGTCCAGTTTCCAGTCGCCTCGCTCGGCATACAGCTCGGCGATGTGCTCGGGGTCGCCCTCGCCGATCCGGCGCAGCAATTCCTCGACCACATCGCGCGTGGTCGTGGGTGCGGATGCCGCCATTGCTGATCCTTTCCGTTCGGAACCCGCGTGTTGTGACGCGGAGATCGTTATTCTGACCGGCATCGACCGCCCACGGCGATTACTTCCCGGGTAAGGAGGTCACTTCCGGCGGTCGCGCAGTGAGCTCGCGAGCTGAGCCGGATCCGTGGTCAGCCAGTCGTAGCTGATCCCGTTCCAGAAGGAGCACCGGTGCCGCGCCGCGTACGCCTCGGAATCGACGGCCTTGCCGCGGCCGCCGGGCAGCAGGGACATGAGCGTGGTGCCGCGGTACGGGGGCCACGCCGCCTGCCCGTCCGTCGCGGGGTCGGCGTCGCGTACGAACGCGCCCCAGTAGCGCAGCATCGTCCGCGACAGCCGCCGCTGCTCCGGTGTCAGTGGCTTCGCGGCCATGCCGGGCCACAGGTAGGGGAGCTCGGCGGCGTGGGCCGCGCCCGGTGCGAAGCCCGGGGGAGTGGGGCCGCGCGAGGGCGCTGGCTCGCGGTCGCCGAATTCGTAGAAGTACGTCCTGGGCTGCCGGTACGCGAAACGCTCCGCGAGGCGCTGGTATTGGCACCCGCCCATCCCGTAGAACACGCTGCTGTCGGTCCACACCGCGCCGAGGGCGTACGCCGCGCTGTACGGGCCGCCGTCGGCGCCGTACGGATAGCGGGCGAGCACCCCGTCGGCGTGGGGGCCGAACTGCCGCCTGATCACGCGCTCGTACCGCTCCCGGGGCGCGTTCGCGAACGGCAGTGCCCACTTGCGTGTCTCGTCGCGGTTGGTGCCGATGAGGACGGGGACGTCGGCGAACCTTCCGGTGCGCACCGCGACGCCCGGTGCGACCGGCAGTTCCGGGACGCCGGACACGGGCAGGGGACCGTTCAGGATGCCACCGAAGTCGTGCCCGGCGGCCAGCACCTCGTCCGGTCGCTTGGCCCGCAGACAGGACGCGGCGGTCGCGGAGTCACGGCAGCCCGCGGCGGTGGCGTAGCTCGTGCCCCGCGCCCTGGCCTGCGCGGCCGTGAGACTCGGGCACCCGCCGCTCTGGATGATGGCGCGGTCGAACAGGCCGCGGGCCGGGGGCGAGGCCATGAGGGCGCACACGGACTGGCCACCGGCAGACTCGCCCGAGAGCGTCACGCGGCCGGGATCCCCGCCGAACGCGGCGATGTTCCGCTGGGTCCAGCGCAGCGCCGCCTGCTGGTCGAGCAGACCGTAGTTGCCCGCACCCCGCTCGCTCAGCCCGGGCAGGTCGAGGAAGCCGAACACGCCGAGCCGATAGTTGATCGTGACGACCACGATGTTGTTGGTCCGCGCGAGCAGCGAACCGTCGTAGAGGTCGCCCGAACCGCTCATGAAGCCCCCGCCGTGGATCCAGAACAGCACCGGCAGCGGATGGTCCGTGCGCCGTTCGGGGGCGTAGACGTTGAGGTACAGGCAGTCCTCACTCGTGCCCGGGCCGCCGCCCGCCGTTTGCTCACAGCGCGCACCGGGACGGTCCGCCGACCGGACACCTGGCCATGCGGCCGCGGGCGCGGGCGGGCGCCAGCGCAGGCCGCCGACCGGTGGCGCGGCGTACGGGATGCCGAGGAACCGGCCGACCCCGTCCGCCGCGGCGCCCTCGACCACGCCCTTGTCGGTGGCCACCGTCAAGGGCCGCGAGACCGTGGGCGCGGCCGAGGGGACGGTCATCACCGCGGCCAGGCCCACGACGGCCGCGAGTACACGTCGGATCATGGCTCGCCCTGGACCTCCCGTAAGGCAGGAGTCCATCGAATCATGCGCCGGACCGGCGCTTCGAACCGCTCCGTCCCCGCCCGGGCCCGGGCCCGGCCCGGACCGGCCCGGCTGTCAAGGGGGAAGCCGGGGGCACTCGCCGCGACGGCCGCACCGGCCGCTCCGCCGTCTCCGCCTACCCCGAACTCGCCGACACCCCCGCCGGGCAGCGCCTGCCCGAGTGCGTACCTCTTCGACGTCCAGTCCATCGGCGGTTCCGATGTCACCGGGCTGCCCCTGCGGCGCCGCAAGGTTCTGCTGCGCTCCCTGCTCACCTGGCGCGATCCGCTGCGCCTGATCCCGCACCGCCCACCGGCGCCGGGACGCACTGGGCGCGTCCCCAACTGGTCGCCGAGGTCGCGTTCACCGAATGGACCCTCGACGGACGCCTGGCCTGCTCGTAGGCGATCGTCGTCTCCAGGACGGAGGAGACGCCGGGCAGCAGCCAGTTGACCGCCTTCTGCTGCTGCGCCTCGATGTAGCGGGTCCGCGCCAGCTGCCGCTTGACCTCCGGATCGGGGCAGTGCCGGGCGAACGGGTGGCTGAAGAGGATCGCCTCGACCTCGATCCCGTTCATGGTGATGACGCGGCACCCCGGTACCGGATACCCGCGGATCACCCGTACGCGCTGCCTTATGAGAGGTGCGGCGAGCCCTGGTGAGACTACACAGGTGCCTGACCTCTCCGAAAAGGCAGGCGCGTGCGCGCTCTGCCCCCGACAGACAAGGCGATTGCATGGCGACGGCGATCGAATCCGGGGCCCCGGCGCCCGTTTCGAGACGCACGGTGGGCACCGTGCTGGTCACCTGGATGACTACAACGGATCATAAGAAGATTGGACATCTCTATCTGATTTCCTCGTTCATCTTCTTTCTGTTCGGGGGGTTGCTCGCCCTTGTCATGCGGGCCGAACTGGCCCGCCCCGGGATTCAGATCCTCTCCAACGAGCAATACAATCAGGCTTTCACCATGCACGGCACGGTCATGCTGCTGCTGTTCGCCACGCCGACGTTCGCCGGTTTCGCCAACGCGGTCATGCCCCTGCAGATCGGGTCCCCGGACGTCGCCTTTCCCCGCCTCAACATGCTGTCCTTCTGGCTGTTTCTCTTCGGCGGGCTGATGGTGGTCAGCAGCATGCTGCTCATTCCCGCGGGGACCGCCGACTTCGGCTGGACCGCCTACGCCCCCCTCAACAGCGCGGAACGGACACCGACCGTCGGCGCCGACCTCTGGATCATGGGGCTGGCGCTGGCGGGGTTCGGCACGATCCTCGGCGCGGTCAACTTCATCACCACGATCCTGTGCATGAGGGCCCCCGGCATGACCATGTTCCGCCTGCCCATCTTCACCTGGAACATCCTGTTCACCTCGGTGCTCGTGCTGTTCGCGTTCCCCATCCTGGCCGCGGCGCTCCTCGTCCTGGAGGCGGACCGGCGGTTCGGCTCGGTGGTGTTCGAGGCGGCGAACGGGGGACCCCTTCTGTGGCAGCACCTGTTCTGGTTCTTCGGGCACCCCGAGGTCTACATCATCGCTCTGCCCTTCTTCGGCATCGTCACCGAAATCATCCCGGTGTTCTCCCGTAAGCCGATCTTCGGATATGCCGGGCTCGTCGGCGCGACCATCGCCATCACCGCTCTGTCCATCACGGTGTGGGCACATCACATGTTCGCCACCGGGGCCGTACTGCTGCCGTTCTTCTCCCTCATGACCTTCCTGATCGCCGTGCCGACCGGCGTCAAGTTCTTCAACTGGGTCGGAACCATGTGGAGAGGTTCCCTCAGCTTCGAAACCCCGATGCTGTGGTCCGTCGGATTCCTGGTCACCTTCCTCTTCGGCGGCTTGACGGGAATCATCCTCGCCTCCCCGCCCATGGACTTCCACGTCACCGACAGCTACTTCGTGGTGGCGCATTTCCATTACGTCGTCTTCGGCACCGTTGTCTTCGCCACCTTCGCGGGCTTCTACTACTGGTGGCCGAAAATGACCGGCACCATGCTGGACGAACCTCTGGGAAAGATCCACTTCTGGACCCTCTTCATCGGTTTCCACACCACATTCCTCGTCCAGCACTGGCTGGGGGCGGAAGGCATGCCCCGCCGCTACGCCGACTACCTGGCCGCGGACGGCTTCGCCGCGCTGAACACCGTCTCCACCATCGGCGCCTTCCTGCTCGGGCTCTCGACGCTGCCCTTCCTCTTCAACGTCTGGAAGACCGCCAACTTCGGGCAGCGCGTGACGGTGGACGACCCCTGGGGCTACGGCCGGTCCCTGGAGTGGGCCACCTCCTGCCCGCCCCCGCGCCACAACTTCTCCACGCTGCCGAGGATCCGGTCCGATTCGCCCGCGTTCGACTTGCACCACCCCGCGATCGCCGTGCTCGATCAGGCCCGGCACACGGATCAGCGTGACATCGTCGAACCGGAGGAAGGCGCCGCCCCTCCGGGCGGCCAGGGTGAGAGGCCATGAGCCCGGAGACGGACCACGACCGGGAGGTGGCCGCGGGGCTGGTCGAGATCGAGGGCCTGCTACTGGCCGCCCACCACCGGCGCAGGGCCCGCGAGGAAGGCGAGGCGTTCGCCCGCCGCATGCCCTGGCTCACTCCTCCGCAGCACAGGGAAGTCGCGCGTCTCTACACCGACCGGCACATGGCGCTCGCCAAGGAGATACTGCGCACCGTCATCAGCCGCAGCGAGGAACTCAAGGCCGAATACACCCACCGCTACCGCTCGCTGAAGAAGCGGCTGCTGACCGTCACCGTGACATCGGTGGTCGCGGCGGCGGTGCTGTTGGTGGCGCTCCAGCGGCAAGGACTGGCCCCCTGAGCGCGACGCGCTCTCGTGTCGTGACACCTGGTGGCGCATCGCGGCGGTATTGATAGTCCTGTGCTCACGACCGGAACCGAGGAGGCGCCACGGCGATGTCTTCGTCGCTGAGTGACCGGGGCGCCAGGGGGCGGCGGATGCTGGCCGGGCTGCTGGCCGAAAGCCACTTGATGCCGCTGGAGATGCTGCCCGCCAGGACCCGCGAATACGCGGCGCTCGCCGGTCTCACGGAGGTGGTGATCTATCTGCGCGATCTGCAGGGCCACGTGCTGCGCAGGCTCTCCGGCGCGGGGCTCACCACGCCGCCCGCGGCGCCGGAGGCGCCGGATGAGCTGGTGATCGAAGGGACCGTGGCAGGGCGGGCGTACCAGCTGGGACAGATCACCGCCGACGACATGCCGCACGCCGCCCTCAGGCGCTGGGTGCCGCTGCTGGACGGCACCGAGCGGGTCGGGGTGATGCGGGTGACCGTCGACACCGACGACGCGCGAACCTCGGAGGACATGGAGGCGCTGGCCGCGCTGCTGGCCCTGCTGATCGTCCGTAAGGCGGACACCAGCGACACCTACGCGCGCCTGACACGGACCAGGGCGATGGGGATCACCGCCGAGATGCAGTGGAACCTGATGCCGGAGCGCACGTTCGTGGACGGCAGGGTGGCGATCTCCGGCGTCCTGGAACCCGCCTACCAGGCGAGCGGGGATGCCTATGAGTACGCCACCGACGGGCCGTTGGTACATCTGGCGATCTTCGACGCCATGGGGCACGACACCACCGCCGGACTGGCCGTGGCCCTGGCGATGGGCGCCTGCCGCAACGCACGCCGGCAGGGGGCCGGGCTGGTGGAGATCGGGCGGGCCGTGGACGACGCGCTGCTCGGCCAGTCCCCGCAGGCCCGTTACGTCACCGGCGTCCTCTGCTGCCTGGACACCCGCAGCGGCGCTCTGTCCTGGATCAACCGCGGACACCCACCGCCGATCGTCATCCGCCGGGAGGCAGGCGGTTCGGCCTGCCTGGACTGTCCGCCCGCGCCGCCCATGGGTATCGGCCTGGGACCCGAGGCCACCGTGTGCCACGAGCGGCTGGAGCCCGGGGACCGCATCGTCCTGTACACCGACGGCATCACCGAGGCGCGCCGGCCCGGTGAACGGGAATTCGGGGTCGACCGCTTCACCGATCTGCTCACCCGCCACCACGCGGCGGGCCTGCCGGTACCCGAGACCCTGCGCAGGGTGATCCACACCGTCCTGGACCACCACGGCGGGGAACTGGAGGACGACGCCACGATCCTTTTCTGCGAATGGATCAGCCCCACCCCCACGCCCAGTGGAGAGGCCGCCAGACTGGCCGGGATCCCGCAGCGTCCCGATTAGCGTGACGGCCGCCGGGTACCTGCCCGGCCTGGAACGCGGTGGCCCGGGCGGGCACGGCCCACGCGTCGGAAGGAGAAATCATGCCGACGACCGATGGCCTCGAGGAATATCGGCGCAAGCGGGCCCTGTCGCCCGGCCGTACGGCGGTGACTTCGGGACCGACCTCCTGCACGACGCCCATCGGTTCGTGGCCCAGGATGTCGCCCGCCTCGAGGAAGGGGCTTCTCGATCACTGGATCGGGAACGGTGTCCACCCGCACGCCCGCCTTGCCATGCCATGCCATGTCAGGGCTTTCATCACGTCTCCTTGCCCGATGATTCGTCAGCGCAACGCGAGAGTTGAGCCCGCGTTTCCTTCGCGCTCCGGCCGAGGGCCGATGCGAAGACGGACACACGAAGGGGGGAACTTCCGTCTCGGCGTGACACCGGCGACCGCGGCGGGAAACGCACAGTGACGGATGATCCGCTCACCATGTGAAGGACGGAGACGGCTGATGGCGACCACTGCTGACGGGGCCTTGACCGAGGGGAAGGCGGCCCGCGGACTGCAACTGCCGGGGATCGTCCTGGGGGTCGGGCTCGGAGGGTTCGTCGACGGAATCCTGCTGCACCAGCTCCTCCAGTGGCACCACATGCTCAGCGGCACCGACCACGACCACATCGGGGTGAAGTACTACAGCCCGCACTCCGTCTCCGGTCTGCGGATGAACACGGTCTGGGACGGCGTCTTCCACACCGTGTGCTGGCTCGCCGTCCTGACGGGGCTCGCGGTCCTGTACTCCCGCGTCACCCATCATCGCCGCCGGGTGTGGGCCTCCCGGGTGCTGTGGGGGTGGATCCTGGTGGGCTGGGGGCTGTTCAACCTGGTCGAAGGCGTGCTGGACCACCATCTTCTCGGCATCCACCATGTGCACGGCGGACCGCGGCAGCTGTGGTGGGACATCGGCTTCCTCGTGCTGGGGGCTCTGCTGGCCGTCGGCGGCTACGGGCTCCAGCGGAGCGGGCGCCCCTTCGACCCCGAAGCCGGGGACGCCCGGCGGAGCGGACGGGCCGGCTGATGGGCGGCGGCCACCCGCACACCGGCCACGGTGCGGGCAGCGGCGCCCTGGCGGCCGCGCTGCCCGCCATCGTCATGCTCCTGTGCGTCTGCGGCTATCTTCGGCTGGCCCATCGGGCCAGGCTCCGCAACCCGGCGCGGGGCTGGAGCCGGTGGCGGTCGGCCTCCTTCGCGACCGGGGCTGCCCTGCCGGCCGTGGCGCTGCTGCCGCCCCTGGCTCCGTTCGCACACGCCGACTTCCGCGGCCACATGGCCCAGCACATGCTCATCGGCATGTACGCTCCGCTCGCCCTCGTCCTCGGCGCCCCCGTCACCCTGCTCCTGCGGAACCTGCCCGCCACCCACGGCCGACGGCTGACCACGGCCCTGCACAGCCGCCCCGCCCGGATCCTGACCCACCCGGCCACCGCGCTGCTGCTGGCCTCCGGAAGCCTGGTGGCGCTCTACTTCACCCCGCTCTACCGCGCCACCACGACCTGGCCGCCCGGACACTGGCTGCTGCACGCCCACTTCCTGCTGTCCGGCTGCCTCTTCGCCCACGTCATCGCCGGTCCCGACCCGGCCGCCAGACGGCCCGGTGTGCGGGCCCGCCTGGTGTGGCTCGGCTGCGCCATCGCCCTCCACGCCGGGGTGTCGCAGCTGATGTACGGCGGGTTCGGGATCGACATCCCCGCTCCCGCCGCCGAGGTCCAGGGGGCGGCGGAAATCATGTACTACGGCGGTGACATCGCCGAGCTGCTGCTCGCCGGCGCACTCGTCGCCACCTGGCGCCCCGCCCGCCACACGGTCCCGGCCACGGCCGCGTCCGCCGGGTGCTGAGGGACACCGAAGGGGCCAACCGGGCCGTGTTTTGTGCTCACTGCCCCGGGCACCCGCGTGCCCCCGGTGGTGACTTCGGCACCGGCCGCGTCGTCGCCCTGCTCTACGCACGTGAGGGCGCGGACGTCGCCATCGTCTACCCGCCCTACGAACAGCCCGATGCCGAGGGAACGCAGCGCGTCGTGGATGAGCGGGGCCGGGGTGTCCGCGCCAACGTCGTCGCGCCCGGCCCCACCTGGTCCGTCCTCAGCATCGCCGACGCCCACATGCCACGCGAAGGTCTCGCGCAGCTCGGCAGCGAAGCCCCCTGGGCTGTTCCGCCCAGCCGGAGGAAATCGCACCGGCCTATGTGTACTTGGCCTCCGACGCGGATTCGAGCTACACGGTCGGCGAGGTGATCGCGGTGACCGGCGGAGTCGTGGACACGCGCTGAAGACGGCCCATTCCGAATGTGTTTGGGGGTGTGGGGGGCGGGGCAGGCGCTGGTTGTGCTTCGGACTGGAGGCACGCCCAAGGGAGCAGTTCGGCTGCTCGGGGTGTGCTGTGTCCGGCACCCCCGGCAGGTGGATTTCTCCCATGGTGCTACCGACCACAGGATGAGGGAGACCGCGCCATGACTGCCGAACGCGCACGCAGCAAGCACTCGCACGACGACGCTCCCGACACCACTGCCGAGTTCGAGCGCATCGCCACTCTGCCCGATGGTCCCGAAAAGGAGGCGCTGCGGCAAGAGGTCGTACGCGCCTGGATGCCGATGGCGGAGCGGCTGGCGAGGCAGTTCCGTAACCGCGGTGAGTCGGCGGAGGATCTGCGCCAGGTCGCCATGCTCGGCTTGGTCAAGGCCGTCAAGCGCTACGAGCCGGACCGCGGCAGCGCCTTCGCGAGCTTCGCCGTGCCGACCGTTGTCGGGGAGATCAAGCGCCACTTCCGGGACCACATGTGGGGCGTGCACGTGCCGCGCCGGGTCCAGGAGTTGCGCAACCGGGTGCGGGCGGCCGTGCAGGACCTCACGCGCACCCCCGACGACCGTTCCCCGAGCGTGGCCGACATCGCCCGGCACACCGGGATGAGCGAAGAGGACGTCCTGCTGGGGATGGAGGCGATGGAAAGCTTCTCCGCGCTGTCCCTGGACGCCGAACTGCCGGGCGCCGACGACGGATACTCCCTGGCCGACACCCTCGGCGCGCCGGAGCCTTCTTACGACCGTGTCATTCAGCGCGAGGCCCTGAAGCCCAAGCTGCGTGCCCTGCCCGAGCGGGAGCGCCGGATCCTGTACCTGCGTTTCTTCCGTGAGGAGACCCAGGGCCGGATCGCCGAGCAGCTCGGCATCTCCCAGATGCACGTCTCCCGGCTGATCAGCCGGACCTGCGCCAAGCTGCACGACCAGATCGAGGCAAAGGCGGCGTGACGTTCACTCACCGGCACTCATCGAGGGCCGCCCCTCATCGAGGGAGAAGTCACGCGGCGGCGGACGCGACCCCGGGGGCCGTCCTGTCCGGCGAGGGACTGATGGGCGCGGGAGGCGGAGACGCCGCGCAGCTTCGCGCGCTGGGCGTCGGTCCTTGACACGAGCCGGGGGATCCACGGCCGCAGCCGGTCCACGCCGAGCGTGCTGGAGGGGCAGGTCCCGGGCTTCGGCTTCGGGCCGCCGGTGAGACGGGCCAGCCGGCCGAAGGTCTTGGAGGTCGCGACGCAGGAGGCGGGGGCCGGGAGTTCGCGCAGTTCGGCCGTTGCCTCGCTGATCACGGAGCGTACGTAGGCGCGCAACTCCTTGACCTCCCGCTTCTTCACCGGGGTGGTCTCCGGGAGGTGATGGCGGGTGAGCCGTCCCGCTCCCAGGGGGACGGAGATGGCGGCGTCGGGCTCGGCGCGGCCGCCGGAGGCGATCTCCATGGAGCCGCCGCCGATGTCGAAGAGCAGCATCCGGTCGGCGGACCAGCCGTACCAGCCGCGGGCCGCCAGGAAGGTCAGCCGCGCCTCCTCGAGGCCGCTCATGAAGCCGACGTGGATTGCGGTGGCGGCCTCGATCTCGGCGAGGACGGCCTCCTGGTTGGTCGCGTCCCGTACGGCGGACGTGGCGTGGGCGACCAGGTCGTCGACGTGGTGGGCGCCCGCGACCGCCCCGGCCTCGGTCACGGCGCCGACGACACGGCGTATCGCGGCCTGGTCGATCCCCCCTGCCGGTCGGTGGCCTCGGCGAGACGCACCGACCGCTTCAGGCCCGCCACATGCTCGGGCGGGCTGTCCGGGACGAGATCGGCTATCTGGAGGTGGACGGAACGGGAACCGATATCGAGCACTCCTAGTCGCATCCCCGAGTTCCCAAGGGGCCCGGCTCCAGTCCGGGCGATCGGGGTTTCGTCCCGCCGGCCCCGCCGGGCCCCGCCGGCCGGATCACCGGGCGCACAGGGGTTAGAGGTACGGCGCCGAGGGGGACTCGGGCCGTGGAATACACCTGGCCTTGGAGCGGCCGCTTGTCGGGTGCTCCGGCCGCAACAGGGCGCCTTATGTGAGAAGGCGTGGAAAGAAGGGCAGTGACATGCCTGCGGGTTCCAATTTCAAGCGTGAACGGCAGTACGAGCACATCAAGGAAGGCGCGGAGAAGCGCGGCACGTCCACGGGGCGCGCCAAGGAAATCGCCTCCCGCACCGTGAACAAGGAGCGCGCCCGCTCGGGAGAGGCCAAGTCGGCCGGCAAGACCTCGACGCGGGACCGGAAGTCCGCGTCCCAGCGCGGCGGCGAGCGCTCGCACAGCGGCTCCGGGGGCCCAACCCGTGACCAGCTGTACAACCAGGCGAAGCAGCGCGGGATCGAGGGTCGCTCGCATATGAACAAGGAGCAGTTGGCCAAGGCCCTCGGGCGGTGAGGAAGGGGCGTGCCGCCGGTGGCGCCGAGGCCACCGCACACGCCGATTCTCCCCGTGGTCGGCGCGCATCGCGCATACCTTTCGCCGGACAGGGAATTCGAAAATTCTCTGGACTGCGGAGGAGACATGACGATGGCAAGCCCGGAACTCACGTCGTCGGCGCATGACCATTCATGCCCGTCCTGCACGAGCGCGCCGTCCTCCGAAGAGTGCGAGCGGCCGGAGACCGACCGCGAACGCCTCAACCGGAAATGGAACGAGATTCTCCAGGAGACGCGGGTCGCACAGACCGGGGTGCAGATTCTCTTCGGATTCCTGCTTTCCCTCGCCTTCACTCCGGCGTTCCGGGACCTGGAACTCTTCGACCGCGTCCTTTATGTGGTGACCGTGGCGGCAGGGGCCTCCTCGGTCGCCGCTTTGATAGCTCCGGTGTCCATCCACCGGTTTCTGTCCGGGCTGCGGATGAAGGACGAGGTCGTCGAAGCCGCCGGGCGGTTCATGGCGTGCGGGATGGTGCTGCTGGCGCTCACGATCGCGTGCACTCTGCTGCTCATCCTCAACGTCGTCACCGACAGTGTGGTCGGCGAATTGGTCGTCGGGATTGTCATGCTCTGGTTCACCGTCTGCTGGTACGTCATTCCCCTGCGGCTCCGGCGCAAGTCCCGGCGGCGCGGCGACTGAGGTCCGGACACTGTGAGGAAGGCCACCGGCGGCGGGGTCTCCTTCCGTGGGGTTCGTCTGTGAGCAGGGACGGTCACTGAGCCGTAGCAGTGTCGCCGTGGTCGGCCGAGCCCCGCCGGGGCTCGCATTCCGTTCGCCTCCTCACCCTCGGCATGCCCCGTGAGCTCTTCCTCGCCTTCGCCACCCGCGCCTCGATCTCCCGAGCGTTCCCCCTGGCGGTGCAGGGCGGCTCCCGGGCTGCTCCTCGGGCTGGTCGGGGGAGCGGCGGCGGACGCCTGGCCCCGCAAGGATCACCGCGGCCGTCAGCCAGGTGGCGCTGGCGGTCATCGCCTTCAAGTCACGACACACATCAACCAACGATCAGATGATCCCAGGAAACGGCCTAGGCGGACCCGTCCTCGCGGGCGGCCGGGAGCGCGCACACCGCGATGCCCCGCTCCAGCAGACTGCCCAGCACCAGCCGGTGGCCGTGCTCGCACACGCTCGTGGCCATCCGGTACGGGGACCAGCGGCGCAGCAGATGGCGGGCGACACTCCCGTCGGGGCGGATCGCCAGCACGCGCAGGGTGGCCCGGGGCCGGGGGCGGAGCCTCTTGGCGGTGGCCGCCGCCGCCCTTCTGACGGCGGGAGGGGCGCGGTGAGCCGCGTCCACGGCGGGCTCCCGCGGCCCGGCCAGGGCGACCCAGAACACCCCGTCGGTGCCCCGGGAGAGGTTGTCGGGGTAGCCCGGCAGGTCCCGTACGAGGATGTCGTGCCCGCCCTGGCGCGGACCGGTCAGCCAGTGGCGGCTGATCCGGCGGGCGCCGCTCTCCGCCACGGCGACGAACGACTCGTCAGGGGCCAGCGCGACGCCGTTGGCGAACCGCAGCCCGTCCCGCAGGACCTCCGGCTCGCCACCCGGCCGCAGCCGCAGGAGCAGCCCGGTGCCGGTGTCCTCCAGGATGTCGCTCAGCCAGTCCTCCAGGGGGTGGCGGCGGCTGGAGACGGTGAAGTAGAGGGTGCCGTCCGCCGCCATGGCGACGTTGCTGCAGAACCGCAGCGGGGCGCCGGCCACCTCGTCGGCGAGGACGCGCACCGTTCCGCCGCGCGGGTCGACGCGCAGCAGACCGCGCCGGGCGTCGCACACCAGCAGTTCGCCGTCGGGGGAGGGGACCAGGCCCAGCGGCCTGCCGCCGGTCTCGGCGATCACCTCGGCGCGGGCGAGCCCTGTCGTGTCCGACAGGGTCAGCCGCCAGATCGCCCCGTCCGCGGTCCCGGTGAGGATCCGGCCCCGGTCGTCGAGGGCCACGTGCTCGGGCCCTCGCGCGTCACGGGCGACGATCTGCGGGCGGGGCAGTGGCTCGACCGTGGCGCCCGCCACGGCCGCCGGGGCGCGGTGTCGTCGTGGCATGGGCTCACGCCGTCCTGCGGGCCCTGGCCGCCTTGACACACCGTGTCATCTCCTCGGCGTAGGGCAGGGCGACGAAGGCGCCGACGGCCGCACCGACCGCCACCAGATAACGGGCGGGCAGCGGGTTCTCCTTCGGCAGCAGCTTCCAGTCCTCCGCCGTGTCACCCCCGCGCAGGGTGGCGCGCACCTGCTTCCAGTGCAGACACGAGGTGAAGGCCAGCGCCGACAGCGGCAGGACCTCCAGGAAGCTGTGGATGTGCTGCTCCACCGGACGCACCTCGCGCTCGCCGGTGGCCAGGCTGACGTCCCACAGGGCCGTCGCGCCGTGGGCCACGGCCGCGCCGCCCATGACCGACAGCACGAGCGGATTGACCCGGGCGAGCAGGGCCATCGCCACCGGGATGCCCGCCTCCGTCATCATGAGCGCGTGCAGCGCCGACTCGCGTGTGCCGGACGTCTCCTCGATCCGGGTCCGGCGGTGCATGGCCCAGTCCGCCACGGCCGGTACGAACCACAGCGGCAGTACCCCGTACATCAGAAAGCGCCGGTTGGCGTCCTCGACATCCATGGGCTCCCGCGGCACCCGCAGATCGCGTGGCCGACGCCAGCGACGCCATGCGCGGGCCACCGGACTGTGGGAGAGAGCCATGCCGCCTCCAGCCTTCAGGGGAAGATCGGGCCGCCCGAGTGCCCTGCCAGTGTCCGCGACAAACCGTCACCCGGCCGGTACGCCGCGCCCACCCGCGGTCACTCCGGCCCGCTGAAACAGCCGTGACAGATGAGGTGACTGGGAGTCAAGTGGTAGATATATGCCAAGTTTGTTGGCCCGAAGGGGTACATCAGCCCTTCATCCGTGCCACACTGAATGTGGCTGGCCCTCACCGCATCCCCCGTCGGTGAGGGCCATTCCCTTTCCATCCCCTTTCCCGCCCCTTCCGGTCAGCCCTGGGCGGCGCGCAGCGCCGCCAGGTGGGCCGTGCGGACCTCGGGGGTCTGGCCCTGGACGACCAGGAACAGGCCCTCCCGGGCGAGGCGCTGGGCCGGGTGGGACAGGCCGAAGGCCCGGCCGCCGCCCGCGGCGATGGCGGCCGTGGTGGCGGCGCGCATCAGGTCGTACGCCCGAGTCTTGGCGGCGAGCCGGTCGTCCAGCCGTTCGGCGGGCGGCACCTCGTCGACCAGGGCGTAGGCGTCGCGGCGCACCCCGTCCAGGTGCTCGCGCAGGACGCCCGCCGTGTCCTTCGCCTCGGCGTCGCCGGACGCGTCGAGGAGGTCGAGCGCGGCGCGGGCCACGCCGAAGACGGCGGGGTTGGTGTTGGTGTTCTTCGGCCGGTCCTCCGTCGCCCAGCGCTCGTGCGGCAGGCGCACCGCCACCGCCTCGTCGGGCACCACCAGCCCGTCGAGCAGCAGTCCGACCGTCCGCGAACCGGTGAGCGCGGCGAGCTGGAGCGGGCCGGTGGCGGTCAGCCCCGGCTGCTCGTGGGCGCCGACGACGCCGAAGACCACCTCGCCGTCCTCGGTGCCGCCGCCCAGCAGGAACAGGTCGTTCAGCCCCCAGCCGGTGTACCAGGGCACGAGCCCGTCGAAGCGCCAGCCGTCCGCCACCCGGGTGGCCCGCACGGGCAGCTTCGGGTGGGCGCGCAGATGCGAGAAGGCGATTCCCGCCAGCAGCGTGCCGTCGCTCAGCGGGCGCAGCCAGCGCTCGCGCGCCGCTTCCTCGCCCGTGGTCAGGGTCCGCACCGGCGTGTGGTGCTGGGCCTGGACGAAGAACGTCGAACAGCAGGCGCCCGCCAGGATCTCGGCGATCTCCCGGCCGACGGCCGCCGGGGCCTCCGCGCCGCCGTACGCCGCCGACGCGTTGACCCCCAGCACCCCCGACGCCTTGACGGCCTCGATGGCCTCGGGGGTGACGCCGTCCCGGTCGTGCGCCTCGGCGGCGGGGGAGAGGACGTCGTCGGCCAGCCGGCGGGCCGCTGCGACGAGGGGGTGGTCGGGCGTGGCGGTCATGCGGAGCGCTCCTCTGCGGTGGTGCGGGCTGCGCCTCGACGGGGCTCGCCCAGGGTGAGCATCAGTCGGTCGGCCCGGGCGAACACGGCGACGACGTGGACGAGGTCCAGGATCTCGGTGTCGTCCAGGCCCGCCTCCGTCCGCAGCGCCGTGAGGCCGAGCGGCTGGTCGGGCTCGCGGGTGAGGCGTACCGCGAAGTCGGCCACGGCCGCGCCGCGCTATGCGGGCGGGAGGCATGGTGGTCCAGGGGAGGCGCGAAGGAGGAACGAGCGGGGCGGGAAGGTGCCGCTCAACATCCCGTGGTGGTGGACCTGCGGAGATCGAGATACCGGCGCTTGGTGAGAAGCGGAGTTCGCACGGCCGCCCCCTCGGATCCTTGTGCGATACAGATGACCTTGAAACTATGCGGGGGGCTCATCCGCTGTCAAAGGAAAGGTAAATCACGCCGATGAAGACCGGCCCGGTACCCTGCCGCGTCGTCGTGTGCCGGGACTGCTGCTGCGGCAGCGCCAAGCTGCCCCGCGTCGATCACGCGGCGCAGACCGAGCGGCTGCGCGAGGTGGCGCCGGTACGGATCTCCGAGTGCCTCGACGCCTGCGACCACGCCAACGTCATCGTCGTACAGCCCTCCACCGAGGGCCGCGCCGCCGGTGCGCGGCCGGTCTGGCTGGGGCTGGTCAACGACCCGGACGCGACCGAGGACATCGCCGCGTGGGTCCGGGCCGGCGGGCCCGGCGTCGCGCCGCGGCCCGAGATCCTGGACCTGTACGCCGTCACTCCACGGGCGCGGAGCGAGGCTTCCCGGTAGACCGGCGTCCGGGCTCAGGACACCGGCGCGGTTGACCCCCGGATCACCACGCGGCAGGCCAGGGTCTCGACCCCCGTACGCGGTGCCCCGGCGATCGCGCCGAACAGGGCGTGCGCCGCCGCGCGGCCGACCTGCTCCAGGCTCATGTCGACGCTGGTCAGCGGGGGCCGCGAGGCGGAGGTCAGGACCTGCCAGTTGTCGAAGCCCATGACCGCCACGTCCTCCGGCACCCGGTGGCCGCGCTCGCGCAGGATGTCCAGGGCGCCGCGGGCGATCTGATCGCTGCCGCACAGGACGGCGTCCACCGTCCTGTGCCGGTCGAGCAGCATCGTGGTGGCCGCCCGGCCCCAGCCCTCGGACCACTCCCCGTACCGCGGTTCGCCGACGAGCGCGAGACCGGCGCCGGCGAGCGCGGCCCGGGCCCCCTCGGCCCGGTCCCGTGCCGCGCGATGGCCGGCGTCTCCGGTGATGTGCGCGATCCGGGTACGCCCGCAGGCGAGCAGATGGCCGACCGCGATCCGGCCCGCGTCGACGTTGTCGGGGACGATGGACAGATCCTCCGGATCGTCCGACGGGGCGTACGCGTAGACGACGGGGACGGGCAGTTCACGGCCCAGGGACGGGCGGGGGTCGGTCCGGCTGCCCACCACGATGAGGCCGTCGACCCGGCGGTCGAGCAGCGCGCGGACATGGTGCCGCTCGCGGATCGTGTCGCCGCGGGCGTCGCAGAGGAACACCGCGACCTCGCCCGCGCCGAAGGCGTCCTCGGCGCCCATGAGGATCGGGATGCCGAAGCGGCCCTCCAGGTCGCTGGTGAGCAGGCCGACGGTGCCCGTCCGCCCGGCGAGCAGGCCGCGGGCCAGCTGATTGGGCCGGAACGACAGCCGCTCGGCCGCCTCGATCACCCGCTGTCTGGTCTCCGCGCGCACCTGGCTGCGGCCGTTGAGGGCCTTGGACGCGGTGGCGAGGGACACCCCGGCCAGCCGGGCGACGTCGCCGAGGGTGGCGGGCCGCGAACGAGAGGGGCCGTGGGCCGAGGGCATGGGCGTTCTCCTGGTTGTTTCGGTCAGAGTGTACTCAGGGTGTTTCCGTGGTTTCGCTCGTTCGCCAAGTGCGGCCGCTCTCAAGGGGATTGACGGGCCATGGGTCGCGTCCTACGTTCACTGAAAGCCTTTTCGGTCTGTTTCCGCCGCAGGTCATGCGCCACCCCGTCCATCGCCCGTCATCCGGATCGACGATCGGAGTCCGAGCATGTCCCAGCCCCCCTCCCGCCGCCGCGCGCTGCGGCTCGCGGCCGGAGCCGCGGCCGCCGCCCCGCTCGCGCACGCCCTGCCCCAGGCGTACGCCGCCGGGGCCGGTGCCCCCGCGGCGGCGCCCGGGCCGTCGTCCGCCCCCGCCACCTGGCCGGTGCGCCCCTTCCCGCTGGACCGGGTGACCCTCGGCGACGGTGTCTTCCGCCGCAAGCGCGACCTGATGCTCGACTACGCCCGGTCCTACCCGGCCGACCGCATCCTGGCCGTCTTCCGGGCCAACGCGGGGCTCGACACCCGTGGCGCCCTGCCGCCCGGCGGTTGGGAGACCTCCGACGGCAATCTGCGCGGCCACTTCGGCGGCCACTTCCTCACCCTCATCGCCCAGGCGTGCGCGGACACGGGGGAGGCCGCGCTCAAGTCCAAGCTCGACTATCTGGTCGCCGCGCTCGGCGAGTGCCGGCAGGCCCTGGCCGAGCACGGCTCGCCGAGACCCAGCCATCCCGGCTATCTGGCGGCGTACCCGGAGACCCAGTTCATCCTGCTGGAGAGCTACACCACGTACCCCACCATCTGGGCGCCGTACTACACCTGCCACAAGATCATGCGCGGTCTGCTCGACGCGCACACCCTGGTAGGGAACGAGCAGGCCCTGCAGATCGCCTCGGGGATGGGCGACTGGGTGCACAGCCGGCTCGGCCACCTGCCGAAGGCCCAGCTGGAGCGGATGTGGTCCATCTACATCGCGGGCGAGTACGGCGGGATGAACGAGGTGATGGCGGACCTGTACGCCCTCACCGGCCGCCCGGAACACCTCGCCGCCGCCCGCTGCTTCGACAACGCCGCGCTGCTGAGCGCCTGCGCCGAGGACCGCGACACCCTGGAGGGCAAGCACGCCAACCAGCACATCCCGCAGTTCACCGGCTATCTGCGGCTGTTCGACCACACAGGGGAGACCGGGTACGCCGCCGCGGCCCGCAACTTCTGGGGCATGGTCGCGGGCCCCCGGATGTACAGCCTGGGCGGCACGGGACAGGGCGAGATGTTCCGGGCGCGGAACGCCATCGCGGCCACCCTGGACGACAAGAACGCCGAGACCTGCGCGACGTACAACATGCTCAAGCTGAGCCGGCAGTTGTTCTTCCGCACGCCGGACGCCGCGTACATGGACTACTACGAGCGCGGCCTGACCAACCACATCCTGGCCTCCCGCCGGGACGCCCCGAGCACGGACAGCCCGGAGGTCACCTATTTCGTCGGGATGGGCCCGGGGGTGCGGCGCGAGTACGACAACACCGGCACCTGCTGCGGTGGCACGGGCATGGAGAACCACACCAAGTACCAGGACTCGGTGTACTTCCGCTCCGCCGACGGCACCGCGCTGTACGTCAACCTCTCCCTCGCCTCGACGCTGCGGTGGCCGGAGCGGGGCTTCGTCATCGAGCAGACGAGCGACTACCCGGACGAGGGCGTCCGCACCCTGACGTTCCGCGAGGGCCGGGGGCGGCTCGACCTGAAACTCCGGGTTCCGGCCTGGGCCACCGGGGGCTTCACCGTCACCGTCAACGGGGTGCGACAGCGCGGTAAGGCGGTGCCCGGCAGCTACCTCACGCTGAGCCGGGAGTGGCGGCGCGGCGACCGGGTCCGGATCTCCGCTCCCTACCGCCTGCGCGTCGAGCGGGCCCTGGACGACCCCGCCGTCCAGTCGCTGTTCTACGGGCCGGTCCTGCTGGTCGCCCGCAGCCAGGAGACGGAATTCCGCTCGTTCTCCTTCTACCGGGACTTCACGCTGCGCGGCGATCTCGCCGACGCGATCGAACCCGGCGACCGGCCCCTGCACTTCACCACGCACGGCCTGACCCTCGCCCCGTTCCACCTCGCCGACGACGCCCCGTACCACGCGTACTTCCGGCGCGCCGAGCCCGTCGTCGTGTTCGGCGCGACCGACTCCGGCGTGCCGAACCGCGCCCGCGGCGACGGTCTCACCTTCCTCGACGTGCTCTGGGGGAAGGCCCCGTTCGCGTCCTCCGGCCGCTTCGTCCGGGCGGTGCGGGCCCTCGCCGGCGCATGGCTGTCGGAGGGGCTGTTCAGCCGCGCCGAGCGGGACGAGGTCGTCGCGGCCGCCGTCGGAGTCGATCTCAGGGGCGGCCAATAGGTCCGATGACATGAGGCGGTGGGCGTCGAAAGTTTCGGAATAGGGCGCACTCTCTCGACAGGCAGATCGGAATGCGTATCAATTCATCCGATCACCCAACTCGTGAGAGGGAAACGCCCCATCATGCAGAGACCTGGCTTACCCATCCGTGCCCTCGGTGTCCTCGCCGCGACCGCCGCCGCCCTCGGGGTCGTCGTGGCCACCGGAACCGAGTCCAACGCCGCCCAGCTCACGGCGCGGTCCGCCGCCGCGCCCGGCACGCCGCCCGCCCCGCGCTCCGCCGTCGTCACCTGGGGCTCCAGCGCCTACCCGGCCGGGACCGCCACCCAGGACCTGACCTACCGGTTCGTCATCCACACCAGCGTCGGCGGCCGGGACCTGCGCATCCGGCTCTCCAACGCCTACGGCGACCAGCCGGTGACCTTCGGGCACGCCTACGCGGGCGTACGCGGTTCCGGGGCGGCGGTCGTGCCCGGCAGCAACCGGCGGCTGACCTTCCGCGGCGCCTCGTCGGTGACCGTACCGGCGGGCGGCGTCGTGTACAGCGATCCGCTGCCGGGCGGCGTCCGGCCCCAGTCGGACCTCGCGATCAGCCTCTACGTACGCAGCGCGGGCACCCTCGCGACCGGCCACAAGGGGGCCCGCGCCACCCAGTACGTCGCACCGGCCGGAGACCACGCCGCGGAGGAGGGCGCCGACGCGTACACGGAAGCGATCACCTCCTGGTACTACCTGGACGCGGCCGTCGTGCGGCCACGGCCGGGCACCGGCGCCGTCGTCGCCTTCGGCGACTCGATCACCGACGGCTCCGCCTCCTCCCAGGACACCAACCGCCGCTGGCCGGACTTCCTCGCCCGCCGACTGCTCGCCGACCCCCGCTCACGGCTCAAGGGCGTCGCCAACGAGGGCATCTCCGGCAACAAGGTCCTCGCCGACGGCTCCGCCGAAAGCGCGCTGAAGCGGCTCGACCGGGATGTGCTCTCCCAGGCCGGAGTACGCACGACGATCCTCTTCGAGGGCATCAACGACATCAAGTCCACGCCCGGCCCCACCGCCGACGAACTGATCGCCGGATACCGGCAGATCATCGCCAGGTCCCACGCGCGCGGCGTCTGCGTGGTCGGCGCGACCGTCATGCCGTACGAGGGCTGGCGGGAGTACGAGGCCGTTGACGAGACGGTTCGTCAACAGGTCAACACCTTCATCCGCACCAGCGGCGAGTTCGACGCGGTCGTGGACTTCGACAAGGCCGTCCGGGACCCCGCGGCGCCCTCCCGGATACTCCCCGCCTACGACGGCGGCGACCACCTCCACCCCAATGACGACGGCATGCGGGTGATGGGCGACGCCATCTCCCTGCGCGCCCTCCGCTGCTCCCGCTGACCCCCGTCTTCCCCACCACGGCCCCCGGCCCGCGCCGGGGGCTCCAACTCGACTCGGAGCGGGGCATCTTGGCAACGCCCCGTCCGCCGTTTACCGTCACGAGCACCAGTGCAATGTCACACAGCGCCCCATCGGTGGCCCCGCTCACGGCCCAGCCCCGAAAGAAGGCACAGTGAAAAGCACCGTGAAAAGACCGCGCTCGCTCCGGATCGCCACGCTGGCCTCCTCACTGGCCCTGGCACTCGCCGCCTGCTCCGGCGGCGGCCCGCAGGGCGCCTCCTCCGCGGCCGGGCCCGGCGGCAAGGCGGCCAAGGGCGGCACCGTGCGCGTCCTGACCAACGTGGCGTTCTCCCACCTCGACCCGGCCCGCGGCTTCGACGGCGGCGTCAACAACTTCTACCGCCTCATCTACCGCACCCTGACGACCCAGGGCGCGGCGCCCGGCAAGGCCGGTACGACCATCCGGCCCGACCTCGCCACCGACACGGGAACCCCCTCCGACGGCGGCAAGACCTGGACGTTCACGCTGAAGAAGGGGCTCCGCTTCCAGAACGGCGACCCCATCACCAGCGCGGAGGTGAAGTTCGGAGTCTCACGGGCCTGGGACCCCGAGATCGGCATCGGTTCCCCGTACGCCAAGCAGCTCATCGACGCCCCTGACGGCTACCGGGGCCCGTACGCCTCCGGGGACCTGCCCACGATCCAGACCCCGGACGCGCGGACGATCGTCTTCCATCTGAAGAAGCCCTACGCGGACTTCGGCAGCGTCACGGCCCAGCCCACGTTCGTCCCCTTCCCCAAGGGCACCGGCGGCAAGGGGGAGTTCGACCGCGCGCCCATCGCCTCCGGCCCGTACCAGATCGCCTCCTACAAGCGCGGCGCCTCGCTGACGCTGGACCGCAACAAGCACTGGGACCCCGACACGGACACCATCCGCACCGCCCGGCCGGACCACTTCGCGTGGACCTTCGGCCTGGACGGCGCCACCATCGACGAACGCATGATCGCGGGCCAGGGCGATGACGCCGGCGCCATCGCGGGCGGGTCCGGCATCCAGCCCGCCACCGTCGCCCGGATCCAGACCCCCGCCGTGCGCAAACGCACCCTCTCCGGGCTCACCGGCTGCACCACCTACCTGGGCCTGAACACCACCAAGAAGCCGCTGGACCAGGTCAAGGTGCGCCAGGCCATCGCGTACGCCGTCAACAAGGCGACCCAGGTCGACGCGGTCGGCGGCACGGCCAAGGCGCAGCGGGCCACCTCCATCCAGCCGCCGACCGTCGTCGGCCGGAAGGCCTACGACCCGTACCCCAGCGAGGGCGGCAAGGGCGACCTCACGGCCGCGCGGCGGCTGCTCGGCGAGGCGGGGGCCCGGGGCGGCTTCACCCTGACCCTCGACATCCGCTCCCAGCCGTCCATGCAGCAGCAGGGCGTGGCGATCCAGCAGGCGCTGGCCCCGCTGAAGATCGACGTCAAGCTCAACACCATCGACACCGCCACCTACTACGAGGCCATCGGCACCCCCTCTCAGCAGCACGACGCGGCGATCACCGGCTGGTGCCCGGACTGGCCGTCCGGCGCCACCTTCCTGCCGCCGCTGTTCGACGGCCGCACCATCGCCGCCAAGGGCAACCAGAACCTCGCGCAGCTCGACGACAAGGGGGTCAACGACCGGATCGACGAGATCGCCGCCATGAAGGACGTGGACCGGCAGAACGCCGCGTACGGCGAGCTGGACGAGCAGATCATGAAGCTCGCCCCGGTCGTGCCCCTGATGTACGAGAAGTACGTCGGCGTCGTCGGGAGCAACATCGCGGGGGCGTACCTCCACGCGGGCTTCTCCGGCGGCATCGACCTGGTCTCCGTCGGCCTCGCGGACCCGGGCCGGTCCTGATGAGCGTCGGCACACCGCTCCCGGACGCCGAGGCCCAGGGCCTGGCCACGAGCCCGGCGCCCGCGCTCACTTCGGGCCGCCGCGTCGCCGCCGCGTTGCGGCGCGACCGCGCCGCGGTGGCCGCCGCCGCGTTCCTCGGGCTGCTCTGCCTGGTGGCGCTGTGCGCCCCGCTGATCACCGCGCTCACCGGCTGGGGCCCGTACGCCTTCGACTCCTCCGCCGTCGACACCGGCCTCGGCGGGGTGCCCAGGGGGTCGTTCGGGGGCATCGGCGCCGAGCACCTCTTCGGCGTCGAACCGCAGAACGGCCGGGACATCCTCGCGCGCATCGTCCACGGCGCCCGCGTGTCCCTGCTGATCGCGCTCTCCTGCACCCTGCTCACCGGGGTGCTCGGTGTCGTCCTCGGCATGCTCGCCGGGTTCTACCGGGGGTGGGTGGACCAGGTGATCTCCCGGGTCATGGACTTCCTGATGGCGTTCCCCGCGCTGATCTTCATGATCGCGATCCTGTCCTCCCTGCCGGCGGGGAACCGGCCGGTGCTGCTGGTGGTGGTCATCAGCGGCTTCGGCTGGCCGTATCTCGCCCGCGTCATCCGGGGGCAGACGATGGCGCTGGCGAGCCGGGAGTTCGTGGAGGCGGCCAGGGCGTCGGGCGCCCGCGACCGCGATCTGGTGTTCCGCGAGATCCTGCCCAATCTGCGCGGCCCGATCACCGTCATGGCCACGCTCGCCGTGCCCGGCTACATCGGCACCGAGGCCGGGCTGTCCTTCCTCGGCGTCGGCATCACCCCGCCCACCCCGTCCTGGGGCCAGATGATCGCCAACTCGGTGAGCTGGTACCAGGTCGACCCGATGTACTTCGTGATCCCGGGCGCGTTCCTCTTCCTCACCGTGCTGTCGCTGACCGTGCTCGGGGACCGGCTGCGGCACGCCATCGACGAGGGGGAGGCCGCCGCCTGATGGTCCGCTACCTGATCGGACGGCTCGCCGGTGTCGTCGTCATCCTCTTCGCCGTCTGCCTGTTCACCTACCTCATCTTCTTCCAGCTCTCGCCCGACCCCGCGGTGATGATCTGCGGTAAGACCTGCACCGAGGAGCGGATCGGCGCCATCCGCGAGGCACTGGGCCTCGACCGGCCCTTCCTCAGCCAGTTCGGGGCGTTCCTCGGCGGGATCTTCGCCGGGCGTGACTACGGCTCGGGCGCCACGCTCGTCCACTGCCCGGCGCCCTGCCTCGGCTACAGCTTCCAGACCGACGAGTCCGTCTGGTCCATGATCACCGCACGGCTGCCGGTCAGCGCCACCCTGGCCATCGGCGCCGCGGTGCTGTGGCTGCTCGTCGGGGTGGCCGCCGGGCTGCTCAGCGCCGTACGGCAGGGGACGTGGTGGGACCGCGGCGCGATGGCGCTGGCGCTCGGCGGGATCAGCGTCCCCAACTATGTGCTGGCCCTGGTCCTCCAGTACGTGCTCGTCGTCAAGCTCGAATGGCTGCCGTTCCCCTCGGCCGTCGCCTTCTCCGACGACCCGGCGCGGTGGTTCCAGTCGTATCTGATGCCGTGGATGGTGCTCGCGGCCGGATACGCCTGTCTGTACGCGCGGCTGACGCGGACCCATGTGATCGAGACGCTGTCCGAGAACTTCCTGCGCACCGCCAGGGCCAAGGGGCTCAAGCGGTCCCTGGTGCTGCGCCGCCACGCGCTGCGGCCCGCGCTCACCCCCGTCACCACCCTCTTCGGGATGGACTTCGCCGGGCTGCTCGGCGGCGCCCTCATCACCGAGACCGTCTTCGGCCTCGGCGGCATCGGAAAGCTGGCCGCCGACTCGATCGCGAAGAACGACCAGCCGGTGATCATGGCGGTCACGCTGCTGGCGGCCTTCTTCGTGGTGGTCGGCAATGTGGTCGTGGACCTCGTCTACACCGCCCTGGACCCGAGAGTGAGGATCCGATGAGCGGATCGAAGGAGCTTCTGGTGGTGGACGACCTCACCGTCACCCTGCCCACCACCCGCGGCCCCGTCGACGTCGTCAAGGGCGTCTCCTTCACCGTCGACAGGGACGAAACCCTCGGCATCGTCGGGGAGTCGGGCTCCGGAAAGTCCATGACCAGCCTCGCCATCATGGGACTGCTGCCCCGCGGCGCGACGGCCACCGGCAGCGTCCGCCTCGACGGCGAGGAACTGCTCGGCCGCCCCGACCGCGAGCTGCGCCGGATCCGGGGCGACGGGATCTCCATGGTGTTCCAGGACCCGCTGTCCTCGCTCAACCCCTATTACACGGTGGGCCTCCAGATCGAGGAGGCCTACCGGGCCCACCGCGGCGGCTCGCGCAAGGCCGCCCGGGCCGTGGCCGTCGAAGCCCTGACGCAGGTGGGCATCGCCGAACCCGGGCGGCGGGTGGACCACTACCCGCACCAGTTCTCCGGCGGCCAGCGCCAGCGCGTCATGATCGCCATGGCGCTCGTCTGCTCCCCGTCCCTGCTGATCGCCGACGAGCCGACCACCGCGCTCGACGTCACCGTCCAGGCACAGATCCTGCGGCTGCTCGCCGGGCTCCAGCAGCGGACCGGCACCGGGATGGTCCTCATCACCCACGATCTGGCCGTCGTCAGCTCCCTCGCGCGGCGGATCCTGGTGATGCGCGAGGGCGACCCGGTCGAGTACGGGGAGGCCGAGCGGATCTTCTCCGATCCGCGGCACCCGTACACGCGGGCGCTGCTGGAGAGCGTGCCGCGCATCGAGGAGGTGCCACGGTGAGCGCGTCACCGGGTGAACCGCTGCTGCGGGCGCGGGAGCTGACCAAGACCTTCGTCGGCCGGGGCCCCGGTGGGATGCTCGGCCGGAAGGCCGCGTTCACCGCCGTCGACCGGGTCGGCTTCGACATCCGCGCGGGGGAGACCCTCGCCGTCGTCGGCGAGTCCGGCAGCGGGAAGTCCACCACGGCCCGGATGGCCGCGCGGCTGATGGAACCGACGGGCGGCAGCCTGGAGTTCGCGGGCGAGGACGTCACCCGGGCCACGGGGCCCGCCCTCGCCCGGTTCCGCAGGGGAGTCCAGGTCGTCTTCCAGGACCCCTACTCCTCCCTCAACCCGCGGCACACCGTGGAACGCATCCTCATGGCGCCGCTGGACTACCAGGGCATCGCCCCCAAGGGCGGCCGGCGCGCCCTCACCAAGGAGCTGATGGAGCGGGTCGGGCTCGACCCCGACCACTCCCAGCGCTACCCCGCGCAGTTCTCCGGCGGTCAGGCCCAGCGCATCGGCATCGCCCGGGCGCTCGCCGTGGACCCGCGGCTCGTCATCTGCGACGAGGCCGTCTCCGCCCTGGACGTCTCGGTCCGGGCCCAGGTGCTCGACCTGCTGCGGCGGCTCCAGCGCGAGAGCGGCTTCGCGTACCTCTTCATCGCCCACGACCTCGCCGTGGTGCGCCGCATCGCGCACCGGGTCGCGGTCATGAGCGAGGGACGCATCGTGGAGACGGGCCCGTGCGAACGCGTCTTCGCCGACCCCCGGGCCCCGTACACCCGCACCCTGCTGGCCGCGGTCCCGCGCATCAACCCCGACTGGGACCGCGCCCGCCGCGCCCGGGCCGCCGCGGGGCGGCGCGGCGACGGCCGGGCGGCCGCCGGGCCGGGCGGCGACCGGACGGGCGACGTTCGAGCGGCGGACCGGCCGGGCAACGATCGTACGAGCGACCAAGGAGGCACCACCCATGGCTGACCGGACGACCACGACCCCCGGCCGGTCCGGGCCCGTCCCCACCGAACCGGACCCCCGCCTGCCCCGGCTGGGCGACATCCCCGGCTTCGCCGCGTACATGAGCCAGGGCTGGGCCACCCCCGACCGCACGCCGCCCACCACCCCCGGCGCACCCGAGGCCGCCGCCGCGCACCGCGCCCGGCTCGGCGCGCTGTTCCCCGGCCGGGCCATCGTCGTGGCCGGCGGCAGCGCCGCCGTACGCAGCAACGACACCCGCTACGACTTCCGCCCGGACAGCAACTTCGCCTGGCTCACCGGCTGCTCGGCCGAGGACGCCGTCCTCGTCCTGCGGCCCTCGGGCACGGGCCACGACGCGACCCTCTACCTGCCGCCCCCGGCCCACCCCGGCGAGCCGGGGTTCTTCTCCGACGCCGCCTACGGAGAGCTGTGGGTCGGCGCCGCCCCCGGCCCCGGCGACTGGGCGGACGCGCTCCAACTGGAGGTGCGCCCGGCCGGTGAGCTGGAGTCCGCGCTGACCCGGCTCACCGACCCGCTGATCACCGGGCCCCTCACCACCGACGACCACAAGCCCTCGGCCGAACTGGAGCGCACCCTCGCCGAACTGCGCATGATCAAGGACGACTGGGAGATCGACCGGCTCCGCGAGGCCGTCGACCGGACCGTCTCCGGATTCGCCGCCGTGCTCAGGGAGTTCCCCACCGCCCTCGAAGGCCCCGGCGAGCGCTGGCTGCAGGGCACCTTCGAACGCCACGCCCGCACCTACGGCAACGGCCCCGGCTACGCCACGATCGTCGGCAGCGGCGCGCACGCCCCCACCCTGCACTGGGTGCGCTGCGACGGCCCGGTGCGCCCGGACGACGTGGTCCTGCTCGACATGGGCGTCGAGACCCGCGACCTCTACACCGCCGACGTCACCCGCACCTTCCCCGCCTCCGGCCGCTTCTCCGCCGCGCAGACCCAGGTCCACGACCTGGTCGAGAAGGCCCACCGCGCGGCGCTCGCCCAGGTGCGCCCCGGGAAGCGCTTCACCGACTTCCACCAGGCAGCCATGGAGGTCATCGCGCACGGCCTCGACGACTGGGGGCTGCTCCCGGTCTCCGCCGACGAGGCCCTGTCCGACCGTGGCCAGCACCACCGCCGCTGGCTGGTCTGCGGCATCGGCCACCACCTCGGGCTCGACGTGCACGACTGCGCCCAGTCCTCGTACGAGGCGTACCAGGGCGCCGAGATGGCCCCCGGCATGGTGCTCACCGTGGAACCCGGCCTGTACTTCCACGCCCACGACCTGAGCGTCCCGCCGGAGCTGCGCGGGGTCGGGATCCGCATCGAGGACGACCTCCTGGTGACCCCCGACGGCGCCGAGGTGCTCTCGGCGGACCTGCCGCTGGACGCCGCGGGCCTGGAGCGCTGGATGGAGCGCCGGACCCCCTAGGAAGGGTCGGTCAGGGCGGTCGCGGTCAGGGTGAGGTGCTGGACCAGCAGCGCGGCCGCGGCGTCGGCGTCGCGGGCCAGCACCGCCTCCTCCAGCCGCCGGTGCTCGTCGGCGCCGTCCCGGCCGGGGGCGCGGTGTGCCGACCAGCGGCGGGCCAGTTCGCTCGCCGTCCACATCCGGTCGAAGGTCTCCAGCAGCACGGCGTTGCCGCAGCCCTCCAGCAGAGTCCGGTGGAACACCCGATGGGCCTCGGACCAGGTGTCGCAGAAGTACGTGCCCTCTTCCGGCGAGTACGCCGGGGTGCGGGCCAGACGGTGGTGGGCGGCCCGTACGCGGGCCTCCCAGTCGACGTCGCCCCGCTCGACGGACATGCGCAGGACGGCCGGCTCGATCGTGCGCCGGGCCTCGGTGATCTCCTGCCAACACCGGTCGGTGAGGGCGGGAACGGCGAAGCCGCGATTGTGCAGCCGGTCGGCGAGGCCGTCGCCGACCACCCGCACCAGCGCCTCGCGCACGACGGCCAGGCTCACACCTTGCTCCCTGGCCAGGTCCTGCGGCTTGAGGGCCTCGCCGGGGGCGTAGTCCCCACGCATGATCGCATCCCGCAGGCAGGCGTAGACCTGCTCGGAAAGCATCTTCTGTGGCATATCCCCAGCATAGACGGCTCTCTTCGATAATCGATTATTGCTGCTATGGTCGATGATCAACCGTCAGTTTCCGATGACGGATCTTCAACTCATCAGGGAGAGCAGTCGCATGAGCGACATACGCGCGGTCAGCGGCGCCATGAGCGCGGCCCACATGTTCATCTACTTCGTCCCCGAAGCCGCGGAGGAGGCCGCCAAGCTCGGCGTGACCGAGCGCGGACCGGCGTACTTCGCCTTCCGGTCGGCCGCGATGGGGGCGGTCCCGTGGCAGGTCGCGCTCGCGACCTTCTACAACTTCAGCCCGCGGGCGGTGCGGTCCATGACGGGCGTGTGGGACGCCGCGTCGCCCGAGCAGTGGCAGGCCGCCCGCTTCGCCGGTGCCGACCGTGCGTTACAGCGCGTCGGCGTGAACCTCACGGCCGATCAGATCGCGGAGGCGCGGTCGCTGATCGACCCGGTCGTCGCCGGCGCCGATTACGCGGGCAAGACCCTGGCCGCCGCGAACGCGGCGGTCGCGCTCCCGTCCGATCCGCTCGTCGCGCTGTGGCAGCAGATCACGGTGGTGCGCGAGTGGCGCGGCGACGCGCATCTCGTCGTGCTCGCCGCCCACGGCCTCGGGGCGTGCGACTGCAACGTCCTGCAGGCCGCGACGGGCCGCGTCCCGGTGGGGCTCGCGCGTTCGACCCGTCAGTGGAGCGACGAGGAGTGGGCCGCGGCGACGGCGCGTCTCGCCGCGCGCGGCTGGCTCGACGCCGACGGCACCGTGACCGACGAGGGCACCGCGGCGCGCGAGCGGATCGAGGTCGAGACCGACGAGCTGTGCGCCCCGCTGTGGGCGCCGATCGGCGACGCGGGCGCCCGTCGCCTCGCCGAGCTCGTCACGCCGATCAACGACGCGTTCACCGCGGCCGGGACATACGACCAACTGCGCTGAGCCGCGACCATCGCCGACTCGTTCCCGACGGCTGGAGGTCTGGACAGGACTGAACAGGTACAGCTAGCTTCTGGACATGACTGAACAGGTCCTCAAGCATCAGCGCATCGCCGGTGTCCTGGCGCGTGAGATCCACAGCGGTGCCCTGGAGCCGGGTAGCAGGCTGCCCGGCGAGCACGCGCTGACCCGGCGATTCGCGGTGAGCCGGAACACCGTCCGGCAGGCCCTGGACGAGCTGAACAAACGAGGGCTGATCTCCACGCACGCCGGAGTCGGCTCGTTCGTCACCTTCGACGGCGGCCTGCTGGACAACCGGCTCGGCTGGACCAGGGCCCTGGCCGACCAGGGCGCCCGGATCACCACCGAGGTGCTGCGCCTGGAGGCGGTGCGCGACGCCTCGCTCGCCGGGGAGCTGGGCATCGAGGGCGCCGAGTTCCTGGCCCTGGACCGGCTGCGTATCCTGCCCGAGGGCACCCCCGTCTCGCTGGAGCGCAGCAGGGTCCCGCTGCTCCCGGCGCTCGCCCAGGTGCCGCTGCGCGGCCTGGTGGACGCCTCGCTGACCAAGACCCTCGCCGCGGCGGGGGTCCGCGCCACCCACGGCGACGAGTGGGCGTCCGTGGCCGGGCTCGACGCCGACGAGGCGGCCCTGCTGCGGCGCGCCGAGGGCGACCTGTTCCTGCGCACCCGCAGGGTCAGCCGCGGGGCCGACGGCCGCGTCGTCGAACACGTCACCAGCCTGCTGGACCCCGCCCGTTTCCAGCTGCACCTGGGCTTCGGCGAACCGCCCCACTGAACCGCCGCCCGCCCGCCACCCCCCTCACCCCCCTCACCCCGATCACCCCGACAGGAAGCCTTGATGAACCACCTGCACGACCGCGCACTCGGAGCCCTGTACGGCCTGGCGATGGGCGACGCCCTCGGCATGCCGACCCAGATCATGCCCCGGCGGTCGATCGTCGCCCGGTTCGGCACCGTGACCGGTTTCGAGCCGGGACCGGCGGAGAATCCGGTGAGCGCCGGCATGCCCGCCGGGGCGGTCACCGACGACACCGATCAGGCCGTGCTGGTGGGGCGACTGCTGGTGGAGGGCAACGGACACATCGACCCGCTGCGGCTCGCCCAGGAGCTGCTGGAGTGGGAGCGCGCCATGAAGGCCAAGGGCTCGTTCGACCTGCTCGGCCCCTCCACCAAGGCCGCCCTGGAGGCCGTCTCGCGCGGTGTGCCGCCGGAGGAGGCGGGCCGGTCGGGCTCCACCAACGGCGCCGCCATGCGGATCACCCCGGTCGGCGTCGCCTTCCCCGACAAGCCCCTCGAATCCTTCGTCGACCAGGTGGCGGCGGCCTGCCGGGTCACCCATGACACCACCCTCGGCATCGCCTCCGCCGCGGCGGTGGCCGCCGCGGTGAGCCGTGGCGTCGGCGGCGGCGGTCTGGAGGACGCCTTCGCCGCGGCGATCACGGCCGCGGCGGCCGGTGCCGAGCGCGGCCACTGGGTGTACGGCGCATCCATCGCGGCCCGTATCGAGTGGGCCGTGGAACTGGTCCGCGGCCTGCCCGAGGAGCGGGCCCTGGACCGCGTCAACGACCTCGTGGGCACCAGCGTCGCGAGCCAGGAGTCGGTGCCCGCGGCCTTCGCCGTCCTCGCCCTGGCCGACGGCGAACCGTGGCGCGCCTGCCTCCTGGCGGCGAACCTCGGCGGCGACTGCGACACCATCGGCGCCATCGCCGGTGCGATCGCCGGATCCATCAGCGGCGCCTCGGCCCTCCCCGCCGACGCGCTCACCACCCTCCGTTCCGTCAACGGCCTCGACCTGGAGCCGCTGGCCACCTCCCTCCTCGAGCTGCGGGCCGCCGCAGCCGGGTGACCACCTGCCGCCCGCGCCACACGCCCAGTCCCCGAAGGCGGCGCGGACGGCCCGCAGTCCCGCACAGAAAGACAGGTACGACCATGGCCGCATCGCAGGACGACCGCGTCGGCGCGGTGGAGACACGCGGCATCGAGCCGGTGCCCGACACCGAGCGCCACGGCCACCCCGGGCAGATGTTCTGGACGTGGTTCGCGGCGAACATCAGCATCCTGGGGCTGCCGCTCGGCGCCGCCCTCGTCAGCTTCCGCGGCCTGAACATCTGGCAGGCGGCCCTCGTGGCCATCATCGGCTCGTTCGGCTCGTTCGCCCTGGTGGGAGCGCTGAGCATCGCGGGCAAACGCGGTGGCGCGCCCGCCCTCACCCTCTCCCGCGCGGTCTTCGGAGTCCGCGGCAACGCGGGCCCCACCCTCATCACCTGGCTGAGCCGCCTGGGCTGGGAGACCATCAACACCACCACGGCCGCCTTCGCCCTGCTGGCCCTGCTCAACGTCGCGTTCGGCATCCACCAGAACGCCGTCCTCACCGTGGTCTGCCTGCTCGTCTTCATCGGCTGCACCCTGCTGATCAGCGGTCTCGGGCACGCCACCATCATGTGGATCAACAAGTGGGCCACCTACGCCTTCGGGGTGCTCAACCTCGTCGTCATCGCCTTCCTCGGCGCCACCGTGGCCTGGGACAAGGTCTTCCAGGCCCCCGCCGGGCCGGTGAGCGCGATGATCGTGGGCACCGGGATGGTCGCCGCCGGCACCGGTATCGGCTGGGCCAACGCGGGCGCCGACTACGCCCGCTACCTGCCCCGGCAGATCCCCGGCCGCAAGCTGGTGGCCGCCTCAGCGTTCGGCGCGGGCATCCCGCTGGTCGTGCTCATCTCGCTCGGCTCGCTGCTCGCGGCGGGGCAGCCGGACCTGGCCTCGGCCGCCGACCCGGTCTCGGCCATCAACGCGATGCTGCCCTCGTGGATGTCGATCCCGTATCTGATCGCGGCCTTCGGCGGACTGCTGCTCTCCAACCACCTGTCCGTGTACTCCGCCGGGCTCACCATGATCACCCTGGGGATACGGGTCCGGCGCACCGTGGCCGTCGGGCTGGACGTGGTCGTCACCTTCGCGGGCGGCATCTACTTCATCCTGATCGCCAAGGACTTCTACGGACCGTTCATCACCTTCCTCACCCTCCTGGCCGTGCCGATCACCGCCTGGGTGGGAGTCTTCGCGGTCGACCTGATGCTCCGGCGGTCCTACGACCGCGCGGCGCTGATGGACGTGGGTCCCACCAGCCGTTACTGGTTCCGGGGCGGCGTCCGCTGGGCCGCGCTGGGCGCGTGGCTGGTGGCCATCGTGGTGGGACTGCTCTTCACCGAGGCCGCCACCGGCCCGAAGGACGTCTGGTTCGCCGGACCGCTCTCCGGCACCTGGGTCGGCACCAACGGCCTGGGGTGGGTCGTGACCCTCGCCCTCGCCGCGGGCGTCTACGCGGTGCTGCGGTGGCTGGGCGGCGCCACGGCGCTGTCCGACGGTTCCGGCGAGGCCTTCGAGCCGCCCGCCCCCGCGCACACGCTGCCCGAGCCGACCGCACAGGAGCCCGCGTGAGCCGCATGCTGCTTCTCGGCAACGCCATCGTCGACCTGGTCATGAGGGTCCCCGCACTGCCCGAACGCGGTGGCGATGTCGTCTCCACGGACACCACCTTCGTCACCGGCGGCGGCTTCAACGTCCTCGCGGCCGCGCGCCGCCTCGGCCTGCCCGCCGTCTACGCCGGGTCCCATGGCTCGGGGCCGTTCGGGGACCGCGTCCGGGCGGACCTCGCGCGGGAAGGCATCGAGGTGCTGCTTGCCCCGCTGCCGGACACCGACACCGGTTTCTGCGTCGCCCTCGTCGACGACGATGGCGAGCGGACCTTCGCCACCAGCCTCGGAGCGGAGGCCCGGCTGACCGATGCCGACGCGGCGGCGGTGCTCGCCGCGCTGCGGCCCGGCGATCTGGTGCAGGTCTCCGGATACGCGCTCGCCCACCCGGCGGGCGGCCCGGTCCTGGCCCGGCTCATCGCGCGGCTGCCCCCGGACGCGCGGGTCTTCCTCGACCCGGGGCCGCTCGTCGCCGACATCCCCGAAGACGTGCTGCGCGTGGCCCTGGCCCGCTGCGACTGGATCAGCTGCAACCAGCGCGAGGGGCGGCTGCTGACCGGACTGGACGATGCCCGGCGCACCGCGGCCGCGCTCGCCGCCCGGCTGGGCCCGGACACCGGGGTGATCCTGCGGGCCGACGCGGCCGGGTGCTGGCTCGTACCGCCCGGCGGCGAGGCCGTGCACGTCCCCGGCCGTCAGGTGACCGCAGTCGACAGCAACGGCGCGGGCGACGCCCACGCCGGAGCCCTGCTGGCCCTCCTCGGCGGCGGCCTGGACCCGCTCGACGCGGTACGGGGCGCCAACGCGGCGGCCGCGTTCGCGGTCACCCGGCGCGGGCCCGCCACCGGGCCGACCCGCGACGAACTCCTGGGCTTCCTGGACGGCGACGGACCCGCCGCCTCGACGGTCCGATCAGCCCTCGGAGCCGGGCTCGGCGCGCTCGGCTGAGGCCGAGGGCAGGTGCGTGAGCAGCAGGACGATCCCGGAGAGCAGGAAGACGCGCGTGGCGGCGTCCAGCCCGTTCCACGACTTCGACTGCCACATGGAGAACCACTCGCCGCCGATGGCGATGAACCCGGCGCCGAACAGCAGCATCAGCATCAACAGCCCCACGGTGCCCGCCCGCCGGGCGCGGCGTATGCCGCCCCCGCCTCCGCCTCCGCGCAGGCTCACGCACCACATGGCCGTCGCGGCGAGGAGGACGAGGGCGGCGAGGGTTTCCCAGGCGATGATGGCGATGTAGGCGGCGTCCTGGAGCGCGGTCGAGGTGATCGCCCGCCACATCAGGTCGTCGTCCTTGAACGTCGTGTCCATCGCCAGGACGTGCCGCACGAACTGCTGATTGGTACCGAAATCGGTGATGTTGCCGAACGCGACGAGCGCGATGTACAGCGCCATCGTCCCGGTGAGCACCGCCGAGACGGCGGCGAGGGTGCGGGACGAACGCGTCCCGTCCGCTCGTTCCCTCACCGCACGTTCTCCCACCACGTTTTCTCTCGCCACGGCCGCTGGTCCTCCCCCTGGATCCCCCTGGATCCCGCTTGGTCCCGCTGATCGTGCTGGATCATCCACCATGCAGAGGAGAACAGTCCAGCGGCGGTACGTTTTCCGTCGCCGGCCCGTGGGCTGGCGACGGGTCAGCGCGTGACGTCGAAGGAGGCGCCGCGGGGCACGAACGCGGTGTCCCCGTCCTCGGCCGTCGCCAGCGCCGACACGTACCAGGTGCCCTCGGCCAGCTCGGCTGCCTCCTCCTCGGTGACCCGCAGCGTGTAGGTGCAGCGGGAGGTTTCGGCCGTGGTGCTCCGGCACGTGGCGCCCTCCGCGTGCCGAAGCTCCGCCGCGGTCGGGTCGAGCTTGGAACTCGCGGGCCAGGCGACAACCTTGAGGCCACGGATGCCGGAGTCGTCACTCACGTCCGCGGTGTACGTGAGGGCGCCCGGGGCGCCGTTCGACGGAGCGACGTAGCGGGCCGAGCCGTTCTCCACGGTCGGCTTCGACGCGGCGGACGCCGTGGCGAGGCCACCGGCGGCGACGCCGCCGAGGACGGTCACGCCGATGAGCGAGGACACGAGAACACGCTTGGACATGGGTATCTCCTGGATTCATCAGGGTGGTTTCACCGGGGCGTTCGGCCGCCCTCTCGATGTGATCGACTCTATGGACCCGGACCCGGCACGGTCTTCGCGCTGCGGGATGATTGCCGCCTTGAACCAGAGGTAGAGACGGAATCCGCCTCCAGCCGGAGAGGCGGCCCTCACCTGCGGACATAGCCTTGAACCGCTATGAACCGAAACGACGGCCGGCTGATCCCGGTCCTGCTGATCTGCGCCCAGGCCGTGGTGTGGCCCGGGGCGGGGCTGGTGCGCGGGGCCGTCCCGCCCGCGTCCGCCCTCCTGGTGGCGGCCCTGGGCGGGGGACTGGTGACGGCCGCCCTGGCCCTCCGCCGTACGCGCCCGGTGGCCGCGCTCGCCCTGACCGCCGCCGTCTGCGCCCTGGGTGCCGGGCCGCTGCCCACCGGCGCGGTGACGGTCCTCGGGACGGCGGGTGTGGCGCTGGCCCTGTTCACCGTGGCGACCGAACGCGACACCTTCACCACCGTGTTGTGCGTGGTGACGCTCGCCGCCTGGCAGCTGCTGCACGGCATCGGCCTGCACGGGCTCGGCGACCGGGACGGACTCGGCCTCGTGCTGACCGCGCTGCTGTACGCCGCCGCGTGCGGCACCGGCCTGCTGGTGCGGCGCACCCGCCGCGCGCGGCGCGCGGCCGAACACGTGCTGAGGCGGGCCGAGGCCGAGCGCCACCGGCTCCCGGCGGTCGAGCGGCGCCGCATGGAACGGGAGTTGCACGACGTCAGCGCCCACCATCTGACGGCCGTGGTGGTCTCGGCGGGGGCCGCGCTCGGACTGCGCGACCGTCGCCCCGAACTCACCGGCGAGGCACTGGAGTTCGCGGCCGAGACCGGCCGCGAGGTCACTCGGGCGCTCGGCGCGGTGCGGGCCCCGGCACCCTCGCGGGAGGACCTGCCGTCACCACAGGAACGGCTGCGCGATCTGATCGCGGGGTTCCGGCGGCTGGACCAGCCGGTGGACTGCGAGATCGACCCCCTGCCGGACGGCGCCGTCGCCGACGCGGCCTACGGCATCGTGCGCGAGGCGCTGACCAACGTGGCACGCCACGCCCCCGGCGCGCGGACGAACGTGCGGTGCCGGTACGGCGACACCCGCACGGAAGTCGTGGTCACCAGCGCCGCACCACCGGCCGGTTCGGCCGCGTACGGCGCGGGCCTCGGCGGCGGACGCGGCCAGGGCTTCCTGCGGGCCCGGGCCCGGGAGGCGGGCGGCACCCTGGCCAGTGGCCCCACGGCGGACGGCGGTTGGGAGGTGCGGGCCGTCCTGCCCGGCCGGACCGCCGCCCCCGCCGAGCGGTCCGTACCGCGCGGCTACCGCCTGGCGCAGCTGACGGCCGCCACCGGGCTGTGTCTGCAACCGCTGCTCCCGGCCCTGGTCATCCGGGCGGAGCACACACCGGGCGGGCCGCCGGTGTCCGCGGGAGTGCTCTTCGCGCTGCTGGCCGCCGCCCAGGCGGTCGCGCTGCTGTGGCTGCGCCGGGCGCCCCGCACCGCCCACGGAGTCCTGCTCGGGCTGGTCCCGCTCTGGCCGGTGGCGATGGCCATGGGCGCGTACACCGGCCCGGCCCTGCTGCCGCCCGCCTTGAGCATCCTCGCCACCTGCGCGGCACTCGGCGCGGACGCGGCCCGGGAGGCCCGTACGGCGGCCCGTCTCCTGGCCCCGGTCGCGGCCGTGGCCGTGCACGCGGCGGCCGCCACCGCCGCCGTACTGGACCGGGGCACGACGGTCCCCGGCTGGGCGGTCGCCGCGGCGGCCACGGCCGGGGCCTCGCTGGCGGTCGGCGGGGCCCGGTGGGCCGGAGCCGTACGCGGGCGGCGCGCCCGGGCCGCCCGGGGCACCCACGAGGAACGCCTCGCCGCCTGGACCGAGGAGGCCGTCCGGGACGCGTGGACCGAGCGTCGCCGGATCGCCGCCGGGCTGGAGACCACCGTACTGACGCACACCGCCGGCATGGTCGCCGAGGCGGAGGCGGGCCGGCTCGACGCGGCCGCCGAACGCGCCCGCGAGGCCCTGGCCACGATGCGCGCCCTCCTCGACACGGTCCGGGAGGGCGAGACCGCGCCCGAACTGCGGCCCCGGCCCACCCTCCAGGCCCTCGACCTGCTCGTCCACCAGTGCCGGGCCACCGGCCGCGACGTCGGGATACGGCTGACCGACCGCGTGCCGGAGCGGCTGCCCACCGCGGTGGACCTGGCCGCCTACCATGCCGCCGAGACGGTCCTGTCGGTCGTCGGCGAGGAGCCCGCGCTGCTCGAACTCGACGTGGAAGACGACACGTTGACACTCCACGCCACCGGGGTACCCCGCGTCGAACGCCCCGCCGTGCGCGAGCGGCTGGCCGCGCGGATGGCGGCGCTCGGCGGCACCCTGACCACCGGCCCGCCGGGCACGCTCCGCCTGCGGATGCCACTCGATCCGGCCGCCGCCGCGCCGCGGAACCACGAAGACGAGGAGAGGGAGCGATGAGCCTCAAGGTGCTGGTCGTCGACGACCAGGGCGTCGTACGGGCGGGGTTCGCCGCCGTGATCGACGCCGAGGAGGACATGACGGTCGTCGGCGAGGCCGGTGACGGCGCCGCCGCCGTACGCCTCGCCGACGAGCTGGCGCCCGACGTGGTCCTCATGGACGTCCGGATGCCCGAACTGGACGGCATCGCCGCCACCCGGATCATCACCGGCCGCGAGAACGCCCCCCGGGTCCTGGTGCTGACCACCTTCGACCTCGACGCCTACGTCTTCGACGCGTTGCGCGCCGGTGCCTCCGGCTTTCTGCTCAAGGACGTGCACGCCGCCGAACTCCTCCACGGCATCCGGGTGGTGGCGGCGGGCGAGAGCGTGCTCGCCCCGACCGCGACCCGCCGGCTCATCGGCCACTACGCCTCCGGAAGGGTCCCCGGGACCGGGAACGGCAGCGGCCCCCGCGAGCTGGACGGCCTGACCGGCCGCGAACGGGACGTCCTCACTCTGGTCGCCTCCGGCCTCAACAACGCGGAGATCGCCGACGACCTCGGCATCACCGTCGGCACCGTGAAATCCCATGTGAACGCGCTGCTGCGCAAGCTCGGGCTGCGCGACCGGGTACAGGCGACGATCCTCGCGTACGACCTCGGCCTCGCCCGCCCGAACCTGCCCGGCAGCCCCATATGACCCCCACCTGACCCCCACCCGAACCAGCACGTGAGACGAGGAGCCCCCCACCATGACCGATCCCGGCCGCCCCTTCCCCCGCCACCTGCGCCAGGCCCTCCGCACCATCGCCGCCCGCGTCTACCTCGCGGTGTGCGCCGCTCTGCTCGTCTGGGCGCTCGTGGTGACCACCACCGACAGCTCGGACGACTCCATGGCGGGCGTCATCCCGCTCCTCGCCACCGCCCCGGTCAGCCTCGTACTGCTCGTACTGCCGGACCACGCGGCGGCACTCGTCGTCGCCGTCGTCCTCGGGGCGCTGGTCAACGCGGCCGTCATCGGCTGGTGCGCCCGCGCGCTGCGCCGTTGAGCCCCACGCGTCCCGCTGCCACACCACGGGAACCCGCTCGAAGCCTCCCGTGAACAGCCCCGCGCCGCACCAGCTCGGCCAAACGCACGGCCATATCGAGCCCGGGCAGCCGCTCCAGCTGGATCTCCAGGGCAACCCACAGTTCGGTGCGGGCCAGCGCCTGGCCGACGCACGCGTGGAACCGGCGACGAAGGAGATGCGCCGGTTGAGAGGGACGGCTCAGGTCCATCGCGTCCGGGTCGGGGACCATCAGCTACGTGCGATCCGGGCCAGAACCGCCTCGGGCAGGGGGCGGCCGGCGGTGTCGGTGATCTCGATGACCTGGCTGATCAGGCTGCCACCCGGCGGCCACTGCTTCCCGGCCACGTGGTCGCCGAGATACGCCAGCAGCTCTTCGCACGCGCGCGGAGCTCCCGCTCGTCGTAGCGGCCCGAGCAGACTAGGGTGCCCGACCAGTACGAGAAGCGATGCCAGTTCCGCTCCGGTCGTACGCCCAGCAGGGCGCCGATGACCCGCACCGGCAGTGGATCCGCGAAACCCGCCAGGAGATTGGCGGGCTCGGCCTTGCCTCCATTGTGTCCACCAGGCCATGCCCGATGGCCGCGATCCGCGGCCGCAGCGCAGCGGCCTGCTCTTGGCTCACGCCGGGACCGGTGATCTGGAGGTGCACGCTTCCCGCGGCCGGGGCCGCGGGAACTCCCGAATAGTGGGGCAAGGTCAGATGCGGACCACGATCTTCCCTCGCGTGTGTCCGCGTTCGGCGTATGCGTGCGCTTCCGCGATCCGTTCGAGTGGGTAGGTCCGCTCGATGCGCGGTGTGTAGTGGCCCTGCCGGCCGAGTTCGCCTGCTTCGGCGAGGAGTGTGGAGTCGTTCTCCGCGTTGGCCACATGTACGCCCAGGCGATGCGCGTTGGTGTAGTCGGCGATCGTCGACACGTGAACAGGGTCGCCCACGATCGCAATGAGATCGGCCAGTGACCCGGAGGCAGCGGTGTCGAGCGCGATGTCGACACCGTTCGGAGCCAGGGTGGCGAGGCGTTCAGCGAGGCCGGTGCCGTAGGTGGTGGGAACGGCTCCGAGAGAGGCGAGGAACTCGTGGTTGCGCTCGCTGGCCGTCCCGATCACGGTGGCACCTTGAGCCACCGCGATCTCGACCGCAGCACTGCCCACGCCTCCGGCGGCCCCCTCGACGAGAAGGGTGCGCCCCCGCAAGGGACCGAGCGCCTTCAGCCCGCCCATTGCGGTCACAGATGCCAGACCGGCGCCGGCGGCCTCCTCGTCGGTCCACGTGGCAGGCGCATGGGCCCAGGCCGAGAGCACGGCCAGCTCCGCTGTCGCGCCGGTGACGCCGCCCAGCCCGAAGACACGGTCACCGATGCTCATCTCCTGCACGCCTTCACCGATCTCATCGACCACGCCGACGGCATCACGCCCAGGAATCGCAGGCAGATCCACGGGGAGTACTTCGTGCACCGCACCGGAACGCACCTTCCAGTCGACGGGGTTGACGCCGGCCGCCGCGACGCGGACGCGGATCTCACCGGGTCCGGGATGCGGGTCCGGCACCTGCTCGACCACAAGGGTCTCCACACCGCCGTACTCGTGATAACGGACTGCGCGCATGTCGTTCTGCCTCTCCACGCGGCCTGAACCGGCCGTTCGTGAGATCAACGGGGTGAATGTTCGGCGAGCGCCGACGCCCACAACGCTAGAACCTCACGTTGGCGTCAGGTGCAAGTCGGGCGGGCCTCCCGAACAGAGTGGTCCGCCAGGTGCTGCCGTGCGTGGACTCAGGTGAAGCCCCCCCCGGCACTCCTGGACCAGCTGACGTCCGAGCGTTTCCGCATCGACCAGCGGATCACCGACCTGCTCGCTGTGCGCGACCGGCTCGACCATCGCGCGGGACCTGATTCCGACTGCTCTCACGTGCAGTGAAGACTACTGCCGCAATGACTTCAGACGTCGCCAGCAGATGAGTGCGCATCCGAGGGTGAGGAAGGCTTCGTGGATGTCGTCGCGTATCTCCCAGCGGATCCGCAGGCGGCGGAACCAGTGCACGTGGGCGAAGGCACGTTCGACGACCCAGCGTTGGGTGCCGAGGCCGGAGCCGTGCTCGGTGCCGCGGCGGGCGATCAGTGGTTTCACGCCGAGATCCCGGACCAGGCGGCGGTACTGGTCGTGGTCGTAGCCGCGGTCGCCCAGCACCACGTCCGGGCGGCGCCGAGGTCGGCCGCGCTTGCCCCGCACCGGCGGCACGGCCTGCAGCAGCGGGATGAGCTGGGTGACATCGTTGCGGTTGCCACCGGTCAGCGTGGCGGCGAGCGGGATGCCGGTGGCGTCGGTGATCAGGTGGTGCTTGCTGCCCGTCCTGCCCCGGCCGTCGGGGCTTCGTCCGGTCTTGGGGCCCCCTTTAGCGCCCGGATGTGGGAACCGTCGACCGCCGCCCGGGAGAAGTCCAGGGCGTTCGCGCCGCGCAGTTCGGCCAGGAGGGCCTCGTGCAGCCGGCGTCACACCCCGGCCTCGGTCCATTCGGCCAGACGGCGCCAGCAGGTCATGCCCGAACCGAAGCCAAGCTCCTGCGGCAGGTGTTCCCAGGCGATTCCGGTGTGCAGGACGAACAGGATGCCCTGGAACACCAGACGGTCCGGATGCCGCTTGCGCCCGGGGTGGCGAGCCCGGCGTTCGACTTTGGGCAGCAACGGCTCGATCACCGCCCACAGCTCGTCGTCGGCTTCCCACGGCTTCGGCCGTGCCACTCCACACCTCCGAATCACCGGTCCTGGAGTGATCCAACCACCTCGAAGATCATTTCGTTAGGAGTTCTAAGGGAGGGCGCGCTTCCGCCACTTCTGCTTCGTCCACGGACCCCCTCCAGAGGTGCAGATGCGGCGAGTTACTCACCACGCATGGATCAAGTGAAAGCGGCTTCGCGATACGACCGGTGCCCAGTAGCTGGTGCTGCCGGGCTCCGGCCGACCGTTACGGTTGCGGGGATCAAGATGGTTCGGACACCGGGGCTTGACCCATCTGCTCTACTGCCTCTGCACGTGCCGAGGCCGCCGATTCGGGCGCGAGAAGGCTCAGGACGGTCTCCAGAAGATCCATCGCCCGCGTCCTTGTGCTCGGGCCGTGAAAGGCACGGAGCAGTTCCAGGCGTGCGACGTGGGCTGCCCCCTCGACGCGGTGCCGTTCGGCGGCCTCGCTCCGGCGGCCGACAGCCAGCAGTGTGTCCTCCCTGACGATCACCGTGGCCCGGCCATGAGGATGGGGTAGGTGCGCAGGGCTTCCGCGGCATGGTCTGTCAGCAGTGACCGTGCCACGGCGTCGCCGTGCAGGACCGGAGCCCGTTGCGATGCCTCCGATGTCCAGTCGTAGGCGAAACGCACGTCGAAATAGAGACCGTGGTCCGCGCTGGGCAGCTGGGCGGTGAAGGTCTTTCCGAAGGGCCGGGTCCTCCTGCCTCGCGGAACCGGCGTCACCCCGGCGGAAGAGACGCGGCCTCATACGGCGCTGTGGGTGCTGGCCGCCGCCCCGCGTGCCGCCATCTCCCTGACAACCTCGAAGAGGCGCGTACGCAGCTGGGTGCGGAACGGCGCCGTGCCGGCGATGAGCCTGTCGAGTTCGCCGCCCATTACATCCACCTGGGCCGAGAAGATGACGGCGACGACATCCTCCACGGCATCTCCGGGCAGCTCACCGGCTTCAGCCGCGTCGCACCACTGACCGAGCACCTCCGCCGCGCGCTCGCGTTGTTCAGGACGGCGCCATGTGGCCTGCCAGCCTTCGCGGAGCAACTCGCGGACGGCCTCGCCGTGCTCTGCTTCCGCGTTGAGGAGGAGGGGGACCGGCGACGCGGAGGATTCGGTGTCGTCCAGAGCGAACACGTCGAGGAAGGCAGTGTGGCTGGACCCTCCCTTCTCCGAAGTGTTCCTCTCCGGCGCGGTCCAGTCGACGAGCGTCTTCAGCACCCGCGCCGAAAGATCGGCGTCGCCCAGCAGGGACTTCAGCGTGGTCAGCGCTGCCGCCCGTACCTCCTCGTGCTCAGACGTTCGCAGGAGGTACTTCAGCCTGGTCAGCGCGACGCTGGTGTATTCACGGGCCAGATTCCTCCCGCACACCTGCGCGACGGCCACCTGGCGTTGGGGCAAGGTGACGCCGTGAGCCCATTGAGCGAGGACTTTGCGGACTTCCGGGCCCAGAACGGGGTTGACCGCGCCGCGCCCGCGCGCCGGGCACCTGGAGTGCGCGATCGGCGCGATCGGCGCGGCGGCCGGGCCGGTGCGGCGGCCGGGCCGGTGCGGCTGGAGCAGTCCGCCCCGCTTCCGGCGATCTTCGTTGTACCCGAGCGCGGCCGGGAGGATGGAACCGGCGTAGCCGCCCAGGTGGACCATGGGTTACAGGATCATCAACGAGTCGTCACACGCGCCGACTTATTGTCGTATGTTGGGTCAATGAGCCCACATGATCCCGACCCCCGATCTCCGTTCACGTCCGTCGGCAAGGTGGACAGAGTGCTGGCGATATTGATCATCATCGGTATCGCCTTCGGCGTGTTCTGGCTGGTCTCGAGCCTCGCCTCGTCCTACATAGGGTTCTTCACCTGACGCGGGCACCGCCGCCCGGGGCGTGGCCGGCGCTGCCGACGGGTCAGTGGCCCGGCGAGACGAAGCCGGACTCGTACGCGGCGATGACCGCCTGGGTGCGGTCCCGCGCACCGAGCTTCGCCAGGACGGAACTCATATGCGACTTGACGGTCTCGGTGCCCACCACCAGGCGCGCCGCGACCTCCGCGTTCGACAGCCCGCGGGCCACCAGCCGCAGCACCTCACCCTCCCGCTCGGTCAGCGCGGCGCGCTCCAGGGCCGCCCGGCCCTCGGCGCTGCCGTGGGTCTCACCGTACGAGGCGGCCAACTGGCGCACCGCCGCCGGGAACAGCAGCGAGTCGCCCTCCGCCACCAGCCGCACGGCGTGCACGATCTCCGCCGGTCGCGCCCGCTTCAGCAGGAACCCGTCGGCGCCCGCGCGCAGCGCCCCGTACACGTACTCGTCGTTCTCGAAGGTCGTCACCACGATGATCTTCGGCGGGTCCGGCACCGTGCGCAGGACGGCCCGGGTGGCCTCGATGCCGTCCATCAGCGGCATCCGCACGTCCATGGCGACGACGTCCGGCCGCAGCCGACGCACCAGGGGGATCACGGCGGCGCCGTCGGCCGCCTCGCCCACCACCTCGATGTCCGGCTGCGCCTCCAGTACGGCGCGCAGGCCCGCCCTCACCAGAGGCTCGTCGTCGACCAGGAGAACGGTGAGCATCCGCCCAGCCTAGATCACCCCAGCGGCAGGTCGACATGGACCAGCCACTGGCCGCCGTCCCGCTCCGTCCGGGCCTCGCCGCCGAGCAGCGCGGCGCGCTCCCGGATCCCGCGCAGCCCGCTGCCGCCGCCCGTGACGGCCACCGCCGCCGGCGCGGACAGGGGGTTGCGCACCTCCAGCCTCAGCCGTGCCTCGTCCACGGCGATGCGGACGCGGACGGGGACGGGGCCCGCGTGCCGCAGCACATTGGTCAGGGCCTCCTGGAGGATCCGGTAGCCCTCGCGCGACACCGGGCCCGGCACCCGCTCCAGCGGACCGGTCACCTCGGCGTCGATCCGCGCCCCCGAGGACCGGGCGGACTCCAGCAGCCGGTCCGCGTCGCCCAGGGCCGGGCGAGCCCCGGCCGGCGGCGCCGTCTCGCGCAGCACCATCAGGACCCGTTCCAGGTCCTCCAGCGCGGCCCGCCCCGACTCCTCGATGGTCTCCAGCGCCCGGTCGGTGAAGTCCGGGTCGCCCGCCGCCCGCGCGGCACCCGCCTGCACCACGGCCAGGGTGAGGGCGTGGCCGAGGGAGTCGTGCAACTCCCGGGCGATGCGGTTGCGTTCCAGCAGCCGCTCGGTACGTTCCTCCAACTCGGCCAGCCGCTCCCTGGCCGACGGGCCGAGCAGTCGACGGGCGGCCTCCGCCATGAGGGCGCCCGCCCCGGCGGCCAGGGCGGCCAGCACCAGCAGGGGCACCGGGACCAGCAGGGCATACCCCCAGCCCCCGCCGGACACCCGCAACGGCGCGTCGCCCACGCCGGGTTGCCCGGCGGCCGCCCCGGCGAGCGACAGGCACAGCGCCATCAACTGTCCCGTCACCAGCGCGACGGCGAGCCCCACCTCCAGGCGCAGCACCAGCCAGGCACCGGTCCTGGCCCGGTCGCTCCACGAGGCGGACGGCGCGGCCGAGACCCCCGGGTCCTCCTCACCGCGCACGCGCGCGTGCGGCCCCGGGAACAGCATCAGCCGCGCCTGCAGCCCCTCCGCCCGGCGCACCTCGGGCACCACGGCCGCCGCCAGGACCAGGGGAACCGGCAGCGCCGCGATCAGCAGCCAGTCGGTCGGGGCGGGACGGGTCAGCCCCGGATAGATGGCGCCGCAGACGAACGGCACGATCGCCCCCACCAGCACATGAAGCCAGCGGGTGTAGGTGACCGCACGGGTCAGCGGCAGCAGAGGGCCTGGCATGCCGTCATCGTGGCAGAGCGGGCGGGGCGGTGGTTCCCCCTCACGGGGGAGACGGTCTCCTCCGGCGGGGGAGGCCCGCCACCTTTCCGTACGGCCAGGCTGAAGCCATGACCAGCATCGACGTACACGACCTGACGAAGGAGTACGGCAGCACCCGCGCCGTCGACCGGCTCACCCTGAGCGTCGAACCGGGCCGGGTCACCGGTTTCCTCGGCCCCAACGGCGCGGGCAAGTCCAGCACCATGCGCCTCATCCTCGGCCTCGACCACCCCACCGCCGGCACCGCCACGGTGGCGGGTCGCCCGTACGCGACCCTGCGCGAACCCCTGCGCACGGTCGGCGCCCTGCTCGACGCGCAGGCGGCCCACGGTTCCCGGACCGCCCGTGACCATCTGCGCTGCCTCGCGGTCAGCAACCGCCTTCCGGGCCGCCGTGTGGACGAGGTCCTCGAGGAGACCGGTCTCGCCACCGTGGCGGGCCGCCGCGTCAAGACCTTCTCGCTGGGCATGCGCCAGCGCCTCGGCATCGCCACCGCGCTCCTCGGGGATCCGCCCGTGCTCCTGCTGGACGAGCCCGCCAACGGCCTCGATCCGGAAGGGATCATCTGGATCCGCGCGTTGCTGCGCCGACTCGCCGGGGAGGGCCGCACGATCCTGGTCTCCAGCCACTTGATGAACGAGACCGCGACCTACGCCGACCACCTCGTCGTCCTCGCCCGGGGCCGCCTCCTCGCCGACGTCTCCATGCCCGACTTCATCGAGCGGCACAGCCGGGCCCGCGTACGGGTACGCACCACCGACCCCGCCCGGCTGAGGGCCACGCTGCTGACCGGCGGATTCACGGTCCTGGAAGGCGAGGACGGCGGATGGGTGGTGGAAGGCGCCAAGGCCGAGCAGATCGGGGCCGTGGCCGCCCGCGAGGGCATCCCCGTGTCCGAACTCGCCGACGAACGCGCCTCGCTGGAGCAGGCCTACCTCGCGCTCACGGCGGACGAGGCGGAGTTCACCGCCGCCACCAGCTGAGAAGCGGCCCCACCACCCGAGAAGCCGCCCCCACCACCCGAGAAGAGGAGACCCGACCATGCCCGTCACTGCGGTGCTGCACTCCGAGTGGCTGAAGATCAGATCCATCCGGGCGAGCTTCGGCTCCCTCGTCGCGGTCTTCGCCGCCACGCTGGCCATCACCGTGCTGGTCTTCG